>JARGPR010000019.1 GCA_029210125.1 Pseudomonadales bacterium | reverse complement strand
CTCCATATAGGTTATCTAACTATATAGGGTGTCTACTGTTTGTGGGTAACACGGGCCTATAACGCCTAGGCTATAATTCCATTTTGTGCATGCCACACTACCTTTTATGAAAACATCATTTGATACGCAAAAAATGATAGGGCTTACCCAGAGTCGGCGGGAGTTTCTCCGGCTGATGGGTGCTGGGATAGCTTTTGGCACAATCGCTTCAACGCTGCCTGGTTGCAGTAGTAGTGGTGATGGCAATAGCGGTACTCCAGGTATCCCTGGCGACGGGATTCCCGCTTCATCTCAAGAATACACAACATTAAAACGCACTAGTTTTGGTGTGCATCGAGATGAGATGCTGGCGATAGACAATATCGGTGCCTCAGCCTACCTCGAACAACAATTGGATCATCTGTCCATTAACGACGGTACTCTTGAGGCAGATATTCAAAGCCAATTTCCGTTACTTTACCAAACCCCCGAACAGTTATACGCTGGTTTTCCCGGCAATATAGCAAGCGTTGTTCAGCAGGCAGTGGCCGCTGTTCAATACCGACAGATATTCAGTCGGCGCCAACTGTATGAAGTGATGGTGGAATTCTGGACAGATCATTTTAATATCCAGTTGCTCAATGGACTGGGCCCAACATTAAAACCTGCCGATGATGCGGAGGTAATCAGAGCTCATGCCCTCGGGAATTTTCGTGATCTGTTACATGCGTCGGCAAGAAGCCCCTCCATGCTGTTCTATCTTGATAACTTCTCTAATCAGGCTTCCGCACCCAACGAAAACTATGCCCGTGAATTGATGGAGCTACATACACTCGGTGTGGATGGTCGCTACACCGAGCAGGATATTAAGGAGGTCGCACGCTGTTTTACCGGTTGGTCTATCCATTTTACCGGCGATCCTGACGGTGATTACGGCACCTTTAAATATATTGATGCTATTCACGATAGCGGGGTTAAAACGGTATTAGAGGAGGAGATTCCAGCCGGTGGTGGGCAATCCGATGCTAATCAGGTACTGGATCTTTTGGCAGCTCATGCCTCTACTGCCCAGTTTATTGCCACCAAACTATGTAAGCGCTTTATAGCGGACGCGCCTGCTCAAAATACCATTGATGAAGTGGCCCATGCATTTACGCAATCAAGCGGAGATATTAAAGACACACTGCGTGCGTTGTTTGCCAGTGATGCATTTACCAACAGTGCTGATTTAAAATTTACTCGGCCCAGCGAATACGTTGCGGGACTCATCCGTGCGCTGGCTCCGGATACCACTTACCCTACCGATGGCGGGCAACTATTTTATTTCTCCCAAGCTATTCTGGGGCAGTTGCCCTATAACTGGCCAACACCGGATGGCTACCCCGACAAACAAAGTTATTGGGAAAGTACCGGTGGTTTGCTGAGTCGTTGGCGTTTATCGTTTATAAGCTACGCGAAGTTTATTCCAGAGATTGACGTTATTGATATTGATTATCTACCCATGCTAAATGGAGCGAACACTTTGGCCTCGGTGGTCGATGCAACGATCAACAATATTCTAATGCGTCCGGTATCCAGCGTGGATCGAAACCATATCCTCGCCTGGTTGGAAAGTGAACACGGCATCCCCCGGGATACCACGCTGTCGTCAGGAATACCGGAGCAGATTGCGCCTGCAGTAGCGGCCGTACTGGTGAGTTCCGCTTATTTTCAATTACGTTAGAGCGGCTTTGGTAATAAAAAATGGATAAATTAGTATGTGTGTTTCAGCGTGGTGCCGCAGATGGACTCAACAGTTTAGTGCCCCATGGTGACAGCAATTATTATCAGCAAAGAGGCACGATTGCAGTGCCACCGCCAGGTGACTCCGGTGGTGCAATAGACCTTGATGGTTTCTACGGTTTGCACCCGTCTCTTTTACCTCTAAAGCCTATTTATGATGCCGGAGATATGGCACTGGTTCATGCGGTTGGTATACCCCATGGATCACGTTCCCATTTTTCTGCGCAGGGTCTGGTAGAGCGTGGCGTCGCTGATAAATCTGGCCCCAATACCGGCTGGCTTGGCCGTCACCTCTCACTCACTCCGAGCCAAGCTGATTCCGCATTTCAGACCGTATCAATCAGCGGAAATGTACCGGTGTCTCTTCAGGGGGCCGCCAAGCCGCTCGCCATCAGTAGCCTGGCTGAGTTTGGTTTTGACCAGAATATTATCGACAGTGGTTACCCCACCATTCTGGGGAATATGTTTCATGATTCGGTGCCTTTTGCTAACTCTGCCCAGGCTGCTCTCGCAGCTATGGCAGAGTTAAAGGTAGCCAATTTGGCTAATACTACTCCAGCGAATGGAGCCAGCTACCCAAATAGCGTGCTGGGTAGCAGACTAAAACAGGCGGCACAATTGCTTCGATCAACCCTGCCAGTAGATGTGATTTGTATCGATTCAGATGGCTGGGATCACCATGAAAACCTGCCTGCCTTTCTTGCTCAATCACTATCCGATCTTGCAAACTCTATTGCTGCTTTTTATACCGATATGGGGTCTGACATGTCAGAAATCACCTTGCTTGTGATGACCGAATTTGGCCGTCGTGTAGCTGAAAATGCCTCGGTCGGTGTAGATCATGGAACCGCAGGTTTAGCCTATGCAATAGGTGGTGGGGTGAACGGAGGGCAGGTTTTCAGTGATTGGCCAGGGTTGGACGAAAGCAATCTGGAGCTGGGTGAAGATCTGAAAATTACCACCGACTTGCGAACCATTTTGGCTGAAATGCTTACAAAACGACTGGGTGGAACTAATGTTGGGTATGTCTTTCCTGAGTTTTCTGGGGCAGTATCTTCTGGGATTTTTTCGACGATTTAAGTCGGTAAACTGACAGACGATTGAAGTAGAATGATTGCCTGAATAATCGTTCATTTGAATCTTTGTAAAAATAATTAGTATATTTTGTTGCCAGTAATCATATTGTTGGTTGCAAACAAACCGCTACATCAATAAAAAAGGACAGAATATGAGTCATACATGGGCAAAAGTAACCGTATTAGTTTTGTTGTTTTCTTCATCAGCGTATGCCAAAGATATGATGGTGTCCGATTCCCCGCCAGGCGCACAGGTTTATATTATTTCACCTTCGGATGGTGAAGTGGTTGATTCCACGGTAACGGTTCGTTTCGGGTTGCGCGGAATGGGTGTTTCGCCAGCAGGTGTCGAAAAAGAAAAAACCGGGCATCATCACTTGATGATTGATAACAAAAAACTGCCTGCTTTAGATAAGCCGATGGGGAGCGAAGTGATACATTTCGGTGGTGGTCAAACTGAAAAAACGATTGAGCTATCAAAGGGTACCCATACCTTACAGCTTATTCTTGGTAATCATCTGCATATTCCCCATAACCCGCCGGTAGTATCTGAAAAAATTACAATAACCGTAAAATAGCAGAAACAAAGGGGCTGGTTGAATGACCAGTGTGCTCGATTGAATCGTAGGTAACCTATTAGCTTAAAACCCACAAGTTTGGATACCTAATGGCCGCTACTGTAAAAATGTCTGGCAGGAATTAACTGGGCTTGCAGCTGCCTAAGCAACCAATATTGGGATTGGTTATTATACATCGACAGAATAATCGGGGAATGACTTGTCAACAATTACCCTACAGGGCTACATCATAGTACCCGATTCAGATATCGAGTTGGTAAAACAGGAACTTCCGAATCATATTAAACGAACTAAAAATGAGAAAGGTTGTTTATTATTTGAAGTTACTCAGGATCTGAATCACATCAACAGATTTAGCGTCTACGAACAGTTTGTAGATCAGGCATCATTTGCATTTCACCAAAAGCGCGTCGCCAATTCTGCCTGGGGAAAAGTAACGGTTAATGTTGAACGACATTACGAAATTACCGAAGAGTAGGATAGCGAATAAACGGTGGTCAGTGGCTAATCTATACCGAGCCATACAAGCTGAATTAGAAAATAATTGAGTATTCATGATCGTTATAACTCGGTTCTTTCGCAGTTTTACGCCTGGCCTCGGTGCAGCCCAGTAAGTTGGCGGTATGACTTCTTCAAGGTTGCTTGGAATAGTTTTGTCATGTTACGCGTTACCATCATTACTAGAATTCAGAGGTTAAAAATGGAAATTACAGGAAAAAAAGCGATTGTCTTTGGAGGCACTTCCGGTATCGGATTGGCTACGGTAAAACAACTTGCCGATTTAGGAGCAGAGGTTATTGCAATCAGCCGCAACCCCGAAAAAGCGGTTGACCTTCCCGCTGCTGTAAGCCTTAAAAAATGTGATGTCCGAGATACTGATGCGCTATCGAAACTTTTTTCAGAACAGGCCCCCTTTGATATTCTTGTCAGCACTGCAACCGGTGGATCCCGCGCATTTGGCCCATTCCTGGAAATGGATATGGATGGCTACAAAGCATCCTTCGATAAGTTATGGGGGTATGCTAATGTCGTACGCTACGGCACCGAGCATATGAGTGAAAACGGTTCCATTGTTGTGGTCAGTGGTGCTCCCGCTCGAAAATGTAATTCCGGCCAGGTGGCTCTATCATCGGTTGGCGGTGCGGTTGAAGCGTTTGTTCGTGCAGTAGCGCCAGAGATCGCGCCACGCCGCTTGAATGTTATGTCCCCCGGTCAGATTGATACCCCAATGATGCCGTTAGAAGGTGAAGAACGAAAGGTAATGTTTGAGCAGTCCACTAAAGGGAACCTAATTCCCCGAGTAGGTACTGCCGATGAAGCTGCGATGGCTATTCTGTTTCTAATCCAGAATGATTTTGTGACCGGTACAACCGTTGATGTTGATGGCGGATGGCTGCTTTCTTCGTAGGGATGGAAGCAGGCGTTCGATAAACTGTCGTATCAAGTTAGAACGAGAGCATCCATCGAAGCAGGTACTTTTTTATTCTCCTACAATCGGTATTTCATGAGAACACAGTCTAATAGTAGAAGCGCTATCTGCTCTTTATTTGATTCGAAGTAACGCAATAGAAAACCTTTATCAAACAGCATCCCATAAAAATAACGTTGGGTGTTTAAGCTCGAATTTTTTGGCTCAAATTATCGTGCTTTGCTCCTTTTTTTGATCGACGTTAACGAATCCAAAAGCATTCGAGTAGGTGGTTTTTCAGGAATGATTGGTGATACTGTGTACGGATGCTTTCTAAACAAATGTCGTGCACAATACGAATGATTAAACAATAAAAATAACGATCCGATAAACCGCGTGGAGACCAATATGAGCCAATCAAGCCCCTACCCAAAACTACTCGAACCGCTAGATCTCGGATACACCAAACTACGAAGCCGGACCATTATGGGCTCCATGCACACCGGACTTGAGGAGGATAGTGATGGCCTGGGTAAAATGGCGGAGTTTTTTGCAGCAAGAGCCAGGGGTGGTGTTGGTTTATTGATTACTGGTGGTTTTAGCCCCTCTGCAAGGGGTGGATTAGGGCCCCATTCATCAGCCATGATTTCTGAGGCAGATGCTGAACGACATAAAATCGTGACCCGACGAGTGCATGAAGAGGGCGGCTTAATTGCACTGCAACTGTTAAATGCAGGGCGGCAATCCTACTCACAGGACCTGGTCGCACCTTCGGCCATTAAATCACCTATCTATCCCTTCCCTCCTCATCCATTGAGCGCAGAAGAGGTTGAAGGCGAGATCGAATCCTTTGTGAATGCGGCTGCGCTAGCTCAATCGGCTGGCTACGACGGGGTTGAAGTGATGGGCTCTGAGGGTTACATCATCAATCAGTTTCTTTCTGAGCGAGCCAATCAGCGGGATGATTCATGGGGTGGTAGCTACGAAAACCGTATGCGCTTTCCTATCGAAATCGTTTCACGCATTCGCGAGCGCGTGGGCGACGAGTTTATTATTGTATATCGGCTGTCATTGCTTGATCTGGTTCCCGGCGGCAGCACATGGGATGAAGTAGTAACCCTGGCAAAAGCGATCGAAGCAGCCGGCGCAACCATTATCAATAGCGGTATTGGTTGGCACGAAGCACGTATTCCCACCATCGCCACAATGGTGCCCCGCGCGGCATTTTCCTTTGTGACTGGTGAAATAAGAAAAGAGATTTCAATACCCGTATGCGCGAGTAATCGTATTAATACGCCAGAGGTCGCGGAACAGGTGTTGGCGGATGAGGAAGCCGATCTGGTTTCAATGGCACGGCCAATGCTGGCGGACCCAGAATTTGTAAACAAAGCGCGCAACGGGCAGCGCGCCAATATCAATATCTGCATTGGCTGTAACCAGGCCTGTCTTGACCATACTTTTTCCGGACAAAGGGCCTCCTGCCTAGTCAATCCCCAAGCTTGTCACGAAACCGAGCTAACATATTTACCCACGCACAGCCCCCAAAAAGTCGCAGTCGTGGGTGCCGGGCCTGCAGGTTTGGCCTATGCCAGAGTAGCCGCAAAACGTGGTCATGAAGTCACATTGTTTGATGCGCAAACTAAAATCGGCGGCCAGTTTAATATCGCCAAACAGATTCCAGGCAAAGAGGAGTTTCAGGAAACCATTAACTACTTTCAGGCTGAGCTAGATAAATACGGGGTCAATATACGTTTGGGCAATGCAGTGGAAGCGGATAGCCTAATAAACGGAGGATACGATCAGGTGATGCTGGCCACCGGCATTGTACCAAGAGCGCTTGATATAGAAGGGGTAAACCACTCCAAAGTACTCAGCTACCTAGATGTGATTCGGGATAAAAAACCGGTTGGAAAACGGGTTGCCATCATTGGAGCAGGTGGCATTGGTTTTGATGTTGCCGAGCTGCTTGCCCACGGTAAAACCAATACCGCACTCAATAAACTGGCCTTTTTCAAGGAGTGGGGCATAGATCCGACATTGAGATCCAGAAGTGGTATTGAAGGAGTTGAGGAATCCTTTGAGCCCTCCCCAAGAGAGATCACGCTGCTACAACGAAAAACCAGTAAAGTCGGCGCGGGTCTTGGGAAAACTACCGGCTGGACACATCGAGCTGCTCTGATTAAAAAAGGAGTCAACATGCTCAATGGCGTCACCTATCGAAAAATCGATGATGCAGGTTTACACATTACCGTAGGTGACGAAGAACGATTGCTCGAAGTGGATAACGTAATTATTTGCGCTGGTCAGGAGCCACTACGCACTTTGCTGGCACCACTGGAAGCAGCGAATATTCCTGTGACTCTAATGGGTGGCGCAGATTTGGCCGTTGAACTAGATGCCAAAAGAGCGATTAATCAGGGTAGTCGTTTGGCGGCAAACTTGTAGCAGAGATAATTTGAATAGCCAGATGGGGAGTAAGTACGCGGCATATTCTCTATATATCAAATCATCGCTTGAGATCATTGCCATCACGTTTCGCCGTGATGGTGATATAAAACGACCGTGAGATGAGGGTATTCAACATATACCAAACGATTGCTTTCATCGCGGCGAGACCAAGGCGCCAGATAAGTTCTTCTTTTAGATATACTGTTTTCGCCAGCCGGTTGAAAAAAATACCCACAGGTTAATCCGCCAGTACCCGCCGAAAATAGCCAGTATGGAAAGACCCAGCCCCAATTTTCAAGGGAGGCGGGGCCAGCGTGTGCGCCATCTTCTGTATGGCAACCATGAGTGCGATCCAATGCAACCCCATCATCAACGTTTTATCAAAAACTGGTGACTCAGGGGAAACATAAAAAGGTCGCGTTAATGGCTTGTATGCGGAAACTCATTACCGTCTTGAAAGCGATGGCGAGGGATAGCATGGAGTGGGCAGTTAAGTACTTATAGGGGGGCTGACCTCGATCTTGCCCCAGCAGTAGCTCGCTACGCATATACTGCTTACTCAGTAGAAAGCCCTGCGTTGAATTGTGGTAAGTCATCACAGATGTGATTCCACTCAGCTTTTGAACCCGTAAAGATATGAAACGCGGGCGTTTTCGATGGAGCCTCATTCAAAATCCCAAGACGAATATTGTGCTTGTGACTCTTATTTTTACGCGTAAATAAACTAGAACCACAAAAGGAACAAAATGCTAAATCAGTTTCTTCGGTTTTATGGAAGTAAGTAATATCACTATCCCCACTGATAATCTTAAACTTCGATGAATCTAAGCCACCTACCGAGGCGTAATCAGAACCGGAGAATTTTCTACATTCCGAACAGTGGCAATTCCCCATATATTCAAAATCGTCTGGAATATGAATTACCACTTTTCCACACAAGCATGATCCCGATAGATTCTTCATTTTACTCTCCTATCTATAGTACGGTTGCGTATACCGAGGCTGTGTAAAAACCTCTTTTTAAGTAATCCCTCAGTTGTTTGAAGAGCCTCCATTGTCCAAGGTATCTTCAGCAATATTTTGTCGACCTACCGATTTGAGGGCTTCTCTATAGAATCAGCGGAATAGATCATTTGACGCCTAAAGCAGAGTGTAATTCATAAAAATGGCGCGTTGGGCGGTAAAGTCGCGCGCCATATTAGGGTTCTATTTTGGAGCCAATCCCATGTCATCCAGTATCATTAGTATTTCAGATTTTCGAGTTCTAGAAATTTCCTGCCAATGTAAGCCTTCTTGAGCGCCTATAATTGCATAGATTGAATTTACCCCAGTACCTTTGACTTTTATTTTTAGTTCTTTGTATAAGTCATAAGGGTCCGTAGCCATGAAATCTTCAACCGAGGTTATATTAACCTTGGATAGAATTTCTTCACTTTTGGGGCCAAACCCTTTTAAGTCTTTAAGTCTCATAGCTGTATTTACTATCGGCTCCAGCTCTTGATGATAGTGTAATGTGAAAATTCATCACCTGTTCTTACCCCCACTGCCATTAACTTGAAATACTCATTACACTCAATGCAGGTGCTTACTTTTTCTCCTGCTGTAACAGCATCGGGTTTTGTTTGCCAGTAAACCACATCGGCATATTCACGCTCATTTTTTTTTATAAGCTCTCGCCTTATAAAGCCTTTTTGATTAGCAAGGAAATTTCTGTTTACAGTATTTGCTGCTGCAACCAATTGCTCATCAGTTACATTGGCAGCCTTTACAAAAGGTGCCCACTCAATAGCTGCTTCTCCAGCATGTAAACTCGTCGTTATACCTCCTAATGACAAAAAAATAGTTGCTAATACACGCTTATGCTTGATTGCCTTCATGCTAATCATCCTTGTTGTTTAGCTAAGATTGTTTAGCTGTTAAAAAAGATAAGAGTGTAAGCGCCCGCTACTGACACCGTATTGTCAGTTACATGAGGGTTTTTCTATTGCTGCCAAGTAAGACTGCAAATTAATGCCTTGGTTTTCTATGCATGTATTTTTACAAATTTTAATCGTTTCAATCCGGTCTAACCTAAAATCACGAAAGTCCTTTCTAAGGAAGCACCAGCTTCCGACTGTCCATTTTCCACCCCAATAAAACAACCCTAATGGGCGTATCTTTCTCTCTGTCTTATTCCCATCTGGTGTTTGGTAGCTAATAGATAGGCAGTGTTCTCCCTTAATCGCTTTGTAACACATCTCCCAAATGTCTCTTTCATTTCTGCGGATTAATAAATCAGGAGCATAGACTTTAGATGAATATTCATCTCTAACATGTTTTGGTAATACAGCTTCAATTTTGTTTGCGAGTGATTGCGCCGAATCAGATAAGACATCGCCAGTCCAGGTACTAACCATCTTAATGCCAAGCATCAAAACATCGACTTCTTTATCAGTGAGATTGAGAGGTGGAAGTTCATAATCTTCATGGAGCCGATAGCCTACACCTGCGGTACCGTAAATCGGTATACCACTCACTGATAAATCATCAATGTACCGGTAAACGGTTCTAACTGACACCTCAAGTTCCGTTGCGATTTGACTCGCAGTAATCGGCTGTTTTACGCGGATTAGGTTGGTTAGCTGGAATAATTTGTCAGCTTTTCTCATCTGTTCCTTTCTTGAAGCCTAACGCTAAATGCCGTGCGGCACAGAAAAATGGCGTATAAGTGGATCAGGTTAATGCAACTTCTAGGCATTTATTGTATCCGCTGCCAAAAACTTAAATCTACTGATTCAGAATCAATAAAGTTAAGATATTCGAGAGAGAATTCATTCTCCACCCATTTTTCACATATTGCTTCCGCCTTCTGTTGAGATGTGGCAAAGGCCAAGTCTACATATGTACCATCTTTTCCCTTTAGAACTGCGTGACCGAGAAACCCCTGCTCTTGTGATAGAAATTCCTTCTCCATATTTTTTGCGGCTTCAAGCATTTGTTTTTCAGATGCACCTTCTTTAAGCATAAAGGTGCAAAACTCCATTCCAACAAAAGAACTTATACCCGCAATGTTATTCAATGAATCTGACATGTTTTGGTTACCCTAATTAGCTATTGATAATACCTCATAATAATCCCACGCTACTGACAACGTTATGTCAGTAGCGTGGGTATCACGGGTACATAGCGTTGGGCTTTGCGGTGGCTTGGATGGAGCTGATCGAACAGCTAATGGTTAACTGATGAACTTGGCCATCGCGAGCTTCCGCGCTTTTTCTTCGAGCTCTAAGGCAACTTTGACACCGGTCCGGTTCTTCTCTGGCTGATTCTGGCTTGCTTTCAGCTTACCCGTCAGTGTTTCAATCTTGATCTCGATGCCAACAATAGCCTGCACTAAACGTTCAGTGAAATCCGTTGGTGCGTCATCCACAGACCAGGGAGCGTCCATTTGCGATTCATGTTGGTTTGTTAGCTGATCGAGATGATGCTTCAACCAGCTTGGATCCAGAATAACCCGAGCGCTACCTTGCGCATGAACTGCCAGATAGTTCCATGTTGGAACAACTCGGCCTGTCTCTGCCTTGGTTGCATACCATGAGGGGGAAACGTAAGCATCTGGCCCCTGAAAAACCGCAAGAACTCGAGCTCCGCTTTGAATCCGTTGCCAGGCTGGGTTACCGCGAGCCAAATGGCACTGAAGTTGCCCAAGAGAACCGTTTACGCTAGAACTCAGATGAAACGGAACATGGTTGGCCTCAATCCCTTCATCGTCGGCGATGATGAGCAGTCCGAAGCTATAATCACGAATGTACTGTTGAAGCTTTTCGTGGTTTTCTTCTTTGAAGTGATCCGGGACATACATCCTTTTATACTCCTGGGTAGGGTTCTAGCGCAGCTAACGCTTTAAAATATCCAACTGCTTTGACTTGTTCGGTGTGTTTCATTTGACTGCAATTACAGTGACCAATCCTTTATCAATAGTTGACTCAAACTGAGTAAAGCCAATTTTTGTAAGCTGTTCCTCTATCCACTGTTTCGATAATCTTAGTTTTCTGTAGTAACTCTTATTAAGAGACCAGTTGCCATCTTTTTTTCTATACACCAGGTCGTGAACCTTAACCGTTTCTGGTTCATATTCCAGGAAGCAGGTAAATACGGTGTCATCATCACTCTTCACGGGTATAAACCGTTCAAGCTCCGGAAGTTCAAATGACAAATCTCGAAAGGTGATGATGAACAGCCCTTTCTCCTCCAGTGAAGTTACTACCTTCTCAAAGAGAGATTTAACCTTGTCCTTGGACTCAAGATGACAAAGTGTGTCCGTCATACAGACAATTAGTTCGGCATTGCCTTGGGTATGCTTATCAAAATCAACAAGGTCGTCTTGGACTATTTTAATAGGTAACTGAGCAGAACGGTTTTCTAAATCACTCAGTAGCTTGTGGTCTAGATCAATGGCAGTTACATTAAAGCCTACCTCAGCTAATGGAATAGACTGGAATCCACAGCCCGCGCCAAGATCAATGGCAATGCCAGATTGCCTAGGGCTTATCTTATGTCTCTTGAAGAAATCAGCATTCTTTTGGAGAGCATTATCAAAACCATCAAACATCCAAACATAGACTTCTGATAGGACATTTTCGTAATGCTCTTTGACTGTAGACATTAGTGTTATCTTCTCCTTGTGGGCTGCGCCGAATCTCTTAACTTACTATGGGCTTTTGACATTGACGTAACCTGACAGTTCGTCTTGTGATGGGCAGTCCAGGTTTTTTTTGTGGGCCATATTTTATTATCTTGTTAAGCATTGCTCGTATAGAAACATATTTTATTATTATCTAGATCTCTTACGTAGGCCGAATGCATATTAGAACGCATTCTAGGATCACCTTCACTCGAACCGCCTAACTCAAGAGCCTTTTTGTGTAATCGATTTACCTCTTCGATTGCCTCAACATGAAAGCCAAGCATAGTACCATTTCCGTTCGATGCTGGACTTTCATCGAACGGCTCTGCTATGGAAAACATAAATTCGTCGTTCCCCCATAGCACCATTCGTCCCTGCTCTTGAATTTTATTTAACCCACACCCATCAAATAGTTCATCATAAAACGCAACTGCCGTTTCCTTATTATTTGTTCCAAACACAAAATAATTCATTTTCATGGTACATACTCTAATTAGGTGACTAAGGTTTTTAACGCCTTTCTCTGCCATTTGCTAAATTTGGTTTTGCAATTTTATGAATCTTACTACTCAATTTGTCTTTTGCCTTCTCTGGCTCATAGGATTTAACCAAAGTAATAAACATATCAAATAGAACGACACCTGCCCCAATAAATAGGCCAGCTGTAATTTGCTTGATAAACAGAACAGCTGTCGGCTCTGAAATTATTGTGAGCAATGACTGCTGAATGCCAAGAGAAACAAGAAATAAGGATAATGAGTAAAACAACACCGTAAAGCAGTCATGGATCATGTGCTTATACCCTGTAGTTTTGGAATAGTTTTCTATCTTGGAAAGCTCTTTCTCGTGTTCCAGTATCTTTCTCTGCTTCCTGATTGGCTTAGAACCGTAATACCAACTAAAAATTATAGATAGAACCCCTAAAGCTATCCCTGCATAATCTAGAATCATTTCCATATCTCTCCAAAAAATTTAACGCAGCCAGAGGCGGCCGAGTGAAACGAGGTCCAGCGTATGTAATGAGCGATGCTTGCTGGCCGTGTTATACGTTTTTATTGTTGTGAAACTCTAACATTGTAGGGCTATACGGCTTCCCAAGCGCCCACCAATTGTCCAATGCCCGCCCGAGTAAATCTTTAGCTTCTTCTTTTACATCAAATGTTAGTACAGGCTCTCTTACGGGATTTGCATGCTTTGCTTTATTGCGAGCACTGTTTGCTCTATCAGCTAGCCATTTATCGGATTGTTTTCTCTCGTCAGTCGCTTGATCACCAAACCTAATTTTACGGATCAAGTAGAAGGAGCGCTGCATTTGCTCCAAAGAATTTTCGATATCTTGCTCTCTGCAAACCTTTCCTAGAATTTCTTCAGCTGCACCCGCTAGGGTAATTACAGAGATATACTCCTCGGTTTCTTTGTATAGCCTCAGTGCCGTCTCGAGCTGTTCGAGAGCTATATCAATACTTTGGATTTCTTTCATAATGGTTTTACGCCTAACGCCGCCGTAATTTGCCACTTGAAGCGCAGCGTAAAGCGGTGAGATTGATGGCATTGTTAGCGATATTTACAACTTACCGTTTCTAATAGCGTCTTCAGCCATACCTATTATAAATCCCATTTTAGTCATTTGCCACGGGATCATTTTGAGAATACCGGCCTTACTAATTGATGCTTGAACTACAATATCAGGAACTTTGTTTTCACTAATTACAAACACCCAAGCTATCCCGCCATAAACAAACCTATATGCTTCATTATTATCAATTGCACTTAGTGTAGGTTTAACTATTAATGCTTCTTGTATTTCGTTTTCATGTAAAATCGGAGATAAAAGAAAAGGATAATCTTGTTCTTTACCTGCTTCCCCAGAGATTAATAGTTTTCTAATAACCTCTTCATGTGAGCCTAAATTAACCTCTGAGAAGAAATCTAAAGAGGAAATACTGGCGCGCCACAAAATAGAGAGTGAGAATAGTTTGAATTGAGTATATTCAACACCTTCAAAATTAAGTATCCCGTCGATTGTTTTTACAGTTAATTCAAAGCCGCTATTTAGTACCAAGCTAGCGTAACGTTCAAATTTTGAAAAATATTGCTCACACTCACCACATAAAAGATGCTCTCTAACACCTTTTTGTGGAAGCCTGTTTTTTTTCTTTGCGTCAATGTGTATTTCATGAAATCGATGTTTTTCATCGTATAATTTTGAATACAAAAATTCAGGAATTATATGTGATTTTTTTAACGGTTTATCCTTCCTGCACAATTTACACTTCATTATGACCATATTGCTAACGCTTTAAATAAGGGGCGCGAGGTGCGAGCGTCCCAGTGAGCATAGCGAACAACTTGACGTGCTTGTTATGCATTATTATTTGAGCTCGTCATAAAATACTTAGTACAACTCAAAATTAACACTAAAATTGATACTACAAATATACTCCTAAGAACCTTGTAGTGAGAAACCCAAAATTCACGAAATTGAGTTAATGGATGATCTCTATACTCTGGCAAGGAGTTTAGATAATCTTTCGTCGAAGAGAACGAATCTAAAAACTCTTTTACATCAGGGTGCATTCCTAGCACTAATTGTGAAACTACCATCAAAGCAATGGCAAAAGAACTTATTACTATCAATCCTTTAGTCATTTTTGCAATGATTTATAACAGTGTTGATTAGAGTAACCAATTGTCCTCGTATTACTTGTATATAGGTGGATAGGTTTTCCACCTATTGTGATATTAACATAGCAAACCTAGACAATGGCTCGTTAGGTGTTTCCTGCGCCGATCCACTCACAGTATCCGAGCTGGCACCTGCGGAACGCTATTCCAGAACTCCGGGTCATGCCCATAAAAAATCTCTGCACCTTTTGCTTCAAGTTTTTTTAGCGCCCGCAGAGATTTAAGCATCTCATCCGCATCGTGCACTATGGCAGGTAGCCGCATCTCTTCTAAAGTGCGCCGTAAATAACAGGCATCACCGGCTAACAATATCTGCCGTTGTTTGGTTTTAATAAGCAGGGATTGGTGGCCGGGGGTGTGCCCTGGTGTCGGTATCAGATTTACGCTGCGATCGCCAAACAGATCATGGGCGCCGTTGATCAGTACAATATCCTGCCCCAGATCGTACTCCTCGGGCTGATAGGCAAAGGACTCAATAAAGTCCGGTTCGTGGGCTGCATCCCACTCGTTTTTCTGCACAAGAATACGTGCGTCAGGAATAAATGCATTACCACCGGCATGATCAAAGTGAAGGTGGGAGTTGATCACCATATCGATATCGCCAACATCAATATCCAGCAGTTGAAGGCGGCTCTGAATATCTTCATCGTTGGCGAAATGAACCTGTATAAAGGCGCTAGCATCCCCCAAAAACTCCGCTGGATCTTGTTGGGCTTTGAGGCTCATTCCGGTATCGAACAGCACAGTGCCCTTTGGGTGGCGAATCAGATATGCGGGGATCGGGATTTTAATGCTGCCGTCTTCGCCACCGATTATGGTTTGCATTGGCATGGTCAGCCAACCGCAGGTCATTGCGTATAGTTGTAGATCCATCAGAAATTCCCTCTCTGGTGCAAAGCCTTATTTCATTGTTAGCTGAACAACATTAGCGGCTAGAAAAATGCCTGAATGTCCGTTTGCGCGCGGCCAAGAATCAGGGCGTGAATATCCGCAGTGCCTTCATAGGTATTGACGACTTCAAGATTCAGCATATGACGCATCACCGGGAATTCATCCGAGATACCATTACCACCAAGCATGTCCCGTGCTACCCGGGCAATTTCTAACGATTTTGAGCAGTTGTTGCGCTTCATTAATGAGATTAACTCTACGCCAAGTTTGCCTTGATCATGCAGGCGTGTGGCCTGTAGTGCGCCCAACAAGCCCAGGTGGATCTCAGTTTGCATATTGGACAGCTTCATCTGTATTAACTGGTTTGCAGCCAAAGGCCGATTGAACTGTTTACGATCCATTACATACTGTCTGGCGGTTTTCCAGCAGGTTTCAGCGGCGCCGAGTGCCCCCCATGAAATACCCAGGCGAGCCGCATTAAGGCAGCCGAAGGGCCCTTTTAAACCCTGTACGTTGGGCAATAGGTGTTCTTCGGATACCACTACTTCATCCATTACGATTTCACCGGTGACCGAGGCGCGCAGCGCAAGTTTGCCTTCGATTTTTGGTGTGCTTAGCCCCTTCATCCCTTTCTCAAGTACAAAACCACGAATGACGCCATCGTCGGTTTTGGCCCAGACTACAAAAATATCTGCGATGGGGGAGTTGGTGATCCACATTTTATTGCCGGACAGGCTGTAACCACCATCGACGGTTTTGGCGCGGGTGATCATGCTGCCGGGGTCTGAGCCGTGGTCTGGTTCGGTGAGGCCAAAACAGCCAACCCATTCTCCGGTGGCTAATTTGGGCAGGTATTTCTGCTTCTGTGCTTCTGATCCGTAGGCATAGATAGGGTGCATCACCAGGCTGGATTGAACGCTCATCATGGAGCGATAACCGGAATCCACACGTTCGATTTCTCTGGCGATCAGACCATAACTTACGTAGTTAACCCCCGAGCAGCCGTAGCCTTTTATGGTTGCGCCCAATAGCCCGAGGGAACCCATTTCAAGAAAAATATTACGATCAACATACTCGTTACGAAACGCCATCTGCGCATTTGGCTGTAATTTATCCTGCGCATATTGTCGAGCGCTGAGCATGATCATCCGCTCATCTTCACTGAGTTGTTGCTCAATTAGAAAGGGGTCTTGCCAGTCAAATTTTCCAAGCTTAGTCGTCATAAAAACCTCCAGTGGATTCGCTCACATTCAGGCAGATAATTCGCCGCCATCTACCGTGAGAATTGTGCCGGTTGTATACCGATTTTGTAGCAAATAAATGTACGCCTCGGCGGCTTCGGCCTGGGTGCCGAGACGCTCTGCAGGTATACGAGCACCCAGGTTCTGAACCATATCCCAGCGCTCAATATCCTCTGCGCTACGCTCAATAAATCCCGGTGATACGGTGTTTACGCGAACCGGCGCGAGCTCAACTGCCAGGGATTTTGTCAGGGATTCGATGGCACCATTTATCGCTGCGGTCGATGAAAACCCGCGGTAGCCTCTTGCGGCAGCAATGCCCGATGTGAACAGGATGCTGCCATTTTTTGAAATATTATTTAGGCAGTGATGAGCCAGGTAATACTGCCCCCAGAATTTCGCATCAAATGCACCACGGGAGCTTGATGGTGTTGTTTTATTGAATGGGGCGGTTAGATGATCCGGTCGTATCGTCGCTACTAAATGATCAAACTCCCCAACTGCCGAGAAAAACTGGATCACAGCTTGCTCATCACTGGCATCCAGTTGATATGCGGAGGCATTCGCACCCATTTTGGCGACTACAAGCTGCAGCTTCTCAAGGTCACGAGATGCAACGACAACCGTTGCTCCCAGCTTGATTAGCTTTTCCGCAAGGCACAGGCCTATTCCTGTGCCACCACCAATAATTAATACGCGTTTACCTTTCACTTGATCAATTCCCGCTGAGTGCACTAGCGACTGTAGTAGAGAACAACAGAGGCCTTAGCCAGTGTGTGGGCGCTAAGGTTAAACCCTACCAGTGCGGGTGTTGTCTGCTGGTTTAATCCGAGGGTTGTAACCTTAAGCGCATGTGCGGTGAAGGTATATTGGTGAGGGCCGCTTCCCTTTGGTGGGCATGAACCACCATATCCTGGGGTGCCAAAACTGGTGGTGCTTTGAATGCTGCCTTTGGGTGCTATCGGTTTATTTAGATTTCCGGCGTTGGTTTCAAGTGATGTGGCGCTGGCGGGAATATCAAATATTAGCCAGTGCCAGAAACCGCTGCCGGTTGGTGCATCCCGATCGTACATGGTGATGGCGATGCTTTTGGTTCCTTTAGGTACATTTTTCCAGGTTAGTCGTGGCGAGATATTTTTGCCGCTACAGCCAAAGGCATTAAATACCTGATCATTGTTGAGCTGCCCTTGTACATCTGGGCTTTCCAGCGTGAAGCCATCGGCATACGCAAAACTGGACAGCGCCAGGCTAAATATCAGTGTAGTTAGAAAGGTATTTTTCATAATAAACTCTGGGTTATGGTTTGAGGTAGTAATCGGTTGACGCTAACCATAAGGCTTTGCAAAGTTGAGCGTCAAGTAACGAGGCAGGTAACGAAGAAAGTGATGAGCTTCACCTTTGTGTGGCTGTTGTAAAACAGGATTACAAATAGCAATATCGCGATGCAGAGTAGGCGCATATCGTGCTATAGGGATGTGCTATTTATGAGGCCACGGTGGGCTACTTATAAAATGGGGGCTTTATAAAACGGAGACAACTAAGTTTGGCTGCCTCCGTTTTATGGAAACTTGCTCAGTCAACCTCACCGCCATTTTCCAGCCAGTGGGCAAGTTCTGGTGAGGCTCTTTCCTTGAGCTGTTGTTAGTGAGCGGCAATATCTTTTTCATTCAAAAATACTTGCCACTAACCACTTTTTCCACTGTTAAAAAACCTTCATTGTTTTGCCAGAGGTTTTTTTCCGCATCCGGTGCAATGTTGTCTGCGTTGGATTTCATGCTTTCGAAGGTGGCGGCCTAAACTATAAAAAACAGGCCGCTATTAAGTGTCAGATATTTATACATATTTTATATGTATAAATATCTGACATATGTAACTAATTGTTAATAAAGGTAATAAATAGTTGGCACGTATTTAGCTTGTAGGTAGTTGCTAATCAAGTTAGTCTGCTCTGATTGATTGGGCCAAAACATTTTTTAACCTTCATTGTTCGCATAACAGTGATGGGGATTCATGGCAACGCATGCTGTGACAACACTAGGAAGGAATTTAGAATGACTATTAAGAAACAATTTTTGGCTGCAAGTGCATTGGCTTTGAGCTTGGGTTTTGCGTCTTACTCAACCGCTACGGTTGTCTACACGAATGATTTCTCATCCGGAACGGCTACCGGCATCACCGGAGCCAATACCGTGCAGACTGCTCCAAGCACCGAAAAATTTGTTGGTTTTCTCAACTACGGAGCTACCTCAACGCTTTCACTGACTGGGCTTGCTGCTCATACCTCAGTAACCATTGACTTTGATGTGATTGGTCTTAAGAGCCTGGATGGCACTACTTATGGTGATAACTTCGTTTTAGAGATGAATGGGACTGAAATTTTCAAAGATTACTACGGCCACTCCAGCGGTTATCTAGTTGGGCCAACTACCGGTACGCTAGTTTCCCATGATCAAACTGCGTTGGGATATGGGCATTTTTATGGCGGAGCAAGCACCTATCATTATTCACTAAACTTTGCCGATAGCGCCGCTGCCATTAGTTTCGATTTTATTGGAAACACCGATCAACCTTGGACAGACGAGGCTTTTGGACTGGATAATATTGTCGTGAGTACCAACGCGGTCAGTGGTGGCAATGTGCCGGAGCCATCTAGTATTGCACTCATCGCACTGGGCCTATTAGGGTTTGGTGCATCGCGTCGCCGTAGGATGAGCAAGTAATTTCGATTGAATGCTTGTCTGGTAAAGGTTTGGGTATTTAGACCGATACCGTTATAAAAAGGCCACATCATTTGATGTGGCCTTTTTATTTGGATAATACACAAATTGTGTTAGCTATAACCCGCTTGTTGATCGTGTTGGCAGATATTCATATTGGATAGCATCGATGCTACTTATAATTTTTAGTTCAGTTGACCTCACCGCCATTTTCAAGCCAGCGGGCAAGTTCTGGCGAAGCTCTTTCCTTCAGTTGTTGATGATAAACCGCAATATCTTCCTCAGAAAATTGTTCCTTCCACTGTCCGTTTTTACCGCTATTAAAAAATCCGGCATTGTTTTGCCAGAGATTTTTTTCCGCATCCGGTGCAATGTTGTCTGCGTTTGATTTCATGCTCTCAAAGGTAGCTGCTTTAACTAGAATCGGCCATTTCTGTTCGGGCACTTCAATATTTAAAATGCTGGCGATTCTTTCCATCTCTTTACGAAGATCGGTTTTAAGATCGTGGTAGTGAACAAAATGAATATTAGGGAGGTGGCGGTACTGCCAAAACGTTGAAACGAAGTTCAGTACGGATGCGGATGCTGCACTACTCTGTTCACCGTCTTTTCCGGATGCAGTCATCCAGCGCTGAAAGCGAACTCCCAGATCATCTTCATTCATATCCGGTAAAACAACCTCGTGGGTAGCGTTTTCCCGCATGGCCATGAATTTTTCGGGCTTCATATTTTTACGATGGGGCTGCATTGATATGAAGGCATCACGTGGATCTCGACCAATGCATAGATAGGTTACATCGTCGTAGTAGGGCAAGCCATCGAGGGGTGTGTGGGTTTTAATAAAACGTCTGTGGGTTTGGGCGCTGAGTTTTTCCAGTACTTCGTTAATGGGTAAAACCAGCATATCAAGCCAGGGGGAGTATTCGCTCAATGGCTTTTCAAGTTCAGGTTCCTGAAAAATGAGTAATGCGCAGATCATCTGCATCCAGGTGGTGCCACATTTGGGTGGTGTGCAGATAATAATATCGTCTGGGCGTGGCTCGAAATTTTTCCAGCGTGTACTTTCCATTGCGATGCTGGTATAGGTTTCTGTGAGTTGTGGCCGGTCTGTGAGGTTTGTGCTTTTTAACATGTTGAACTCTGTTGTAATTTTTATTATCAGAATTTGTTGTTTGTAAGACTACCTGATGGCTAGAGAAAGCAATAATCTTTCTAGCTCTTCCCAGGCATTACCTGTAGCAGCGCCTTTGGTGATTTTGTCGATCAGCAATAGGCGTTTTAGGCTGGTTTGCAGGCGGCCCAGCGGTATACGCTGCTGGCGCTGTTTTAGCGACCGTTGCCGGCTTTCCCATATCGGTGGTTTCTGCATACGGAAAAACTCAGAAGCCGGTCGGCGGTTTTGAAGGCAGTCGGTTAACTCGATGAGTAATCGTATTTCACGGGCGAGCGCCCAGATCACTAGTTGTGTCTCAGCGGATTCGGCTTTTAAACCGTGCAGTACCCGCAGGGCAGATTCAGTCTGACCATCGAGTATACGGTCCACCAGGGTAAATACACTGTAGCGGGCATTGTTGGTGACCATTTCGGTGATCATGTCGCCGTCGATAACTGGGTTACTGGCCAGCAGTTGGATTTTTTCAATCTCCTGGGATGCCGCCAGCAAGTTGCCCTCAACCTGATCCGCCAGCATTTGCACCGCTTCAGCGGTGGGTTTAAGTCCGGCTTTCTGCATGCGCTGGCGAACCCAGTTGGGTAGCTGGGCGGGGCTGACGGGTTGAATCAGTATGACGACTCCGGCCTTTTCAACCGCCTTAAACCATTTTGTATTTTGGGTACTTTTTTCCAGCTTGCCGGAGCGGATCAACCACAGATCATCGGGGTTGGGATTTTCCGCATAGTTTTGTAGTGCGGTGCGGCCATCATTGCCAGGCTGCTTGGCAGCAAGCCTAAGTTCCAGAATTCGTTTTTGTGAAAATAGCGACAGAGTGCCTGTCGCAACCATCAGTTGCTGCCAGTCGAATTGCGCGTCGATCTGGTAGACCTGCCGGTCGTCATAACCGCTGGTTTTGGCGGAGTTGCGGATTTGATCACAGGCCTCATCCACCAACAGGGTTTCGTCCCCGCACACAAGATAGATCGATTGTGGTGAATGGTTTAGATGCGCGGGAAGTTGCTGAAGATCTAGCTTCATTTCGCTGGCGTAACGAATTTTTTAGGTTGGGCTGATTGAACTCGAATGCTAGCGGTTTTTAATGCCCAGAAAATCTGGTCGACCAATTTTTGTGCTAGTTCCCGTTGAAGCTGCGTCGCTTTGGCCTGACTGGCGGCAAGGCGGTTTTGGTCGCTACGAACGATTTCCTCAGCCTTTAGACGTGTGGCATTAATCGCTGAGAAGTTGTTGGCATCGGTGAGCTGGAACGCCAGGCTAGCCTGGTGCCGGTATTCGTAAACATCACCATTTTTTGCATAGGATAGTGGCTGCTGCTGATTCTTGAAACCATACACTTTGAGCCGGTAACGGCTTTTGCTTTGGTCTGTTGTTAATGTGATGGACGCTGCGTTCAGCTTTGATCGCAGCAGCGAATAAAACGGCGTATTGTCGTCGCTATCAATATAAAGTGGGCCCAGCTCAGTAACCGCAGATCCTTGGTTGGCAGCAGCAGATGTATCGCGCAGTTGATACCCGCAACTTGCCAGCTGCACTAGCAGCACGACAAGTACAAAGCCTTTGCATAAACGTTGGCAGACGATATTAAGCTGAGTGCTACGTAAAATCATATTGTGAGATCCGATTTCCAGGGTCCTGTAGCGGACGCTTTTTTTGCTGCTGATGCTACGGGGTTCAAATAACAACGCTAACCGACAACGATATTCACCAGTTTACCCGGAACCACAATCAACTTGCGCTCGGTTTTTCCATCGGTAAAACGTTTTACGTTTTCATCATTACGGGCTTGATCGGCGATGCTTTCTTTATCTGCATCTACGCTGACCTCAATACGGCCGCGTACTTTACCATTCACCTGCACCACCATCTCAATGCTGGAACGTATCAACGCGCTTTCATCAACCTGGGGCCATGGAGCATCAATTACCGCGGTGCTGTGCCCAAGGTTTTGCCACAGTTTATGGCAGATATGTGGTGTCACCGGAGCCAGTAAAATTACCGCCGCTTCGATCGCTTCACGCTCGACTGCAATATCTTCCGGCGCGTTACCATCAAAAGTAGAGATACTGTTGCAAAGCTCCATGGTTGCGGCGATAGCGGTATTAAAGGTTTGCCGTCGGCCGTAATCATCGCTGACTTTAGAAATCGTTTCATGGGTTTTACGACGCAATTGCTGCTGTTTGTCGTTCAGTTCCATCCCGGCAGGGTTGTTTGCAGCACCCTTGAGAATGCTCTCTTCGGTGAGCCGCCACAGCCGTTTCATAAACCGGAAGGCACCTTCAACGCCGCTGTCTGACCACTCCAGAGATTGTTCCGGTGGTGCGGTGAACATTACAAACAGCCGAACCGTATCCGCGCCGTATTGTTCGATCAAGCCCTGGGGGTCAACGGTATTGCCCTTGGATTTAGACATCTTGGCGCCATCCTTCAATACCATGCCCTGGGTCAGCAGCCGCTTGAAGGGTTCATCGCTGTTGACCAGTCCTTCGTCCCGCATCAGTTTATGGAAGAATCGCGCATAAAGCAGGTGCAGAATTGCATGCTCAATACCGCCAATATATTGATCGACGGGTAACCAGTGGTCCGCGTTGGCATCGAGCATTGCATCGTCGCTGCTGCGGGATGCAAAGCGCGCGTAATACCAGGAAGATTCCATAAAGGTATCAAAGGTATCGGTTTCACGCTCCGCATCGCCACCGCAGGTTGGACATTTAGTTTGGTAAAATTCCGGCATCTGTTTGATGGGTGAACCAACGCCGTCAAACTCAATATCAATCGGCAGTTCGACCGGGAGTTGATCTTCCGGTACTGCCACTGCGCCGCACTTTTTGCAGTTGATGATTGGAATGGGGCAGCCCCAGTAACGCTGGCGGGAAACTCCCCAATCGCGCAGGCGGAAATTGACCTTTTTGCTGCCGCGATTTTCTGCACTGAGTTTATCGGCAATCGCATCTACCGCTTGCTTGGAGCTAAGTCCTTCGAACTCGCCAGAATTGATCAGCAAACCTTTTTCGGTAAAGGCCTGTTGGCTGATATCACAATCTGTTTTATCCGATTTAGGTTTGATCACCTGCTTCATGGGTAGCTGGTATTTTTCCGCAAACTCCCAGTCGCGCTGATCGTGGGCAGGTACCGACATTACCGCGCCGGAACCGTATTCAATCAATACAAAATTGGCCACCCAGATGGGTAACGACTCTCCAGAAATAGGATGAATCGCTTTAAAGCCGGTATCCATTCCTTTTTTCTCAACCGTCGCCATCTCCGCTTCGGCCGCTTTAATGTGACCGCATTCTTCGATAAAGGCAGCCAACTCGGGATTATTTTCTGCGGCTTTTAAAGCAAGAGGGTGTTGAGCGGCAACGCCCATATAGGTCACACCCATCAGGGTATCGGGCCGGGTGGTGTATACCTCAACTGGCTCCGCTTGGCCCTCAACCGCAAATTCCAGTTCAACCCCTTCCGAGCGGCCGATCCAGTTGCGCTGCATAGTGCGTACCTGTTCGGGCCATTGATCGAGTTGATCGAGACTATCGAGCAGTTCATCCGCGTAAGCACTGATTTTGATAAACCATTGGGGGATCTCACGGCGCTCAACCAGTGCGCCAGAGCGCCAGCCACGACCATCAATAACCTGTTCGTTGGCCAGCACGGTTTGATCGACCGGGTCCCAGTTTACAATCGCTAATTTGCGATACACCATGCCTTTTTCAAACAGGCGGGTGAAGAACCACTGCTCCCAGCGGTAATATTGTGGATGGCAGGTGGCCAGTTCACGGTTCCAGTCATAACCAAAACCAAGGCGATCAAGTTGGTCGCGCATATAATCGATGTTTTGATAAGTCCACTCTGCAGGCGGCACTTTGTTTTTGATCGCGGCATTTTCAGCCGGTAAACCAAAGGCATCCCAGCCCATCGGTTGCATCACATTTTTGCCCTGCATACGCTGGTAGCGGCTAATCACATCGCCAATCGTATAGTTACGCACATGCCCCATATGCAACTTGCCGCTGGGGTAGGGGAACATCGCCAGACAGTAGAACTTCTCTTTGTTGGGTTGTTCCGTTACCGTAAAACTATGGTTGTCCTGCCAGAATTGCTGAACTTCGGTTTCGATCTTTTGAGGCTGGTAGGATTGGGGTTGGTTTTGCTGAGGCATGTTTGAATTGTTTTCCACGCTGTAAGTTTTTAGAGATGTCCTGGAGCTGTCCTAAAATCCTGGAGCGGCCCTAAAAAAGGTTGAGTCCAGTAAAGCCGAGTAGGATACCGCAGACCGGTGATTACATATAGCTTTGATGGCCGCCAAGCCCAAATTTTGATGCGCTAATGAGATGCTAATACGGGCGCGTTCATCGTAGGTTTACAAACTGCAATTATAACTTGTACTAGCACCCTGAAATTTAGATGATTCCAACTACAGATAAAACTACCGAGACTATGTTTTGCTACTGATTCGTTCTTTCCTGAAAGCACTGTTTCTACCCCCGGGGTTGCTGATTTTCGCCGGATTGCTTGGTTTTCTGTTGCTGAGCTGGCGACCGAGAGTTGCCAGGCTATTGCTGCTGTTTTCCCTGTTGGGCTCCTACCTGTTTAGTACACCGGCACTGGTAATATTGCTGAGTGATTCCCTTGAGGATTATCCCTCCTTGAGCATTGATGATGTGCGCCTTAAAGATGCGGGCGCAATTGTGGTATTGGGTGGCGGTAGCGACAAACGTTTACCGGAATATGGCGGTGATGTCGTCAAGATTGGCGCATTAAATCGGGTTTTGCAGGGTGCATATTTGCATAAACAGACCAAGCTGCCATTGCTGCTGACCGGCGGCGTAGGACGCGGATCAGCCATTAGCGAAGCGCAGCTCATGGCTCAAACATTAAAAAAATATAGCGATGTAGAGGCGCGCTGGCTAGAGCGGCGCAGCCGAACCACCTTGGAAAACGCACAGAACAGTGCGGAGATTTTATTACCGCAAAACATTCAGAAAATTGTGCTGGTGACCGAGGCTTACCACATGGATCGATCGCTACATAGCTTCGAACGAATGGGCTTTGAAGTGATCCCCGCGCCAGCCGGTTATTCCAGCAGTCATATGAAAGGTTGGGAATTGATGGATTTTCTCCCCAGCGCGAAATCTTTTGACCTGAATTATAAATTAATACATGAGCGCGTGGGCCTGGTTGCGTATCGGTTTATGTATGAGTAATAGCTGTGCCTGGAATGCTGCTGCTATACAATGGCGTTCAGTAGTACCTGTACCGTTAATCCAAATTGATAGCGACTTAATATAGACCCATGAGAAGTAAAACGATAGAACGTGTCGAACTGGACCATACCGTTTTGGATATGATGCGGAGCTGTGTTTTATTACAGCCCCTGAGTGATGAACAATTTATGCAGGTTGTACAAACAGCTCATGCATGGCAGCTACCGAAGGGTTGTGTGCTCTTTCATCAGGGAGCCGCGCTGACCGATATTTACCTGCTGATTTCAGGAGGGGTGAAGTTACAGCGACTAGCTCCCAGTGGAGATCAGAAGGTTCTGGAAATCATTAGACCCAGGCAAACCTTCGCGGAGGGGGTGTTGTTTTCCGGAGGTTCCAAATATCCCGTCACTTCCGTTGCCGTTTCGAAGTCCGTTGTTGTGGGCATTCAGGCGAAAAACTATCTACAGCTGCTGAACGGCTCAAACGAATTGTGTATTGCGTTGCTGGGTAAAATCAGCCAACGGCTTCACTGGATGGTCAGCGAAATGGATCGGCTTACATTGCATAATGCCAATTTCCGGCTGATCTCCTATCTATTGAGCGACATTCCAGAGGAAGATAATAGCAGTACTGAATTTTCTTTGGCCGCGCCCAAGCACGTGATTGCATCGCGCCTGTCTATTAAGCCCGAAACACTTTCCCGAACATTGAAGGTACTATCTGAACAAGGGTTAATTAAGCTTAAGGGCTCAAAAATAACCCTGATGAACGTTGAAAAACTACGTGAATTGATCCGTATAGAAACCTAGATGTTACCTATTGGTAATTTAATTGACGCCGCTCAATTATTGAATTGATCATCTTGATATAAGTCAATGCTCCTTAGAGCCACCGCCCGATAATGCTCCTAAATCAGTGCTATTTTGATTGGAGGGCTGCTCGTTAAAACCTCCATTATTTTGAAAAACTGTCCTACCCAATGGAGATTATTTATGAAAAAGCGTGCGCTTATGTTGACCAACATCGCGGCTCTTGCTTTCGTCTTAACACCCGCAATACTTCAGGCTGAAGTTCCGTCAAAAGCAAAACAGTGTTTCGCCTGTCACGGCGCAGAAGGCGTGAGCCTTAATCCGGAATATCCCTCGCTGGCGGGACAAAGCAAGAGTTACCTTGAAAAACAGATCAAGGCATTTAAGAGTGGTGATCGAAAAAGCCCATTAATGAAGCCGATGGTTTCGAGCTTAAGTGATAAGGATATCGATGAAGTAGCCGGATATTTTTCATCATTCAAAGCTGGAAGCGGCGAAAAAATAGTGGAAGCTTATGAGGGAGCACCCTCAGCCATTGACAGCGCAGCCGCGACAAAACCGATCACTCAAACCGGTGTTGCGCTATCTGATGCGGATTATGAGTCATCGAAAAAAATCTACTTCCAGCGCTGTGCTGGTTGCCATGGAGTGTTGAGAAAAGGTGCAACCGGTAAGGCGCTCACTACAGATATTACCAGCGAGCGGGGCACTGCCTACCTCAAAACATTTATAACCTATGGTTCCGCGGGTGGCATGCCTGCCTGGGGTGAGACGGGAGTTCTTTCCGAGAAAGAGATTGATCTGTTGGCAAAATACCTTCAGAACGAGCCGCCTGTGCCACCCGAGTACGGGATGAAAGAGCTTACAGAAAGCTGGAAAGTGGTAGTTCCGGTAAATAAGCGCCCTAAATCAAAACAGAACAACTACAACATTCAAAATATCTTCTCGGTAACTCTCCGGGATTCAGGTGAGGTTGCGCTCATCGATGGCGATACCAAGAAGATCATTAGCATAGTTAAAACGGGTTATGCGGTTCACATTTCCAGAATGTCCTATTCCGGTCGCTACCTGTTTGTGATTGGTCGTGATGCACGGGTAAACCTGATTGATCTATGGATGAAAAACCCGGATACCGTTGCAGAAATCAAAGTGGGTCTGGAAGCGCGCTCTGTTGAAACATCCAAGTACAAAGGGTATGAAGACAGATACGCAATTGCGGGCAGCTACTGGCCGCCCCAGTTTGTGATCATGGATGGTGATACGCTGGAACCCATCAAAGTGGTTTCAACCCGTGGCATGACAGTGGATGGTGACTACCATCCTGAACCTCGGGTTGCGGCCATTATTGCATCCCATGAAAAGCCTGAGTTTATTGTCAATATTAAGGAAACAGGCAAAGTGATGATGGTTGATTACAGCGACCTTGCCAACCTTAAAATTACCAATATTGATGCAGCCCGTTTCCTGCATGATGGTGGCTGGGATTCAACGCACCGTTACTTCATGTCGGCGGCAAATAAATCTAATAAGATTGCGGTAATCGATTCAAAAACATCGAAGCTGACCAAGTTGGTAGACGTGGGTAAAATCCCTCACCCTGGCCGCGGTGCAAACTTTGTAGATCCTAAATACGGAGCAGTCTGGGCAACCTCACATCTGGGCGATGACAGTGTTTCGCTGATTTCGACAGACGCGAAGAGCAAAAAAGCCTGGACCGTAGTGCGAACCCTTAAAGGGCAGGGAGGCGGATCGCTGTTTATCAAAACACACCCTAAATCCAGCAACCTGTGGGTAGATACAGCACTTAATCCGGACAAAGCGATCAGCCAGTCGGTTGCAGTTTTTGATATCAACAACCTCGATAAAAGTTTCAAGGTGATACCCATCGCCAAAATGGCCAACATCGGCGAAGGCGCGCAGCTTGTGGTTCAGCCTGAGTACAATAAAGCGGGTAACGAAGTTTGGTTCTCGGTATGGAACGGCGCTTCACAGGAGTCAGCGGTGGTGGTTATAGACGATAAAACCCGCAAGTTGAAAAAGGTTATTAAAGATAAACGCCTGATTACTCCAACGGGTAAATTTAATCTATACAACACTCAACATGACATTTACTAGTTCTTAACACCTAGTACCGAATAAAGAATGGGAAGCCTGTGCTTCCCGTTTTTTATTCGGCTTTTGTTACAACCATTCAATTTAAGACTGTAAACCAGCTCTCACTAATATAAGGAAACCCCCAATGGCCATAGCGCCCCATGTCATTGCGCCCGTTAAAAGATACTTAGTACAAACTGCCATGGTACTCGCCATCGCATTAGCTTCTGCAACACTATATGCAGAGTCTGATGATAAACCTCTCGAATTTGAGCGAATTGTAGTCACAGCAACACTCACCGAATCACAACTTAAAGATGTCCCGGCATCGATTACGGTCATCACGAAGGAGGAACTGCTACAGAGCCCGATAGAAAACATTATGCAGGCAGTACGAGAATCTACCGGCATTACCACCAATAGCCGGGGTGTGGGGGGCAGAGGTGTAATTAACCTGCGTGGAATGGATAGCCATCAAACATTGATTCTTCTGAATGGCAAGCGTACAACCACAACCGACAATATTCTTGGGCATTCAAACTTTCAGTACAATCAGGTTCCAATCGCAGCGATTGAACGAATAGAGATCATTCGTGGCCCATTGTCAGCGCTTTATGGCTCCGAAGCGCTTGGCGGCGTGATTAATATCATTACTCGCCCGGTACCTGAAAAATGGGAAGCGGCCATCCAGATGCGTGCGGGCACGCCCTCCGGCAATTTAGGTGGCGAAGAGGCCAGCATCGGGGTATTTGCCGCAGGGCCGATTGGTCAATACGCCGGGCTGACACTCAGTGGGTCCTATTTCGACCAGGCGGATACCGAGCTCAAAGAAGACTCGCAGCTATCAGAACTGGAAGGCAAGGAGTTAGCCGAATACCTGGCCCGCTTAACCCTTACCCCATGGCAGGATCATCGTTTTGAATTGGAGATAGCGCAGGCCGATGAAGAGCGTTCACACAATGCCATCGACCGAGCCACACCGCCCTATTACACGAGCACCTATGATCTAGATCGCAGTCACTATTCGATCGGTTATGACGGTACTTTTAACAGTACTCTGCTCCACATCGGCGCTTACAAAAGTAGATTTGAGCAGCTCAATACTCGCACAAACGGAGTGACTCCCACAGTTCCACAGGACTTGGAGGACAGGGTTTTTGACGGACACATCAGTTTCCCCCTGTTTGATAGACAGTTCGCTACAGTTGGCGTCGAATACAGAACCGAGAGCTTGAGTCATCCCGCTATCACAAATGGCAAAGATGAGATCAGTCATAAAGCGCTGTTTATTCAGGACGAGGTTGAACTACTTGATAATCTGATGCTAACCGCCGGTCTACGTGGCGATGATCACGAAACCTACGGGCTCGAATATAGCCCCCGGCTCTACCTTGTTTATCACCATACCGACCAACTTACCATTAAAGGTGGATATGGGCATGGCTTTAAAGCACCTACCATCAAGCAAATATCCCCAAATTACAGTTTTATTGGTCCATTCACGTTCGTAGGCAACCCTAATGTTGACCCAGAAACCAGTGATAATTATGAACTGGCAGTTTTGTGGGCAGAGCCGCTATACCAATTGGGCATGACCTTTTTCCACAATGAGATTGATGACCTGATCCAGCTTCAGTGTATTGCTTCCTGCGCGCTGCCCTTTGGGCGTACCTATCATTATGAAAATATCGACGAAGCGCTTACACAAGGTATTGAAACAGAAGTTTCACTAGAACTTAGCGAGATATTTAGCTTCAGCCTGAATCATACTTATATGAAAGCCGAGAACCGAAGCACCGGCCTGCGGCTGCCTGAAAGACCCAAGAACTCAGCCAATGCCCGGCTCAATATGAACCTGGCTCAAAGAGCATTAAATGCTGCCATACGTATGGAGCATATTGGAACACAGGTACAGTACGGACAACTGGGCAACCAAATAAACATCCCTCACTACACACTCTGGCACTTTAATATAAGCAAGCAATTTGAGAATAAATACAGGGTAACGGCAGGGGTTGATAATATAGGTAACGTCCGTCTGGAAGACAAAGCCCCAGTACTCGATTTTGCCGAGAGAGGCCGTTTTTATTACCTTGGGTTTGATAGTAGTTTTTAGCAGAGGTTTGGTATCTTTTGGATAACGAAATTAAGCGCGATGGATCGCAACGGTCGGGACTGAAAAATTAATTATTAGCTGCAGGGAAAGGTTTTTTTTATCCAAGTCATTTGTTATGAGCTGTTTACGACTGACCTAAATACTGTGCAATAAATTCCATTACAGGCTCCTGTGCCACACCAACCATCACCTCAACGCCTGATGCTTTTAATATATATATCCCTTTGCCGTTATTTCTTGGGTCAGGATCGGTAACAGCAACTACAACCTTTGAAATATTACTGCCCGCAAGCATCTTCGCACAGGAAGGCGTGCGCCCTTCAAATGCGCAAGGTTCGAGTGTTACATAAGCTGTCACGCCATCTAAGGAGCCTGAGTATTTGTTTATAGCTTCAGCTTCAGCGTGATTGCCACCAATAGATTGAGTAAAACCTTCCGTTAATACTTCCCCATTTTTTACTAGTACACAACCCACAGGCGGGTTCGGTATGCAGGCTGGTAAAGCGTTTTTCGATGCATTCAAAGCCAGCAACATAAAGTCAGAGTGATTCACAAAAACAATAATTCCCTAAGCCTATAACGTCTATGCTCATCCGACATCGCGCCCAGGAGAAGGCATCATGTGAATCGCTATCTGACGATTTTTTTAGATGGCTACGCGCTCTCTTCATTATTTTCAACAATTAGAGCTACTAGCTTTCTTACAATTGGAAAAGCAATGATAAATGCAAAACCCCAAGCCTTGATCCAAATTGAAATAATGCCTTCTATCAGACCAAAATTAAAAATACTAATCACAAGTGACATAATGAAAGACATCAATAATGCCATGAAAAATGAAAATACATATGAGGTATATTTCTTTGGAATCAATTTTATCTATTTCTCTATTGACACATAAATCGCGTTTAGCGGCTTATTCGGCGCAACCTTATGTACGACCGAAACTCCACAATTGTAACCGATGCCGAATTCATAAACTAACCGCGACACTACTAATAATTAGGAAGGTGAGCCCTAAAATAAGCCTTATGCTATTCCAGCAAGAAGGAGGGTAAGTAAATATCTTAAATGTCTTATATACAACTATGCAGCTCACCTATGAAGAAACAGTAACGTTATCAGCCCCATGTCAGCAAGGCCTTACTGAAGCATCATTATTCCAACCTGTATCGTGAATTTGATCGCAACCGTGGTCATATCACCGATGGCGCTTATCGGCCCTCGAAAGCACACAGGCGTACACGGGCACGGCGCAGCCGATCCCGTAGACATCGACACTACACCTCGATGGATTTCCTGCTGATTAGCA
>JARGPR010000018.1 GCA_029210125.1 Pseudomonadales bacterium | reverse complement strand
CCATACCTAAAAAACAGGTATAACTCTCCAGTTGGCTCCTCAACGCCGGGCCGTTAGGAGCACAATGGACCCGAGGCTTCAGCATTACTTAGATAATATCCTGCCTTATCGCTTATATGCTTTAAGTACCTTTCGGTTGTTCTTGTCTTTTGTCGAAGCATATCCTGAGGGTGGAACTTTTGAATGCTCGGTAGACGGACAAGCTAAAATACAGGGGAAGTCAACAGCACTTACAAACCCGTCGATTGAAATGGGTATAGTTCACTCAAGGGTGTTACTAGAGTTTCTAGGTTTAAAACTTAATAAAAGTAATAAGCTCGGGCAATCAACCCCAAGAAAAACAGACATTACTATAAGAGATTTCGAGCTGCCGTTGGTAACCAGAGAGCAAGCTCTAGCCCCTTGTAACGGGGATAAAGCTAAAGCCGAACAAGGTTTTGTTCATGTTATTACTGCAGCAAATAAACTAGTTGCCCACTCAACAGAAACTATAGGTATGGGCCAAGAAGCGATAAACAGCTATTTAATGTGCAGTAGGGCAATACCCGTATTACTTAATCTGCACTTTTATCAACCATTGGGGTTGCCAATGCCTGACATCGAATTAGATTCAGAGCCGGCAGCTCCTAACAAGTAAAAGCACAGGACGTCAAAACCGCCGCAAGCCCGAACAATAAATTTATCAATAATGATGAAAACTCCCCATCATTATCATCTTTAAAACCGGGCGACTAGCCGTTAAGCGACAATCGATCCATTAGCGCAAACAAAACACCTGACGCCACAAATGTAAGATGGATAATCACCTTCCACATCAGCTGGGAGTCCGTATAGGATTCAATATTAATAAACACCTTTAATAGCTCAATTGCCGAAATCGCTACAATTGAACCGATCACTTTTAGCTTGAGTCCAGCAAACCCAACCTTACCCATCCAGTCTGGCTTATCTTCGTGCTCATACAAGTCCATTTTCGAGACGAAACTTTCGTAACCACTAAACGTAATAATCAACAGCAGGTTGGCTATCAACGAAAGATCAACCAGCGTTAATACTCCAATCACCACCTCACTTTCAGTCAAGGTGGTTATATGCACAAAAAGATGAATTAATTCAGTAAAAAAATGGTAAACCAGCAGAGCAACTGCGGCGATCAGCCCGACATAGATTGGCCCCAATAACCAGCGACTGGCAAACATCATCTGTTCAAATTTATGTTCTAGTGATTTCATGCAGTTCTATCTCCTGCCTTAATGGGGGGTATTACACGGGGTGAATATTTTACGAAATAAATTCTAACGAAAATTGATTTTGATGATACCAAATGAATTAACCTCAAGAGGATAATTCGATACGGTTTTTTCCGGCATTTTTTGCTGTATATAGTGCCGCGTCGGCTCGAGCAATGAGTTGTGTTAACTGCTCCGCGGGCCGGGCCTGTGTGACACCAAAACTTGCTGTATACGTAATTTTATCGCTCCCCACATGAACAATACGCTGACTAATCGAAACACGTACTCGTTCCGCAAGCGCTGCCGCGTCAGCCAATTTCGACTCGGACAGAAGCGCAACAAACTCTTCGCCACCGTAGCGCGCAAAAAGGTCGAGCTCTCGAAAATTCTCGCGCATCACTGCAGCGATATCTTTAATCACCACATCACCGGCCTGATGACCATAGGTATCGTTGATCACTTTAAAGTGATCAATATCCAATATCAGCACGGAGATATTTCGATCGTATCGGGCCGCTCGCTTAAGCTCCAACTCCCCCCCCTCGATAAACTTTCTTCGATTATACAAACCAGTTAACTCATCATGGCTTGCAAGCTCCTGATAGTTTTCAACCAGTTTTTCGTGGCCCATAACCACAAAACCAACCGACGCCAACAGGATATTGACACTAAAACCACCCAAGTAGATGCGTTGCATCGGGTCTACGCTCAGCAAACCAGTAAATTCGTGATTATCTGAAAAGAGGGTAATCACACGAGCAAAATTAATCGCCATCTCGATCGCACAAAAGCTGCTGGTAAAATAGATACCAAATTTCAATCTACGACTCTTGCGATCACGGGTAGCCATCCAGGCACAGCATCCAAACAGAATCCCGTGAACCGCAGCAGTCGCCATAGTGCGTAATACCGACTCCTGCTCAAACCCAAATAACCCAGTCATCGAAAACCCAACCAAAGCTACACAGGCCAGTGATATTCGCCATGGTAATGGTCGGTTATTAAATAAAGCCAATGCCCAGAGCGCCAGCACAAAAGCCACCACCAATAAAATATGAGCGAGCACACTGGAAAGCACCCCAGGAATCGTGTTTCGGGCAGCAAATAACGAAGCAGAAATAGCGCCTACCGCTAGCGCTAATCCCCACGTTCGGAATCCTCTGATTGATTCAGGGAAGCTGCGGGATTGAACAAAGAAAACCAGCATCATTACCAGAGATGCCAGTGAGGTCGCCGCGATAAACGTGCGAGGGTCTAATGCCATTTGAGAGTCTAATCCTGAAAGCAGAAAAATGTTCGCGGTCCGCGAATAACGCTACCATCGGTTTTTTGTCGCGATCTGTATCAGATTGGGCTGCGAAAAGGTGATAAACCAGGTACTGCAAGCACGCTACAAACCGTTTTATGCGTTATCAGAGAATATTTCCACCCGGTTCTTACCTGCATTTTTTGCCCGATAAAGTGCTTTATCTGCGTGGGCAACCAGTTGATCAAGCGTCTTAATAGTCGAACCCTGCACCACACCGAAGCTGGCGCAGTAGGTAATTTTACTATCTTCAAACTCGACCACATTCTGATTGACCATGGCACGTATCCTCTCGGACAGCGCGACAGCATCGGCCAACTGGGTTTCGGGCAGCAGCGCTATAAACTCCTCACCACCATATCGGCCGTATAGATCGGTCTCGCGAAAGTTCTGGCGCATCACGCCAGCAATATCTTTAATCACCGCATCACCGGCCTGATGGCCATAGGTATCGTTGATCGCTTTAAAGTTATCGATATCTATCAAGATCAGCGAAATGTCACGCTTGTACCTTTCCGCTCGTTGGACTTCATGCACCGCACTTTCAATAAAACGTCTGCGGTTGTACAGGCCGGTCAGCTCATCATGACTGGCTAGAGCCCTATAATTTTCAACCAATTTTTCATGCCCCATAATGCTGAATCCAACCGATACCAGCAGTACGTTAAGACTATAGGACGCAAGATAAATACGTTGCATGGGGCTTTCAGACAGCAGGCCCGCATACTCTTGATTTCCCGCCAGCAAAGTAACCAGGCGAGCAAAACAGACCATTGTCATGACGATGAAGCAACCACCAGTAAAATAGATTCCGAACTGGGGTTTTCGAACGCCGCTGCCTTTGAAGGCTATCCAGGCTCCGATGCCAATCAAAACCATATTTCCTGCTGATGCGGTTGTGGTTCGCAATTTCTGGCTATGCTCGGGCGCCAGAGAATAGATCATTGCAAGCACAACAAATAATATACAGAGCGCTGGCAGTTTCCAGGGTATTGGATGGTCATGAAACGTTGCAATAGCCGCAATCATCAGAAAAAGACTGAGAGCTAGCAAGCCGTTACCCAACACCACAGATAGTGAGTCAGGAATAATATCTCGAGCCGCCAGCAATGCCGCCGCTAATGTTCCAACAAGCAATGCAAAGCCCCAGATTTTAAAACCTCTGATCGACTCGGGGAAGCTTCGCGCCTGGGCAAAAAACACAATCATCATCACAAACGCGGCCAACGTCGTGGTAACGATAAAAGTACGTGGGTCCAACTCCATTTCGTTCAATATTCCTGTAGGTGCAACCGTGCTTGAATCTGTGCTATAGCACCTTGCACGACCCGGTAAACAAGCTATAGCAGTCCAACCATTCCTCAGATTTGTGCAAAACAACAGGAGCGGTAACTAGTCCTAGAAACTATAGCATCGCTGTAGAAAATTGAGTGCCCAACACCACATTAAGATCTCATCAACAGATGATGCCGCAGTGAGCGCACTGGGAGTCTTTAGGAAGTTTTAGCTCGCGCCAGCTCATCGTTCGGCCATCTAACACCAGCAATCGCCCCATTAACGGCTGACCAACCCCTGTAATCAGTTTGATCACTTCGAGGGCTTGAATCGAACCGATAATGCCCACCAGAGGCGCCAACACACCATTTTCGGAGCAGCTGAGGTTTTCATCCCCAGTGTCTTTATAAAGGCAGTGGTAACAGGGGGAGTCCGGGTTGCGGCTGTCAAAAACAGTGACCTGGCCATCCATACGAATCGCCGCACCGGAAACCAGGGGGGTTTTGGTGTCGAGGCAAGCGCGATTGATCGCGAAACGCGTCGTGAAATTATCACTGGCATCCACAACCACATCCGCCAGCTCTACCTGTTCGTGAAGTAGCTGCCCTTCCAGACGGTAGGGCAAACCGCTAATAAGCAAATCTGGATTCAGTGCTCGCAGTGTTTTTGTAGCGGATTCAACTTTAGTTTGTCCGATCGATTGATCGTTATGGAGAATTTGGCGCTGCAGGTTGGATAGCTCAACTCGATCATCATCCGCCAATATCAAGTGCCCAATACCACTGGTTGCCAGGTAAATTGCTGCAGGGGAGCCAAGGCCACCCAGGCCAACAATCAGCACACTGGCATCCAATAATTTTTGCTGCCCAGCTATATCGAACTCAGGCAACATGATCTGTCGGCTATAACGTAGTAATTGTTGGTCGTCATTCAGGCTCATGGGTTTGCTCTGCTTACTTTTCGGGGGGCTTTAATCGCCCGAGGGTCACCCGCTCGTGCCCGGCCAGATCCCGTTGGGTTTCTACGTCTGTAAAGCCAGCAGCAAAAAACAGCTCGCGGACCGAATTGCCCTGTTGATAACCATGCTCAACCATCAATATTCCAGTGGATCTCAGGTACTGTGGCGCATTCATAACAATATGCTGCAGATCGGCCAATCCATCATTATCGGCTACTAACGCAGACAGTGGCTCAAATCGTACATCACCCTGACCCAGGTGTGGATCATCGGGTTCGATGTAGGGTGGGTTGCTAATGATCAGGTCAAACGCCGCTCCACTGCCCTGCAACGGTTGATACCAGCAACCAATCTGAAAATGGATCCGATGTATTCCGTTATGCAAAGCATTGGAGCGAGCAACGTCAATAATTTCCCGAGATTGATCGGTCGCAGTTATTTGCCAAGATGGTCGCTCTGACGCGATAGCTAAAGCAATCGCCCCAGTACCTGTACCAAGATCAAGTACCTGGATATTTTTGTGGTTGAACTGAAGTTGAATCGCCAACTCAACCAACAGTTCGGTTTCTGGACGTGGAATCAGAGTGGATGCGCTGACTTTAAGATCGAGACTCCAAAACCCACAATGGCCAAGAATATAAGCCAGCGGCTCACCGGTGATACGCCTTGCCAGCATCTTTTCGAATTGCTGAAACAGCTCTGGCTTAAGTTCGGTTTCTGAATGGCTAGATAGATAACTGGCGGGTTTTTCCAGAAGATCCTCCAGCATCCAGCGAACCTCTAGCCCAGGGGTATCACTGACGGTTTCCAGCCCCCAATTTTTGGAAATAATATCTGCAAGAGTAAGCACCGACGACAAATGTAATAAGCGTCCGTTACCGCTACTGGGAGAGCGCCGCCAGTTGATCAGCCTGATGCTCATTAATCAGCGGTTCAATCACGGCATCAAGATCACCCTCCATCACCTCAGCCAATTTATAGAGGGTAAGATTGATACGGTGATCGGTAAGACGGCCCTGGGGGAAGTTATAGGTACGAATACGCTCGGAGCGGTCACCACTGCCCACCAGTGATTTACGTGATTCAGCATTTTCCTGCTGCTGTTTTGACTGGGCCTGATCAAGTAGTTTGGCCTGCAATAGCGACATCGCCCGGGCTTTATTCTTGTGCTGGGAGCGTTCATCCTGACACTCTACTACTACCCCGGTCGGCAGGTGAGTGAGGCGAACCGCAGAATCGGTTTTGTTAACGTGCTGACCACCGGCACCAGAGGCGCGGTAGGTATCGACCCGAAGATCTGCTTTGTTAATATCGATTTCACTGACCCCCTCGGCCTCGGGCAAAATAGCCACGGTACAGGCTGAGGTATGCACTCGCCCCTGGGATTCGGTCTCCGGTACACGCTGCACTCGGTGAACGCCGGACTCAAACTTAAGCCGGGAGTAGACGTCTTTGCCCAATACCCTAATGATAATCTCTTTGTAACCACCATGATCCCCGGCACGCTCGTTCAGCACCTCCATGCGCCAACCCAACCCATCCGCGTAGCGGTTATACATGCGATACAGGTCACCCACAAAAATGGCGGCTTCATCACCACCGGTACCAGCTCGAATTTCCAAAAAGGTATTGTGACTATCGTTGGGGTCTTTGGGCAGCAGCAGCTTTTGCAGCTCCAGCGTCAGGCTTTCTTGCTGGGCCGTGGCTTCGGAAATCTCATCCTCCGCCATCTGTTTCATTTCAGGGTCATCATCTTCGGCAAGTAATCGTGCTTCGGCAAGATCCTCAACACTCTGTTGATAGCGTGAAAAGCATTGCACCACAGGCTCAAGCTCAGTGTACTCACGTGAAAGGTCGCGAAATTTGTTCTGATCGTTGATGATTTCCGGTTCGCTCAACAGGCCAGCCAGATCTTCATAGCGCTCTTTAAGGTTTTCAAGCTTAGTATGTATAGATGCTTTCATTCAGTTCTAGTCTTTCAAAGTCTGATCAGTCAAAATTTAATGTATTTACAAGTTGTTGGCTTTCAGCCAGATCAAGATCAAGCAGATCAGCAGCCAGCGCAAGTGATTCGATGCGCCCTTCTGTACCTAACTTTTTAAGATGAATGCTGGGGTGATGGATCAACTTATTGGTTAGGCGGTGGGCTAACGTTTCAATCACTTTTTGAGGGTCATCGCCGTTAGCAAGCATTCGCTGCGCATTCGCAAGCTGTTCATCACGCAGTTTTTCCGATGCCGCGCGGTAACTGCGGATCAAACCAACCGCTTCTTGCCCACGATGATCCCGGATAAAATCATCTACTCCAGACTGAATTAATAGTTCAGCCTCAAGCGCCGCTCCCTCGCGGCTTTTAATATTCGCCTGCACTACGTCATGCAGATCATCCACGGTGTAGAGATAGATATCCGCCAAATCACCGACCTGGGGTTCAATATCCCGAGGCACGGCGAGATCCACCATAAAAATCGGCTTATGCTTACGTTTTTTTAACGCCGCCTCGACTGTACCTTTACCCAGCAATGGCAAGGTGCTCGCGGTAGACGAGATCACAATATCAGAACGTACCAGCTGGTCGGGAATATCCGATAACAATATCGCGTCCGCATCCAGCGCCTGGGCTAATCGCTCGCCACGCTCCAATGTTCGATTCGCGACCACCAAATTCGTTACGCCGTACTCCTTCAGGTGCCGGCCAACCAATTCGATCGTTTCCCCTGCACCAATCAACAGCGCTCTACTTTTTTCCGGATTACTAAAAATGCGTTTAGCCAGATGTACCGCTGCGTAGGCCACTGAAACTGGGTTTCGGCCAATATCAGTATGGGTTCGCACCTGCTTGGCAACCAAAAAAGTTTTCTGAAAAATTCGATTAAGGTGCTCACCAACAGTGCTGGCTTCCTGGGAGTAACCGTAAGCCTGCTTCATTTGGCCAAGAATCTGCGGCTCACCTAACACCATGGAGTCCAACCCTGCCGCCACCTTCATAATATGTTCCAGCGCATCACTGCCCTGGTGTACATAACTAGCCTTTTGAAGTTCTGACGGATCAATTTGACGATGATTGCCAAGCCACTCAATCAGCTGATCCGACGCCTGATCCGGTGTACTGGAGACACAATAGAATTCGGTGCGATTGCAGGTAGACAGTACCGCAAGCTCCCGCAGTTGCGCACGCTCTTTAGCTTCTATTAATGCGGGACGCAGTTGCTCAGGATTAAAAGCAACTTTTTCACGAACAGAAATATCCGCCGTATTGTGATTGATGCCGAAGGCCAAAAGACTCATGATATATTTTTAGGCAGTCACCCGTGGAACCCAATCAGTGGTTTTCCGTCCAACACTGACGCGGGTGTGGTATAAACTTCCTGATCAGGGCTGAATCCTGTGCCGAATCAGAAATTTTTTCAAAAAGCGATATCAAAGCCGCTCAGTATATCAGCCAGCGGTAAAATTTGAGACTTAATATAGGTTATATGATCATCATCAACAGATTTCTATTCCCGCCAGAGCTGTCTGATTCCGTCTCAACCCCGTTTTCTCGCGCATTTTTAACCCGGTTGAGCTGGCGAGCCAGCGTCTTCAGGGCGTGGTTACTGATCCTAAGCTTTATAGCCATAGGTGGTTGCGCCAACCTCAGCAATACTGACATTAAAGAGCCAACTCAGGCGACACAAGTCCAGAGTTCAACAGACAAACCCTCGGTCGTCGAACGTCCCTTTCCTGCTGACACGCTCTACTCATTGATGGCTGCGGAGATGGCAGGAAAACGCCAGCAATACACGCTAGCACTGCGAAACTACCTCTATCAGGCAAAAAAAACCAGAGACCCTAATGTCATCAAACGTGCGATGCAGATTGCACGTTATTTAAAATCGAACTCCGGCATGCTGGAAGCCGCTTTGCTCTACCACGAAGTTGAACCCGACAATATTCAAGTCACACAACTAGCCGCCCTGCAACTTGCCAAAGCCAATCAATTCCAGCGCTCCTTTGAGCTATCCCAACAACTTATTTCAAAGGGTGCGGCAACACAGCTGGATTTCCTTGCCGCCCAGATTGTAAGCCAAAAAGCTCCTCCCACCGATCAGTATTTGGAAAAGTATCAGGAACTTCTGATCACCCACCCAGACCGAAAAGATCTGCTACTTGGAACCTCGGTTTTTTACCTGGCTACCCATCAACTCCAGCAGGCCATGCAACTAACCGAAAAAGTACTGGCCAGCGACCCAAATGATTTTCAGCCAAACCTGCTCAAAAGCCGCATATTAATTGCAGAAAAACGTTTTCCTGAAGCCCTGACCCATATTCAGGACGCTGTTCAAAATAGTCCCAAGGATCATCGGCTACGGATGCAATATATTCGGCTACTGCTCAACGAGCGACAAATCAATAACCAACAGCCAGCGAGCAAAGAACAGGCAGAGCAGATTGAACAGGTTCTGCGCGAGCAATTTAATCAAATTTTGTTACAAAACCCCCGTAATCCGGCGATGGTAATTAACCTCACTAACATTGCAGCCCAGGCTGGGCTGATCGATATAGCGGAGTTATTCCTGAAACAACAGATCTCAGTTGGCTACAATCCCGCCCAGGCCCATTTTCAACTGGGGCGATTTGCCGAACTGGCAGGGCGTCTTGATGAAGCACTGAGCCACTACGGAAAGGTCGATCGCGGACCGCTGCTCGCGGCCACCGGACAGCAGGCCAACATTTTATTCCAGCAACAAAAACTTGCGGAAGCGCGGGACCTGTTAAAGCAGGCACGAACAGCGCATTCAGACCAATCGGTCCAGATTTATCAAATAGAAATTGAGTTACTGGCAAAACATAACCACCTTGAAGCCGCCATGAGGGTAGCCAATCAGGCGTTACATCAGTTCGAAAATAGCACTGAGCTTCTCTACTCACGCTCCATGCTGCATGAAAGGTCCGGTAATATAAAACAGGCTGAGGTGGATCTGCGAAAAATACTGCTGGAGCATCCAGATGACAGTATGGCGCTAAACGCCCTGGGATATTCCCTGACCGTGCACACCAAACGTTACGATGAAGCGTTGATAATGATCAGCAAGGCGCTAAAAATCAAACCTGACGAACCCGCGATTATCGATAGCCTCGGCTGGCTGCAATATCAAATGGGTTCGCTTGAAGATGCCCAAAAGAACCTTGAAAAAGCCTACCAGCAGATCAAGGACCCCGAGGTGGTTGCCCACCTAGTAGAAGTACTGTGGGTCAGGGGTAAAAAACAACGAGCTAATCAACTGCTTTTTGAAGCTCTCGAAAAAAACCCTGACAGTGCCGAATTATTGAGACTGATCCAAAAATTCAATATCCCAAAACCGAAAACAGACCCGGCCAAGCAGTAAGACACCGCCGTATAAAATCAGGATGACAGCAGACATACGACCGCCATTTGTTTACAGGCTTCGCACGGGCAATTTTTCTCTACTGGCTCTACTCGTTGCAACGCTAATGTTAGGTGCCTGCAGCTCAATTCCCGACGCTGGCCGCATAACGGATAAAAATTCGGCCAACTGGCAACGTCATTTTAACCATGTATTCGAGATAAACAGCTGGTACGCCCGCTCAAAAATTGCCGTTAAAACAGTTGATCAAGGTTTCAGCGGACACCTGAGCTGGCAACAAAATCCAGACAGTTATGAGATCGATTTTGTTGGGCCTATGGGAATCGGCCTGATGAAAATCAGCGGTAACCCACAAACAACCTCATTAATGATACCCGATAAACCACTCTTTTCCGGAGCCTCACCGGAACAGTTGCTCCAAAATCATACCGGCTATCAACTACCGGTTTCACAACTTTACTTTTGGGCAAGAGGCATTCCTAATCCGAAGCTGGCATTCGAGATTCAGCTAAACCCCAGCGGCCAATTAAAACGGCTTCAGCAACTTGGCTGGAACATCGAGTATCTTAATTACCATAGATATCAACACGTTATGCTACCCGGTAAAATCGTGATAAAAAAAGGCGCTATCAAGATCAAACTGGTTCGTCTGGACTGGCAAGCCATTAATTCAACAAACTTGTAATGTCACTGCTTAAAATACACATGAACCAAAAACCGCTGACACTACCTGCCCCTGCCAAAATCAACCGCTTCCTGCATATTACCGGTCGGCGGGAGGACGGCTACCACGAGCTACAGACTCTGTTCCAGCTGATTGATTACGGTGACGAGCTGAAAATATCCGCTCGACCCGACGGGCGGATCAAACTATCCAGCGCGATCCCCGGGTTGCCATCGGAGCAAAACCTGGTTTATCGCGCCGCAGTTGCACTGCAGCAGGCAACCGGTTGCAAATTTGGCGCAGATATCAAACTGAAAAAACGTATTCCACCCGGTGGCGGCTTAGGCGGAGGTAGTTCCGACGCTGCCACCACGTTACTGGGGCTCAATCATATCTGGGGCACACAATACCCACGGCCTGATCTACTTTCACTCGCCAAAACACTAGGGGCCGACGTACCCGTGTTTGTTGCGGGGGACACCGCATGGGCGGAGGGCGTCGGCGAGCAATTACAAAAGGTTGAGATGCCCAACCGCTGGGTACTTGTCATCAAGCCAGATTGCGAGGTATCCACCGCTCAATTATTTTCCCACCCTGAATTGACAAGGGACCATTCTCCCATCACAATAGCGCGCTTTCTGGAGCAGGGTGCTGGAAATGACTTCGAACCGCTGGTTCGAAAACTCTACCCAGCGGTCGATCAGGGACTGGATTGGCTCGGCCAACACGCCGATGCGCAGCTTACTGGAACCGGAGCCTGTATATTCGCTGTATTTGCGAATCAACAACAAGCTCGACAGGTATTAAGGCAACTACCCGAACCGTTTTCAGGTTTTGTTGCCGCAACAGTAAACCGATCACCGCTTCACGAAATTCTGGGTCTATAATAGAACCCAAAATATGCGTTAGAAATATCTTTTCAAATTATTGGGGTGTCGCCAAGCGGTAAGGCCCGGGGTTTTGATCCCCGTATGCGCAGGTTCGAATCCTGCCACCCCAGCCAATTTTCAGTGTATGCGGCGCTACACACAAAATATATACCATCAGGTTGTTCCCCTTAGCCCTAATCCAGCAGAGCAAAGCACGTGACAAGACTTAAAATTTTCACCGGCAACGCTACACCGGACCTCGCCCGTAAAATCAGCAAAAAGCTTGGGCTTCCAATGGGTAGTGCAGAGGTTGGGAGCTTTAGCGATGGTGAAGTCGCTGTAGAAGTAAATGAAAACGTACGTGGTCACGATGTTTTTATCATTCAATCTACCTGCCTCCCTACTAATGACAATTTGATGGAACTGGTGATATTGGCTGATGCACTGCGTCGTGCGTCGGCGGCCCGCATCACTGCAGTTATCCCCTATTTTGGTTATTCACGGCAGGATCGCCGAGTACGATCCGCACGGGTACCCATCAGCGCCAAAGTAGTTGCGGATATGATTTCCGGCGTCGGTATTGACCGGGTCATGACCGTTGATCTGCACGCCGATCAGGTTCAGGGATTTTTTAATATCCCCGTCGATAACGTTTATGCCTCACCTGTTTTACTGACAGATATTGCCCGCCAGAATCATAAAAACCTCACAGTAGTATCACCCGATGTTGGCGGTGTAGTCCGAGCCCGTGCCTTCGCCAAACAGTTGGACGATGCCGACCTTGCGATTATCGACAAACGTCGGCCACAAGCTAACGAAGCACAGGTCATGAACATTATTGGTGACGTTAAAGGTCGTACCTGCGTAATTGTCGACGATATGGTCGATACCGCCGGCACACTTTGCAAAGCCGCCGAGGCTCTTAAAGAGCATGGCGCAGAAAAGGTCGTTGCCTACTGCACACATGCTGTTTTATCCGGAAAGGCCATTGAAAACATTTTAGGGTCAACCCTGGACCAGCTGGTCGTCACCGACACGATTCCTCTTACAAAATCCGCGCAGGACTGTGGTCGTATCCGTCAGCTATCCCTCGATAACCTTCTAGCTGAAGCCATTCGACGTGTTAGTAACGAAGAATCTATTAGCGCGATGTTTCTATAGCAGCACACCAAAAATAAATCAGTTTTTATAACCCCGCTCGTTTTCGGTCGCAGAAAATCAGCGGTTTTTCACTTAGGAGATAGACAATGTCTAACGAATTTCAATTAAATGCAGAAATCCGCACTGATGTAGGGAAGGGTGCGAGCCGCCGCCTACGTCGTTTAGCGGATAAAGTACCCGCCATTTTATACGGTGCAGATAAAGAGCCATTAATGCTCACCCTGACCCATAAAGATTTCATCAAAGCCCTGGAGAATGAAGCCTTTTATTCTCACATCATCACCATCAAACATGACAATGGTGAAGAGCAGGCGATTCTGAAAGACCTTCAGCGCCACCCGGCCAAAATCAAGATTCTCCACGCTGACTTCCTGCGTGTTAGCAAAGATGTAAAAATTCAGGTTAAGGTACCTTTACACTTCACTAATGAAGAAAGCTGTGTAGGCGTTAAATTAGGTGGTGGTCGTATATCACATGCTATGACTGAACTTGAGATCAGCTGTCTGCCTGCTGATCTGCCCGAGTTTATCGAAATAGATATGGCCGATTACGACATCGGGGCACATATTCACATCTCCGACATCAAGCTAGGTGCTGGTATCGAGAGTGTAGCCCTAAGCTATGGTGAAGATCACGATCTTCAAGTCGCGGCCGTGGTAGCTGGCAAAACGGTTGAAGAAGAAGATGAAGGCGCGCCTACTCCTCCTGAAGGAGAAGATGAAGGCGAGACTGCAGAGGATTCTTGATAGAGCCTCTTCTCTGGATTGTCGGTCTCGGCAATCCCGGAACGAAATACCAGGGCACCCGTCATAACGCGGGTGCCTTGTTCGTTTCGATGCTTGCAGATCAGTACAATTGCACCCTTCAGGCTGATAAAAAGCTGTTGGGCCATTCTGGCTTCATCGACGTCGGTGGCCACAAAATTGGCTTACTGATTCCCAATACCTTTATGAATCATAGTGGTCAGTCTGTTATAGCGCTGCTGCAATTTTATAAATTATCGCCAGGCAACATACTGGTCGCTCACGATGAGCTTGATCTTCCCCCCGGCACCAGCCGATTTAAACAGGGCGGTGGCCACGGTGGTCACAACGGGCTACGGGATATCATAGCCAAGCTATCCGGCAGAAAAGATTTTCACCGGTTACGGATCGGTATTGGTCACCCCGGTGATCGCAGCCAGGTGGTGCATTTTGTTCTGCACACTGCATCAAAACCGGAACAACTTTTGATTGAAGAAAGCCTGGATCAAGCTCTCAAAGCCATTCCCCAGGCTATTGACGGCAACTGGCAAAAAGCCATGTTTGAGCTACACAGCACTAGCAACTAATTTGAGGTAATCCCGATGGGTTTTCGATGCGGAATCGTTGGTCTACCGAACGTAGGCAAATCCACGCTATTTAATGCACTGACAAAGGCCGGAATCGGCGCTGAAAACTTCCCTTTCTGTACCATCGATCCCAATGTGGGCGTGGTACCGGTGTCAGACCCTCGGCAGGATCATATCGCGGAGTTCGTTAAGCCCGACCGTATTGTCCCCACCAGCATGGAGTTTGTCGATATTGCCGGACTGGTTGAAGGAGCCTCCAAGGGTGAAGGTCTTGGTAACCAGTTCCTTGCCAACATTCGTGAAACCGACGCCATCGCTCACGTTGTTCGCTGCTTCGAAAATGAAGATGTCATTCACGTTGCTAACAAAATAAACCCTGCTGACGATATTGAAATCATCAACGTCGAGCTTGCACTGGCAGATCTTGATTCCGTTGAAAAAGCACTGACACGCGCAACCCGGGCTGCCAAAGGTGGCGATCAGGAAGCGATTAAAGAGAAAGCAGTACTGGAACATATTCTGCCTACCCTGAACGAAGCCCAACCGGTTCGCTCGCTCAACCTTGATGATGACCAGCTCAAAGCCGTCCGGCATCTACATCTGCTCACTATCAAACCCACCATGTACATCGCCAACGTTGATGAAGATGGCTTTGAAAATAACCCTTTTCTTGATCAATTAAAAACCATTGCAGAAAAGGAAAACGCTGTGGTAGTGGTTATCTGCAACAAACTGGAAGCAGAAATTTCTGAACTCGAAGAGGATGAAAAGCTCGAATTTCTGGAGGACCTCGGCATGGAAGAAGCCGGTCTTGACCGGGTAATACGCGCGGGCTACGACTTATTAGGCCTGCAAACCTACTTCACCGCAGGTGTTCAAGAAGTGCGCGCCTGGACCATTCCTATCGGCGCTACCGCGCCCAAAGCTGCCGCCGTGATACACACAGATTTCGAACGAGGTTTTATCCGCGCCGAAGTGATTAGCTATCAGGACTACATTGACAACAAAGGCGAACAAGGTGCAAAAGATGCAGGAAAATGGCGCTTAGAAGGTAAGGATTACGTGGTCCAAGATGGCGATATCGTCCATTTTAGATTTAACGTATAGAACATACTACCAGGCCTAAAACGGCCAGCCTCACTCAAGTGAAGGCTGTAATTGCTTGACAAAACAAGGTCAAACATACAGAATTCGCGCTCGATTTTATGGCTACGTAGCTCAGCTGGTTAGAGCACAGCATTCATAATGCTGGGGTCGGTGGTTCAAGTCCACCCGTAGCTACCATTTTTTCCTCTCGCTGCTCTCAGCGAACATCCTCCTAATTGTCCCTATTAAAGGGCAAAACATTATCAGGCACGGCTCTCTGCGCCAACTGGCTGCGACGCCCCTCAGTAAGCTTCAACAAACCCAAAAGGCTAGCCCAGAAACGTCGGTATCGTTTTAACGGTTCAAAATAATCCTTGTCGCCGCTACATTTTCGCAACAGCTGGTTAACAAATACGCCTATATCGAAGCATTCACTATCATCAGCGGGTAATCGGTCGTGATCGTATACCCAATTTTCAAGATGCCAGGCAACATCTTTAATATGAGCCTGCACGCTGCGATTAAATCCGGTCTGAAATACTTGCTGGTCTGACTGGGCCTCCACCAGCGCTGTAAGTTTGCTCTGTGCCTCATTATCAAGCTGACATATAGAGGCCACTTCACACAGGAATCGCTTTCGAAACAGCTCGGGAAAGTTCTCAAAATCCCGCTTAGTCAAACCACAAAATATCATTGCGTAGCGGCTTTGTAGCTCCATCACGATGACACATTTATGTCTTTTTACAGTTATGCGATGGGCATACCACTGCATGGCGCGGGCATGTTGATCAACTATAGGTTCTGCACCCTTAGTCAGGTGCATCGACATATCTTTTGAAAAGTCTTTGCTGAGGTAGAATTGCAGCAATTATTTATTCCTACTCTATATTTCCGCAATAAAATAGTATCAACCGGTTTTAGACACAGTTAATTAGTTGTAGACGACGACCAGTCTGTGTAGCCGCCATCGAGGCTATACACGTCGGTAAAGCCCTGCTCTACCAGGAAGCCTGCAACCGGCTGACTGGAGTGTCCGTGGTAACACACCACCACAATAGGATCATCTTCTTCACAGGATTCGATAAACCCGGGCAAATTATGATTACCCAGCTGAATCGATCCATCGATGTGCCCCGCCTCAAAGGAGGCATCATCCCTGATATCAACAATGACCACCTGCTGACTGACTTGCATCTGTTTGAGCCCGAGTACATCAATACGTTTAAAACTCATGCTCTATTTTTCTCGATCCAATATTGAATAAACATCCTAAAAACTAATCGTCTCAAGCGACCCATCACGCCAGGGTTCAATAATTATTTTGGCGTGGCTTTCCGGATCTTTTAGCAGTTCAAAAGCATCCGCTATACCATTGAGTCCAACCTTTCCACTCAACCAGGCCTTCCAGTGGATGGTGCCATCGGCCAGTGCCTGCAGCGCTTCTTCAAACTCAGGTGCCTCGTAATAGAACACGTACTGAATACTAAGCTCCTTTCTCAGCGCTTCAATCGGCATAAAACGGTCTTCATCGGTACACAGGCCAGCAATCACGATACGCGAATGGGCTGGTGCTTCTGCACAAATTTGCTGAAGCATGCCCACGGCACCCACACATTCAAACACCACAGCAGGGGCGGATTGCTCATCGACTCTTCGATTCAAACCGTCAAAAGCCGAAGTCTCGGCGGGATTAATCAACTCGGTAGCACCGACCATTGATGCACGCTGCCGTCGGTTTGGTGAAAGATCGCTGGCGAGTACCGTTTCGATACCACGCATTTTCAGCGCCGCGATCACCGCCAGACCGATGGGGCCACAGCCGATCACCAGTGCAACTTCGTCACCTTGGAGATTAGCCTTATTGACGGCGTGAATACCGACGGCAAGCGGTTCTGTGAGCGCTGCGGCTTGCGACGATAGGTGATCAGGAACAGGCAGCAGGTACTCTTCACTGAGCACCATATATTCGGCGTAGGCTCCGGGAGTTTGAGGGGTTACGCCAATTCCATCCTGACCATCTTCGGTTTTCAGAAAAGGGATAGAACAGACCCGTTGCCCGACCTCCAGTTGCTGCTGAGTACCGGGGCCGAAAGCCACAATCTCTGAGCAATATTCATGTCCCAACACAAAGTCGGAGCCAGGCATATTTGCCTGTTGTGCAGCCTTTAACATACCAAACAAGTGGAGATCAGAGCCGCAAATTCCACAGGCCAGGTTACGCACCAGCACTTGCCCGGGACCAGGCTCGGGTTTGTCTAACCGATCCACCACGAACTCGCCGTCACGAATAATGGATGCGCGCATATTTTCCCCCGTCAATAATATCTACTCAGAGATCAAGGTGAATCAGGAGGCAGCCTGTTCGCCATTCACAATCACTTTATCAGAGGACAATCCTTGTGCCTCACAAAGCGCACGATAGGTTGCAAGAATACTCTGTGCATCTACCATACTGGTGACATTACCCTCTTCATCAACATTTACATTTGCGCCGTAAATGGCAAACCAGGTTTCGGTGATGCCTTCTTGATCCTCGGGTGTCATCAGGGTGTGAACCGAACCGGCTGGTTCAAAAAGATAGGAACCCGGTGAATTGATATATTCAGGGTATTCCTTGTAAAACCATTGTCCCTGGATGGTAACCGCAAACACCGACCCAGTGTGGTAGTGCTTATTCACTGCCTGACCACCAGGCATACGGGTTTTAACGACCCATAACCCCTGATTAAGATCGACCTGCAGTAGCTGCATTGAACTCCCATTTCCCGTTTCGACGAAAGGCACGTCAGTTTCACTTATGTGAATCGCTTCGGTGAGACCATGCAGAGGGATAACAGGCGGAGTTTCCTGAGTAGACATCTTCTATACCTTTTTATTTTGTTGAATATAAAACCAGAGATCAAACATGGAATTACAGTTGATCAAAATGACAGCGAACAACACTAACATAGGGTTTATGAATATGGGAAGGTAGTACCTGTATTGGCATATAGGTCAGGTAGATGCTTCATGACTAGAAAGCATAAAAAAGCCCCAAAACCCTGTATAGGAAATGAGGCTTTTATCTACTCGCTATCTGAACTTTGGAGGACTACTAAAAGGGAATATCATCATCAAAGTCGTCAAAACCACCTGGAGCCGGACTAGACTGGGGTGGTGCATCAAAACCTTTATTAGAACGCTGTTGGGGAGCTGCCTGCTGACTCTTTGGTGAACCGCCGGACTGCTCGTAATCTCCACCGCCTGCCCCAGCTCCAGAACCACCGCGACTATCCAGCATCTGCATTTCGTTGCCTACAATCTCAGTTGTGTAACGGTCCTGGCCATCCTGACCCTGCCACTTGCGTGTTCGCAAGCTACCTTCAACATACACTTTGGAGCCTTTGCGCAGGTATTCACCGGCAATTTCGCCAAGACGGTTAAAGAACACCACCCGGTGCCACTCGGTACGCTCTTGCTGCTGACCGCTTTGTTTGTCTTTCCAGCTTTCTGATGTCGCTACGGTAATGTTCGTCACCGCACCGCCAGAGGGCATGTAGCGGACTTCTGGGTCTTTGCCTACGTTACCGATCAAAATTACTTTGTTAATGCCGCGCGCCATGATGGCCTCCTGTTTTTAGTACTAAGTTGTAACCGGATAATGTGAGTTCGGCTGTTTAGCTGGAAAAGAAGCTGTCAGGTAACAGTACCGGTACTGGTTTTATGGAGAAATATTCTAGCATAACCGCCGACCGCAAAGTGGCTTTACTGACTCTTAGCGCTCACTGTTCAGAAACTCTGGATCAAGCGCATTATCCTGCTTGATATACCGTATAATTATCTGTTTTGAGCTGCTGGGCGGAAGATGGACACAATTTTAGTCAGAGGGGCTCGCACCCATAATCTGAAAAACATCGATCTCGATATTCCTCGGGATAAGCTTATCGTCATTACCGGGCTTTCGGGCTCTGGAAAATCTTCCCTGGCATTCGATACGCTTTACGCAGAGGGTCAGCGTCGCTATGTCGAATCCCTGTCCACCTACGCACGGCAGTTTTTGTCGATCATGGAAAAGCCGGATATTGACCATATTGAGGGTCTATCGCCTGCGATATCTATCGAACAAAAAGCCACCTCACATAACCCCCGATCCACCGTCGGCACCATCACGGAAATATACGACTATCTACGGCTGCTATTCGCTCGGGTCGGTGAACCACGCTGTCCACAACATGGCGAGCCGCTAGAAGCTCAAACGGTCAGCCAGATGGTCGACAAAGTACTCAGTCTTCCTGAAGGCAGCAAGCTGATGCTGCTTGCACCGGTAGTGCGTGATCGGAAAGGGGAACATCTGCATCTGTTTGAAGAGCTGCGCGGCGGCGGATTTATTCGCGCGCGCATTAACGGCATTGTCACAGACCTTGACCAAACCCCCGATCTTGATAAGAACCGCAAACACAAGATTGATGTGGTGATTGATCGATTTAAAGTGAGTGACGATATTCGGCTGCGCCTGACTGAATCTTTTGAAACCGCGCTGAGACTGACCGATGGTTTGGCTTCCATCGCGTGGATGGAGGGCGATGAATCTGAACTCATTTTCTCCTCCCGTTTTGCCTGCCCGGAATGCGGATACAGCATTACGGAAATGGAGCCCAGACTGTTTTCCTTTAATAACCCTATTGGTGCCTGCCAGGATTGCGATGGTCTTGGCATGAAGCAGTTTTTTGATCCACAACGGGTGGTTCCGGAAACCGACAAATCCCTCGCCGAAGGTGCAATCCGTGGCTGGGATCGGCGTAACCTGTATTATTTTCACCAACTCAAAGCCGTTGCCGAGCACTATAAATTCCAGATCGAAACACCCTTTGAACAACTCGATGCCGAAACCCAAAAAATTGTACTTTACGGCAGCGGAAAACAGGTCATAGACTTCACCTATACCAATGAGAAAGGTTCGGTATTTAATCGCAAGCACCCTTTTGAAGGTGTAATCAACAACATGGAGCGGCGCTTCAAGGAAACTGAATCCGGGCAGGTTCGTGAGGAGCTTAATAAATACGTCAGTACCCAAAAATGTCCGGCGTGCAAAGGTGCGCGTCTACGTGAAGAGGCTCGCCATGTTTTTATTGAAGAGAATAATTTGCCTGACCTCACCGCTCTGCCAATCGGCGAAGCGGATCGCTATTTCGGCAACCTGAGCTTCAGCGGCAAACGCGGTGAGATCGCGGACCGTATTTTAAAGGAGCTAAAGCAACGTTTTCGTTTTCTGGTTGATGTTGGGCTTTCTTATCTCACCCTCGAGCGTAGCGCAGAAACCCTCTCAGGCGGTGAAGCGCAAAGAATCCGCCTGGCCAGTCAGATAGGAGCCGGCCTTGTTGGCGTAATGTATATTCTCGATGAACCTTCTATTGGGCTTCATCAGCGTGACAATACTCGACTTATCAATACCCTGACCCACCTCCGTGATATCGGCAATACCGTTATCGTAGTTGAACATGATGAAGATGCCATTCGTTGCGCAGATCACATCATCGATATCGGCCCGGGAGCCGGCGTCCACGGTGGTGAATTAGTCGCGCACGGTAGTTATCAGGATATTATCGATAACCCCAATTCCTTAACTGGCCAATACCTGTCAGGAAAACTCAAAATAGCGGTACCGGAACAGCGTCATACTCCAGATCAGAGCAAAATATTAACCATAGAGGGTGCCACCGGTAACAATCTAAAGAATGTCAGCATTGAAATTCCCGTTGGGCTAATGACTTGCGTAACCGGTGTATCAGGTTCAGGTAAATCTACTCTGATCAATCAGACTCTGTACCCGGTTGCAGCGACTGAGCTCAATGGTTCGACCCAGCTACAGTCCCAACCCCATGAAAAAATTACCGGGATGGAGCAATTCGAAAAAGTAGTCGATATCGATCAAAGCCCAATCGGCCGAACACCACGCTCCAACCCCGCGACCTATACCGGTATTTTTACCCCAATTCGAGAACTATTTGCCGGTACCCATGAGTCCCGCTCAAGGGGTTATAAGCCGGGCCGTTTCAGTTTTAATGTCAAAGGTGGTCGATGCGAAGCGTGCCAGGGCGATGGTGTGATTCGGGTTGAAATGCACTTTCTGCCTGATATTTACGTGCCCTGCGACCAGTGCAAAGGCAAACGCTACAACCGCGAAACCCTCGATATTCTATACAAAGGAAAGAACATCCACGAAGTACTGGAACTTACGATTGAAGAAGGCCTGGAGTTTTTTGAAGCAATACCGGTACTTGCACGCAAACTGCAAACACTGGTCGATGTCGGGCTCTCCTATATCCGTTTAGGGCAACCTGCTACCACTCTATCTGGAGGCGAGGCTCAGCGCGTAAAGCTTGCCCGAGAGCTTTCCAAACGCGATACCGGCAGCAACCTCTATATTCTCGATGAACCCACTACCGGGTTACATTTCCACGACATCAAACAACTTTTACACGTCTTGCATCGATTGCGTGACCATGGCAATACCATCGTTGTCATCGAACACAATCTGGATGTTATTAAGACCGCTGACTGGATTATCGATATTGGTCCAGAGGGTGGTAGCGAAGGGGGGGAGGTAGTCGCAGTCGGAACACCGGAGGATATCGCGACGTGCGCACAATCCTTTACCGGAGACTATTTGAAAAAACTGTTATAAGTTTGGACAACCTGCGGACATGAATTGCACTAGCTTGTGCTTAAGTAGTACTGAATAGTATCGCAAAAATTAGTTGTGGAGCGCCATCTCAGCCAACGGCGAAATGGCGCCACCAATTTTAAGCGTCGTATACCGACTGTGCTGCCTTCACCGACTTACCGTAGTTAATATCTACCGATAGTTCGTTGAATGTATTTTCAAGGGCACTCAAAAAATACAATACGTTGCGGCGCGTACTGCTTTCACCCATCAAACCAACCCGCCACACCTTGCCGGCCAACACACCCAGTCCAGCACCGATTTCGAGACTGTAGTTTTCGAGCAAAAGTGATCTCACTTTCGCTTCGTCTACACCTTCCGGTATCGTAATACTATTAAGTTGCGGTAGCCGGTGATCTTCGTCAACCACAAAAGACAACCCCATAGATTCTACACCCGCCGCTAGTGCCAAGTGGTTAGAGCGATGCCGCGCCCATGCGTTATCAAGCCCTTCCTCTAGCAACATCACCAGAGATTCATGCAGGGCATAAAGTGCATTGACCGGTGCGGTATGATGGTAGGCTCGTTTTGCTCCAGCCCCCCAATAACCCATCACAAGGTTGGTATCCAAAAACCAGCTTGGCACCGGCTTGTTTCGATTGGTAATTTTATCAATTGCCCTCTGACTAAAACTGACGGGCGAAATCCCTGGAGTACAGGAAAGACACTTTTGGGTGCCGGAATAAATTGCATCGATACCCCAACCATCGACATCAATTTCAATACCGCCGAGGGAGGTCACGGCATCAACAATAGTTAACACACCTGCATCACTTGCTAGTTTGCACAACGTCTTCGCGTCTGAACAGGCACCGGTAGAAGTCTCAGCATGTACGAATGCAAGCACTCTGGCCTCAGGGTGATCCCGCAGAGCCTGTTCGACCTTTGCTGGCGTTACAGGCGCGCCCCAACTGTCTTCGACCAACACAAGCTTACCGCCAAGGCGAGTAACGTTCTCCGCCATGCGGCCTCCAAAAACGCCATTCTGACATACAATAACGGTGTCGCCTTCTTCAACAAGATTAACGAAACAGCACTCCATACCGGCCGAACCGGGCGCGGAAATTGGCATGGTAAGTTCGTTCTCAGTCTTAAACGCGTGTTTAAGCATGATCTTGACTTCGTCCATCATCTCAATAAAGCGCGGGTCTAAATGCCCGATAGTATTTCTCGCCATTGCGGAAAGAACACGCGGACTAACATCAGACGGGCCTGGGCCCATGAGAGTACGAGAAGGTGGGTAAAAAGAATTAATCATAGAAACACTCATATTATTAATTTGACGAGTAACCTGGAAGCGAAAAAAAGCCGGACATTTGCCCGGCTTTAATTTACTCAGTAGCCGCGTTATATGCCGCGTCAACTGTAGCAAGGGAGGTTTTAATCTTCTTCGTCTTCATCATCCAGATCAACCGGACGATCAACGAGTTCAACATAAGCCATCGGCGCTTTATCGCCAGTACGCAACCCGCATTTTAAAATGCGAATATAACCACCAGGGCGATCCTGATAACGAGGGCCAAGCTCTGTAAATAATTTGCCTACCGCCGCGTCGTCACGTGTACGAGCAAAGGCCAAACGACGATTAGCAACCGTGTCATTCTTTGCCAAAGTGATCAGGGGCTCAATCACCCCACGCAGCTCCTTTGCCTTTGGCAAAGTAGTTCTAATAAGTTCTCGCTCTACTAACGAAACGCTCATATTCCGGAACATTGCCTTCCGGTGAGAGCTGTTTCTATTCAGCTGGCGGCCACTTTTGCGATGACGCATGCTAGGATTCCTTACAACTTAACTAATGTGGTTTAACCGGCTACAACTTCTTCTGTCTTTAGACGAGAAGGCGGCCAATTATCAAGACGCATACCGAGGGACAAACCCTTTGAGGCAAGTACATCTTTAATTTCGGTCAGTGATTTCTTGCCGAGATTAGGAGTCTTAAGCAGCTCAACCTCGGTACGTTGAATCAAATCACCAATATAATAAATATTCTCGGCTTTCAAGCAGTTTGCCGAACGTACAGTCAACTCAAGATCATCAACTGGGCGAAGTAGAATAGGTGCAATCTCTTCCTCTGGCTCCTCAACGACAGGCTCATCTGCGTGTTCAAGACTAACAAAGACGGAGAGCTGTTGTTGCAACAGTGTCGCGGCTGCTTTGATTGCTTCCTCTGGAGGAATAGTACCGTTGGTCTCTAGGTTGATAATCAACTTGTCTAGATCTGTACGTTGCTCTACACGTGTATTTTCCACAAGGTAGGATACAACTTTAACTGGGCTATAGGATGCATCAAGCTTAAGCTGCCCGATACGCTCGACCGCTTCGTCAGAAACAGGTCTTGCGCTAACAGGCTGATACCCACGCCCTTTCGAAACCGTCATTTTGACGTCAAGGGTCGCTTTATCGTTGAGTGTGGCGATTACATGATCAGGATTACAGATTTCCATGTCCTGGCTCAACACGATATCGCCGGCAGTAACTACGCATGGGCCGGTCTTCACTAGTGTGATTTCAGCCTCATCCCGCCCTTCCATTCTGACGCAAACGCCTTTCAGATTGAGCATAATATCGATCACATCTTCGCGAACTCCTTCCAGAGCACTATAGGCGTGATCAACACCGGAAATCTCCACATCTGTAATCGCGCAACCAGGCAGAGAAGACAGCAGGATACGACGAAGCGCATTCCCTAAGGTGTGGCCGTACCCCCTTTCAAGGGGTTCTAGCACGATTTTAGCGTTTGTTTTACTGATCTCAGTGACTTCAATATGGCGTGGAGTCAACAAGTCTAAAGAGGGGCTTTGCATCAAGTCTTACCCGTAGTAGAAGGTTGCTTAGACAAGCTCTACTTAGAGTAGAGCTCAACAATCAAGTTTTCGTTAATTTCTGCAGGAAGGTCGTCACGATCAGGCGCGTTCTTGAATACACCTTCCATTTTCGCAGCGTTAACGTCTAACCAACTAACGTCAGGTCGCTGCTCGGCGAGCTTCATCGAGGATTGAATACGAGACTGCTTTTTGGCTTTCTCACGTACCGAAACAACATCTCCAGGTGAAACCTGATAGGAGCAGATATTTACGGCTGATCCATTTACCAGAATAGACTTATGAGCAACCAGTTGCCTTGCTTCTGAGCGTGTGCAACCAAACCCAAGTCGGTAAACGACATTATCCAAGCGAGACTCCAGCAACACCAGTAGATTCTCACCGGTGGCTCCCTTTTGTCTTGCCGCTTCTTTATAGTAGCCTCTAAATTGCTTTTCCAGTACGCCGTAGGTACGACGAAGCTTTTGCTTCTCGCGAAGTTGGACGCCGTAATCAGACAGCCGACTTCGTTGGCTACCATGTTGACCAGGTGGAACCTCAGCTTTACATTTAGAATCTAGCGCCCTGATACCGCTTTTCAGAAAAAGGTCGGTGCCTTCTCTTCTAGCAAGCTTACAGGTAGGGCCTATATATCTGGCCATTCAACTTCTCCAGTTATGAACTATGTTACACACGACGCTTTTTAGGGGGTCTGCAACCATTATGTGGAATGGGAGTAACGTCAGTAATGCTGTTGATGTTATACCCGCAGGAATTAAGAGCGCGGATGGCGGACTCTCGCCCAGGCCCTGGGCCTTTAACTTCAACATCCAAATTCTTTAAGCCATAGTCGGCCGCAGCGTTTCCAGCTCTTTCACCAGCGACCTGAGCTGCGAAAGGAGTACTTTTTCGTGAGCCACGAAACCCAGATCCTCCTGCAGTTGCCCATGACAACGCGTTACCCTGACGATCTGTAATCGTAACGATCGTATTATTAAATGAGGCATGGATATGCGCGATACCGTCAACAACGGTCTTTTTTACCTTTTTTCGTGCTTCTGGCTTTGCCATACTAAACTGATCCGTAATTTTTCAATCGAACTGTATTTATTTTCTAATTGGCTTGCGCGGACCTTTACGCGTACGCGCATTAGTCTTACTTCTCTGGCCTCTTACCGGAAGGTTACGTCGATGCCGAAGGCCTCGGTAACACCCGAGATCAAGCAGGCGTTTGATATTCATAGACACTTCACGGCGAAGATCACCTTCAACGGTCAGGGAGCCTACCTCAGCACGGACGCGATCCATTTGCTCGTCATCGAGATCCTGAATACGCGCATCAAATGCAATTCCAGCTTGTTCACATATGCGTTTCGCTGTGGTTCTGCCGACACCATAAACGTAAGTCAGCGAGATCCACGCTTGCTTGTTATCGGGAATATTTACACCTGCTATTCGAGCCATCTAGGAGCTCTCCTTAGTACAATCGATCACAACTTAGCCTCACCGGCTCAAAAAAGGTGGCGAATGATATCTTCGTCACCGTAAAAAATCAACACTACTGATCAATGATCAGCCTTGCCGTTGCTTATGCCGGGGTTCCACATTGCAAATCACCCGGACAACTCCTTTTCTGCGAACCACTTTACAGTTACGACAGATTTTCTTTACTGAGGCTCTAACTTTCATAACCTAAACCTTTTCAACAAAAGCGTAGCGACTCTACGCGTTATTCGATCAATAAGACTTCAGATTCGACTTCTTCATAAGTGAATCGTATTGATGTGACATCAAGTGAGACTGAACCTGGGACATAAAATCCATTACGACAACCACTACAATAAGCAGTGATGTACCACCCAGGTAAAACGGTACATTCCAAAATATCACTAAAAATTGCGGCATAAGGCAAACAAGTGTGATGTACAAGGCGCCAAAAAGGGTTAATCGTGTTAACACACCATCAATGTATTTTGCAGACTGCTCACCAGGACGAATACCGGGAATAAATGCACCGGATTTCTTCAAATTATCTGCGACTTCTTTGGGGTTAAATACTAAAGCCGTATAAAAGAAACAGAAAAACACGATCAACATCGAAAACAGAATAATATTCAGGGGCTGGCCCGGCCCGATAGCTAACGCTAAGTCTTGCATCCACTCCATACCTTCCTGCTGCCCGAACCACTGCCCAAGTGATGCTGGAAACAACAATATACTACTTGCGAAAATCGCTGGGATAACACCGGCCATGTTTACCTTCAAAGGTAGATGACTAGTTTGACCGCTATATACTTTTCGACCAACTTGGCGCTTGGCATAGTTGACCGTTATTCGTCGCTGACCTCGCTCAATAAAAACAATGAGACCAATAACCGCAACGGCAACAAGCCCAATCAGCAGCAACGCGATAATGTTAATTTCACCTTGACGAGCTTGCTCAACAGATTGCCCGATTGCGCTCGGCAATCCTGCTACAATACCCGCGAAAATAAGCATTGAAATGCCATTTCCAATACCGCGTTCAGTAATTTGCTCCCCTAACCACATCAAAAATATTGATCCGGTCACTAACGACACTATCGCCGTAACATAAAACATAGGACCTATTGACAGAGCTAGCCCTTGGCCAGCAAGCCCAAAACTCATGCCTACTGCTTGAACAGTTGCTAACACCAACGTACCGTAACGCGTATATTGGGTTATTTTTCTTCGTCCTGCTTCGCCTTCTTTCTTTAATTGTTCTAACTGAGGACTAACTGCCGACATCAGCTGCATAATGATAGAAGCTGAGATATAGGGCATTATACCGAGCGCGAAAATGCTCATTCGCTCCAAAGCACCACCCGAAAACATGTTAAACAAACCAAGAACGGTACCTTGGTTTTGTCCAAACAAACTGGATAATCTGTCAGGATCGATTCCGGGAACTGGAATATGGGTTCCAATCCGGTAGACGATAATAGCGAGTAGCAAAAACCTTAAACGCGCCCAAAGCTCGCTTAAACCCGCCGAATTTGAAGATAATCCAGTTGACGCCATTTGAGCGATTACGCCTCTACTTTTCCGCCGGCCGCTTCAATCGCCGCCGCAGCACCCTTAGTCACACGCAGGCCCTGGATCGTAAACGGCTTATCTACAGTCCCTGAAAGGAAAACTTTGGCTCGTTTAGTAGATTTCTTTATGACGTTCGCCTTTTGAAGAGAATCAATATTAATAATATCGCCCTCAACAAGCGGCAATTCGCTCAGCCGAACACTCTCTGTGATTCTTGACACGCGCGATGAAAAACCAAATTTGGGCAATCGTCGCTGTATAGGCATTTGACCGCCTTCAAAACCTGGCTTAACACTACCACCTGAGCGCGACTTCTGCCCTTTATGGCCCCGGCCGCAGGTTTTTCCGAACCCGCTACCTATACCACGGCCGACGCGACGTCGGTTCTTTTTACTACCATCAGCAGGGCTGAGTGTATTCATTCTCATTTGAGTATTCTCAACCACAGCTTATTCTCCAACTTCCAGAAGATAGCGAACCTTGTTAATCATACCCCAGTTTTCGGGGGTTCCCTTAACAACGGTGCTATGGCCAATGCGTCGTAACCCAAGACCCTTCACACATGCTTTATGATTCTTTAACCGGCCACTAACACTCTTAACCAGTTTTACCGTTACATTTGCGTCACTCATGACTTAACCTACAATCTCTTCGACTGATTTACCGCGTCTAGCCGCAACTCTTTCTGGCGACTGAACGGATTTAAGACCATTGATAGTAGCTCGCACTACGTTAACTGGGTTGGTCGAACCGTAGCACTTAGCTAACACGTCCTGCACACCAGCCAACTCCAGCACTGCGCGCATTGCACCACCGGCGATAACACCAGTACCTTCTGACGCAGGCTGCATATATACCTTAGAAGCACCGTGTCGGGCTTTGACGGCGTATTGAATAGTTGCACCGTCAAGGTCGACTGTAATCATATTCCGGCGAGCTGCCTCCATCGCTTTTTGAATTGCGACGGGGACTTCACGAGCTTTGCCCCTTCCGAACCCAACTCGACCATTACCGTCTCCAACAACAGTCAGAGCAGTAAAACCGAAAATACGGCCACCTTTTACAACTTTTGCAACGCGATTGACCTGAACAAGTTTTTCTTGCAAGCCTTCGGGGTTATCTTTTTCTGAATTAAACGCCATGTTATAACCTATTAGAATTGAAGCCCTGACTCTCTGGCTGCATCAGCCAAAGCGGCCACACGACCTTTATATCCGAAGCCCGAACGATCAAATGCTACCGTCTCAATACCTGCTGACTTAGCCCTTTCCGCGATCAAAACACCGACGCGTGAAGCAGATTCAATGTTCCCAGTCGGGAACGCTTTGAGTTCTTTTTCACAACTCGAAGCGGCGGCTAGGATGTTAGCCCCGTTTTCGGAAATAATTTGAGCGTAAATGTGTTTAGGTGTCCGGTGCACGGACAATCGCAATGCACCTTTCTCTCTAATCTTTGCGCGCGTCTTACGAGCTCGCCGAATTCGCGACTGCTTTTTGTTAATCATCTCTTACCTATTTCTTTTTAGCTTCTTTACGACGGACATGCTCATCCGAATAGCGAACACCTTTGCCTTTGTATGGCTCAGGAGGACGGAAAGCTCTGATTTCAGCGGCCACTTGACCAACTTTCTGCTTGTCAACACCCTTAATAACGACTTCCGTCGGGGTGGGAGTTTCCGCAGAAATGCCTTCTGGTAATGAGTAAACCAACGGATGAGAAAAACCAAGGGAAAGATCGAGCGCGCTGCCTTTTACAGCTGCACGATACCCAACGCCGATAATGGTAAGTCGTTTCTCAAACCCATCGGTAACACCCACTATCATATTGTTAATCAAGGATCTCATGGTACCTGAAAAGGCCACGCCGTTAGCGGCACCTTCAGTAGCCGTTACACGGAGTACGTTATCCTGATATTCAACCGCTACGGCAGGGTGAACCTCTAGTTCAAGCTGACCCTTCGGTCCCTTAACAGAAACTTTTTGGCCGTCGACCTTTAGCTCTGCACCTGCGGGAACGTTAATTGGGTTGTTTGCAATTCTTGACATAATTTATTCCAAAAAAGTTCCGACGCCTAAAATACAGTACAGAGAACTTCGCCGCCGATACCATGTTTACGGGCCTCTCGATCAACAACAAGACCTTTGCTGGTAGACATCACAGCAACACCCAACCCAGCGTTGACAGTCGGCACTGCTTCTTTAGTCTTGTATTGGCGCAAACCTGGACGACTAATACGTTCGATTCGCTGAATAACAGGGGCACCATCCGCATACTTGAGATCAATAACGACCTTCTTCTCAATGCCCGCACCATCGTACTTAACGTCTCCGACATAGCCTTCGCGCTCTAGCAACTTGCCAAGCTGAAACTTAAGTTTAGAGGCAGGGATCCTTACAAAGGTTTTACCTGCGGTTTGTGCGTTACGAATTCTCGTAAGCATATCTGCGATAGGATCTTGCATGCTCATAGGGCAAAAAACTCCAAAATTCTGTTACCAGCTCGCCTTAACAAGGCCAGGTATCTCACCACGCATGGCGGACTCTCTCAATTTATTACGGCCTAGACCGAACTTCCGATAGTAACCATGTGGTCGGCCGGTAAGCTCGCAGCGGTTTCTCTGCCGGGCTGGGCTAGAATCCCGTGGAAGTTTCTGAAACGCGATCTGAGCTTTCCAGCGAACATCGTCGTCAAGACTGAGATCGTTCATAATTATTTTAAGTTCAGCTCTTTTAGTTGCGTATTTAGCAACTAACTTCGCGCGTTTCAGTTCGCGTTGCACCATGGATTTTTTTGCCACGTTCCTATCCTTTAAAAGGGAAGTTAAAGGCCTTAAGCAAAGCCAGCCCTTCCGCATCGTTAGTCGCCGAGGTCGTAACGACGATATCCATTCCACGTAATTTATCGATCTTATCGTAATCGACTTCCGGGAAGATGATTTGTTCTTTGATACCCATTGCAAAGTTGCCCTGACCATCAAACGATTTCGGGTTAAGACCACGAAAATCACGTTCCCGAGGTATCGCAATATTGATCAAACGATCAAGAAATTCATACATACGATCTTTACGAAGCGTGACCTTACACCCAACAGGCCAACCCTGCCGAACCTTGAAGCCTGCAACAGATTTGCGTGCATTGGTAACAACAACCTTCTGCCCGGAAATCGCTTCCATATCCGCGACAGCGAAAGTCATAACCTTTTTATCACCCAAAGCATCGCCAACGCCCATATTCAGGGTAATTTTAGTAATTTTTGGGATAGCATTAACGTTATTAATACCAAGCTCCTCTTTAAGCTTGGGAATAATCTCGTTGGTATAAACTGTTTTTAGCCTTGTCATCTCAACAACCGGTAGTGAATTAGACGTCTATTACTTCATTATCAGATTTAAAGAACCTAACCTTTTTTCCATCCTCCAAAAGGCGGATACCTACTCGATCAGCCTTATTAGCCGCAGCGTTATATATCGCAACGTTTGATACTTGGATCGGGCTCTCTCTTTCGATGATCCCACCGGGCTTGCCAGCAGCAGGGTTTGGTTTTGTATGACGCTTAGACATATTTACGCCTGACACCAAGTAACGGCCGTCATCCAAAATTTTTGTTACCGTGCCGCGTTTCCCGCGATCCTTACCGGCTGTAACGATAACTTCGTCATCTGTTCTAATCTTTTTCATGCGTTACTCCGAACTAAAGAACTTCAGGTGCAAGCGAGACAATTTTCATAAACTGTTCGGAGCGCAGTTCCCGTGTCACAGGCCCAAAAATACGTGTACCTATCGGCTGCTTCTGCGCGTTGAGCAATACCGCCGCGTTACCATCAAATTTGATAAGAGACCCATCTGGCCGACGAACACCCTTACGAGTCCTTACAACCACAGCGTCCATCACCTGGCCTTTTTTAACTTTACCACGAGGCAAAGCTTCCTTGACGGTAACTTTAATAAGATCACCAATACCAGCGTAACGGCGGTGAGAACCACCCAATACTTTGATACACATAACTTTCCGAGCACCGCTATTGTCAGCGATGTCCAGCATTGATTCCGACTGTATCATTCGGTCTCTCCCGAGTGATTTTTAATAATAAATGATCCGATCATCAGAGCTGTTTAGCCTTCTCGACCACGTCAACCAAAGTCCAGCATTTTTGCTTTGAAACCGGCTTAGACTCCGTAATTGTTACCAAATCGCCAATCGAACATGTGTTCGACTCATCGTGTGCGGCAAATTTAGTCGAACGTTTTATAAACTTCCCATAGATTGGATGCTTCACTTGACGCTCAACTAGGACCTTAATGGTTTTGTCCATTTTGTCACTGACCACACGACCAGTGATTGTTCTAGCGATATTTTGTTCGTTAGTCATATTAAGATTTCAACTTTTGATTGAGCAACGTTTTAACGCGAGCAATGTCCCGTCTGAATTCCTTCAACAGATGGCTTTGTCCTAATTGGCCTGTGCCATTTTGAATCGACAACTTAAACTGCTCAGCTCGCAGCTTAACCAACTCAACCTGCAATTCATCAACAGACTTTTCTTTCAACAGACTTGCTTTCATTACATCACGTCCCGTTTAACGAAAGTGGTAGCGACCGGAAGCTTCGCGGCAGCCAGCTCAAAAGCTTCTCTTGCCAATTCTTCCGAAACTCCTTCGATCTCATAGAGAACCTTGCCCGGCTGAATTTGCGCGATCCAGTATTCAACACTCCCCTTGCCTTTACCCTGCCGAACTTCTAGCGGCTTTTGGGTGATGGGCTTATCAGGAAACACTCGAATCCAAATCTTACCGCCACGCTTAATGTGACGAGTCATGGCCCGCCGAGCGGACTCGATTTGACGAGCTGTGATACGCCCTCGGCCAGTCGCTTTAAGCGCGTATTCGCCAAAGCTAACCTTGCTACCGCGAAATGCCAAGCCCCGGTTACGTCCCTTATGTTGCTTTCTAAATTTTGTGCGCTTGGGCTGCAGCATCTGTAACGCCCCTACTTAATAATCTAATTTGAATACGGTTACTTACGAGCTGATTTCTGCTCGACAGCGCTAACTGAATCTGCACCGCCTAGTATTTCGCCCTTAAAAATCCACACCTTTACACCGATAATGCCGTACGTAGTCAGCGCTTCGGAGGTTGCGTAGTCGATATCAGCACGTAGCGTATGAAGAGGTACACGACCTTCGCGATACCACTCGCGACGAGCGATTTCCGCACCACCCAAGCGGCCCGAAACCTGAATCCGAATCCCTTCCGCTCCCTGGCGTAAAGAGTTCTGAACCGCCCGTTTCATTGCTCGCCGAAACATTACGCGACGAGTCAGTTGAGACGCCACATTATCAGCGACCAGCTGTGCATCAAGGTCCGGCTTTCTAATCTCTTCAATGTTGATCTGAACAGGCACTCCCATCAACCTACTGGCTTCTTTACGGAGCTTTTCAACATCTTCGCCTTTTTTACCGATAACGATACCTGGTCGAGCAGTAAAAATATTAATCCGTGCGTTCTGAGCAGGCCTCTCAATTTCAATGCGACTAACCGAAGCATTAGCCAACCGCTCTTTGAGAACCTTACGAACCTCGAGATCCACCAGCAAGTTCTTCTTGTATGCTTGCCGATCAGCATACCAAACAGAAGCGTGCTGCTTGACTATACCGAGACGAATCCCCGTTGGATGTACTTTCTGACCCATGCGGTAAACCCCTATTCGTCCGATAGTTTTATTGTAATGTGACAGCTTCTTTTTTGAATTCTGTCAGCTCGACCACGCGCTCGCGGTCTAATTCTTTTCATCGTCATCCCTTCATCAACAAAAACCTCAGATACCGTCAATTCATCGATATCCGCGCCTTCGTTATGCTCTGCGTTTGCTATAGCTGAATCAAGCGTCTTTCTCACTAAATGAGCCGCCTTCTTCGGACTATATGCGAGCAATTCACCAGCTTTATCAACCGGAAGGCCGCGAATCTGATCACAGACAAGTCTTGCTTTCTGTGCTGATATTCTCGCGCCTTTTAAACGTGCACCCACTTCCATCACTGAAACCCCTATACCGACCGGCTCAATTTAGCGTTTAGCTTTTTTGTCTGCTACATGCCCACGGTAGGTTCGTGTTACTGCGAACTCACCAAGCTTGTGGCCGACCATATCTTCGCTCACAAGTACCGGCACGTGCTGCCGACCGTTGTGAATAGCAATTGTAAGACCAACCATATCGGGAAAAATCATAGAACGTCGAGACCAAGTCTTGATTGGCTTTCTGTCGTTTTTCTCTACAGCAACTTCAACCTTCTTCATGAGATGAAGATCGATAAACGGCCCTTTTTTTAAAGAACGTGGCACTCTATATTCCCCTTAACCCGATTTCACTAATCACTTAGATTTGCGACGACGAACGATCAAGTGATCGGTCCGTTTATTTTTGCGTGTCTTATAACCTTTTGTAGGTGTACCCCAAGGCGATACTGGATGACGACCTCCGGAGGTACGACCTTCACCACCACCATGAGGGTGATCTACCGGATTCATAGCCACACCACGAACAGTAGGTCGAACACCGCGCCAGCGAGCCGCACCGGCTTTCCCTAGCGACCGCAGGTTGTGCTCGGAATTCGAAACCTCACCCAAAGTAGCCCTGCACTCTGAAAGAACTTTACGCATCTCGCCCGACCGAAGCCTCAGCGTTGCATAAGCACCTTCTCGCGCCACCAGCTGGACTGATGCGCCAGCACTACGCGCCAACTGAGCGCCTTTCCCAGGCTTCATCTCAATACAGTTAATAACGCTACCGACAGGAATATTACTCAACGGCAAACAGTTACCCACCTTAATCGGCGCATCAGCGCCCGACTGAACCTTATCCCCTGCAGCCACACCTTTGGTAGCGATCATGTAGCGCCGCTCACCATCAGCATATTTCAGCAACGCGATATTTGCAGTCCTATTTGGGTCGTACTCAAGGCGCTCGACTACCGCTACGATACCATCCTTATTACGACGAAAATCAATTTTTCGATAGTGCTGCTTGTGCCCACCACCATGGTGACGAACAGTAATTCGCCCCTTATTGTTTCGACCACCGCTCTTCTTTTTCTTCTCAAGAAGAGGCGCATACCCCGGACCCTTATGCAGATCCAACGATACTACTTTAACCACTCCACGGCGACCGGCCGAGGTGGGCTTACACTTAACTACAGGCATGCCAACTCTCCCTTAACCAAACGCTGTAAAATCAATATCATCCCCGGCCTTCAGAGATACATAGGCTTTTTTCCAGCCTTTGCGCCGACTCGTACCGAATCGATTGCGCTTGACCTTACCTTTAACATTCAGGGTCCGAACACCATCTACCTTTACGTCGAATAGTTGCTCAACCGCTTTTTTGACTTCCAGCTTGGTTGCATCAACTGCAACTTTAAAAACGATTTGATTAGCGCTCTCAGCAACATTTGTTGCCTTCTCAGATATATGTGGCGCCTTTAAAACCTGATAAATTCGTTCCTGATTCATGCGAAACTCTCCTCAAGCTTTTTAACAGCTGCCACCGTAGCTACAACCGTTTTATGCCCAACCAAACTAGCCGGATCGATCGCATCGGTATCGATAGCTGTAACATTCGGAATATTACGCGAAGCTAAGAACAGGTTCATTGACAGCTCATCTGAAATCAATAGAGCGTTTTCGACACCCATTTCCGACAATTTTGTCGCAAGTAATTTAGTTTTAGGCTCAGGCAATTCCAAGCTATCGACCAGAGTCAACCGACCCTGACGAACCAACTCGGAAAGAATGACCTGCATAGCAGCACGATACATCTTTCTATTAATTTTTTGACCAAAATCTCTTGGCCGCGCAGCGAAGGTAACACCACCAGAACGCCACAAAACACTTCGACTTGTACCCGCTCTTGCGCGACCGGTACCTTTTTGACGCCATGGTTTAGCACCACCACCACGCACATCCGAGCGTGTTTTTTGCTGCTTAGTACCCTGACGAGCACCTGCCAAATAACCAGTAACCACTTGATGAACAAGGGCCTCGTTGTACTCTCTACCAAAAACCTCACCGGAAACCTGAACAGGGCCGGAAGGGGAAACTAACTCGATACGCATACTCATATTCTCCAGTTAGCCTCTCTTAACCTTAACAGCTTGCTTGATCACAAGATCACCGCCGGGCGCACCGGGAACAGCACCTTTGACCATCAACAAACCCTTATCCAGATCGACCCGCACTACCTCAAGATTCTGAATAGTTCGGTTGACCGCACCCATGTGGCCAGCCATCTTTTTACCTTTCCAAACACGACCGGGTGTTTGGCACTGACCAATCGAGCCGGGCGCCCTGTGAGACAAAGAGTTACCGTGAGTAGCATCCTGCATCTGAAAATTCCAGCGCTTAATCACGCCAGCAAAACCTTTACCTTTCGATACACCGCGAACATCTACTTTTTGACCAGCCTCAAAAACGTCGAGCGACATCTCTGAACCAGCCACGATATCAGCAGCTTCTTCAGCCGAATCCAAACGAAACTCCCATAAGCCACGGCCAGCTGCGACGTTAGCTTTAGAAAAAACACCTGCTTCAGGCTTACTGACCCTGGAGGACTTCTTATCTCCAGTAGTAATTTGAATTGCGTCATAACCACAAGACTCAACAGTCTTAACCTCGGTGACGCGAGCCGGAAGAATCTCAATGACAGTAACGGGCGTGGAAACCCCATCATCACTAAAGATTCGTGTCATGCCGCTTTTGCGACCAACCAATCCAATAGACATCTTTAACCTCTAATTTGCACGGGGCTTAACCCTCTATGGCCGCTATCGAGCGTTACACTAAATTCTTTACGATCTCTTCACGGGAAAGCGACAAGCCAACCCAAAAACTACTAACCCAGACTAATCTGAACTTCTACACCGGCCGCCAGATCTAATTTCATTAACGCATCAACAGTCTTTTCGGTTGGCTCAACAATATCCAACAACCGTTTATGAGTCCTAATCTCATACTGATCACGTGCATCTTTATTTACGTGAGGAGAGATCAAAACAGCAAATCGCTCTTTTTTAACCGGCAAAGGAACGGGTCCCTCCACCTGAGCTCCAGTTCTCTTGGCGGTATCTACAATCTCCTGAGCCGACGAGTCAATCAAACGATGATCGAAAGCTTTTAATCGGATTCTTATCCGCTGATTTTCCATTCGAACTGTTACCCCAATCAATTGACCGACATTCAACCATCAGCCAAACATTTAAATTCTTTAAGTCCCTAAAAAAGGATGGCGAATTCTATAGCCACAACTGACCTCTGTCAACCGCTTATCGGCACAAAAAACAGCACCATTCTCGACGAACCGCTTCTCACTCGATAATTTTAGCCACTACACCTGCACCAACGGTACGTCCACCTTCACGA
>JARGPR010000007.1 GCA_029210125.1 Pseudomonadales bacterium | reverse complement strand
ACTTATTACAACTGCACTGTGCATTAATTTCTCCACAGAAGCGCCGACTAACAACAGCGTTAATAAGCGGAATCCATTTTCCACGTATTGGTTGTATATAGGTGGATAGATTTTCCATGTATTGGGATATTAAGATACCAAACATGGAAAATAGGCTGCTTGCCGTAATAGGGATAATCCACTTTAAGCCAACTCCCGTAAAATCGTAATGGGCGGTACTTTTACAACCCGGTAGCTAACCAGGGTACCGGTTATTCCAATCAACAACGCCCCAACCAGTGGGCCGGCAAGCCAGAGTATGGGGTGTAGGGTATATTCGATCAGGAATATGCGCGTTTGCAGCATATAGAGTGTTACTTCGGCACCGAGGGCTGCGAGGCTTCCTGCGATAAAGCCAAGCAGCGCGAACTCGATGAGCAGGCTGCCCATGATCAATTTTCGGCTTGCACCCAGGGTTCTTAGAATGGCGTTTTCGTGAAAACGCTCGTCGAGGCTTGAGCGGATGCTGGCGATCAGGACGAGCAATCCGGCGAATAGAATCATGCCTAATACCAGTTCGACGGCGAGGCTAACCTGACCAATAATACTGCGAATTTGGTTGATGACGGAATCCAGATCAAGCAGGGTTACGGTTGGAAAATTACGCACGATGCCGTTGAGCTGTATTTTTTCAGATGGGGGCAAGTAGAAGCTGCTTAAGTATGTGGCGGGATGATTTTCCAGTAACCCCGGTGGGAACATGAAGTAAAAATTGGGGTTCATGCTATCCCATTGCACGCTGCGGATACTGCGCACGGTGGCGATTAGTATTTGATCGGCAATGGTGAATTCGAGCGTATCCCCAATTGATAACTTAAAACGGTCGGCAATATCTTTTTCAACGGAGATCAGTGGTTTGCCGACATCATCGGGGGTCCACCATTCGCCTTCGAGTATTTTATTGTCCTCTGAAAGTTGTTGGCTCCAACTTAAATTGAGCGCGCGACGGTGTTCGTTGCCACGGGGTTCTCTACCCAGGTGTTCGGCCATCGGTAGGCCATTGATGAGATTTAGACGACCCAGCACAACGGGGTAAAAAGGTCGTGCTTCGATATCGTGGCTTTGGAAGTGGCTTTTCAGTGGTTCCTTGTCGGGTTTGCCAATATTCATGAGGAAGTAGTTGGGCGCACCTGCGGGGATTTGATTTTGCCACTCTTCGACCAGGGATGTGCGCACCGTTGCGATCACCAGTAACAGTAAAATCGCCAGGCTAAAGGTCATGATCTGCAGGGTGCTGCTGGATTTGCGACGCTGTATAGCCACCATTGCCAGTTTCCATCGGCTGCCGGCCTGCATACCGGTGGCGCGGGTGACTCCCAGAATTGTGCGGACTACAAGCATCATAATGGCGATGGCACCCATGCCGCCGGTCATCAAGCTGATGGCTAGCATCAGGTTTGAGCCGTACCACCACATTAGGCAAAAAGTGCCGATGATGCCAAAGCCGTAGATCATCAATGCAGCGGCACCGGGCGGTTCAAGATCACGCCGAATCAACCGCAGGGGCGATACGGATTTCAGATCAATCAGCGGGGGGAATACAAAGGAGATCAGACAAACCAGCCCGGTCGCTATACCAATGAGCCAGGGTCTAAGGTCGGCAGCGGGTAGATCTTCCGGCAGGTAGTCGCGCAATATCCACACAAAACCGGCCTGAACAAGCCAGCCAAGCAGTGCGCCACACAGGGATGCGATCAACCCCAGGCCAACCATTTTGCTCATGTAGAGCCGGTTGATTTCGCGGCTGGTGGCACCAAAGCTTTTCATGACCGCAACGTAGTTGTATTGCCGCAAACAGTAACGACGGGTGGCCATAGCTAGTGCGACCACTGCCATGACTACGCCTAGCAGGCAGGCTAGCATCAGGAATTTTTCTGCCCGTTCGATGGATTTTGAAATGGCCGGGCGACCCTCTTTAACCCCAAGCAGTTGCTGGGAACTGTTTAGTTGGGGTTTTAACCAGTTGGTAAAATCTTCAAGCGCTGTTTGATCACCGCTGTACATCAGGCGGTAGCGGACGCGGCTGCCGGGCTGAATGATGCCGGTTTTTTCGAGGTCAGCGACATTCATCATCACCCGGGGGCCAATGCCAAACATGCTGCCGCCACGATCTGGCTCCTGGGTGAGTACGGCACCAATTTTTAATTCGCTTGCGCCGATCGAGAGCATATCGCCGACTTTGATATTGAGGGCTGGAAGGACTCGCGATTCAACCCAGACTTCGCCGGGTTTTGGGCCGTGATCGATCGGTGTGCCTGTACCAAAGGCAGTGTCGGTTATGCCAAGTTGACCCTTGAGGGGGTAGTGTTGATCGATCGCTTTGAGATCCGCCAGTAACATGCTGTCACTGAAAAATACCATTGATTGAAAGGTCAGTGCTTCGCTGACCTGAAGCTTCTGTTTTTGGGCTTCGATGCGCCAGTTTGGATCAAGGGGTTCGGGTGAGCTGAGCATTTGATCAGCACCAATAAAAACACTGGAGCCATCCAGAATGCTGCCCTGTAGACGGTCAATAAATAGCGTGATGCTGGTCACGATAGCGACGGCTATGGCGAGGGAGGCAAACAATACGCCCAGTTCGCCACCTTTCCAGTCGCGCCATAAAAAGCGCGCATGTACGGCTAATTGCATAAATAACTCACTGTTTGTTGAATAGATTGAGGCAGCGCATCAGTAGATCAGCTCAGGTTTTGGTGATGTGCTGGCATTGAAGGCAACGAACCGCAGTTCTGGTTGGAAACAGCGGAAAGTTCAGGCCTAGAAACACCAGAAATGCGAACCGTTTGCCAATTTGGTAGAACTCGGTATCGCTTGAACCGCACGCCTCGCATTTTTGTAAATCGGTGCCTTGCTGTTCGGTTAGTAAATCCGATCGGTCTTCCTTGAGCACTTCGAGGGCAGCTTCCCGCAGGTTGGCTGGAACCTGAAGCCGCACTCCACCGAGAGCATTGGAATACAGCCACTGCATATTAATGGTGTGTTCATCGGCTACAAATGCGGGAATACCTTCACTCGCCAGTTTGGCTTTGTCGATGTGTGCCTCATAAGGAAATGAATAGGTCGATATGGTGGTTAGCATCTGGATTCAAAAAATTCGGTTAATCACTGTTCGGTTACGAAGGGTTAACCAGCGCACCATCGCTGATATGAATAACGCGGTTGCAGCGGTTCGCTAAACGTTGATCGTGGGTGACTAAAACCAAGGTGCTGTGATGTTCCTTATTGAGCGTGAACAACAGATCAATAATCTGTTCGCCGGTTTTACTGTCCAGATTGCCAGTAGGTTCATCCGCGAACAAAATGCGTGGTTTGGATGCAAAGGCTCTGGCGATGGCTACGCGCTGTTGTTCGCCACCGGACAATTGGTTGGGGTAGTGTTGTACGCGATTTTTAAGGCCAACATCTTCCAGCAATTGCATCGCCTGGGATTTGGCGTTTGGGCTGTTTTTTAGCTCCGCGGGTAACATCACGTTTTCAAGGGCGGTTAGTCCCGGTAGCAGCTGAAAAGACTGGAATACAAAACCAACGGTTTGTGCCCGTACACCGGCGCGCTGTTCCTCATCCATGGCGGTGATTTCGTGGCCATCGAGAAAAATTGAACCTTCGCTGGATTCATCGAGTCCAGCCATCAGGCCCAGTAAGGTGGATTTACCTGAACCTGATGCACCGGTTATCGCAACGGATTCCTGTGCTTCGATTTCAAGTGTTATGCTATCCAGAATGGTGAGTGTTCCTTCCGCAGTTTCTACACGTTTTGATAGGTTTATAGTTTTGAGCATAAAGAGTTCTGATGTTTTAAAAAGATGGAGAACAGGTCATGTGGCCAGAGGTTTTGTCGGACTATTGGTCTGGATTAGCCTGTGCATTGGCGGCATTTCAAACGTCCTGGCGGCTGATGCTGTAAGCCCGACCAGCGGGACTGTTGGACCTGCCAACACCCTGATAGTTCTCGGAGATAGTATCAGTGCTGGATATGGGATACCAGCGGGTAGCGGTTGGGTAGATCTGCTTCAACAAAGGCTGGATACTCAAGGCATAGAATGGAAGGTGGTGAACGCGAGTATCTCGGGTGAAACCACTAAGGGTGGCCTGGCAAGATTACCGGCTTTGTTGGAGCGTCACCAACCCAGTATTGTAGTGATAGAGCTGGGAGGTAATGATGGTTTACGGGGTTATCCACTGGCACGAATCAGAGCCAATCTCGAAACGATGCTGCAACTAAATCAAAAGGCTGGCGCGCAGACTATTTTGGCGGGTATGCGGCTGCCGCCTAATTATGGCGACCGATACGCCAAGCCCTTTTTTGAGCAATACGCGAAGCTTGCCAGGCAATATAAAACCGGATTAGTACCGTTTTTTCTGGACGGCGTTGCGACCCAGCAGGGGCTGATGCAGGAGGATGGTATTCACCCAACGGAAATTGCCCAGGAACGGTTGCTGGACCAGGTCTGGAAGTCTCTGGAACCGATGCTGAAGCGCGCTATCCATCAACCCTGAACGGATTGCCGATGTTGATCGAGCCAGCTGTTCAAACAGCGCCGCAGTCACAGGTGCAACGGAAGATTATCCATATTGATATGGATGCATTTTTTGCCTCTGTGGAGCAGCGTGATTTTCCCGAGCTGCGCGGTCAGCCCGTGATTGTTGGTGGTCAGCCAGAGAGCCGTGGTGTGGTCGCGGCCTGTAGTTACGAAGCGCGGCAATTTGGCGTACATTCTGCAATGGCATCCTCCCGTGCTTATCGCTTGTGCCCAAACGCCACATTTGTGAAGCCACGTTTTGAAGCCTATAAACAGGCGTCGTCTGAAATCCACCAAGTGTTTGGTGAAATTACCGACCTTATTGAACCCCTGTCGTTGGATGAAGCCTACCTGGATGTCAGTGCATCTACTGAACAACAAGGTTCCGCAACCCGTATCGCTCAACTGATTAAACAGCGGATACTTTCACGAACTGGGTTAGTGGCATCTGCGGGCGTTTCCTACAACAAATTTCTAGCGAAAATTGCATCGGATATGGATAAACCCGATGGCCTTTTTGTGATTCGTCCCGAGCAGGGTTTGCAGTTTGTTTCTACGCTTCCGGTTAAAAAAATTCACGGGGTAGGGCGGGTAACTGAAAAGAAAATGCTGGGTTTGGGAATCAAAACCGGTGCTGATTTAAGAGCCAAAACCCTGGTAGAACTACAGGAATATTTTGGTAAAAGCGCTCAATACTATTTTAATATCGCCAGAGCGATTGATGACCGACCGGTGCGCTCATCCCGTAAACGGAAATCCGTTGGGATAGAGCGAACCTATCCGCAGGATGTTAAGGACCTTGAGTTAATCAAACAACATTTGTCGGGTCTACTTGATCAAGGTATTGAGCGGATGAAACTCAAACAGAGTTTTGCTCGTACATTAACCCTTAAAATAAAGTTCGATAACTTTGAGCAGGTCACCCGCAGCCAAACGATTGAGCCTTTGTTTGATAGCACGGAGCAATGGTTACCCATATTATTATCGTTGCTGAACAAAACCGAAGCGGGTGATCGAGCTGTGCGGCTATTGGGCTTGAGTTTTTCCGGGCTCACTACTGAGCGTGTAGAGAAAGTTGAACAGCTTTCGCTATTTTGATCGCGTATTTAATTGCCTACATCAACTGCAATAACAGGATAAAGGCCGCGTTATGAAACAACTCATACTTGTACGACATGCAAAAGCAGGTTGGGGCGCAGCCGGTTCGCCGGATTTTGAGCGAACCCTTAGTCCGCAGGGTGAGCGGGATGCGGAAACCATGGCGGGCCGTATGGCTCTGCGATTGAGTCTGGATCCACCACAGGTTCCACAAAAGCTGGATCAAATGATCTGTAGCTCTGCATGGCGCACCCGCAGTACAGCGGAATTTCTGGCGCGGAAAATCAACTACCCGAAAACCGAAATCGAACTGGATAAAAATCTATATCTGGCAGGGTTAGATACCTGGCTGGAAACGATTCAGTGTTTACCGGAGCGCCTTCAGTTTGTATTGATGGTCGGGCATAATCCCGCCCTAACTGAACTGGCCAATTATCTGAGCGATTTGCCGATTCCGGGTATCCCACCCTGTGGCATGCTCTATTTGAAGTTTGGTGATATTGAATGGCAACAGATTGGATCTGTGAAGCCCGAATCGGAATTTTTTGATTTTCCAGAATCTATTTAGCGACTAATGAATGAATAAAAATATGAATCGATTACGAAAAATGAGCACCCTGAAAAGTCTTATCTTATCTACTGTTCTCTGCGCAGGTTTTGTGGCTGTGAATACTTCGTATGCCGCAAAAAGCGGGGTTGATCAAGGGAGTCCAGCGGTGTTGATAGCGACCACTAAGGGTGATATCTACATTGAATTGTATCCTGAGCAATCACCCATTTCGGTGAAAAACTTTCTTTCCTATGTGCACTCTGGGTTTTATACCAATACTCTGTTTCACAGGGTGATCAATGGTTTTATGATTCAGGGTGGTGGCTTTACTACCGATATGATGCGTAAAACACCCCAGGCCCCAATCAAAAACGAGGCCGACAACCGTTTGCGCAATCTCCGCGGTACCATAGCGATGGCGAGAACCAACGTTGTGGATAGTGCGACCAGCCAGTTCTTTATTAATCATCAAGATAATCGCAATCTTGATTACAAAGGGCCGCGTAGTTTCGGTTATGCCGTTTTTGGTAAAGTCATTGCCGGTATGGATGTTGTAGATCGTATCGCTCGGGTTGCAACAAGGCGCGGTGACGCACCGGTACAGCAAGTGATTATTAAATCTGTTAAACGTGTTCCTATTGGTTCTATAAAGTCCAGCGCGATAAAGTCCAGTTCTATAAACCAGGGCTGAGCTATTTTGTCGCAGGATCAATCCGATCTCAGTTTTGGGCTTGCCGAGCCAGACCTACAGTGGAACGATACCGGTCAGCCCTATTCAACCGAATATCAGGATATCTATTTCTCCCGAACCAGCGGCCTTGATGAAACTGAACATGTTTTTATTGAGGGCAACCGGCTGCGCCAGCGTTTTTCTGAGCTAAATCGCCCCCAACAAAATCAAAATTTTACCGTGGCTGAAACCGGTTTTGGCACCGGGCTGAATTTTTTAACAACCTGCAGTATTTGGGATCAAATTGATACCGGGGATGCCTGCCTTCATTTTATCAGTGTTGAGAAAGCGCCCCTGTCGCGCCAGCAACTGCAACAAGCTTTTCAAATATGGCCGGAATTAAAACCGTATCAGGAGCGCCTACTGGATGGATATCCAGAGCGTTTGAAAGGTATTCACCGACTCCATTTCCCCCATCAAGTTAGGGTAGGCTCACAAAAACCACAGGCTAATATTCAGCTGACACTGTTGTTTGGTGATGCGCTTGAAATGCTTCAGCAGCTTTCGGGTAATACCAAGTTTGGTGTCAACGCCTGGTTTCTGGATGGCTTTGCACCTTCCCGAAACCCTGATCTCTGGAGTCCTGAACTGTTTTCCGAGATCGGCAGGCTCAGTGCCAGCAATGCAACGTTTAGTAGTTACACGGCCGCTGGGCACGTGCGCCGGGGTATGGAGGCGGTGGGCTTCGAGATAGAAAAAGTACCCGGTTTCGGCACTAAAAGAGAGATGTCACGAGGTGTGTTGTCATCGGAACAGTTTGAGGAACCTGAACAGCCCAATCAATCCAAGCCATGGTTTACGCTTCCCTCGCTGGGTAACCAAACTGATTTTGAAAAAAAGGCTGTGGTCATTGGGGCCGGCATGGCGGGCTGCAACGCTGCGTATTCGTTAGCCCAGCGTGGTTGGCAAGTTGAATTGCTGGATGCGGGTGAGGCCGTGGCGACGGGAGCCTCCGGCAATCCCCAGGGCATTCTTTATACACGTTTTTCTTCAACCCACTCTAGCTCCGCTGAGTTTTCACTATTTTCCTACCTGTTCGCTAAGAAATTTTATCGTCAGCTGAGCAAAGCGAACTCGGATCAGTCACCATTCTTTTTTCCCTGTGGGGTCATCCAGCTGGCGTTTGATGAAAAAGAACAGCAACGGCTTCGCGCTATTGTGGATAAAACAGCCCTGTCCGAGGATGTGGTGCAGTGGTTAACTGCAGAGCAGGTTAATGAACGCTCGGGTGTACATGTTGATATCGACGGACTGTTGTTTTCCGGAGGTGGTTGGCTGATTCCCTCGAAGCTGTGTCAGGTATTGTCTGAGCACCCCAATATTACCCGCCGGTTTGCTCAACCGGTAGCGGAATTGGTGCCGGTTGAAAGCAATGAAACAACGAGTTGGCAATTGCTGTCTGAAGAGCGAAACCTGATAACCGAAGCATCGGTGGTGATTGTAGCCTGCGCAGAACAGTCGAACCGGTTGATTCCCGGTCGGCCAATGCCTGCAAAGGCGATTCGAGGTCAGGTTACCCTGTTGCCATCGAATCCAGTTACAGCAAACCTGCAATCTGTGCTTTGTACCGATGGGTATATCGCACCGCCAAATGGCGATAACCAGTGCATTGGTGCAACCTACAATTTTGGTAGCACCAATACCGAGATCAATCCCACGGATCACCAAACCAATCTGGATAACCTCGGCAACTATTTACCAGAATTACACCGACAGATAATGGACAGTTGTGAACCGGGTGAGCTGCACCCAGAGCATCTGGCTGGTCGTGTTGGCTTCCGCTGTACCACGCCGGATTATCTACCCATTGTTGGGCCATTGCCGAATACCGATGCGTTTCTGTCGGATTACGCGATTCTAAAAAAAGATAAAACCATTCCTGTTCAGCAACCCGGTTGCTACCACCCAGGCCTCTACACATTAATGGGTATGGGTTCAAAGGGGTTAGCCTATGCACCTCTTTGTGGTGAATTGCTTGCCAGTATGATTTGTAATGAGCCGTTGCCGGTGGGTCGTGAGCTTGCGGGGGCGCTTAACCCATCTCGATTTCTGATTCGAGACCTGATAAAAAACCGAGTTTAAATTTATTTTCGATCGCACTGAAACTACAAAAGGGTCGAAAAAAAGCTCAAATTCGTTTAAATTAGCCGTCACCAGTTTTACACATACTAATAATGGCTGGAATGATTCGGAGTATTTTGGCGGGGTTCGGGTAGTGATATATGGGTCTAAGCGACCTGTAAATAGACCCTTATAAACAGGCAGCATCCTTATCCAGGGGCTGCGGGTAAACTCCAGTGACAATTCTCCCTTAATCAAATCTATAACAACCTTTTAACGCGCGGCCGCAATATGCTCCATGCGAAAGGATTCCAAATACACTAAAAATAATGAGGTCACTCTAATGCCAGAAGAATATTTGACGAAGCCGGAAATTGCCGGCGCAAAGGGAATGATTGTTGCGTTCCACGCGAATCACAGCCCAGAGCGTATGGCTATCCAGTCTGAGCAAGGTTCACGCACATACAAGCAACTGAATAACCGTATTAACCAGATCGCCCACAGCATGCGGGAATTTGGTCTGGTACCAGGCGATGCAGTATCGCTGATCTGCTCAAACCGGCCCGAATTTGCAGAAGTATTGATGGCTTGCCTACGTACCGGGATTCGTGTATCTCCTGTTAACTGGCACCTTGCTGCACCAGAGATCACCTACATTGTTGATAACTCTGATTCAAAAATCATTTTTGGTGATGTTCGTTTCAAAGACAACCTTGAAAAAGTAATCGCTGAATGCCCACAGGTTAAACTTGGCTTGTCTATTGGCGGCGATATTGAAGGGTTTAGTGACCTTAACGATTACATTGCTGGAGCGCCAACCCAAAATATCTCTGACCCAACACCCGGTTTTCAGATGTTATATACCTCTGGTACCACCGGTTATCCGAAGGGCGTTTATAAAGAGCCTACTGGAAAACCAGCACCGCCAAACCCACTCACAGCGGCAGCTGACTACAATCCCGCTACCGATACTGCACTCTGCACCGGCCCTCTCTACCATGCTGCACCACTAGGTCTTGACCTGTTGGCAGCGTTGGGTAATGGCATTGGTTGCTACCTGACTGACAAATGGGATCCGGAAGAGTCCCTGCGTTTGATCCACGAATACAAAATCACCCACAGCCACATGGTTCCCACCATGTTCCATCGTATGTTGGCATTGCCCGAAGATGTGCGCGCCAAATATGATGTTTCTTCACTGAAATTTATCATTCACGGTGCGGCTCCATGCCCGGTACACGTTAAAGAAGCGATGTTCGAGTGGTTCGGTCACATCATTTACGAATACTACGGTGCTACCGAAGGTATGGGTTCAATTGTTGGCCCAGATGACTGGTTCAACAAACAGGGTTCTGTCGGTCCTGCTCCTGAAGGTCTGGTCATTGTTGATGAAGAAACCGATCAAGAGGTGCCTACCGGCGAAGTTGGAATCATCTGGATTCCTGTTCCGGAAACGGGTCTGTTCACCTACTACAAAGCAGAAGAGAAAACTGCCGGTGCATACCGCAACGGTACTCACTTCTCCATGCACGATGTAGGTTATGTTGATGAAGATGGATACCTCTATATGTCAGATCGACGTAATGATCTGATTCTAAGCGGTGGCGTTAATATTTACCCAGCAGAAGTAGACGCGGCCATGCTAAAACATGCTGCGGTTTTTGATGCCTGCACCATCGGTGTTCCAAGCGAAGACTGGGGTCAGTCTGTGATGACCGTCGTTCAGCTTAAAGAGGGTATGGATGCTTCTGACGACATGAAAAATAAGTTGATCAAACACTGTCAGGAGAATATTGCAAAATACAAATGTCCTCGTAGCATTGAGTTTGTCGATGAGTTACCACGTAGTGATGCGGGGAAAATCCAGCGTTTCAAAGTACGTCAAAAATACGTGCCAGAAGCAGGCTAGGTCGCTGCTAGAACTTGCTAATTGTTTAGCGAGTTCTAGTAGAAGTATACCGAACGGGGTGCGTGGCTGTATTTAGAGTCATGGCCCCGTTTTTTATGGGTGAAAAATAAAAAGCGCCAAAGCTAAAGTGGCTCAGTCGAAGGAAAATGGGTCATTTATTCTTATTAAATGATGCGTTTGGCGTTTGAATCGCAGCGATTATATAGCTTATAACGACGAAATTATTTTTCGTTCGCTGGTGGAAACCGTTTCATTATCTCTGGCCGATCATCCATTTTTATATGTTCATAAACATGGTTGTCGGCGCTGAAACCAAATTCGTCGGTATCCGTTAGATGTGAATAACCGTGCATCTGCATCATGAACAGAAACAGCCCGGTAAAAATCAATCCGTAGTTGGAAATCCGGCTAAAAGGTTTGAATGATTCAGCTTTTCGCCAACCCGCTAACAGTAATAACATAACCGCTAACGCCATTATCTGCCTAATCTCGATACCGACATTGAAAGAGATGATATTCATCAGCAGCTGATCTTCACTCAAGGGCAGTTGTTGCAGTCGCGTAGATAAGCCGAGGCCATGAATCAGGCCCAGGCTGGTAATCATGAGCAACATATTGGGTGGATTAATATCCAGATATTTTTTAAACCCACCGAGATTGGAAAAAGCGATATAGCAGACACGCAGCGCGATCACCGCATCAATCAGGAAGTAATTGACCTGAATACTATTAAAGGTAGCGAAGAGGAAGTTGTACTGTACCCGAGAGTATATGCGTTGATGTATTTAACAATTTCTTTGAATTGAATAAGGAAAAAGATGGTGCCAAATACAAACAGCAAATGATCATAGCCCGATAGCATATGGGTAGCACCAATCCACAGGTAACGTAGATTGCCGCCCTCGATGATTGATTGTTTCTCTGCCTGCGACATCCCGTGTGTAAAACCATATTGAGGGAGAAACGCAAAAAATTTAGTTTTGGTTTGGATAGCACGTATGTTCACTCTCAAAATTATTTGGTTGTATCACTTCAACAGTTAATCGAGTGATGTAGAGCTGTAACGACTTCACTAGCAGTCATTAAGGCATCGTGCTCCGTCCATGCACCAACCGATACAGCGCGGGTAATACCACTAGCGTTAACAAAGTCGATGAGATAATTCCCCCGATGACTACTGTAGCCAAAGGCCGTTGTACTTCTGAGCCAATGCCGGTGTTCAATGCCATGGGCACAAATCCAAGTGCGGCAACCAATGCCGTCATTAATACTGGTCGCAAACGTGTTAATGCACCTTCAATGATGGCTTCTTGAAGAGCCTTTCCGTGGATGCGTAAGTCGCGGATAAATGAGATCATGACTAACCCATTCAATACCGCTATGCCCGATAGCGCAATAAACCCGACAGCAGCAGAAACAGAGAATGGGATATCCCTCAGAAGTAAGGCTATGATGCCTCCCGTCAGCGCCAGAGGAATGCCTGAAAAAATAATGGCGGCATCTTTAAATGAACCAAGCGCCATCACCAGCAGGGCAACCACCAATGCCAATGTCATGGGTACCACGATGGAGAGGCGCTGTGTTGCAGATTGCAGCTTTTGATAGGTGCCACCATACTCAACCCAATAGCCAGCGGGCACTTCAACATTGTCTTTAACGGCTTGTTGAACCGCTTGCACGAACGAGCCCAGATCTCGTCCGCGGACGTTGGCGGCAACCACCACACGGCGTTTACCGTTTTCTCGATAGACCTGGTTATATCCCATCATTAGCTCTAGATCAGCTAGTTCACCGAGTGGGAGATAACGGCTATCTGCAAGCATAACGGGCAGCGCCGACAAGCCATCGATATCCGTACGTAACCGCTCCGGTAGTCGAATCACAATGTCAGAGCGGCGATCGCCTTCATACAACTGATTGGCGACTGTGCCCCCCAGTGCGGTCGCCAATAGATCCTGCAGTTGGGTGATACTCAGACCATAGCGAGCCATTGCTTCACGTTTGGGGTGAATGGTCATTACTGGCAATCCGGTAGTTTGCTCTACCGCCACATCAGCTGCACCGGGAATAGCCTCAATGACCTTGCCCACTTCAGCACCTAAGGCAATAAGCTGGTCGAAATCGTCGCCAAGCACCTTTACTGCAACTTCCGCTCGTACACCGGAGATCAGCTCATTAAATCGCATTTGAATGGGTTGCAAAAACTCGTAGCGGTTGCCGGGAATCTTCTTCACCAACTCTTCCAGTTCAGCAACGACCTGCGTCTTCGGTTTATTAGGGTTTGGCCATTCGCTGCGAGGTTTAAGAATAATAAAAGTGTCTGCAACGCTTGGAGGCATCGGGTCGGTCGCCACTTCTGCAGTACCGATTTTGGAAAAAACGCGTTCTACCTCTGGTAGCTTTTTTATCTCAGGCTCCAGCGTTTTTTGCAGATGAATAGCCTCGGTGAGTGATGTGCCGGGGATGCGCAGGGCATGCATAGCTATATCGCCTTCATCGAGGTTTGGTACGAACTCTGAACCCAATTTAGGGATAAGAAAACCTGAAAAGACAACCAATGCCAACGCGGAAGCCACCACGACCCATTTAAACTGTAGAGTGAATGACAGGATGGGCTTATAGAGTGAGTTAGCGCCTTCAACGAGTACATTTTTTTTCTCTATGATCGGTTTTTTAAAGAGCAATGCAACGCCAGCTGGTATGAATGTGATGGACAAAATCATCGCACTGACCAGAGCAATAATGACCGTCGTTGCCATGGGGTGAAACATTTTTCCTTCCACACCATCCAGCGCAAAAATGGGTATATACACTGCTGTAATGATGAAGACGCCAAATAGTGCAGGGCGAATCACTTCGCGGGTGGCTTCAAATACCACCGCCAAACGTTCATTAAGCGACAGTCCCTCTTTTCGATGCGATTCGCTCAGCCTGCGGATACAGTTTTCAACAATGATGACCGCGCCATCAATGATTAAACCAAAGTCCAGTGCACCAAGACTCATCAGGTTGGCGCTGGTTTTTGTTTGCACCATGCCTGTGATGGTCATTAGCATGGCAACCGGAATCACGGCGGCGGTTAATATGGCCGCACGAACATTACCTAACAATAAAAATAGAATAACGATAACTAACAGTGCGCCTTCAAGCAGGTTTTTCATAACCGTTTCCAGCGTTTTATCCACCAGGCTGGTGCGGTTGTATACCGCCGTAACGGTAATCCCTTCAGGTAAGCTGCTTTTTACATCTGCTAATTTATTTGCAACATCATTGGCAACCGTGCGGCTGTTCTCGCCGATCAGCATAAAGACGGTACTCATCACCACCTCTCGGCCGTTCTGTGTTGCCGCGCCTGAGCGAAGTTCCTTGCCAAGACTGACGCTGGCCACGTCTTTAACTCGAACAGGTAATCCTTGACGTAGGGCAATGACAATATTGTTGAGATCATCAAGGCTGGACGCTTGCCCTGGTAAACGCATCAACCATTGCGCACCATTATGTTCAATAAATCCAACGCCGCGGTTATCGTTGTTGTCTTGTATGGCGCTTAAAACATCACTGTAACTCACGCCATAGGCTAATAACTTTGCTGGCTCCGGTGCGATGAGTATCTCTTTTTTAAACCCACCAATAGGATTGATTTCTGCCACACCAGGGACTCGCATCAGTTGGGGTCGAATAATCCAATCGTGAACGGAACGCAAATCTGTCGGCGTCACCAGGCTCCCATCGCTGTTGACCGCACCGGGTTCAGCATCGACAGTGAACATAAAGATTTCACCGAGTCCCGTGGCAATGGGGCCAAGGCTTGGCTCTAACGCTGGTGGTATATTTGCTTTGGCAGTACTCAATCGTTCACTGACCAACTGACGGGCAAAATAGATATCCGTGCCCTCTTCAAACACAACGGTCACCTGAGACAGTCCATAACGTGAAACGGAACGTGTGTAGGAGAGTTTCGGTATCCCCGCCATTGCGGTCTCTACCGGAAAACTGACCCGCTGCTCCACTTCCAGTGGTGTATAACCGGGTGATTCGGTATTGATGGTGACCTGCACATTGGTAATGTCAGGCACCGCGTCAATCGGTAGTTGGGTAAATTTCCATGCGCCCAGTCCCATAATCATGAGGACTAGCGCTAGCACTAGCCCGCGTCGGGCAAGCGCAAATTTAATGATATATTCAAGCATGGTAGCAGAATCCTGATGGTCGTCGATTAGTGGTCGTGAGCAGCGCCGGACTTTTCAATATCGGCTTTAATGACGTAGCTGTTCTTGCTGACATAGCGGGTGCCGGGTTCCAGCCCGCCAACCACTTCAGCCCATTCACCGGTCTGTAGGCCAAGCTCCAACATACGCACTTCGTACTCTTCACCGATTAACGCATAGACCACCGTAAAATCGCGAAAGGCTTGCAAGGCAGTTCGTTTTACCGCAAGAGGAACGGAATGTTCAGCTACCTCCATTTGCGCTGTGACAAAACTGCCGGGTAATAACAGGCCTTGTTTGTTATCAAGCACCACACGAACATTCACTGATTGATTAGCCTGTGCCATCACATCAATGCGAGACACTTTTCCCTGAACTGGTTTGTTCCCAGTGGTAGCAACCATGGTGACGGGAGCCCCTATGCTCACCCGGGCACGATCATTTGGAAAGACGGATAGATCTGCCCATACAGAGGAGGTATCCATAATGGTGAACAGTTGGCGGCCATTGGTTTGTTCGCCAGAGTTCGCATCACGTTGGGTCACTACACCGCTGATCGGTGCGGTAATGTCGTAAAGCTTCAAGCTTTCGTTGCTTTCAACCGTAGCGAGCTTTTGACCTTTGCGAACCTTGTCGCCGATGGACGGTGATACGGATGTAATCATCCCATCAAATCGGGCACTGACTTCACGCATCCGCTCACTATTGGCCATAATTTGACCGTAGACAGTGATGGTTTCATGCATCACCATCGGGCCAGCAACCATAGTTTCGATTTCCAGCGCTTTGGCGACAGCTGTTTCAATTTTGGTACGACCCTCAAAGTTATCGTATTCCCAGGTATGGGTTTTGCCAGCATGTGTGGCATTGATGGTGACGACAAATGAGTGTGGTTCGTAAATTACGGTATCGCCTCGTAATGCATCCCCTTGCGGTTTGAAATTAATGTCATCCACCTTTCCACCTAAGCGGGTGAGCTTGATGTTGAGATTCACCTCTTCAGGATTTAGCGCCTTTCCATTTATCGTAGCGTAGGCGCGAAACTCAGGTGGTACTCCGGTTTCAAAGATAGCGAGTTCAAGGGTAAAGTCCCCATCATTCAGCAGTCGCCCATTGTTCGGACCTTTTTTTATCTCCGGCTCAGCCACTTCACCATGTGCACCCTTTGACGACTGAGTATGGTCTGATGTCGTTCCGTCACAAGCGCTCAGAAAGGTGACCAACAGTAGAGGTAGCCAAATCGCACGTGTGGTTGTTTTTATAATGTTGTTCATAGGGATCCTCATGGATTTGTCACCGGTTGTGCGATGCGTGCACCTGTTAAGCGTTCGATTTCAATAATGTTTTGATGAGCATTAATGCTGGCTTCAATCAATGTATCGTGCGCATCCAATAATTCCGCCTGCACACTGCGCCATTCCAGATAGCTATAGCGCCCAAGATTATAGGCTCGGCGGGTTTCTGTGAGGGCTTGCTCAAGTGGTGGGATAATTTTATCGCGAACCGTATCGATCACATGCAAGCTGTGTTGCAGTTTTTCGTGTATGACATAAAGTTTCGTTTCGATACGAACCCGTGCAGCATTTTCTTCCAGGTCTATTTTTTCAAGATTAGCGCTGGCCTCTGCAATACGGCCAGGGTTACGTGTGCGTTCGCCAATATGGAATGGTGATACCGGTCACAAAGGCAACATCGTCGCTACTACCCATATGGCGAATCCCGGCATTAACTCGCCAACTTGGTTTGTTCTGTGCGTGGGCGAGTTGTAACGCTGCCTTTTTTAAGCGCTGCTCCGATAATAAACGGGCAAACTCAGGATTTTGTTGTAGCTGTGATTGGAGCGTTTTGAATGGTGCCACCTTGGGGAGTTCCATAATGTCACCCGCAACTTGCGTGAAATTAGGCACTGTTTCGCCCCATTGAGCAGCTAGACGTCGATTTGCAGAAATTAATTCATGCTCAATGTCTTCGCGTTCCAGCTTTCTGCGAGCCAGTTCGGCCTGAGCTCGGGAAAGTTCGGCTTCAGGTGTTCTTCCTGCTTGCACCCGTTTCCGAACCGCTTCAATGGTCTCTTCGGCTAGCTGAACTGTTTTATTTGCGTTAACCATACGTGCCTGAAATGCCAAACTGACGAGATAACGACGGGCTGTTTCCGCCGCAGCATCCAGTTGCTTGATATCTGCTTTTACGGTGAATAGGGCTGAACCTGCGCGCGCGGCATCCATGTAGTGTTGGCGCTGTCCACGCTCCAGTACCCAGCCAATACTGATGGTTGCCTGGGCGTTGCTCAGACCTGTGTGGTCACCGGTGCCTAAGGCATCTTCCAGTGCGAAATTTAACTCGGGGCTAGGTGCCAAACTCGCTTGTTGCTCCCGCCCTTCCTGTGCCTTGATTTGGTAATCAAAGGTACGCAAGTCAGGATTGTTGGTAAGAGTTTTAATCAGTGCTTCACGCAAATTAATTGAGCGCTCGCCACTCTCCTCGATAGGAACTGCGTTTACGCTAGCAGCAGACAACAAACTGGCTAACAACAGATAACACGTAACTACCCGGACGCCTTTGCCATCGGGTAGAAAAACCGGTTTCCACATAAAAACTCCTTGTGTGCGCTTGATACGCACTGTCCAAAGTAGGTGAGCAGACCTGTAGAACCTTCCTTGAAGGGAGGTTTCTTTAAGTCAAATCATTCAATAAATTTTCGCCAGGCTAAAAACATGACAAAACGAACCGGTGTAGAACGCTAGATATAACGTTAACCGGGGCTGAACGGAGAGGATTTAGTGCTGGGGTGGTGCTCTTAGAGGGGGGGAAAGTGTGTAGTATCTGTGAGGGGTGAATTCGTTTTCCCTGTTGCGGCGAATTAGATGCCTCGAACAAAGGGAGGTGACGACTGCTATAAAGAAAACAATCAGAGCGAGAACAAAAATGTTTTGGAAGTTCTTCAGTAAACCATTCGGACTGAGGTCGATTTCGGACGCGCTGCCATCGTGATGATCGTTATGGGATCTGTCGTGAACAAAATGGGCTTTACCCATATAGGCGTGATCCTCAACCCAGTCGGCCGCATCGATATGATTCTGACGTTCGTCATGGCCGTGGCCCACGCTATGAGCATGAAGTCCTACACCCTGTGCGCAAAGCAGCGACAGGGAGAGTAATAAACTCCATAGTAGCAATGTTCGTTGATTTATCCGGCGGAAGAACTCCATAAGCGGCAGTCTAAACAACAACGTAATTTGAAAGCAAGTTGTTTTTCTGAATCTATTTTTTTGTTAACCCATTACTGCAATAGGGTTTATTCAGGTTTTCGGCTGCTAGAGTCGTTAGTAGTAGAATTGTTCGTGACTATAGCGTTTGATTTACGGAGCGAGGCGTTCTATTTTCCAGTGGTGATCATTTTTCAGGTAACGAAACCGGTCATGCAGACGGTCTTCTCGTCCCTGCCAGAATTCAAATTCACTCGGTTTTAATCGGTAACCGCCCCAATAATCTGGCCTTTTAACGGCTGCGTTTTCACTGCTTTGGGTTTGCTGCTCAACTTGTTGGAGTAGTGCTTGCCTGGATTTAATCGGTTGGGATTGCTGGGACACGATTGCGCCGATCCGGCTTTCTATGGGACGGCTGTCGAAATAATGATCTGAGGTTTCTGCTGGTAGTTTTTCGACAACACCGCTGATTCGAATCTGCCGATCCATTTCTCGCCAGTAGAACAGCAGGCTGGCTTTGGGGTTCTGTTGTAGCTGAATACCTTTGGTGCTCTGGTAGTGCGTATACCAGCAGAACCCGGTCTCGTCATGATGTTTGAGCAATACAATACGTGCAGCTGGCATACCATCATCGCCACAGGTGGCAAGTGTCATGCAGGTGGCATCTGTTATTTCAGCTTCAACCGCGTCGTGCATCCAATGGCCAAACTGACGGACCGGGTCTTGATCGAGGTTTTCTTTGCTGAGTTGACCGTGAAGGTAATCGCGTCGAACGTTACGAGTATCTTGCTGTTTTTTCATGGAGCTGGCATTTCCAGGTTTCGAGTATTGTTTCGTAATGTGTGCAGTTTAATACACAGGTTCAAGCGTCTTGTTTGATCCGGTTAAAGCAGTAACTCTACCCGAGCATCTTCGGTTGATTCGGCGTTAGCTTGTTCGGTGCGAGGTTGACAGCTGAATAGCCGGTCGCCACTAATTCCGTGTTGGTTGATCAGTTCATTTTTCGTAACGTTAGCCAACTGTTTAGCTCGATTAAACGCGTCTGCTTTTTCTTTTTGTTGGGTTTCATCTTTGGCTTTCTCGCTGCTGTTATCACCTTCACTTTTGCCTTTATCTGCAGTGACGGAGATCATAGGGGTATAACCGACACCGCAGAATCGCACGCGCAGTTCCGGTCGTTGTTGCAGCAATTCAGCTATTTTACTGAGGTAGTTCGTTTGATCTTCACTCAGCTCTACCTGTTGAGGTTGAAACAAAAGGGGATCTAGCTTCAGAGCGGTAAGCGCTTTGCCCTGGTCAAAAGCAAATTCAGCCACTGAAATCATGGTTGTATAGGGCTGTAAAGCATTTTTGAGAAATGAAAGTGCTGCGTATTGTGTCGCTTTTGCAGCCGCCTGTTCCAGTACGTCGTTGATGTCAAAATCGGGTTTATCGATATCGCCATTTACCGGTATATCAATCTGTACATTGTTGTCGGTATCCCTTAGAACAGAAAGCATCAGGTCGAGGGGCATGGTGAGTTGCTTGGTGAGTTTTTGTGCGGCCTCATCGCTAGCGGGTGCGAGCTTAATATTATTGAGTGTGATGCCTACATTTGAATCAAGTTGATTTTCTTTGATCTTTATTTCGGTGTCCAAAGTAAGCTTCCCGCTTTGGGTGTGGTACTCGATGGCTGATTCGATATAGGGCGACATTGGTACTAGCTCCAACGAGGTGACGGTCGCCTTCATATCCGCTGATATCTGGTCTGCCAACGGGGTTGCGGTGCCGGAAAGCGAGACCGTCGCGTGTTGATCAATACTTCCTGTAAGTGAAATGGTAGTGGGTTCGTCCGGCGATTGATTGTCAATTTTTTCAACTAATAGGGACTGGATTTCGACATCAGTAGAAAAGGGTGGCTCTACATTTTGATCGCTGAATTGAGTGTTGAGTTGAGTTAACTGGAGTTTTTCAACGCGCCAGTTTATGGGCGTGGGGCGGTTGTCGTCGTAACCGGCGCGTAACTCCAGGGCAATGTTTTCAAGCTGAGTGTTTACTGAAAACTGCTCGTATTGTAGTGAAGAGGATTCGAGGGAAAACTCACCGGATAGATCGATCATCGGTAAACTGGTTTCAGGGCTGAAAATCAATTTTTGATCTGTTTTCAGGCTGATATTGTTGGCCTCAATCTGGATATCTGAGGGATTTTCAAGCTTTGTAATCGACGCGAGAAGTGTTAAATGGCTAGCCGCCTCTGACCAGCTGGTCAGGTTTTTAAGCTCAAAGGTTTTGATTTCGAAGGCGTTGTTCAGCTGCTGGCTATGCAACTGAACCGTTACATTTTTGAATAACAGGTTTTCAAGTGACAGTTGCCAGTCCTGGATATTAAAGCCTGATTCTTGCTCTTGCTCTTGCTCTTGCTCTGTAGCTGACGCGAGTTGCTCATCCGAGGCCTCTGTACTCTGCTGGTCCCCAGTCGGTATCGGCAGTCCGATAACCATGGAGCCATCTTCAAGTTGAACGACAGGAATAACCGCATCACGTAGCAGTAAATCTTCAATGGTGGCTTTATTGCTGAGTGCCTGCCAATAAGGCACCGTAATACTAAACTGTTCTATCTTTAACGCAGGGTGGTTGTTGGTGCTGATCTCCAGTCCCTGAATAGAAAAATTACCGGTAAACAGGTTGAGGTCAACGTCTTTAATGAGTACGCGATCCGCGCCCTGCTTTTCCAGCATATCTACAATAATGAGTTCAACGACGTAGGGTAGTGCGATGAAAAGGCTAAGCACTAACGCGATGAAAACACCTAATACAGTTTGCAGGGTGCGATGTTGGGCAGTCGTAGATGGTTGCTCGGACTGCGAGTTTTCAGTAGTGCTGTTTTTAGATGTGTTCATAATTAATAGGCGGCTTTGATGAGTGCTTGGGTATAAGGGTTTTGGGGAGTGGTGAATATATTCCGAGTATCGTTTTGCTCCACTACTTTGCCATCTTTCATGACAATAATGTGATGACTTAACGCACGCACTACCGATAAATCATGGCTGATAAACAGATATCCGATCTGGTACTTCTGCTGCAAATCCCGCAGTAGATTTACAATTTGGCGCTGCACGCTGCGGTCTAATGCTGAGGTGGGTTCGTCGAGAATAATCAATTTTGGCTGTAAGACCAGTGCTCGGGCAATCGCTATTCGCTGTCGTTGGCCACCGGAAAATTCATGAGGATAACGGTCGCAGATATTGGGGTTGAGTCCTACTTCCTGCAGGGTTTTTTCGATCTGTTGGTTTCGTTGCCTGGCGTTTTTCTGTGAGTGGATTTCTAACCCTTCATCGATGATTTGCCGAATCGACATACGTGGACTCAGGCTACCGTAGGGGTCCTGGAATACCATCTGAATATCACGTCGCAGGGGGCGCATGTTTTTTTGATTGAGGGAATCAATCGGCTGCTGTCCGAAAATAATTTCGCCTTCGCTATTAATCAGTCGGGCAATGGCTAATCCCAGGGTAGTTTTTCCTGAACCGCTTTCCCCAACAATGCCTAGGGTACGACCCTTAAGTAATTCAAAATCGATACCATCAACCGCCTTAATATAGTCAACGGTTTTTTGCATTACCCCACGTTTTATCGGGAACCATACCCGCAGGTTTTTTGCACAAACCAGTGGCTCGTCGGTATCCGGTATGGGTACCGCCTCACCGCTTGGCGTGGCGTTAATCAGTTCCTGGGTATAACTGTGTCGGGGTGATTGCAGAATAGCTTCGCAGGTGCCGCTTTCAACCAGCTCACCCTGGTGCATTACGCAAACACTGTCGGCTACTTCACGGACGATTCCCAGATCATGGGTGATCAATAGAATGGCCATGCCGAGTTTTTTTTGTAACTGTTGCAGAAGTTCTAGAATTTGGGCCTGAATAGTGACATCCAGCGCGGTGGTGGGCTCATCGGCGATCAGAATATCCGGTTCTGCAGCCAGTGCCATGGCGATCATCACGCGCTGTCGCTGGCCGCCGGAGAGCTCGTGTGGGTATGCTTTAAGGCGCTCTGCCGGGTTGGGTATTCCCACCATATCGAGCAGTTCTAGTATTCGGGCTTGAATGCGGTTGCTCTTGAGTGCTTGATGCAGTTCAAGTACTTCGCTTATTTGACGTTCAATATTGTGCAACGGATTGAGGGAGGTCATCGGTTCCTGAAAAATCATACCGATGCGGCCGCCACGAATTTGCCGTAGGCGTTTTTCATCCGCGGCAAGAATATCCTCACCGTTAAATATTATCTGTCCCGATGGATGGGATGCCTGGGGGTAGGGTAGTAGTTTTAGAATCGATAGCGCGGAGACCGATTTCCCCGAGCCACTCTCACCAACTAGCGCGAGTGTTTTTCCCGCTTCCAGATCAAACGAAATACCCTTTACCGCAGCGGTTGTGCGCGCTTCATCGGTGAAGCTTACCGACAGGTTTTTAACAGAAAGTAATGGTTGGCTCACGATGGTTTATTCCGATTACTTTCTAGTTTATTGCCTAGTTTATTTACGTGGATCAAAAGCATCTCGCGCTGCCTCCCCGATAAAAATCAGTAGTGTCAGCATTAATGCCAAAACCACAAATGCACTGATACCAAGCCACGGAGCTTGCAGGTTGGCTTTACCCTGAGCGACTAATTCGCCCAATGATGGTGAGCCGACCGGTAGACCAAATCCCAGAAAATCGAGGGCGGTTAGGGTGGTGATAGCACCGGTCAATATAAAGGGCATAAAGGTCAGGGTAGAGACCATCGCATTGGGTAAAATGTGCCGATACATGATGCGTGGGTTGCTTAAACCAAGCGCCCGCGCCGCCCGCACATATTCAAGATTACGACCGCGAAGGAACTCTGCACGTACCAGATCAACCAGAGTCATCCAGTTAAATAGCAGCATCACGCCCAGCAACCACCAGAAACTGGGCTGCACAAAACTGGAGAGAATAATCAGCAGATAAAGTACCGGTAGACCTCCCCATACTTCGATCACGCGCTGGCCAATCAGGTCGATTTTGCCGCCATAGAATCCTTGAATCGCGCCCACCGCAATACCAATGATGGAGCTTAATATGCTCAGTATGAGTGCGAACAATACAGAAATACGAAAGCCATAAATTACCCGAGCCAGTACATCTCGGGCCTGATCATCTGTGCCCAATAAATTTGCGCTACTAGGTGGAGACGGCGCTGGTTTATCGAGATTGTAATTAATAGTGTCGTAGCTGTAACGAATAGGCGGCCATAACATCCAGCCCTTCTCTTCAATCAGCTCAACAACATAGGGGTCACGGTAATCTGCTTCTGTTTCAAACTCGCCGCCAAAGGCGCTTTCTGGGTATTCAACCAGTACCGGAACCATCCAGTGGTCGTCGTAACTTACCAGTATCGGTTTGTCGTTGGCGATCCATTCGGCAAATAAACAGCCGATAAATAGCAGTAGAAAAATACGCAGTGACCAGATGCCACGACGATTCTTTCTGAAATTGGCGATACGACGCTGATTGATTGGGTTGGTTTTAAAGGCGAACAAAAACTACCCCTCCCGACTTTCAAAATCGATACGGGGATCGACGAGCATATAGCTGATATCACCAATCAGTTTCAGCAACAAACCCATCAATGTGAAGATATAAAGGCTTGAAAATACCACCGCATAATCACGATTAAGGGCCGATTCAAAACCTAGCAAACCCAGACCATCGAGGGAGAAAATCACCTCAATCAAAAGTGACCCGGTAAATAAAATGCCCACCAAGGTTGCGGGAACACCTGAGATAATAATCAACATCGCATTACGAAAAACGTGGCCGTATAACACCCGTTGCTCGGTTAGCCCTTTGGCTCTTGCAGTCGTCACATATTGTTTGTTGATCTCATCGAGAAAAGAGTTCTTGGTCAGCATGGTGAGGGTAGCGAATCCACCAATCACCAACGAAATGACCGGCAGGGTAATATGCCAAAAATAATCGAGTATCTGCTCATACCAGGGTAGTTGATCAAAATTACTGGAGGTGAGTCCTCGTAGTGGAAACCAGTCGAGATAGCTGCCGCCGGCAAATACCACAATTAGCAATATCGCAAATAGAAAACCGGGGATGGCGAAGCCGATAATAATTAACGAGCTGGTCCAGACATCAAATGCCGAACCGTTAGTGACTGCTTTTTTAATGCCTAATGGAATTGAGATCAGGTAGATTAACAAGGTGCTCCAGAGGCCTAGCGAGATCGAAACCGGTAGTTTTTCCAGGATAAGATCGATCACCTTTGCATCACGATAAAAGCTATCGCCAAAATCAAAGGTGATGTAATTTTTTACCATAATAAAAAAACGTTCGTGGGCGGGTTTATCAAAACCATAGAGTTTTTCGATACGTTCGATGAGTTCGGGATCAAGCCCCTGGGCGCCCCGATAACTGCTATCACCTGAGTTTGAAGATGAATTGCTGACTTCGGACTGGGAGTTGCCTGCAATACGGGAACCGGCCCCGGTTTCATGACCCTGAAGCTGTGCGATCATCTGCTCAACCGGACCGCCGGGGGCAATCTGCACAATAATAAAATTCAGCACCATGATGCCGAACAGGGTCGGAATCATCAGCAATAAGCGGCGGATAATATAGGCGGCCATGGGGAGTACTACTTATCGGCCAGTGGCTTGATCAAGCGCTTTTTGTTTGACCGGATCGATCCACCAGTTATCAAAACCCAGCGCATAGCGGGGTGCGATGTCAGATTTTGAAAAGCGGTTCCAGTAGGCGACTCGAAAGGATTGGGTATGAAAATGTGGAATAACGTAATGGTTCCAGAGCAAGACACGATCCAGGGCGCGGGTGCGGGTGATCAATGATTCCCGGTCCGGTGCGCTGATGACCAGCTTAACCAGCTGATCCACTACAGGGTTATTCACTCCTGCCAGATTGCGGCCACTGGGTGTATTTACAGTACTGGAGTGCCAGAAACTGTGTTGCTCATTCCCCGGTGAGCTCGATTGGCTATAGGTGTGCACAACCATATCGAAATCATAGCTACGGACCTGATTAACATACTGTTGAGTATCCATCAGCCGAATATCGGCCTTGATACCAAGTTTTTCCAGATTTTTAGTAAAGGGTAATACTACGCGCTGAAAATCCGCCGATGCCAGAAGAATAGTGAATTCAAAGGCTTTTCCGGATTTGGTTTCAATCAGCTTTTTGTTTTCAATTTTCCAGCCAGCTTCCTTTAATAGTTTGATTGCTGTGCGCAGGTTGCCACGGATACGGCCGCTGCCATCGGTTTTTGGAGGCTGGTATTCGGTTGTGAACAGCTCAGGTGGTAACTGATCACGGAATGGCTCAAGCAGTTTTAATTCCTCACCCGTGGGTAAACCACTGGAGGCCAGCTCGGAGTTGGTGAAATAGCTGTTATTACGGGTATAAGAACCATAAAAAAGTTGTTTGTTGGTCCATTCAAAATCAAAGGCGTAGGCCAGTGCCTGTCTCACTTTAGGGTCCGTAAAGGGCCAGCGGCGGCTATTCATCACAAAACCCTGCATACCGGTGGGGTTGTAGTGACGGATCGATTCTTTGATTATCTGACCCTTATCAACCGCGGGGCCAGTGTAGGCGGTAGCCCAGTTGCGGGAGGTGTTTTCGAGGCGGAAATCGTATTCGCCAGCCTTGAATGCTTCGAGCGCAATGGTGTTATCACGGTAATAATCGAAGTGGATCTGGTCGAAATTGTAACGACCAACATTTACGTTGAGCTCTTTACCCCAGTACTCTTTTACACGTTGATAGGTGATGGAACGGCCGGGATCGACCTGGCTGATTTTGTAGGGGCCGCTACCAAGTGGTGGTACCAGGGTTGTTTTGGAAAAATCGTGGGTTTGCCAATAGTGTTTCGGTAGCACCGGAAGCTGACCGACAATTAATGCTAGCTCGCGGTTGTCTCCCGGTTCAAAGCTGAATTTGACTTTGTCTTTGCTGATCGCCTCTACCTTTTTTACATGCTTATAATAACTCGCGTAAAAAGGGTGGCCTTTTTGGGTGAGTAGCTCAAAGGTATACACCACATCCTCTGCATCAATAGCGTGACCATCATGAAAACGCGCTTTGGGGTTAATGTGGTAGATCACCCATGAACGGTCCTCGGGCCACTCGATTGAATCCGCAATCAGCCCATACTGGGTAAACGCTTCATCTTCCGATTGTTGAGTGAGCGTTTCGTACAGATAGGTGCCCATGCCTGCGGCGGAAACGCCCTTAAATATGAAGGGATTCAGGCTATCAAAACCTCCGCTGCTGTTAACGGCTAATTTAATCGAGCCACCTTTGGGTGCATTCGGATTAACATAATCGAACTGTTTAAAACCCGCGGGGTATTTGGGTTCGCCGTGCATGGCGATGCCGTGGCCGCGGTGAGTAACGCTGGAATCTGCGCTGGCGAATGTACTGTATGCAACCGTTGTAGCGACTGCCGATGCCCATGCCGTTATGCGCAATAGGGACTGAATGAGCTGAGTTGTATTTTTAATCGATTGTTTAGTCGAAGGCCGAAAAAATAGCATCTTCAAAAGTGTTTCCTTTGCATTTTAGCTTTTCTATTGCTCGGGTAGGGTGGTGCTGGTTGGTTTGATCCACCAGTTCTCAAAACCGAGTCGATAATCGGGCACGGTTTTAGGAATGCCAAACCGATCCCAGATCGCAAGCCTATGATAGTTGATATGGTATTGCGGAATCACATAATGATTCCATAATAGTACCCGATCCAACGCGCGGGCACGTTCTACCAGTTGTGTCCGATTGCTGGAGGCGATCAACTGATCGACCAATGCATCCACCACCGGGTTTTTGATACCGGCGTAATTACGGTTGCCGTTAATATCCGCATGGCTCGAATGAAAATATTCTCGCATTTCATGGGCAGGGGAGCTGGACTGCACCAGCACAAAAACCGTCATGTCAAAATCAAACCCGTCAAGCTGCCGTTTGTAGTGGCTGCGGTCAACGGTACGAATGACCATGTTTATTCCAATCCGTTCAAGATTCTTTTTAAAGGGCAACAGCACTTTTGCAAAAGAGGGCTGATCCGAGAGCAGGGTAAAGCTAAACGGCTGAGCAGTTTTTTGATGGATCAGCTTGCCATTTTGAATTTTCCAGCCAGCTTCAGCTAGTAGTTTGAGTGCTGCCCGTTGCTGCTGGCGCAAATTACCGTCACCCTTTGTTTTTGAAAGTTTGAAGGGTTCGGTGAACAGTTTTGCAGGAAGTTGATCCCGATAGGGCTCAAGCAGCGCCAGTTCCGCTCCTTTGGGAGTGCCTGTGGAGGCGAGATCAGTATTGTCGAAATAGCTTTGGGTGCGGGTGTAGGCGTCGGCAAACAGGCTGCGGTTGAGCCATTCGAAGTCAAACATCAGGCCGATTGCCTGCCGAACCCGCACATCTTTAAACAGTTCACGACGGGTATTAAAAAAGAAGGCCTGCATATTGGCGGGAATCTGGTGGCGAATCTCCAACTGTTTTACTTCACCACTTTGGCGAGCCGGGAAATCGTACCCGGATTTCCAGTTGCTGGAGATATATTCGTAATGGGCATCGTACTCGTGGGCTTTGAAAGCCTGAAAAGCGACGGTCAGATCCCGGTAGAAATCATAGGCTACTGTATCAAAATTGAAGCGCCCACGGTTCACCGGTAGATCGTTACCCCAGTAATTCTTGACCCGTTCAAAGCGGATCATACGCCCCGGATCTACTTCAGCCACGCGATAGGGCCCACTACCGAGTGGTGCGTCCATGCCATTTTTAGTGAAATCCCGATCTTGCCAATAGCGCTTTGACAGTATCGGCAGCTCGCCGGCCCTTAACGGCATGCTGCGGTTGTCCGTAGCATTAAAGCTAAACTTGACCCGCAAATCCGCAAGCTTCTCGACCTTGCTTACATCCTTGTACTGGTTTTGAAAACGTGGATGACCCTGTTTCATTAAGGTATTGAATGAGAACAGTACATCTTCGGCGGTGATCGGGTCGCCATTGTGGAATCTGGCCTTCGGGTTGATATTGAAAATCACCCAGGAGCGATCGTCAGGGTATTCCACCGATTCCGCAATCAGACCATAGGCGGACTGGGGTTCGTCGCCGGATTTTCCGTATCCACCGCTGCCGACCAACAGGGTTTCGTTCAGCTCCGAAATCCCAAAATGATATATGCCAGGCGTATTGGCCGGGCTTATGCCCTTAAGCGTGTAGGGGTTTAGGGTGTCAAAACTGCCTGTCGACATCAGTCGAATATCGCCACCCTTGGGTGCAGCGGGGTTTACGTAGTCAAAATGTGTGAAATTAGCCGGGTATTTAAGATCACCGTAAAGGGCGATCCCGTGGGAATGGGTGATCTCTGCGAAAGTATTCGAGGTAACCGAAGCCAATAGCAGATAAAGAAAAGTGTTTTTTACGGTAGACAAATTTGGCCCTGTACTCAAATGCAGAAAACTTACAGCGCAATCATAGGGGATCTGGTTTGGATCAACAATCTACTTACGATCAGTCCGCCGTATGAGTGAATACAATGTTTGAAAAGCCCGGTTTGAGATGTGAAAAAGAAGCCAATACCCGCGCAATGCCCAGCAAGGATCAAAAATCGATCATTGGGGTTCTACTTATAAATGGGGGCTCTACTGATAAAGAGTAAAACGGTAATTAAACCGCTTGCTTCACGCATCGTTTGCTGTGGTTTTTCGGGTCGTTATAAAAAGTGCTTAGGCCAGTGGACGCTGACACAGACTGGTGAGGGTGGTGTGACAATGAGGGATAGCCGTCACACCCGTAAAGGGGTGCGACGGAGTGTATCAAGTGACGATTACTCTGCCTGAAATCGTTAACTCATTTTCCCGAAGCAGTTTCGGAGCTCTTCAACAAAGACCTCAGGTACTTCAAAGGCTGCAAAGTGGCCGCCGGCATTGAGCTCGTTGTAATACACCAAATTGGTGAAACGTTTGGCTAACCAGCGTTCGGAGGAGGGGAATATCTCCTTCGGGAAACCACTGGCACCGGTTGCAATGGTCACTTCAGCGGAGTTATCGCCACCAAAACTTTCCCAGTACAGCCGTGCAGAAGATGCCCCGGTTGCGGGCAACCAGTACATCATCACGTTGTCGAGCAGTTCATCCTTACTGACGACATTTTCCGGATGACCGTTACAGTCCATCCATGCCTGGAATTTTTCAATAATCCAGGCCGCCTGGCCAGCGGGGGAATCCACCAGTCCGTAACCCAGTGTTTGGGGCGGGTAGATTGTTGCTTGGAGTATCCAGAGTCTGAATCCTGATAGTGCTGCATAGCTGCCAACGCCATTTTTTCACGGTCGGTCAGATCGTTCATGGTTTCAGGGTCAGGCCCGACTATGGGCATATTCAGATGGATACCCATGCAGTGTTCAGGGTCCTGAATACCCAGTGCGGTAGTGATCATTGATCCCCAGTCGCCGCCTTGAGCAAAGTATTTGTCATAACCCAGTTTGGCCATTAGCTTGGCCCAGGTGTCGGCAACCCTCGAGACATCCCAGCCCGTTTCAGTTGGTTTGTCTGAAAATGCGTAACCGGGAATAGAGGGGCAAATAACATGGAAAGCATCCTCTGCTTTGCCACCAAAAGCTTCCGGGTCTGTGAGTGGTTCAATCACCTTTTGGAATTCGACAATCGAGCCGGGCCAGCCGTGGGTGATGATCAGCGGAGTGGCACCGGCCACTTTAGAACGCTGGTGAATAAAATGGATATTCAGGCCATTGACCTCGGTTTTAAACTGATCGAAGCGGTTTAGTAAAGCTTCGCGTTCGCGCCAGTTGTAGTTGTTTTTCCAGTATTCGACAATCTCTTGCGCATAGCTCAGGGGAATGCCCTGGCTCCAGTCGGTGGGGGTTTCCTTTTCTGGCCAGCGGGTCATTTCAAGGCGTTGCTGGAGATCGGTTAGCTGTTGCTCGTCGATATCAATTTTAAATGGGGTTATTGCGGACATCTGGATCTCTCCTTTAGTTTATTATTTTTCCCAAACAGCAATGTATCGTTACTTTTCAGCGGAAATGACAACCAGGTGCTGCTCCATGCTGGGCTTGCCAGAGAATGACTCCTTAGGCATAGGGTTTTGATGAGCCAGTCTGAAGTCTGGGCTGCCCACCCAGTTTTTGAACGCTTCTTCGCTCTCCCAGGTGGTGAGTACAGAATAGGGCGCACCCTCTGAAACCGGTCTTAGAATCTGCATACGAACAAAACCTTCCTGGCTTTCGATTTCACCAGCACGTTTGGCAAAACGCTCTTCAAATTCGGCTCCAAATTCCTCTGCAACGGGCACACGGTTGGCAACTACAAACATGGTGACTTTCTCCTTAATTTAGCGTCAAAAAGTAGGGTCTTCGGTGATGCTAAAGTTGATCACCACCGACCTGGGTGAGCATTGTAGCATCGAATTGTGACGGTTTTGACGACTCACCTAAATCGCCAAATAAACGATCCTGATCTTAGGGCTTCCAGTTCTGTGTCTATACTGGTTAGGGTTGATCGTAAGTCCATCGACCGAGCGATAAAACGATTCGTATTAGGTCGTAGGTAATAAATAGTTCGTATTAAACAGGAGGCTAGTTTGAGATTACTGATTAAGCTTGCGGTAGTGATTGCTGCATTAGTTATAGCTGTACAGTATTTTACGAAGGACTCATCGCCGATCAAGCCGGAAGCCGTTACGATCACCGAAGTACAAAAATGGCAGGATGCACAGGGAGTCTGGCATTTTTCAAACGCTGGTTCAGCGCCGAGCAATAGCGAGACGCTAAAGATTCGATCCGACCAAAATGTGATCAAAACCAACTATGCTGAACAGCTCTCAGTGCTGGAGGGGAGTCAGGCCCAGCCGAATCTCAAACAGGATAAACAATCACCCGACTATTCAAGTATCAGCACGATTAAGCAGGGGCTTGAAACGTTACAAAAGGCCGGGGGTGTCCAAAGTATGATGGATCAACGGGAGCAAACACTGGAGAAGCAGTTGGAAGATTATAAGTGAAGATTGGCCATCCGCGGAGCCTTGCAGCTCATCCCAGCAATGTTTTTTATGTAGAGTTCGTTTGAACTTAAAGAGAATGTCTGAACCCGCATTGTGTGTTTTGTGGCATGAGTGGAGTAGACCTCGGTTTTGCGGTACCTCCGTTTTCTGGAACATGTCGTTGAATATTGACGCCATTTTCACTGGTGATATGTTAACGTAATACCCGTAGATTTTGTGAGGGGTTGTCTCGTTTCCCTAGCATTACGTAGTCAGACATTTTCGTATATCGCAAACAGAGGGTGCCAGATGAAAGCTACTGCAACAATGCCCCTACAGCTAGCGCAGATAGCGCCGACAAAAATGGCGATTGCTCTGCTCGCTGCCTCCAGCCTCGTCTCATGCTCCAGCTCGGTTAGCCAATGGGAAAAAACTCAGTACCAGAATACGATTTCAGCATACCAGGGCTTTGTTGGCGACAATCCGGATTCCGAGTATGTAGCTGATGCGCTGAGTAGAATCGATCGGCTTTCCTTTAACCAGGCAAAATCAAAAAATGATGAACTTAGCTACCAGACTTATTTGGAGCGATTTCCAAAAGGCCTGAATGCCCCCGCTGCACATAACGCGTTGGAACAGTTGCGGTTTGCCAAAGCAAAAAAAACACACAACATCGCTAGTTACCAGAGCTATCTGGGCCAATACGCCGATGGCAAATATGCACTTCAAGCCCGCAACCAGATAGATCAATTCAGTTTCAAAAAAGCCCAGGACAAACAAACGACGGCCGCATATAAAAACTATTTGCAGCTTTTTCCCGAAGGTATTTACGCGGACGAGGCACGAAGTACACTGCGTTATTTACCCCTTCTCGAAGCGTGCATGAACCAAGATGAACCCCGAGTAAATCAGTTGCTGGATAAGGGGATGACACTTGCCGCTGGTGACGTCGGTGCCAGAGCACTCTTGGAAATACTACAGTCACGGATGGCGACGGTTATTCTTATGAGTAATAACGGTGGGATGTTGAGTTCTTCGAGTCTGGTCGGTATCTCGGACGAGAAAAAAATTCAGTTACTGGATCAATTCGCGTTGCTGTTGAAGGCAGGTGCGGAGCCAAACAATATGCGTATTGTAAACTTTAAAAAAGGGGGAAATACTGCGTTGGGGGGCCGGGCTGTATTGCGCTCCACTGGCAACCCTGGGTCTATCGTGTCTGCAGATAAAGGTGGGTTAACAGCACTAAAATTCAGTAAAAATTATGGATTGGTCGAATATCAAAAACTATTGGAAGCGGCGGGTGCACACTGATAATGCGGAAGCTTTTATGCGAATTATATTCGATCGCGGGGTCGCTATTTAAACTAGCTCGAGTGTATAAATAGAGCAGGTGAGGTAGGCATGAAACTTGGATGCAGGAACGTAAAAACGATCGCAGCGATAACTATCTGTATGTTTCTATTGCAGAGCTGCGTTTCAACCCACTATTCGGTTCAGTATGGAGCAAAGTTAGGCGAGCACAGCAAATCTCCGCGAGATACTGCTTTCGCGGTTAACTTAACGGGTAGTGCGCTTACTAGTGAAGATCGTGACATTGTATACAGCGAACTAGTCAGTGCGTTAAACGAGTATGGTCTGAAGCCGCCTGGACCGGAAGGTAGTGACTATGACATATCGATTACGTTAACTAATACTGGTGAAATGAATATAGTTTCATCGATTATTGCAGCGGTAGTCGCCGGCGCAACTGTGTTTATCCTACCTCTGGTACTCTCTGCCGAAATGGTTGCAGATGTACAGGTAAGAAAAACCGGTAGCCCAACCGTAATTGAGCGCTTTAGGATCAACTATAGCCAAACTACCTGTGGTGGCCTTACCCCCATAGCCTATCTATGCACGCCCAACAAGGGTGCGCTGGGCAAAAAACTAGGCAGCCAGATCGCCATAAAACTGCGTAATTTTGAGGCGGGAAGATAGGCTGGTTGTCCGCAGCGAAAAGAAAGACTCAAAAAGAGGTTAGATATCGAATTCTTGCAGGCAATTTCTAATTGCTGGCCGCAGATCTCGTAACGTTAGCGAGGATATTCTCAATTTTAGAGATTACCTTCGTACAGTTTTGAATCCCGTGCCTTTTTACCGAATACCGAAAATCGTTATACGAAATCCAGACCTTACCGTTTTCATCTCTCCTGAACTGTTTTTTGCGGTAAATCGAGAGACAACCTACAGAAACGCCAACTATGCAGTTTTGTCTTGCGTAATCATCCAGAATCGCGTAAACAGATAATAATATGTTTATTCTCTGCTTGGAGGCAAGCCCGTGTTTAATAGTTCAGATATACACACCGTAACCGATTTTAGTCGTAAACCGGCAGAACATATCAAGCGACTCATGGATAGTAAGCGCCCTGAGATCCTGACCGTCAACGGCAAAGCGGCAGTGGTGGTACAAGATGCAGAAACCTATGAGCACATGGCTGAGTTAGCCTCGTATGCGGAAAGCATTCAAAATATCAGGCAAGCGCTATCGGAAGAAGGTAGACCCCTCAGTCAATTCACTAAAGAATTTGAGGCAAAACACGGTATCAAGCGTTAAAGAAATACCGAGTAGAGATCAAGCTAACCGCTGAAAATGACCTTGCCCGACGATATGCGCAGATTGAAAAGGAGTCTCCCCAGAATGCAGTAAATTGGTATATGAGTGTCATTGAAGCTATCGAAAAGCTCGACAAACTCGCAGAGCGATGCCCGTTAGCGCCAGAAGACCTTGATATTCAGAGAGGCATTCGTCACTTAATCATCGGGGATTATCGGGTGTTATATGTGATTGAAGGTGATGCTGTAAGCGTATTGCATATCCGGCACGGTAGGCACGACAGAAAGCTATGAAATAATATATTAGATCAACGCTTGACCCCTTTTTCTCTGACCTCTTTTTCTTTTTGTTCCCAAAAAATTAGCCATCATGGACTGCATGAGAAAAGAAGATGACGATATTAAATACCATGGTTTGCAATAATCAGGAGTGAAAAGTGAATCCTTAGTGGCAAGAAAAGGGCATATTTTTAGTCGTAGGAGTTTTTAATAAATGGCCTCTCGTGAGGCATGTTGCTACAATTGATGCAGTACGCATCAATAATGGAGGGCCGCGACATGGCAACAACAAGTGTACGTTTAGACCAAGACCTTATAGATAAAGCTACAATCATGGCGAAAGCATTGAATCGAACACCACCAAAGCAGATTGAGCATTGGGCAAAAATTGGTGAGATCATGGAAGATAACCCCGATTTACCCTATGGATTTGTGAAGCAAGTGATCATTGCCGAAGCCGAGAGGGAAGCGGGAAAGCTGGAGAGCTACGACTTTGACTAAGGCAAAGAGTGTTTTACAAACACCTACTTTTAAGAAGACGGTTAAGAAACTCAAGCCCAACCAAAAAAAGGAACTGGATACGGCCGTCAAAAAATTAATGGCTAAGCCCGCGCTTGGAGAGCAAAAGAAAGGCGATCTGTCTTTTTTGCGTGTATATAAATTCAAGATGAATAAGCAATTGACTCTACTAGGATATAGTTTTGATGATGGAACTTTAATCCTTGAGTTAATAGCTCTCGGCTCCCATGAAAATTTCTATCGCGATATCAAGCGGTGAACGTAGAGTTGTAAGGTTCTTGATTACCACCGTAACAAAGCCATTCTCCACTTTTGAATTAAGTTTGTAACCAAAATGCACGCTGTGGTTGATATAGTTTCAGCCTTGCTTTGCGTGTTAGCTTCGAGCAAGTGGGCTTGGTTGCGTACTGGTTTATGTGCGAGTAACCATGGCCATTTCGAAAGTAATATATTAGATCAATGCTATCTTTTCCTTTTATCTTTTAGAGTCTCCCCAGAATGCTGTAAATTGGTACTTGAGAGTCATTGAAGCCATCGAAAAGCTCGACGAACTCGCAGAGCGATGCCCGATAGCGCGGGAAGACCTTGATATTCAGAGAGGCATTCGTCATTTAATCATCGGCGATTATCGAGTCTTATATGTGATTGAAGGTGATGCTGTAAGCGTATTGCATATCCGGCACGGTAGGCACGACAGAAAGCTATAAAAATAATATATTAGATCAACGCTTGACCCCTTTTGCGCTCTGGTTAGGTGCCATATCCAGCACTGTTAATCTTCCGTTGCACAAGGCCAGCGTAAAGCAAATGCCTGGGCGACCACATAGGCTGGATTTGTTCCGGTTAACTCTGGATACGGGTATTTCTCGGTATAGCCGATAAATACTTTACGAAGGTCCTCTTGGTCAACAGATCTAGGCAAGCAAACATCATTGGGCCACCTTTTAATCTTGCTTTGATCAGAGGATTTAGTAACCTCTAACTCCGATGCATCCAAGCCATCGCCGACTGCCATAAGATATGCGTAACAAGAACTTAAGCCATTTGCTATTTTCACAAATTCTGCAGTTTGTTCTTTAATGTTCTTGGGAGGTTCTTCGCAGCGTTTAATGATTGTGTAAGTGGTTTGAAAGTAAGCAGCGCTAGCTGTGCTTGATAGCACAAGTGTCAAAATAGTAATCGCTAACAAGCTCAAGTTATGTTTCATAGGTTAACTCCTTAATATAATCGATCCATTAGCATCTAATGTTCAGAATAAGCCGAGCATTGTTAGTTGCCGATTTCAAACTTTCCTGTTTCATTTTTTCCAAAAGCTATAAATATTTCAATTTTTTCGGCGAAAACTGCCTCATACAGCAATTTCAAGCCCTCTTCGACATCACGATAATTTTGAGAATCATACTCGTGCGCCACTGAAACTACGTGACCCTCCTTATTTCTAAACACTTTCGCTATTTTCAGGCCTTTTTCTATTGTTGCTCTAGAATTTTCAAAATCACCTATTTGACACAATTTCTGAAGTAGCTCATTAAAGGTTAGCGTATTACTCATAGAAAAATCTTTTGGATCTATGCTTGAAAATAAATATGGATAGCTGCCTTCTGGTATCTCTCTGCTTTGAGGTTTGTTAGTAACGTAACCAAGTTTTAGAAATATAGACTTTAGTAGGAACTCACAGGCTATACCGATGTAAAGTCTTTTTTGAATATTTCGGAACATCAGTTTTAAACTATCATCACAATAATTAATATCCTTTTTTAAAATCAACGCAGCATTTTTGAGATAGTAATCAGCAGCGTATTTAAACGTAGTCCAATCATCTGATTGGAAGAATTTTTCATACTGTTCATTAATCCCAGATTCAACAGATCGTCGCATATTCCTTCCTTTTTGCAGCTAACTAGTATGAATAAGTGGAGCTAATTTCCCACGTAGTAGGATATTAAAATACCAAACATGAATATCTTTTGATTTTGCACAAACTACCCCAAATCAAAATTTCCATCCGGCACGTAACCGTTCTGCGGTAACTTCTGGATAAACCATGGCTACTCGCTCTTCTATTAAAAACTGCATATAGGAGGCATCACCGGCGTTGGTCATGGGGTTTACAAAAATACGTGGCACGATGCGGGCATAGAGCCAGTGTTCTTTTGGGTCGCTGCCATCGGCTGCGGGAAAGAAGCCGAAGTTGAAGCTCCATAAACCGTATTCGCTGAAGGTTTTGAGGATGTTGTTCATGCCTTCGGCGAATTCACGGATATCGTCTGCACTCAGATCCGCTAATGTGGCTTTGCCGGGGAAGGCTGCAATGACATCACCAATAATGCCGGTTGGGGAGAAGGGTACAAACCATTGTGCTGCACCGTGGGTTCCGACCCAGCGTTCGCCGGAGCTCTGTTCTGATTTGATCAGGTCTTCCATATAGTTGCGTTGGTGTTCTTCGTAGTAGCAGCTTTCTGCTTCAATCTCTCTGCGTAAGGCGTTGCCGGGATTGCTGGTGTGCAATACCTGTAGATGGGGATGGATCAGTGAGCTACCCGCCGGTGGCATGTAGTTCCAGGTCACCATGCTGTAAAACTTTTTGCCTAGGGCCTGGCTGTTGTCTTTTTTGAGAAAGAATTCCTGGGCGATGCTGATGCCATCAACCAGTGCCTGAACGGGCATATCGTCCATTGGCAGGTAGTGTTGGCTGCTGATAATGGCTAGTGCGGAAACATCGTCGTAGGGAAACAGGTTTGGGAATAACTTTGCATCCCCAAGTGACAGGCGACCGCCTTCAAGAAAGCTCTCGGGGTATTTTGGTGTGACGGTGTCGATATGTTCTGGGCAGAAGGGGCAAAAGCCTGTTGAGGCTTCGACCATTTCGGTAAGGTCGGGCGGATCCATTTTATCCCGCGAGAAATGACAGATTCGGCTGCTGGTGCTTGTCAGTGGATCGTATCGTATTTCGGTTTCTACTTCGGACAGTTTGTATTCGTTACGAGGATCAAGAAACTCGGTGCGTTTTTTGTCTTTCCGGTATTGAATCGGCGCGGCCATGACGAATATCCCTATGGTGATTTTTTATTCGCATGATTATTTTCGATTTAGTGCAGGGATACAACTAATTAGGTCCATCTAGGTTTTTAATTTCATCTTCCGGTGGTTCCCAGCCTTCGGGTACCTTGTCTTGTAAGCGGTAGGCTAGCGCGAGAATCTCGGCGATGATGAGGTAGAGCATTTCCGGGATTTCATCGCCCACTTCTATTTGAGCTAATAATTTCGCCAATTCTGGATTTTGATAAATTGGGATTTCGTGTTGTTTGGCTATTTCTACAATCTGCTCGGCGGTTGCATCTGTACCCGTGGCACTAACTACCGGCGCACGGGTGCCGTCGTAGCTCAGTGCGCTGGCCTGGTTGACCTTGGTCTTAGTGGCTTTAGTAACTTTTGTGGTTTTATTCTTCATGTTTGATTTAGGTTTTTACATGAAGCAGTGATTGCTCGACCACTGGACGTGGTTCTTTTAATTCACCGTAGTGACTGCTTAGCGATTTGACATCCAGCCCCTTTGATTCCAACGCTTGCTGGAGGTTGGTGAACTCCTTTTGCATCATCGCAAGTACGCTAGGGCGTTGCGACCAAAGGTCCATGCTGACCTCTAACCCAACCAGCCTGGCTTTTACGGAGATTGGCCCTAGTTTGTCGAGATCAAATCGTAGCGTTACCACCCAGCCGTTTTCAGCGCGGGAGTTGTCCGCGTTGGTTTGAGGATCTTCCTGATCAATTCGAATATTAAATGAATCGACATGGGGGTTATTTAATACAGGTAAATCCAACAGCCAGCTATTTTGGATATTGGCGGGGTTGCTCCATTGATTTTGACTGCCGACGCTCTGTAGCTGTTGCTGCTGTATTTTCGCAACCCCGCCGTTAATTTGTTTTAGCACCAGCTCTACCAGTTCTGCCGCACCTCTCGACGATTGTTGAGCGTTAACTGGGGCAGCGGGTTTTTGGGTGGTGCTGGCTAAATTGGGTAAAGCTGTGTCCGGTTTTGCCGGGATGGTTTGGGCTGACTGAGCCGTCTTTGAGGCGGTGCCGCCAGTTGCCGCGTTGACCGAAGAGTTGCTTGTCAGGGTGTTCGTAGCAGCAGCCGGGGGGATGCTTGTCGGATTGTTTGCTGCGCCGGGTGTTCGGGTTTGGGCGGCTGTATTGTTGGTGGCTTTACCTTCAGATGTGCGAGCTGCAACCGGGTTTGTATTGTTGCCAGAGGCGGTGTGGCTTCCCTGGGTTGCTGTTGTTGGTTTTGCCTGGTTTGCTTTCACAGCTTCAAGTTGCTGAATAGTTTTCAGCAAAATCGATTTAAGATCGCCGCCTGCAACGGAGCTACTCGGGGAACTGGTGCTTAGGCTGGTTGCGCCGCTGGGCCTGGAAGCCGCAGCTTCGTTTTTGCTGAGTATTTTCGATTCAAATGTTAATCCGCTGTTTTTGATCGCTTTGAGAATCTTCGACGGATCCGACAGGTTCTGTTTTGTTAATAAGGAAGAGCGCAGTTCACGGTTGCTAGCCAACAATATTTGCGCCATTGAGTTCAGTGAGCTGTTTTGCGAGAGGTTGGTTAGGCCGGTGGACTGAGTCAAAAGGTTTCGAATAACTGAACCAAGTTCGGTTTGTGTAGGCAATGATTGCCGCTGGGCCTGCATCCAGGCATTCAGATCAGAAGGTACTGTTTTTGCGGCTGGTGAGTTTGGTAGCAAGGTCCATTGATTGGGGCCGGTTACCTGTAGCTTGACCGCTGAGCCGGGTTGCATAGGTTTGTTGCTGCTGACCGCAATTAGTTGACCTTCTAATCGAAGCTGAATGCGCTGTAGTCCCTGTTTAATTTGCTGTGGGTTTGGTGCTTCGGTTCTAATCACCTGGGCGATTACGATTGAGCCGGTTTTAAGGTCCGGCAATACGCCTTTGGCTGCCTGCACAATTGGGCTGCTGGGAAGGTTATTGCTGGGTGGGATTGGGCCTGGCATGAACTCGTTGTGTTCTATCTATATAATGGTCGAGATTTAAGTATAGCGTCTCGATGATCAAGTCGGTTTTTTGATTGATCCATCCAATGTTTATTGGCTCATGTACCAGTTAGGGAGTTTGCACCTTGCCCCAGGCGTTATTACGCGCAGAAAATCTGTTATTCGAATACGACGATTTGTTGCTATTTGAAGATCTGAATTTTTCAGCCCGGCCCGGTGAGGTCATTTATGTTGAAGGCCCCAATGGTTCCGGAAAAACAACGCTTCTGAAGATTCTTTGTGGCCTGATTGACCCCGTCGAAGGGCAAGTGTATTGGCAGGATCAGAGGATCAATAGCGCCGCCAGCCATTATCGGGAAAACCTGCTTTATTTAGGCCATCATGCGGGCATCAAATCGAGCCTGACTGCCCGTGAAAACCTTAAATGGCTACTGAGCCTTAGAGGTGTTCGAGGCAGAGTTGAGATCGAACATGCATTAGCGCTCTCAGGACTAGCGGGATTTGAGGACATTCCCTGCGGTTATCTGTCCGCGGGACAAAAACGCCGTGTTAGTTTGGCACGAATGTTCATCAGCAACGAAAAAGTCTGGATACTTGATGAACCCTTTACCGCTATCGACAAAGGAGGGGTTGCGACCCTTGAGTCGGCCATCAATCAACATGCGGAGCAGGGTGGGGTGGTTTTTATCACAACCCATCAACAGATGAATTTAACCGTACCCACAGAGCATTTGGTGCTCGGCTAACCTTCAGGAATTTACAGAGTTGTACTGGTACAGCATAAAATCAATGATCGGCCGGGAACTATTGATCGCGGCACGTTATCCGGCGGAGATACTGAACCCGCTGGTGTTCTTTTTGATGGTAGTGGCCTTGTTCCCGTTGGGTATTAGCCCGGAGCCGGAGTTTTTATCCCTAATCGCCGGGCCTGTTATCTGGATAGCTGCGCTATTGGCGCTGATGTTGTCGCTGGATTCCCTGTTCAAAAATGATTTTGACGACGGTTCACTAGAGCAGCTTTTGATAAGTCCATCACCTATCGCCATGATGGTGTTGGTAAAGGTGATCACTCATTGGTTTACTACGGTTTTTCCGATTATACTGCTCGCGCCCGTACTGGCCTTGATGTTGCACCTCCCCGCGGAGGGTTATGGTGCGCTGTTTTTAACGCTGTTACTTGGTACGCCTACCATCAGTTTGATTGGTGGGATTGGGGCCGCGCTTACCGTTGGGCTTCATCGTGGCGGGGTGCTGTTATCGCTAATCGTATTGCCGTTGTTTATTCCGATATTGGTATTTAGTGCCAGCGCAATCGAGGCCGCCAACATGGGTATGTTGTATAACCCGCAGTTGGCAATTTTGGCTGCGATGTTGTTATTGGCGCTGCTGGCCGCGCCCTTTGCGACCGCATTTGCGTTGAAGATCAGTATTAATAACTAATACTCAATATCGCCTTTTATTTTCTGATAAACATAGACTGAATTATCGATGTGGACCTGGTTTCATAAACTCTCCTCACCTAAATGGTTTTACCAGATCAGCGGCCGATGGTTGCCCTGGATCGCCTGCGCTGCGGTACTGTTTTTAACCGCTGGCTTGATCATGGCACTGGCCTATGCGCCGGCTGATTATCAGCAGGGCAACAGCTTCCGCATTATGTACATCCATGTACCGTCAGCAATTCTGGCCCAGTCCTGTTACATGATGATGGCGGTAGCGGGTGGGATTGTACTGATCTGGCGTATCAAGCTGGCTGAAATGGCACTCAAATGTATCGCGCCCTTTGGTGCTTCTATTACCTTTTTGGCGCTGGTAACTGGTGGTATTTGGGGGTATCCAACCTGGGGTACCTGGTGGGTATGGGACGCTCGTGGTACCTCAATGTTGATATTACTTTTCCTCTATTTTGGTGTTATTGCCCTGCAATCAGCCATCAGCACCGCTAGTGGCGCAGCACGCGCTGGCTCGCTGCTCGCGCTGGTGGGATTGGTTAATATTCCGATCATCAAATATTCAGTCGAGTGGTGGAATACCCTGCACCAGCCGGCCACCTTTAAACTGACTGAGAAACCTTCAATGCCCGTGGAGATGTGGTCCCCGCTGCTGGTGATGGTAATCGCGTTTTACCTGGTATTTGGAGTGGTGCTGATATTACGTCTGCGTAATGAAATTCTAGAGCGCGAACACAAAACCAACTGGGTTCGAAAACTGATCGAAACTCCGATTGAATCCTCCACGACTAGTGTGGAAAAAACCAGCGCGACAAAAAGAGGTGCTTGATTCAGATGTATTTTGATAGTTTCGAAGCATTTTTAGCGATGGGCAAACACGCTGCTTATGTATGGAGTGCCTACGGGCTTGGCTTGCTGATATTGTCCCTGAACGTTATTTTGCCGATGCTCAACAAACGAAAAGTGGTCGCTAAACAGCAAGCCCGACTTCGACGAGAACACAACAAAAAGAGAGCAACATCACAATGAACGCGGTTCATAAAAAACGTCTGATTATTGTTATTGTTGGAGTGGCGGTTTTTTCCGCCGCTGCCGCATTAGTGCTCTATGCGCTCAACGAAAACATTAACTTGTTTTACTCGCCAACTCAGGTTGCAGAGGGTGAAGCGCCGGTTAATAAGCGGATCCGTGTGGGTGGTATGGTCGCCGAAGGCAGCGTCGAACGGGAACCGGATTCGCTCAAAATTCAGTTTACCGTGACCGACTATGAAAATAGTTTAATCGTTCATTATGACCGTGTATTGCCAGACCTTTTTCGTGAAGGGCAGGGCATTGTGGCAACCGGCAAGCTTGATGACAAAGGCCGTTTTCAGGCATCGGAAGTGTTAGCCAAACATGATGAGAATTATATGCCCCCGGAAGTTTCTGATATGTTGAAGAAACAGGGTGCAAATGCCAGCGAGGCTGCTCCAAAATTATGATCCCTGAAATTGGGCATTTTGCTCTTATCCTGTCGTTTTGTTTTAGCATTGCCCTGGGTGTGCTTCCTATGCTCGGGGTGTATCAAAAAAACACCCTGTTAATTTGGTTAGCCGGACCGTTAGTTGCAGCTCAGTTAGTGTTTATTGCCATTAGCTTTGCTTTGTTAACCTGGTCCTTTGCGGTTGATGACTTCTCTGTCATCTATGTCGCCAGCAACTCCAATCGCGCATTGCCGATGGTCTACAAAGTAACCGCTGTCTGGGGTGCCCACGAAGGCTCCTTGTTACTTTGGGTGCTAATTCTTTCGGGCTGGGCCTTTGCTGTCGGTTACTTTAGCCGGAATCTGCCCAACGATATTCGCGCTATGGTGTTATCCATTATGGGCCTGGTCAGCGTTGGTTTTCAGCTATTTCTGCTCTATTCATCCAACCCATTTTTGCGATTTCTGCCTGACTTTCCCCTTGATGGCAACGACCTAAACCCGCTGTTACAGGATTTTGGATTAATCGTTCATCCGCCAATGCTCTACGCAGGTTATGTTGGCTTTTCAGTCGCGTTTAGCTTCGCTATTGCTGCACTATTGAGTGGTCGACTGGATGCATCCTGGGCTCGCTGGTCGCGGCCCTGGACTAATATTGCGTGGGTATTTTTAACCCTCGGTATCACCCTGGGCAGTTGGTGGGCCTATTACGAGCTGGGTTGGGGTGGCTGGTGGTTTTGGGATCCGGTTGAAAATGCTTCGTTGATGCCCTGGTTAGTGGGTACTGCGCTTCTGCATTCACTTGCCGTGACGGAAAAACGTGGTGCCTTTAAAAGCTGGACGGTGCTACTGGCAATCTCTGCATTTTCGTTAAGTTTGCTAGGGACCTTTCTGGTTCGTTCCGGGGTGCTGACCTCGGTGCACGCGTTTGCCGTTGACCCTGAGCGTGGCATGTTTATTCTGGTTTTCCTCGCTGTCGTGATAGGTACTTCGTTAATCATATACGCAGTGCGCGCACCAACGGTAAAAAGCTATGCGGTGTTTGAGCTGTTTTCCAGGGAAACATTGCTGCTGCTGAATAATGTTTTGCTGATCGTTGCGACCATGACAGTGTTGCTGGGTACCTTTTATCCGCTGATTTATGAAGCTACAACCGGTGGGAAAATATCAGTTGGGCCTCCGTACTTTAACCTGATTTTTGCACCGCTTATTTTGCTGGTTTTGCCATTAATGACGCTGGTGCCACAAATTTTCTGGAAACGTTCGCCGACTACTGATCTCATCAAGAAAAATATTATTCCGCTGCTTTGTTCCTTTATTTTGTGTGCTGGGCTCTGGATCAGCAGCGACTTAGAGGCGACGAATGAACTGAATATACAGATCATTCTGGCGGTTCTGTTTGCTACGTGGCTGTTCATAGCGCTGATCAAGGATCTGGTTGGCAAGCTGGTGAGTTACAAAAAGGCTCATCAAGGCTCTGTTTTCGATGGAATCCGTTCATTAACTCTTGGTTATTACGGGATGCTGCTAGCCCATGCGGGTATCGCCATTTGTGTAATCGGTGTAGCGGTCGTGTCGGTCTATAGCGTCGATAAAGACCTGCGCTTGGCACCGGGTGATCTAGTTGAAATGGGTGGTTATCAATTTGAATTTAAGGGCTTAAGTCAAACCAAACAGGCAAACTACACTGCACTTACCGCGAATATTGAAGTCACTAATGAAGCGGGGGAACGATGGATAATGAAGCCTGAAAAACGCACCTATCCCGTCCGCCAAAGCCAGATGACAGAAGCAGCCATTGACGCCGGTTTTTTTAGAGACCTTTATCTGGCATTAGGCGAGCCCCTTACCAAAGGTGCCTGGTCTGTACGTATTCAGGTAAAACCATTGGTACGCTGGTTATGGCTGGGTGGTTTATTGATGGCGTTTGGTGGTTTTATCGCGACTCTGGACCGGCGTTACCGTGCTAAAAAAGTGACTGCTTCCGGAGTCGGCATTTGAACTCTAAAAGACTTAGGTTATTCCTGCCGCTGATCGGTTTTGTTGTGGTATGTGGCTTTCTATATCGAGGGTTAATGCTGGAGCCTTCAAAACTGCCGTCAGCCTTGGTTGGCAAAGCATTTCCGGAATTTTCAATGCCGGGGCTAAAGCAGGGGCAACAACTTGATCAATCCATGTTGATTGGACAGGTTGCCCTGGTGAACGTTTGGGCGACCTGGTGTCCATCCTGTCGGGCTGAACATCGTTTTCTCAATCAGATTGCCGAACAGTTTGATATGCCGATTTACGGTCTCAACTACAAAGATGACAGAGGTAAAGCCGTGCAATGGCTTGCCAGGCTTGGCAACCCTTATCGCTTTTCAGTTTTTGATGAAGAAGGCTCCCTGGGTATCGATTTAGGGGTTTACGGTGCTCCGGAAACTTTTGTGATCGATCATAACGGCATGATTCGATACAAACACGTGGGTGTTGTAGATATGCAGGTTTGGCGCGAACTGTTGTTGCCGTTGGTTGAAGAACTGCAGTTAGCCGCGGACCAAAAGGTTATTCAATGAAAGCTGGTTTCCGACTCTTTATTTTATTCTTATCCCTGTGGACGAGTTTCAGTTGCGTTGCAGAAATTGAAATTCATGAGTTCGATGACCCTCAAACCAAGGCGCGGTTTCTTCGTTTATCCGATGAGTTGCGCTGCCCCAAATGCCAAAATACCAATCTCAGCGGTTCCAATGCGCCTATTGCCAAGGACTTGCGAACCCAGCTGATTCGTCTATTAAAGGAAGGCAAAACCGATCAACAGATACAGCAATATATGGTGGATCGTTATGGCGATTTCGTGCTCTATCGGCCGCAATTTAAAAAGGGCACCTGGCCGCTCTGGTTTGGACCTCTCATTTTATTGTTGCTCGGTCTGGTTGTGACGGGACGGATTATACGTGGGAGAAAAGCCGCTAACTCTGATGCGGCTGAAGACATGAATATGGGTGACGATTCCGCACTTTCGACGGTCGATCAAAGCCGGCTCGACGAGCTGATGAAATCAAAAAATACAGATGAACGCATGACAGGAAATAAATCATGAACGCACTGTGGTTGAGCATTGCGGGCCTGCTTTTGCTTTCGATTTTAATGATCTTTGTGCCGATGATCTTGTGGCAGCGTCGCCATCCGTTAAATACGCACGAGCCGAGCTCAACTGAAGGGAAAGGTTCAACCGAACAAAAAAATAGCCGGCGTGAAAACCAGAATCTGACTATCTTCAACGAGAATATCGCGGAGTTAGCCCAGCAACTAGCTGACGGCCAGATAAGCCAACAGGACCACGATCAACTAAAGCTTGAGACAGAGCGCAATTTGCTGGTTGATATCCCTGAATCCGATGCTCAGCATGATTCATCCGCTAGCCGCCCCACCGCGCGCAACACGTTTATCGTTGCGATAACGCTGTCTGTCATTATCCCGGTTGCGTCCGTTTATTTATATTTCCAATGGGGCTCGGCGGATCGGGTTGCTGAGCTGGAGCAACTCAACTCCGGCGAACAGGTTGGTGAGAAACGAGGTCCGGCAGGAAAGCGTGATTTTTCCCAACTCGCCGATCAGCTTGAAGCCAAACTACAAGACAGCCCGGATGATATTACCGGCTGGCTGCTGCTTGCCAAAACCCGTATGTCCCTCGGCGAATATGTAAGGGCCGCTGAAATCTACACATCACTGATCGATAAAGCCAATACCGACAAGAATCGTGGCATGGTATTAGGGCTGTCTGCACAGGCCGAATTTTTTATGGCGAATCAACAGGTTACACCAATAGTTTTGCGTACGATCGAACGCGCATTGCAAGCAGACCCTTTTGAAGTTACAGCACTTGGCCTCAAGGGTGTGGATGCTTTTGCCAAACAAAACTACTCCGAAGCGATCAGCAACTGGCAGCTTGCAGCCGATAACACAGCCAACGAGGAGAACAAGCAAACCTTGCTGCGCGGGGTTGAAGAGGCACGGCAGCGTATGAGTGTATCGGGCTCTAATTTCAGCACAAAACCGGGTCAGAACTTCGGTAGCCTGTTAGTCGAGCTCTCGATAGAACCAAAACTGCTCGAAGGCCTTGACCCAAACCTATGGGTATATGTGTTTGCCAAAGCGGTTAACGGTCCTCGACAACCTCTGGCAGCTAATCGTTTTAGGGTCTCTGATTTACCACTTCGGGTTACCCTGGACGATTCTATGGCGATGAGTCCGAATCTAAAGGTTTCCAGTTTCGCGCAGGTGGAAGTGGTTGCCAGGGTATCAAAAAGTGGCGAGCCAATTGCCTCCAAAAATGACTTGCAGGGCTCCATCACACTGACCCGAAAAGGCAGCAGCCAAACAGGCATTCCGCTGCTTATCGATACCATCATCCCGTAGCCATCCGTGTGCATTTCAATGTGCGGCAGATATACTGCTCAGGTTTAAGTTCAGCTTAATTATTATCAGAGAGTCCATTGAGTAAGACCAGTAGCGCCAAAGCTAACAAAACCGCCAATTCAGCAAATAAAAAGAAAGATGAATCTGCTCAGCACCCCGATGGTCTTATGAGCCAGCGCCTGGTCGAAGCGGCTTTGCTTGCACTGGGTACTGTTTGCCTGTTTGTACTGTTGTCATTGGTTACCTTTTCCAGCTCAGATCCGGGTTGGACGAATACCGGCACTGGTGACGCGGTTCGAAATCTGGCGGGCAGGGCAGGTGCCTGGAGCGCCGACGTACTATTTTCCTTTCTTGGCTGGGTTGCCTACGTTTCTCCCCTGCTGTTAGCCTACCTTGTTGTAGCCATGTTCCCTGAACGCAAGAAACTGCGTCAGGAGTGGCAGCTAGCTGTGGTTCGTTTTAGTGGCTTACTGCTGCTATTAATCGCTGCATCTTCTCTTTGTTCCTTGTATATCCCCCATTCTATGGGCGGTTTTTCAGCGGGCAGCGGCGGCATTATTGGTGAACTCAATACCGACCTGCTGCTACCGGCTTTTAACGTGGTAGGTACTACCCTCATTGTCGTCGCCCTGTTGTTATTGGGTGTGACCCTGGTAACCGGGCTTTCATGGTTCAAGCTGATGGATCGTATTGGCAATGCTGCGCTGAAAGGCTTGGATTGGGTCCGAGACTATTTACAGCGCAAGAAGGTTGAATTTGCTGCCCGAAAAGAGGCGGATCAGAATCGAAAATCAAGGGAGGTCGCCCTTGAGAAACAAAAAATTAAGGAGATCAAAAAACCTAAGGTTGCTCCACGAATTGAACCCGTTGCAGCACCTAAAGCAGAACCCAGTATTCGTGTAAAAAAAGAGCGCCAGGGTACGCTTTTTAGTCCGGCACAAAATGACAATCTGCCAAAAATTGATCTGTTATCCAGCCGAGACGATACCCAGCTGGAGGGTTTTTCCACCGCTAGTTTAGAAAAAATGTCTCAAATGCTGACGCTGAAACTTGCTGATTTTGGTGTCGAAGCGGTGGTTGAATCAGTGCAGCCTGGGCCTGTAGTTACGCGATTCGAAATTCACCCGGCCGCAGGTATCAAGGTGAGTAAGATAAGTGGACTAGCCAAGGACCTCGCGCGTTCACTTGCGGTGACCAGTGTTCGAGTGGTGGAGGTGATACCTGGAAAATCCTTTGTTGGCATTGAGGTACCCAACGAAAACCGCAAGGTAGTTCACCTTGGCGAAGTGCTGGCTTCGCCCGAATTTGATCAATCTAAATCACCGGTAAGTTTGGCTCTTGGGCATGATATTGCCGGTAGTCCGGTGATCGCAGATCTTGCCAAGATGCCCCACCTGCTTGTGGCGGGTACCACAGGTTCCGGTAAGTCAGTCGGGCTGAATGGCATGATTTTAAGCATGCTGTTTAAATCCACCCCGGAAGAAGTGCGTATGATTATGGTAGATCCGAAGATGCTCGAGCTTTCAGTCTATGAAGGGATCCCGCATCTTTTAGCGCCAGTTATTACGGATATGGAAAAAGCTGCCAACGGTTTGCGTTGGGCTGTTGCGGAGATGGAGCGACGTTACAAGTTGATGATGACACTTGGTGTGCGGGATTTGGCTGGCTTTAACCGAAAGGTAACCCAGGCTGCGGAAAAAGATGAACCCATTCCAGATCCCTTTGCCGAACCGGTTGTGCCCACGAGTGATGATCAGGTGATAGAGCCAGCGGTATTAAAGCCATTACCCAAAATTGTACTGATTATCGATGAGTTCGCCGACATGATGTTGATTGTCGGGAAGAAAGGCGTTGAAACGCTGATTATGCGAATCGCTCAAAAAGCACGAGCTGCTGGTATTCACCTTATTATTGCGACCCAACGGCCCTCGGTAGATGTGATTACCGGAGTCATCAAGGCCAACGTGCCGAGTCGAATTGGTTACCAGGTTTCGTCAAAAGTCGATTCCAGAACCATTTTAGGGCAGGGTGGCGCAGAACAGTTGCTTGGTCACGGTGATATGCTTTATCTACCTCCCGGAGTGGGTATTCCCATTCGGGTGCATGGCGCACTGGTTGAGGATGATGAAGTGCATCGAGTGGTTGAAAGCTGGCGTCAGCAGGGCGAACCTGAATATATTGATGAAATTACCGATGGATTCGATGATGCCGCGTCGATGGGTTTTGAAAGCGCCGAAAGCTCAGGTGCTGAATCCGACGCGCTCTATGATGAAGCGGTTGCGGTTGTCACGCGATCACGCCGTGCCTCTATCTCGTATGTTCAGCGTAGTCTTGGGGTAGGTTACAATCGGGCTGCCAACCTGGTTGAAGCGATGGAAGCAGCGGGGGTCGTCAGTAGCGGTGAAAATGGTCAAACAAGACAAGTATTGGCACCACCACCTCCGGAATAGCTACTATTTCCTGCAATGCCTGTATGAGAAGTACTTTGGAATATTTGGATCTATGTTTTTGACAACTTCATGCTTGAAACTGCCTCGTCTAATACCTTGCCTACTATCACGAATATTGCTTGGGCTATGTTTACTGATCCAAGTACCGATTGTATCTGCAGCCACTGTTACCAGTGAGCTTAGTCAGCTTCTTGGGGCTAACCACACTTTCAGCGCTTATTTCGAGCAGGCTGTATACAATCATCAGGGTAGAAATATTCAGGAAAGCCACGGCCGAATATGGGTGGAGCGTCCCGGTCGATTCCGTTGGCAGGCTACCGAACCGTATCCTCAAATCGTGGTTTCCGACGGCGATAAATTATGGTTTTACGACCCGGATCTAGAGCAGGTGACCATTCGCAAGTTCGACCACCAGTTGGCGTCAATGCCCGGATTGCTTTTGAGTGGTGAAGTCGAACAACTGGAAAGTTCGTTTTTGGTCGAGAAGGGCAGTGTAGCACCGGAAATCGAAGGTATTACTCGATACGTATTGACCCCTCGCAATCCGGATAATCTTTTCTCAGTGTTAGAACTTGCCTTTAAGGATCGGCAGCTGGTCGCGATGCAGATTCGAGATAGCCTGGGTCAACTCACTGAGTTCCGTTTCTCCGATATCGCAGTTAATCAGCCTATCGATGCGGGCCAATTCCAGTTTGTGGTACCAGAAGGCGTCGATGTCATCCAGCAATAACCTCGCATACGCACCTTTGGCGGACCGTATGCGTCCGCATACTATCGAGCAATTTGCCGGCCAATTACATCTGCTCGCTGAAGGTAAGCCGCTACGGGAAGCGATTGTATCCGGTGCTTTACATTCGATGATTTTTTGGGGGCCACCGGGTACTGGGAAAACCACCCTGGCACGTTTAATTGCCCAATCTTGCGAGGCCAACTTCGCCACACTTTCTGCGGTCATGTCAGGTGTTAAGGATATTCGAGCCTGTGTAGAAAAAGCCCAACTTGAACAACAGGCAGGCGGCCCGCGCACTTTGCTTTTTGTTGACGAAGTGCATCGTTTTAATAAAGCCCAGCAGGACGCTTTTTTACCCTATGTAGAAGATGGCACCATTGTTTTTATTGGAGCTACTACTGAAAATCCCTCGTTTGAAGTCAATAACGCGCTGCTGTCCCGGACTCGTGTATATCGCCTAAAAGCGCTGCAAAGCAAGGAATTGGTTGATCTCATCAAAAGGGCGTTAACCGATAAGGAACTTGGTCTGGGGAATCTCAAGCTCATCATCGATGATGAGCTGATTGAGTTGATTGCAAACGCTGGAGATGGCGACGCGCGACGGGCACTGACACTGCTGGAGATTGCGGTTGATATCGCTCCCGATACTGCAAATGGCAGAGTGCTCAACCGGCAAATACTCAATGAGGTTTTGCAGGGTCAGGTTGCACGCTTTGATAAAAAAGGGGACCAGTTTTATGAACAGATATCAGCTCTGCATAAAGCTGTACGTGGTTCATCGCCCGATGCGGCGCTGTATTGGTTAGCTCGTATGTTGGAAGGCGGCTGTGATCCGCTTTATATCGCGCGCCGTGTGGTACGTATGGCTAGTGAAGATATAGGCAATGCCGATCCGCGAGCGTTAAGAATCAGCCTTGATTGCTGGGATGTGATTCAACGACTGGGGTCACCTGAAGGGGAATTGAGTCTGGCCCAGGCCGTGGTTTATATGGCCTGCGCGGCAAAAAGTGCAGCGGTTTACCAGGCCTTTAACGCGGTGCGGGCGGATATCCGCAAACTGCCCAATTACGATGTGCCTATGCATCTTCGTAACGCGCCCACCGGATTGATGAAGGATGAGGGTTACGGTCAGGATTATCGATACGCCCACGATCATCCCGAGGGTTACATTGCAGGGGAAAATTATTTACCCGAGCAAATCAGCGACAATCACTATTATCAGCCGGTTGACCGAGGCCTTGAAAAGCAGATCAAACAAAGATTGGATTATTTTCAATCCCTTGATGATAATAGCGCGTTTCAGCGATATGACGGTTCGAAGAGTAATTAAGCGAGTAGCTGATCCGTTTTTGAGCTATCTAGCTAGTAGCGATCCATAAACATAATTCAGAGGATATTCAATTGCTTCAACTCATTGCAATCGCCCTTGGTGGGGCAATGGGTTCTGTGGCTCGATTCCTCACCGCCAATATGGTTGCCACGCAGCTGGGTACTCGATTTCCCTATGGCACGTTAATGGTCAATTTGGTCGGCTCTTTTCTGATTGGTTTAACGTATATCCTGATTGTCGAAAAATTTAAAATGTCCGCTGAGATCAGAGGCTTGGTGATGGTTGGTTTTTTGGGTGCTTTCACAACCTTTTCAACCTTTTCACTGGAACTTCTGGATATGTTGAAAAGTGGAGCGCTAGTGGGTGCAGCTCTCTATTTGTTTGTCAGCGTGATTGTCGGTGTCGCCAACGTCTGGCTTGGTATGCAGCTTGGAAAAAATTTGTTTTAGGTATTTGGTTAGCGAACACCAGTTCTGGCTGAATTCACATCAATTTGTAGTGTAGAAAATTACTTATGTTAGATCCAAAACTGTTTCGTGGTGAGTTGGATGAACTCGCCACTCAACTGCTCAAGAAAAAATATGTTTTAGATAAAGATCGCATTCAGCATCTTGAGGAACAGCGCAAGCAACTACAGATAGATACTGAAACACTTCAAAATGAGCGTAATACCAAATCTAAAAGTATCGGTAAAGCAAAGGCCGCTGGCGAAGATATCGAGCCACTAAAAAAACAGGTTGGTGAGCTCGGTGACAAACTGGACGCTAGTAAAGCCGCTCTTATTGCGGTTCAGGATGAGCTACATGATATTCAGCTGGCTGTACCTAATATCCCGGACTCATCCGTACCGGAGGGTGACGATGAAGAATCAAACCTGGAGCTCGTTCGTTGGGGACAACCGAAAAACTTTGATTTTGATGTGAAGGACCACGTTGCTCTTGCAGAGCAGGGTAATCAGCTTGATTTTCAAACCGCTGCAAAGATTACCGGTAGTCGTTTTTCAGTTATGCGTGGCTCGGTGGCTCGGCTTCATCGCGCCCTGGCCCAGTTTATGTTGAACACCCATACCCATCAGCATGGCTATCAGGAACTTAACGTACCCTATATAGTGAATGCAGATTCGTTAATTGGCACCGGCCAGCTACCTAAATTTGAACATGATCAATTTAAGCTTGTGGGCGATCAGGATTATTATTTAATACCCACCGCCGAGGTACCTATTACCAATTTGGTACGTGAAGAAATTCTGGATGCGGATGCATTACCGCTCAAATATGTTTCACATACACCCTGTTTTAGAAGTGAAGCAGGTAGCTACGGCAAAGATACAAAGGGCATGATCCGCCAGCACCAGTTTGAGAAAGTGGAATTGGTACAAATTGTCGAAGCATCTGCTTCTGAGCAGGCGCTGGAAGAACTCACCGGCCACGCAGAGGCAATTTTGCAGGCTCTTGAATTGCCTTACCGAAAGGTTGTGCTTTGCGGCGGTGATCTTGGGTTCTCTGCAACCAAGACCTACGATCTTGAAGTTTGGTTGCCGGGTCAAAACGCCTACCGTGAAATCTCTTCCTGTAGTAACTGCCTTGATTTTCAAGCCCGCAGGCTCCAGGCCCGTAGGCGTAACCCTGAGACAAACAAACCGGAGTTAGTGCACACCATTAACGGCTCGGGCCTGGCGATTGGTCGAGCACTGGTGGCGGTGATTGAAAATTATCAACAAGCCGATGGCAGCGTGGAAGTGCCAGAAATACTGCGACCCTATATGGGCGATGTCAGTTATATTAAGTTTTAGTCGCGGTAATTCAATGCAGTTTTTACCCATCTTTCTCGATGTAAAGCAGTCAACCTGCCTGGTAGTGGGTGGTGGTGAAGTAGCGCTTCGCAAAGCTCGCCTGCTGGTGAAAACCGGTGCGAACGTAACCGTGGTGGCACCACATATCAAGCAGGAATTGATTGATCTTGTGTCAGGTGCGGGCTCTATGGGTCAACTCAATCACAGAGAATATCTGGCGTCAGATCTGTCCAATGTGAATCTGGTCGTGGTGGCTACTGATGATGCCGAACTGAATAAACTGGTGTCAACGCAGGCGCAGGCACAAAACATTCCGGTGAATGTTGCAGATCAACCTGAACTCTGTAGTTTTATATTCCCATCTATTTTAGATCGCGCGCCACTAGTGGTGGCGATATCCAGTAGCGGAGCCTCGCCGGTATTAGCGAGGCAACTTCGGGCACGACTCGAAACCTTGATCCCTTCTGGCTACGGAAAACTGGCGGAGTTATTGGGTCGATTCAGGGAGCCCGTAAAAAAACGGTTTAGAACTCTTGATCAGCGCCGCACTTTTTGGGAAAAAGTGACCACTGGTGCCGTGGCAAAACTGGCCTTGACTGGGCGAGTGCTTGAAGCTGAAAAAATGCTTCAGGAATGGGTTGATAAAGGTGATGCATCAGAACAGGGTGGGGAAGTCTATCTGGTTGGGGCTGGCCCTGGTGATCCTGATCTGTTGACCTTTAAAGCATTACGCCTAATGCAACAGGCCGACGTAGTGCTTTATGATCGGTTGGTATCGGCGGAAATTTTAGCGCTGGTGCGTAAAGATGCTGAACAGATTAACGTCGGAAAAGCACGAAATAAGCATACGGTGCCCCAGGGCGATATCAACAATATGCTCGTGGAATTGGCTAGGCAGGGTAAAAAAGTACTGCGCCTAAAAGGGGGCGATCCGTTTATCTTTGGGCGTGGAGGCGAAGAATTAGAAGGTCTCGCTGCTGCATCCGTACCGTTTCAAGTTGTCCCTGGTATTTCAGCAGCGAATGGTTGTGCCGCCTATGCTGGTATACCGTTGACGCATAGAGATTACGCACAATCGGTACAGTTTGTTGCGGGTCATCTCAAGAATAACAGTGTTGATCTGAACTGGAGTGAGCTTGTACACGACAACCATACCGTCGTCTTTTACATGGGGTTTGTTGGGTTACCCTCAATCTGCCAAAAATTGATTGAGCATGGTCGTGATCCTGCGACGGCGGTGGCATTAATTCAAAAGGGTACGACGCAACAGCAAAAAGTGATTGTCGGTACATTAGCAACCATAGTTGAACTTGTTGCCAACGAAATGGTGCAGCCACCTACATTAATTATCGTTGGTGGAGTCGTCAATTTGGCAAGCAAATTATCCTGGTACGGAAAACAAAATTGAAACCCTCGTTGATTGTGTATTGATCAAACAATCCATTGAAACAAGGGATTGTTCCGAGTACCATTCACGACTGGATATGGCCTGGCTCTATTATGTGTATTTATGAGCCGGGAAGCATAAATCAAGAATAAAGATGCGACCTATCCACTAGATTGGAAGCCTTTACCGCTGGTTTTGGTTGCTTCGATCACCATCGAACTTTTTAAGAATAAGAATTACGCAGGGGATTCTCAATGCACAATGACTTAAACGTCCGAAACCTTATATCTTCCAGGTTGTTGGGGGCAGTCATAGGTTGCCTTGCAATGGTATTTTCCGTAACTGCTCATTCAGCCGGCGAGTTTGTAGATGTTCTCGACGCTCCCTCCGTCAAAATGCCTAAAGCGTCAAAATCCATGTTGTTGGATATTGCTAAGGCCGGAGACCGATTAGTCGCGGTAGGGCAATATGGGCATGTGGTTTTTTCTGATGATAATGGTAAAAGCTGGACCCAGGCTGAAGTTCCCGTCCAATCCCAACTCAATGCGGTTTACTTCGTTAATGATAAAAAAGGCTGGGTAGTTGGTCAGGACGCGTTAATTTTAGGTACCGTGGATGGCGGTGAAAACTGGACTAAGCTGCATGATGGTTACGCCGCTAATAGCCCCATTCATGCTGTTATCAAAGATGCTGAAGAGAAGAGGGTGGCGGCGGAATATGCTATTGATAACCCTGATACTGATGATCCTGATGAATTGGCTGCCATTGAAGATGCGTTTTATGAGGCGGATGATCTCGCTGCCGTAGTTAAAAAATACCAAACATCACCGTTGCTAGACGTTTGGTTTAAGGACGAAAACGAAGGGTTTGCTGTAGGAGCCTATGCACAGTTCTACCATACCTCCGATGGTGGTAAAACATGGGAATCCTGGAGAGACCGCCTGGATAACTTTGAGGATCATAATAACGCCATTCTTGGTTTGAAAGACGGCTCCTTATTTGTGGCCTCGGAAAAAAGTAATTACGACGGTGCAAAAGTTAAGATTTATCGTTCTGCCGATTTTGGGAAAACATGGGAGAACATAACTACTGATTTTGACCGAAGCCTGTATGGATTGTTTTATGACCCTGCTTCGGATTATGTGTACGCGGTGGGTATGTCAGGGTTGGTGGTGCGGTCCAGCAACAGGGGTGCCAGCTGGGAACGGCAGCCACTTAACCTTGAAACAGAGTTTTTAAGCTTTTCTGGTGTGGCAACTCAGGGTGGCGATATCGTAATTGTTGGCAATAACGGCCAGTTCACTACTGGAACGGCCAGCAGTGAAAAGTTGAATGTGTTTTTGCGCAAAGATCGGGTCAACATGACCTCTGTTGTTGAGACAGCCGATGGTAATTTCGTGACTACGGGCGCTCGTGGTATTAATCGAGTATCTCCCGATGGAAAAAACCTCTCAAAAGATAAATAGCGCCGGCAGTCCATTTGCCTAACTAATTTTATAAAATAAGAAAATAATCTGATTTACTGGGGACAAGATATGACGCAGGCTCAATCAAACATTAACGATGGCGCTCCTTTGATTGAGCGCCTGGTATTTAATTTTCGCCCAGTGCTGATCATTCTGTTTGCCCTGGCAACCGCCTTTCTTGGTTACCAGGCTAGCCAAATTACACCCAATGTTAAATTTGAAAAACTAATTCCTACTGGCCACCCCTATATCCAGAATGCGTTTGAGCTAGCTCCGAAAGGAGCTAAAACCGGTAATACCCTCCGTATCGCCGTTGAAGTTAAAGATGGAGATATCTTTAACAAAGATTACCTTTCAACACTAAAAAAAATCCATGATGAAATCTTCTTTATGGAGGGCGTATATCGAGGAAACTTACGTTCACTTTGGGCTCCGGCGATCCGCTGGAAAGCAAATACTCCAGATGGAGAAAAAGGCGGACCCATTATCGGGCCTGGCTATGATGGTTCTCTAGAAACCATTGAGATAGTAAGAAACAACGTATTGCGATCACCTCATATCGGCCGATACGTTGCCAACAATTTCAAATCTTCAATCATTACCGTACCCCTGACAGAGCCAGATGCCTCTAAAGGGGAACGTTTTGACTACCAGGACTTTGCCCATCGCATTGAAACGCAGGTTCGTGAAAAATATGAAACTGAAAATCTCAAAATTCATATTGTTGAATTCCCCAAGTGGATAGCTGATCTTCTTGATGGTTTTCTTGATATTGGTAAATTTTTCCTTGCTGCGTTGTTGATTACGCTTGTTCTGCTTTATTTCTATTCGCGCTGCATCAAGAGCTCGATTGTGCCATTAGTATGCTCTGTAATCGCTGTAGTTTGGCAGCTTGGCCTTATCACTAGCTTGGGCTTTGGTCTGGATCCATACTCGGTGTTGGTACCCTTTCTTGTATTTGCGATTGGCGTAAGTCATGGCGTTCAGATCATCAATGGTATTGCCCACGAAGCGGCCCACGGTGAAGCACGTTTGGAAGCTGCTCGAATCACCTTTAGGCATCTTTACATTCCGGGTATGTTAGCTCTGGTAAGTGATGCGATCGGGTTCATGACGCTTTACATCATTCCTATTGATGTCATCAGAGAATTGGCGATGACGGCAAGTATTGGGGTGGCTGTAATTATCCTCACCAACCTGGTGTTGCTGCCAATTTTGATGTCTTACTTTGGCGTTACCAAATCCTGCATTTCTCACGCACAAAGCAAAATTAATGCAGATACCCCAATGTGGAATCTAATTTCAAAATGCGCAAACCCGAAAATTGCACCCATCAGTTTATTGATTGGTGCAACCCTTTTCGGCAGCGCGATATACTTTCAACAAGACCTCAAGATCGGTGATTTAGACCCTGGTCAACCGATGCTTCGCCCTGATTCGGTCTACAACAAAGATGTTGCTTTTATTAACGGCAATTATTCTACAAGCTCCGATACTCTTATCGTGTTTTTTAAAACTGAACCGGATCAATGTACCGATTATAAATCACTGGTTCGTTTGGAGCGTTTGAGCTGGATCCTAGAAAATGATCCAGGTGTTCAGTCCGTCTATTCAATGGTTGAACGAGCCAAAAACTTTAGTTTTGATACTAACGAGTCAAATGCTAAGTGGCGCGTGATGACCCGGGAGCAGGATTTGCTGACGGGGCAGATCGGTATCGTTGGCATGAACCGGGAATGCAGCACAGGTTACCTTAGAGTCTCTTTATGGGACCATAAAGCCGACACTCTGCAACGAGTTACCGGTTTAGTCGAAAAATTTGCTGCTGAAAATGATTCAGAAAAAGCACAATTCATCTTGGGTGGCGGAAATGCTGGTATTGATGCCGCGACTAACCAGGAGATCTCTGAATCTCAAAATCGAATGCTGTACTTTGTCTACGGTGTTGTTAGTTTCCTTGTATTCGTAACCTTCCGCTCCTGGCGCGCAGTGATTTGTATTGTGACGCCATTGGCGCTTACCTCTGTGCTTTGTCAGGCCATTATGGCTCAGATAGGTATCGGTATTAAGGTAGCTACTCTGCCCGTAATTGCTTTGGGTGTTGGTATTGGTGTTGACTACGGCATTTACATATTTTCTCGCCTTGAGTCTTACTTGAAAGAGGGTAAAGCACTTGAGGACGCATACTTGCATACGCTCAGAACTACCGGTAAGGCCGTTGCCTTTACTGGTATGACGTTGGCTATTGGTGTTGGAACCTGGGTTTTCTCGCCAATTAAATTCCAGGCTGACATGGGCATATTACTTACCTTTATGTTTGTATGGAACATGGTAGGGGCCTTATGGCTGCTCCCTGCGCTTGCAAGGTATCTGGTAAAACCAGAGCGCTATGTAGGTAAATCGTAGTAGCTACCCTTGAAATAAAAAACCCCGCTTATGCGGGGTTTTTTATTTTTAATATGCTGAGGTTACAAAAAATAGAACATCATGGGAAACTTGGAAATTGCTTGATGATCCGCAATAAAAGTTATCGCTCATTTGATAGACTCAACCTGCTACAGCCCATTTACTCAAAGTTTAAACCAGCAAGGTAGAGCTAAGAGTGTAGAACTATGAAATTGGCAATTGAGCAGCTCATTAAAGATATTGAGCAAGATATAAAATATACCGCCAACTCTACCGGTAGGGCACGATTTTCAGATGAAGTAATGAGAGCGCTCCGGATGTAGTAAGGGAAAAATTTATTCCACCTGCAGAGCGCGCTAACGCCTACCAAAATCGACCACTGCCAATTGGTCACTCTCAAACGATATCGCAACCCTACATCGTAGCCCTGATGACTGATTTCCTGGATACCCGGCCAGATCATAAAGTTATGGAAATCGGTACGGGTTCTGGCTATCAAGCTGCCGTGTTGTCCAATTTGGTTAAAGAAGTTTATTCAGTTGAAGTAATTCCTGAGCTGGCAAAAAAAGCCAGCGAAACGCTTGCCTCTCTGGGGTACCACAACGTTCATGTTTGTGTGGGGGATGGTTACAATGGCTGGTCTGATTTTGCACCCTATGACGGCATTATCGTGACAGCAGCTGCGCCTAAAATTCCGACTCCATTGATTTCTCAGTTAAAACCAACTGGTAGAATGGTTATTCCAGTTGGAGAGCAGTGGGGTGCGCAGGAATTGATGTTGGTTATTAAGGGAGCTGACGATTCAGTACAAACTCAAAAAATCCTCGAAGTCAGCTTCGTCCCTTTCGTGAGGAACTGATTTTCTTGTGGGTACCGCTGCACATAATGATGGGTGAGATTGTAATTAAATTCATTTAAGTAAATAGCCTGAATAAAATAGCGTGTTGCTTGAATATTATCGTTATAAATAGTTGCGAATTTTCACGGAACGATTTTCTTCAACTTTATCACTCGGGTGATTGATAACAGATTCACCATCTTTAATGCCCCCGATGATCTGGGCAGTTAAGCCGTTACGTTTCCCAATTTTGACCATACGTCGTTTAGCCCGCCCCATATCAATCACAAATACTGCCCAACCTTCGTTGTAGCGAAATAGGCTACTTGCTGGAATCTGTAATACCTGGTCTTGCTGCCATAAGATGAAACGTGCCTCAACACGATAGCCATCCCCAAGTCGGTTCCAAAGTTCGCTAGCTGATGTGAATTCAGATATTACCAGTACGCGCTGTTCCTCAACCCCAAGTGCAGATATTTTGGTAACACCCACGGGTTCGATAGTATTCACAATGCCTTTTAAGGTTTGGTTACCACCCCAGCGTTCAAAGAGCACCCTCATCCCTGGTTTTATTTTTACTGCATCAGCTGAAAGCAGATCCACCTCTACTTCCAGCGCAGTGGGATCACCGATCTCCAGCAATGGCTCACCGGTTTGTACCGGCCCTTCGCACTCCCTTTTAACTTTGAGAATTCGCCCATTAATAGGGGAGCGTATCTCAACCTTCTCCACTTGCAAATCATCGGCTGCCGCCCCGGAGTATTCAACTACCGTTCGCGCAGCCTCAAGCTCATAACGTGCTACCTCGACGTTAAAATCGGCGGAACGCCTGGCGGCGGCACTGGTTTTCGTTTCGGTAGTTGCTCTATCAAAAACATCACGTGAGATTAGCGATTGTTCGACGAGAGGTTGAAGGCGTTTATGCTCATCCAGTGCGAGCTGCTCGGCTGCTTCGGCTGCGTTGGCACGCTCGTTAGCTGCGCGCAGTGCGGATTGAGCGGCAGATACTTTCGCCTTAGCCTGGGCTCGACTGCGTGGATCTAAAACCTGGGATTGCAATGGTGTAATTGATAGTAGTATCTGATCTTTTTCGACGCTGTCACCAACATTAAGTTGCTGGCGGCAGGTGATACCGTTCACGGGTGCTGATATCAGATAGCGATCAATAACTCGAGTACGACCCTCCTCTTCAATGGTGACGGCCATAGGTCCTCGGCTAACCGTAATCGCTTCGACCAGGACCGGACGAGGCCAAAACCCCCACACCAACAGACCAGCAATCAACGGAATCATTAGTGCTAGCACCGGGTGATTTCGTAACGAGCTAAGCATTCAATCACTCCTTAGTTTTAAGTACCGCTACCATATCGAGATGGGATAGATTACGCCAGATCATTGCCGATGAGATCAGTGACGAGACAATGATTACCAGGGCTGCAGAGGCATAAATATTCAGGTTTAGTTTTAACGGAACTCGATACAGATCGCTATCAAATTGAAGTGCCATGTAAAAACTTAACCCATAACCAAATACCCAGCCAATCGGGATTGCAATCAGGGTCAGCAGTGCGAGTTCTCCCAATAAAATGTACGCAACCTCTGTACGCCTAAATCCCAATACCCGTAGACTTGCTAACTCACGGCTTCGTTCGGATAGGGCTATTCTCATACTGTTATAGATCACGCCAAATGCAATGACGGCACCCAGTAGGGTAGAGATCCCAGTAAAATATAATATAGTTTGAGCCATCGTATCGTAGAAAGCCCGGATCGATGAGCGCTGTTCAACTACACCTGCAATGCGAGGCATATTTTTGAGGTCGGTATAGATTTGCTGCTGATATCGATTATCGACTTTTAACCGGGCGCCGGAAATTGCATTGCCCTCCTTTAGTAGTTGGTTGAGTGCTTCAACCTGCATATAAGCGTTTGAACCGAGATATTGCTTAGCGGTGCCTACCATGGGTACCTGTACAGTTGGCCGGTTGCCTTCCAGAATTTCGACATCTAATAGTTCACCAGGTTTGATTTGTAGTTGCTTTGCCAGGTAGTCGGTTAACACGACACCTTGTGGTGGGATTTCTATTTTATTCAGCTTGGTATCCAGTAGGTGTAACAAATGGCTTTGAGGTTGAATACCATTGATGGTGGTGCGATAGGATCGGTGTTCAAACTGCAATCTGGCAGGTACGATGCGAAACCCTTCGACATGCTCAACGCCCTGGATATTGCGAAGTGAGTAGAGTGAACGTTGGGGGGCTGGCTCAGTATAAATTGCGATAAGATCTTCACGCTGGCTAATACCATATTGCACTTCAATCATGTAGTCGATGGCGCCCTTTTGAAAGCCGCTGACCATGATGATCGAGCAGGCGAGACTGATACCAATAATCGTTAGAAGCGCCTTAACCGGACGCCGTTCAATATGTCGAATAATCATTCGAACTGGTTGCGCAAACCAGTGCTGCAGGCCTAACCGCTCAATTAGCATCCGATGGTAAAGTGTTGGTTGCTCTGGGCGCATCCCTTGAGCCGGAGGTAATTTGACGGCTCTCTGTACCGAATATAATGTACCGACAATCGCAACGACCATACTCATTACCGCAGCGGCCACGATTACCTGTGGTTTGAGCACATAGATCATATAGGGAAAACTAAAGAACTCGGTATAGAGATTACTTAGTGCATTGCCCATCCAGATTCCTGTACCAATGCCAGCGATTACCCCCACAGATACAATCATTAACACCAGCTTAATATAATGCCACGCCACCTCAGAGTTGCTGTATCCAAAGGCCTTTAGTACCGCAATCTGCTCCCTTTGCAGGCTGATTAACCTACTGACAACCACGTTTAGAAGAAATGCGGCGACACCAAAAAATATGATGGGGAATACTGTCGCCATGGTTTTAAGTTGTTTGAGTTCTTCGGACAAAAAGCGATTTGAAAGTTGATCCTTTCGGGCAATTGCTCCGACGCCACCATAGGGTTTAAGGATCTCATCGAGATGATCAATAACATCCTGTTCGTTACTGTTTTTAGCGAGTGTCAGGGTTATGTGGTTAAAACCGCCATCCATGTCATAGGCACTCGCCAGGGGTTTACGTGCCATCCACAAAATTCCGTAGCGCCGATGATCAGGGAATATGGCACCTGGGGCTATTTGGTAGATATACTCAGGCGAAAGAGCCTGGCCAACCACTGTAAGTATTTTTCGTCGCCCGTTAATGATGGCTGCCAATTTGGCTCCGGGCTTCAGGCCATGGGCCTGAGCAAATTTTTCAGCGACTATAATTTCATTATCCCGACCGGATTCAATCAGGCGGCCATCACGTAGATAGATCTGATTCAGTAGCCCAGAGCCAGAGCCAGAGCCAGGTAGTGATAACAAATGGGCGCTCACCGGCTCATCAAAATTCTCTATATCAAGAGTGACATAAGAGATCACCCTGGTTTCGATCTTATCAACACCAGGAATCTCTTCGATATGTTTGATTACAGCCAGTGGTGCACGTTTGAGCGAGCTAAATACCTGACCAAAATGGTGGCTACGGTAGTAGCGTTCTCGAGTTTCATATAGAGAATCAAGTGCGCTGAGGGACATGATAAAAATGGCTACGCCGCTGCCAATAACCATTGCGATGGCCAGGGCCTGAGAGCGCATTGCCCAAAGCTCGCGCCAAAGTTTTTTATCCATTGCTAACATGTGTGCTACCAGCTCAGCTGATCGGGGCTGACGAGTGACTCATTAGTGTAAATTCTGCTAATGAGGCCGTCTGCCAAATGGACAACACGGTTTGCCATTTGCGCAATGCCGGCATTGTGAGTAATGACAGCGGTAGTTGTGCCAAGCTCCTGATTGATTCGTTGAAGGGCCTCTAGAACCACAATTCCAGTTTTTGAATCAAGTGCGCCGGTGGGTTCATCGCATAATAAAACCTCTGGTTTTTTGGCAATGGCGCGGGCGATTGCAATCCTTTGTTGCTCACCACCGGAAAGCTGGGCAGGGAAGTGATGCATCCGGTTTTGCAGGCCAACAAGCGCCAGCGCTTCTTCGGGTTTCATGGGGGATTTCGCGATCTCGGTAACTACGGCAACGTTTTCGAGTGCAGTGAGACTAGGAATTAGGTTATAAAATTGAAAAACAAAACCAACATGATCACGCCGGTATTCAGTTAGTTCTGCCTCGTTCGCATGGGTTATATCATGCTCACGGTAGTACACAGAGCCTGTGGTCGGTGTATCCAGACCACCCAGAATATTTAATAAAGTTGATTTACCACTGCCCGAAGCACCAAGCAGAACCGTAAATTCCCCCCGATGTAGATCAAGGTCGATACCCCGCAGTGCATCTACCTGCACCTCACCCATTTGATAGCTCTTGGTTAACCCTCGAACACGAAAAACAGCATCGTTGCTAGTCGGGTTTTTATCTGTTGGTGTGTCCTGCAGCATAGTACAACCCCGTGACCAGTCGGTACCGTATTGCCAATATCTATAGCGGATTGACTGAAAGCGTCGATATGCTCTTGCAACGCCAATCTACAATGGTTTTCGACGATGCCGATATGATAACTATCAGTTTACGAAGACAATATATCAATTAGTACCTGTTTAACCTGATGGTTAGAAAAGTAGCGTTCATAACTTTTTCTTGGCTGCTCATTAGTTGTGGTTTCCAAGCGTTCCAGCACCGCTTTTTCAATAGTAGCCGCGATCTCTTTTGGTTCACCGGTATTCGCTGGTATGACGTCGGCTATTGGTTTTGCAACATGGGTATTCTCACCCAATAAATTCCAGGCAAATATGTGCATATTTTTTAACTTCATGTTTATTTTGAGCATGGTTGCTGTATTGCGGAGCCTCCTAGCTCTAGCTCTAGCTCGGTATTTAGTTAAGGCAGAGCGCTACGCCTCAAAACCCGATGAACTTACCCAGGCTATAAAAATTCCCTACTTGAAACTTTGGCTGTTTATTTGGGTTTATAAGCTGACTGTTCAAGTGATTCACTCAAAATTGGGTTCGCGCAATTAGCCAAAATGGCTTATTCTTGCCGGTCAGTATGATCGACAAAATAATAGCTTTCTACGACGGGCTGATGAACCAGCCAAGGGCTGCCAGATGATTTGGGTTGCATTACTTTTACTGTTATTTGTTTTGGTTATCAGTCATAAATATGCTTGGTGGGCTAAGACCATCGATTACAAGTATCCACGAATACTAATGTATCACATGATACGTGAAGCAATTCCCGGTACAAAATTCAATGGTCTTCGTGTTAGCCCACGTAATTTTGAACGTCAGTTGGCGATGCTAAAGGCTAATGGTTGGGAATTTGTAACCATGTCGACGTTATTTGATGACTCCATTGAATTATCTGAAAAAACAGTTGCCATTACTTTTGATGATGGCTTTGAAGATAACTACACGCATGCATTCCCACTATTAAAGAAATATCACGCTAAGGCGACACTGTATTTAGTTGTGGATAGGGTTAATAACGATTGGTCAACCAATAAAAAGACTCATCACTCATCAGGTGAACTCATGCAGGAACCAAAATTAACTGATCAGCAGGTACAGGAAATGTTAGGTTCCGGTGTGTTCGAATTAGGCGCACATACCCTTAGTCACGCCAACCTTCAAGCATTAGATTTGCAGCAAAAACTCTTTGAAATTGAACAATCCAAATCTCAGCTAGAAGAAAAATTTAGGGTGAAAGTGGAATCCTTTGCTTACCCCTTTGGTATCTTTGATGAACAAGATTGCAAAATCGTTGCAGATAACGGTTTTAGCAATGCGGTGACTACAGAAAACGGTGTTGACACAAACCTGAAACGCAATAATTTTCGCTTAAAGCGTTTGAAAGTGAGTGGTAAAGATAATTCGTATGCTTTTAAATTGCGCCTCACTCGGGGTCGTCGTGGATTTAATAAGTAATGCTGCCCAGTAATCACGGGAATCAAATTTAATGAAAGTTATTCAGGTTATGGCCGGCGATGAAGAAGGTGGGCTTGAAAATCACTTTGTTGAGCTTTCAAATGGCTTAGCTAAACTTGGTGTGGATGTGGTAGCTATTGGTCATGAAAAATATGCTGATCGATTTGATGATGTTGTTCAATACCACTGCTTAGACTTAAGTAAGTCACGTCGAAACCCGCTAACGTTATTCAAGCTGGCCACAGTTATTAGGCATGAAAATGCTGATATTATTCATGCGCAAGCTAACAAGGCTGTTGCTATGTTGGCCTCGATCAGTGGTTTAGTTGATGGTTTGAAAATTGCGACCATTCATAACCAAAAACGTTCAAGGGCGATGTTCAATAACATGGACGCTGTTATAGGCGTTAGCAAAGGGGTGGTTGCCAACCTTAAACATCCTAAGCTTCACGTTGTTTACAATGGAATGGAGCCATTTCATGGCGAATACTTGACGCGTGCTGACCTGGCAACAAACTTTAATCTTGATTCCTCTTTGCCTATATCTATTGCCGTTGGGCGGCTTGTTCCTACAAAAGCTTTTGATAATTTAATTAATGCATGGAACACCGACTTTGGGCAATTAGTTATCTTTGGTGACGGCCCAGAAAAAGAAAAATTGGCCGATCTAATTGAACAACGAAACCTTGAGGGCAGGATTAAATTAGCTGGTTTTTACCAAGGCGTAAGGTCGGTTCTTAAAGCGGTTGATTTGTTGGTATTTTCATCACATAGGGAGGGTTATAGTTATGCTTTGGCAGAAGCTTTACTTGCTCAGTTGCCGGTTGTTTCTACTCGCGTTGCTGGTGCTGAAGAAACACTCCCTGAACCACATCTTGTGCCAGTGAATAATATTCTGGAATTATCAAATACACTTAAAGTGTGCTTGTCTGATCTTCAGCAAACCAAGCAAAGAATGGAGTCGGTTTTTACATGGGCTCAGAAAACCTTAACGGTGGCTAATATGGTTAGCCAAACACATCAAGTGTACTTGCAAACCATTGAAGACACTAAATAGAAAGCCATGAATAGTGACAAAAAACCGCTACAAGTTTTGATTTTGAGTGATGGCATACCAGGGCATGTGAATCAGGCGCTAGGCCTATCCAACTGGATTGCTAATCGCTTTCAAGTGCAACGTTCGACACTCGAAGTAAAACTGCGGGCTAAAGCTGTTTCACGTTTGATTTTACCTTGGGTGGTAAATTGTAAGTGGCTAGCAAGGGTAGCATTATTTTTGTTTTATGGTTTGTGGTCATTACCTGAAAAAAAACCAGCCTTAATCATTTCAATGGGAGGTAACACCTCCTTTGCCAATATCTTATTCAAACATTATTACCAATGCCCAAATGTTTTTTTGGGCTCTTCGCGTCGCTTAAATTCTAATTTGATGTCGGCGCATTTAAGTCTTGAATCAACAGGGAAGCCAACTAATTTTGTGCTAAATATTTCACCAAGCACGATTAATGTAGATGATATCAAGCGCCAAGCTAGTCAGTTTATAGCTGACAATAAACTTGCAGGTGAAAAACTGTGGGCATTGATTATTGGTGGTGATGGCGCGGGATATAATTACTCGCCAGATGATTGGAAAAGGTTAGCTGCTTGGGCTGATTATACCGCTTGTAAATACAATATTCGTTGGCTATTAACCACATCAAGAAGAACAGGCAAAAAGGGTGAAGACATTTTACAATCATACTTTTCTCCGGCGGTGTTAGCTTATGGCGTTTGGTGGGATCAGCAACCAGAAAAGAAGCTAGCTGCTATGCTAGGGGCTGCTGAGCAGGTGTTTGTTACTGCGGATAGCATGTCGATGATAAACGAGGCCTTCGCCAGTGAAAAACCAGTTTCAATTATTGATCAACAAAAAAATAAGGCAAACCAACGATATGTAAATGCGTTAAACAAATTTGAAACTCAAGGTTTATGTTTTAAATTTTATATTGATCAGCAGGCTATGTTTATTCCAGAGTTAAAGGAAGGCCGAAATATCACGGAGTTAATAACTCCCTTGCTTGATTTTCTTGAGGAAATAATTCGTGCACATTTTGATAAGCAAAAAGGCTAGGCTTATTCAGGCAAAAAAATACAGTTATGTGTGATTTTAGTGTTTGGATTTTTACCATAGTGGAGCAATCTACCTTCGTTATAGACTAGGGCGATATATCCGCTATCAAGCATATAGTCGACTAACTCATCCGGTGACGAGCTGCCAATCCCCGTGGCCTCGGCTAAAACAACAGGTCTATCTCGTTCGATCAGGTTGGCAGCGCCTTTCAGGGCGGGTAATTCGTATCCTTCAAGATCAAGTTTTAAAAAACCAATATTGCTCAGTTGATAAGAATCAAGTGTTTTAACCTCGACATCAATTGTTGCTGCACCGGTGTCCCCCGATACATCCATTAAACTGCCTTGAGTATGATGGAAACGTCCAGGGCTTGTTGGAAGGTGAAACGTTGCGGGTCCGGGTTTATCTGAAAGTGCAACTTCATAGGTATTTACATTTTTAGGCACGGCGGCCTTTAGATAATTGTACATTGTGGGGTTTGGTTCAAAAGCTTCTACATTTTGACAAAGTTTGGAGAGGTAATAGGAATAAATACCTTTGTGTGCCCCTCCGTCTATCGCGTTACAGTTTCTGGGTACGATATGAGGTAGTAGTGCAAGCTCGTGTTCTTGCCTATTAGTCGCTCGCTTTGCCTGATACTTCAAGTACGTTTTTTTCGGGAGTATGGGAAACCTTAATGCATCATATGTTGAAATAAGCTTGCTCATTGTGCAGTCCTAGGGGTTTTATTAATGTCGCGGGTTCAGTCTTCAATAGTGCGAAATCGCTATGCCAGAATTACATCGCGAGCTCAAAGAGTAAGTTTAATACATTTGATAGGCTCAGCTCTGAAGAGCATAGCCACCTAAATAATTTTTTTGTAGATTATTATTTAACTGCTCTAGCACAAATGCAACCTCTTCGTGCCCGACTAATCTAAGTCAGAATTTTTGGGCTAATACCGACTTAGGTTTAATAACCAGCACATCACTCAATTGTAGTTCGTGTATCCAGTCTCCGGAATTATGGTGGGCCGTTTATTGAGTGCTCTTTTTGGGATCGCTGATCATGTGGTACATCAGGATTCGCGGCTGTTGATAATCAACCGCTGGGGCCCACCAGCTATAACGAAAAGAAAACCTCAAAAAAAGCAGCAAGAGCAATACCGCAAGCAGGCTGAGTCCGAAACTCATGCTGTTCTCTCGCTTTGAATAACCTTTTTATAAAGTGCTAGTGTTTGGTCTTGCATATTTGAAAGTAGGAACTTGTCGTTGGGTATGATTTCAGCATGATGACCCTTTAGAATTTGGGCCGTTTTTTCGACTAGCTGATCCATGTCATCAAGGTTGAGTGCACCCTCTGGAAACAGCGCCCCGAGTATCTCGCTCACACCGCCATGATTGTATCCGATTACAGGGGTACCGATACTCAGCGCTTCTAGCACCGTTCGACCAAAGGATTCCGGCTTGCTGGATAACGACAAAACCAGCGTTGAGATTGCGTAAATATCGCGCATATCTGCTCTGTGCCCGGTAAATATCACCCGATCAGATAAACCCAACTCTACCGTTTTTTGATGAACCTGCCTGGCGTACTGGATGCGTTTAGGATCTTCATCACCGACTATTAAAGCGATAATATCAAAATTATGCGTGCGCAATTCAGCCAGTAAATTTAGGAAGACAAGGTGCCCTTTGAGTCGGGTTAAACGACCGGGCAGGCAAATAATTAATTTGTTTCTGGTTAGAGGGTATTGTGTATACCAGTCATTCAGCCAATCGCTGTTGGGTTGATAGCCCATGGGGAACTGTTGCCCATCAATACCACGGTAAATGAGCTTTATTTTATCCACCGAACAGGCAGGGTAGTTGTCGAATATATATTGTCGGATCGATTTTGAAACGGCGATGACCTGTTCACCGCAGGTCATGATGGCGCTGTAACGGCTAACGGAATGCATACCGTGCACCGTGCTGACTAATCGCGGGCGTGTTGCCGGATCCATCTTTTTCCAGGCCAACCAGATCACCCAGGCCGGCATTCGTGAACGAACGTGAACAATATCAAATTGCTCGGACTCCAACCATTTACGAATCTTTTTAACCTCTAACAGGTTTTGCAGGGATTTTTTTCCAATATCCCACTGAATATGGTGAGAGCCTTCCCGCTGAAGTTGCTCAACAAGTCGTCCACCAGCGGAAAGCACATGGGATTGGTGTCCCGCGGCAACTGCTGCTGATGCAATTTCAAGGGTGCCTTTTTCAACGCCGCCACTATCAAGCCCCGGTAAAACCTGAAGTATTTTCAATGCTTCAATTCCCGTTGAAAGCGCTCCAATAGCCAGATAGCGGCTCTATCGGATTCCCAAAGTGGCTGAGCCGGTGGCTTTAACACATTGCTTGATCGCCATTGTTTGAATTCTGTCACCATTTGATCGTCAATTAATGCCTGGATACCTGAGTGGATGCGATTTTGTTGGCTGTTGTTCAACTTCTTCAAATCAAATAGTCCGGTAGGTTGTCCTGCGGTGATCGCTTCGTACACCATCGAAACACTATCGGGCGTCACCCAAACCTGGGATGATCGTTTAAGTTGTGCCGGCAACCAATCAGCATCGGTCTGATTGCAATCAATGATACTCAGGTTTGCTGGTGCAGCAGATTTAAGTTGCTTGGTAAAATCAGCTGGGGTTCGCCGGGAGTTCGTGAGCATCCATTGCTGCTCAGGGTCTTGCTCAAGAATTCTGATGATTTGCTCGATAATCGCGTGACTATTCCAGACAAAATGTTTTGATTTACCACCTATCAGCATCAGGCCAGGGGATGTTTGATTAGGGTGGGGTATGGGCTGCTTTGGTTGAACCCTATTGAGCACCCCCCTTGTGGGTAAAATATTAGTTCGATCGGGCGGGTTGTCGTGTGCGGGAATAATTGCGGCATTAAACAACCTCAACGGTAGAGTTGGACGCATTAAAACAACGCTGTAGGCTCCTGTTTTACAAGCTAACGTGATGAGTTTTAGGTGGGTTTTATGTCCAGCACCGATCAAAAGAGCAGGTGTATTTATTTGGGGTTTTTGTCGCAGTAGCGAGAACCAGTTCAATGCTGAATCTGTGTAGCTAAACCAGCGTTCCTCAAGTTTTAGGTCATACTGTTCAGACCTGCGGTTGAGGCATTCCGACAAACCCTTTAACTGATTCAGGTGTCCCGGTTTATTGTCGGTGATATACCATATGGTAAGTGGGTGGGTCATTCCAGAGGCTAGCTATAGGGAAAATCATCTGATTGGACAGCGCACTAATTGCCATTGTCCGGTTAATTTATTAGCGGTGATTGTACCATGAGCAATGGTCGTAACAGGAGACTACAGATTTTGCGCAGGTGTCTACTGAAACCTAAGTGGTTATAGTAAGAAGCGAACTCAGTAGGAAGGGGGGATCTTCATTCGTCGTCGGCTCGCCGCTGTTCTGCCTGGCGACGAATAATATAGCGCGCCAGGGTTTGCCGGTCTGGGATACTTAAATCGTCAAACTCAACGTTGGTTTGAAACAGTCCGCCTGAGGCATCACCAAGCGGGTGACTTTCCACGACGTGTCCGTATAACACCATGCCAAGATATGAGGAAAAAAAGAACAGCTTAAGTGCGAGATTCTGCTTTGGTTCAAGCTGCTCCTCATTAATGAAAGAGCATCCACCCTCGCTTAAGCTTACATTTCGAACGGTATAGGGTGTGGTAGAAATTTCGTCCGATACAATTAGCTTGGCGATTGTATCGATTTTTTTGTTTTGTGAACTCAAATAACGAGCCAGATTGCGGTCTTCATCGGATACGTGACGTAACAGTATTGAGCTTTCCTGATCGATCCGATTTAACTCATTTAATAAGCGAAAACGACCTGATACTGAAAAGGGTGATTCCTCATCGCCACCCGGTATTGGTGCATGATCAAGCAATTTGTACTCAAGCCCGATTGCATCGTTTACGCGATAATATTCACGTCGTTCTCGATCTGGTTGATTTTTTGGGTCGCTATTTTCTGTATTACTCATAGTCAAACAATCATCGTTTGCAGGTGGATTTCAATACGCTGTTATCTGCAAAAGTTTAGCATGGATTTTGAGCGAACCTGGGGATATAGTGTAGCCGGTTTAGCCGCCCTCCTATATTCACCTCGGTATTTATCCTTATTATGTACAGGCCTGTTTCGGTTTACATCGGTTTGCGTTATTTGCGGGCCAACCGTCGGAATCACTTTATCTCTTTTATTTCATTGACCTCGATCGCAGGATTGACGCTCGGTGTAATGGTCATGATCCTTGTATTGTCTGTACTCAACGGGTTTCATCAAGAACTACGGGAACGTATCCTTGGTATGGTTCCTCACGCTATTATCCACTCTTATCAGGGTCCTATTGAGCATTGGAAGCCGCTTGCTGCGGAGCTAGAGAAATCGCCGGATGTCGTAGCAACTGCTCCCTACACTAGCGGGCAAGGTATGTTGAGCTTTCAGGGTGCCGTCCGTGGTGTCATGGTGAACGGAATATTACCCTCAGAAGAAGCCAGGGTTTCTATTGTTGATCAGCATATGAAAGCGGGTTCCATCGATGATTTAAAACCCGGCGAATTTGGAATTGTGTTAGGGGATTTGGTAGCGCGAAGCCTAGGCGCAAGGGTTGGTGATCGTATAACGTTATTGTTGCCAGAGGCTTCAGTTTCGCTCGGCGGCGTATTTCCACGTATGAAACGATTCACAGTTGTAGGGATCTTTAGCGTTGGCGCTGAACTGGACGCATCCTTAACCGCTATCCATATTGAGGATGCGGGTAAAGTTTTTGGTTTAAAAGGCAAGGTCGAGGGCATTCGGCTTAAATTTAAAGACCTGTTTGAAGCACCATATAACAGTCGTGCTCTCGCTGAAAACCTGCCAGGGCAATATTATGCTATAGATTGGACGCGAACCCAGGGCAACCTTTTTCAGGCCATTCAACTTGAAAAACGGATGCTAGGTTTGCTGATGCTGATTATCGTGGCGGTTGCGGTATTTAATATCGTCTCCTCGCTTGTCATGCTGGTGGTCGACAAACAATCAGATATTGCAGTACTCAAAACCCTAGGTGCTGATCGAAGTACCATTTTAAAGATTTTTATTATTCTCGGAAGTACCATTGGTTTTCTGGGATGCTCGATTGGGGCCTTATTGGGAATTGGTGCTTCATTGGTAATTTCTGATTTTGTAGCAAAAGTAGAAGAACTCTTTGGTATCGAATTTTTGAGTTCAGATGTCTATTTCATTAGCTATTTCCCATCTGATCTACATGTATCCGATGTGCTACTAGTAACCTGCAGTGCTTTTGCTATGAGTTTTATCGCTACACTTTACCCGGCATACAACGCTTCGAGGACCGAGCCTGCTGAGGTGCTTCGTTATGAGTAGTGATCTGGTTCATGATGAGGTAGTACTGAATTGCCGAGACATCAAACGCTACTACCAGCAAGGCCCGCAGGAACTCAGGGTTCTGGATGGAATCGACTTCAATGTGAATCGAGGGGAACGCGTCGCTATCATTGGTAGCTCCGGCTCCGGCAAAACAACTTTTCTGAATATGCTGGGTGGGCTGGATTCGCCAAGTGCGGGTACCGTAGAGATCAACGGTACCGATATTCATAACCTTAACGACAAACAAAAGGCCCGTTTTCGAAACCAGGCGATTGGGTTTGTATATCAATTTCATCACCTGCTACCGGAATTTTCCGCTCTGGAAAATATTGCGATGCCGATGCTGATTGCTGGTTTTAAACCTCAGGAAGCAGAGGATCGTGCCAATCAACTGTTAGCTCAAGTTGGCTTATTAGAGCGTGCTATGCACCGCCCTTCGGAGCTGTCTGGTGGCGAACGCCAACGGGTAGCCATTGCCCGGGCTTTGGTGATGAGCCCGGAGTTGGTCTTGATGGATGAACCGACGGGTAATCTGGACAGTAAAACGGCAAAAGAGATCGCGAATTTGATGGTCGAACTTAATCAATCGACCCGCTGCTGCTTTATTGTGATTACCCACGATACCAGCTTTGCAGAGACAATGGACAGGCGCTTCAAGCTGGACGAGGGCAAACTTGAGCCGGTTGAATAACAGGACTATTAATCAGGTATCAGGAGAATTTAAGGTTTTTGTTTAAGCCTGAGGTGTTTTCGGTCTTGCCATCGTTTAAGTACATTTTGTCGCCACATCATGGTTATCGCGATATAACTAATTGAGGCTAAAATAGTTCCTACGGTGAAAGAACCCACCAGTAACGGAGCAATAAATAACCGCATGCTCTCGGTTAACCACTGCCACGACATCTCGATATCAACATTAGCAGCCGGGATATCGAGCATCAAACACCCCAGTTTGTAAGTAAAGTAAAAAATCGGTGGGATTGTAATCGGATTAGTAATCCAAACCAGGCCAACGGACAACGCCAGGTTACTCCGAATCCAAAGTGATATCAGTGCAGCAATCAGCATTTGCGATGGGAAGGGAATGAAGGCGCAAAATACACCTATAAATACCGCCCGAGAAACAGATCTTCGGTTCAAGTGCCATAGATTCGGTTCGTGTAGCACATCCCCTAAAAAACGTAATGAGGCATGCGCCCGCACCTTTTCTGGTTCCGGTAGGTGACGCTTGAAAAACTTACGCGGCATCTTTGGGGTACTTCATAGGCAAGAGAGGTCTGGGTCCGATGTAGCTGTAAACTTCAAAAAAACAGCACTTCACGTTAGGAATCAACCGCTGTTAATACTATTTGCGCTGATTTCTGGTATAGCTGTAGTCGCTTGTTTTCCTGCTCTTCCAGAACAGCAAATTACCACTCCAATAGCCTTTTTGCTGATCGCACTTCTTTATTATAAACGTTTTTTGACGGCTGCAACTTTTTTAGCCGGTCTTTTTTGGGCATTGCTTTACGGCTGGTCGGGTCAGGCGAATCAGCTTGATCCAATATATGAAGGCCGAGATCTTTGGTTAACCGGCACGGTATCCAGTATTCCACTAAGTAGAGAAATCTCTACCCATGCGTCGTATCAGCGCTTTGAGGTCTCGACGGTATCACTGCGGCTGGTAGATAACTCGCAAACAATCTCTGCGGCACCGGTGACGATGCCTAAGAAGATAAGGGTCAGCTGGTACGGAGGTGAACCGGTGCAGGCCGGCGAGCTTTGGCGCTGGAGGGTTCGGCTAAAAAGCCCCCGTGGCTTCTCCAACCCAAGCGGGTTTGATTATGAAGGCTGGCTTTTTCAGCATCGAATAGGCGCAACCGGGTACATTAAAAAGTCACCTGAAAACAAATTGTTAGAGCGGTTTCAGTATGCAGAGTCGATACCATGGTTTCGCTCATCGATATCCAAGACTATCAATGAGCTTATCGGTGACTTCAAGTATTCAGGGCTGGTACTTGCGCTGATTAACGGTGATCGCTCAAATTTGGATCGAAGTCAGTGGAATACCCTTTTAGATACCGGGACCAACCACCTGATGGTTATATCCGGATTGCATATTGGACTGATAGCGGTATTCGCGTATCGCTTGATTGGGTTTTTATTATGCCAGATTCGGCTTATCCAGCGTCCATCGATTGGTCGATTTTTAAATATACCAGATCCGATGGCAGTGCAGTGTTGGGCTGCGATTGTTGTAGCAGGGCTTTACACGGCGGTTGCCGGTTTTTCGTTATCGACACAGCGCGCCTTCGTGATGGTTGTTGTGGTCATGATTGCACAGCTATTAGGGCGTAATATCAAGCCCTTCAACTCAATTTTATTGGCCTTAGCCGCCGTACTATTGCTAGATCCATTAGCTGTAATTTCAGCGGGGTTTTGGTTGTCTTTTGCTGCCGTCGGTTCGCTGCTTTACGTGTTCGCCAATCGTTATCCTGCCGATGATGGCGGTCTCACGAGATTATGGAATCAGTGGGGTCTCGCTCAGTGGGCCATTTTTATTGCACTGATGCCGATACTCGGTGTTTTGCTGCTCAATGTGTCATTGGTTTCACCCTTTGCTAATCTGGTTGCGGTGCCGGTCGTTAGCTTGCTGATCGTACCTCTATGCCTAGCTGGGGCTATCTTGGCTCCATTTTTTGAAATACCTGCCTTTCAGCTATTAACGGTTGCGAACTGGTTGTTTGAGTGGTTGTGGCTCTATTTAGAGTGGTTAACTTCAATGGTCGATACCAATTGGTATCCGGGAGGCATATCCGGACGGGGTGTTTTTTTAGCTCTGATCGGGGTAATACTGCTATTGGCCCCCCGAGGGTTTCCGGGACGTGGGATTGGTGTGGTTTGTCTTTTTCCTTTTCTTATCTCCTCTCCAAACAGCATTGGTGAAAATGAAGTCGAACTTGCAATTCTCGATGTGGGGCAGGGGCTTGCGGTAAACATTCAGACCAGCAATCATAGTCTTCTATACGACACAGGCCCGCAGTTCAGTTCAGCATTCGATGCGGGTAGTGCGGTAATAGTGCCCTATCTACGAGACAAGGGTATAAGCACACTAGACCTGTTAATTTTAAGTCATGGTGATATTGACCATGTTGGCGGTACCGCTGCAGTGCTGGACAAGATCACGGTCGAATCTGCATTGCTAGGCTCATCTAACAAGCACATTGCCACCCTGATCAACAGTCTCCCAAAACAAACAACTGCTTGCATCGCAGGCATGAGCTGGCAATGGGATGGTATTGAATTTGATATACTTTATCCCAGCGTGCTTAATGATCAGCGAGAGAATAACCGCTCCTGTGTTTTAATGGTTAACAGTGGCACCGTGCGGATTTTGCTAACCGGTGATATTGAAGCTTCGGCTGAGAAAGAATTGATCAAGCAGTACGGAAAAGCATTAAAAGCAGATATTTTGATTGTACCGCACCATGGAAGTCGAACTTCTTCAACGCAGGCATTTATCGAGCTGGTTTCACCTCAACAGGTGATTTTTTCAAGCGGATATAAAAACCGATTTCATCATCCTAATACCAGAGTTGTTGATCGCTATCGTGCTAATAATTCAGAGATGATTAACACCGCAAATGCCGGCGCAGTGGTCTATTATTTTAAAACTAGTTCTGAAATTATCGGTACAGACCAGCTGGCTGACAGAACACTTTCGAGACAGGAAAATCGCAGATACTGGCATAGGGACTAGACAGCAGTACCCCTTTTTATGAATCTGATCAGGGGTAGCACAAAAGCGCTTAGATATATGAAACTAGCCCGTGAACTAAGATCAATAACGTAAGCTACTGAAACAAGAAACAAGGAGTTAATGTGTTTGACCTAATTTTATCTGGCGGCTGGATGATGCTGCCAATCTTGCTCTGTTCGGTGGTTGCGCTTGCAATCTCGCTAGAACGGTTGTGGGCGCTAAAGCCTGAACGAATACTGCCAGAAAATTTACTGATTCAGGTCTGGGAATTAATCAAGAATAATAAGCTGACCAGTAAAGAGCTTGCTAAAATCAAACAGCAATCACCGCTGGGTAGAATTCTGGCTGCAGGATTATCCAACTCCAAATTTGGCCGAGAGGTGATGAAAGAAAGCATCGAGGAAGCGGCTAACCATGTGGTCCACGAAATGGAGAAATACCTGAACTTTCTTGGCACCATCGCCGCGATTACGCCGTTGTTGGGGTTGCTAGGCACTGTAATTGGAATGATTCGCGTGTTTACCGCTATCATGTTGCACGGTAGTGGTAACGCATCGGTACTGGCGGGTGGGATCTCTGAAGCCCTTATTACGACTGCTGCGGGCTTGACCGTCGCTATACCCTCCCTGGTAGCACATCGATTCTTCCAGCGTCGTATCGACACGCTAGTGGTAGGGCTTGAGCAAGAATCACTCAAATTGGTTGAGGTGGTTCATGGTGAACGAGAACTACAAGGCAAGGATTGAGCTAAAGCCATGAAATTTGCCCGACAAAATACCGCTGATATTTCACTTGATCTAACTCCGTTGATCGATGTGGTATTTCTACTGTTGATCTTTTTTATGGTCTCGATGACTTTTGATCGAGAAACGGTTCTGAATGTGGATCTGCCTGAAGCCACGGGAGAACAAACAGAAACTGAAGTGAAGGTGCTAGATATACAAATTAGTGTCGATGGTAGCTATGCAATAAACGACCAGACTTTAGTGAACAACGAGCTAGCGACCCTAAAAACCGCCATGATGAAAATATCTGATGGTGACACCTCAATGCCTCTGTTAATATCCGCCGACAGAAACGCGCCGCATCACGCCGTCGTTCGGGCAATGGATGCCGCTGGCCAGCTTGGTTTTTCCCGCTTGAGTATTGCTACGAGCGATAACTCGGGTAACTGATAGAAGCTATCCGGCTAGCCCCCCAGCCCCTTCGTCGCCTGATCTAAAACTACCAATATTTCATGCCTCTTTAAAACAAACAGGGGTAGAGAACTCATTTTTATAAGATGTCTGATAAAAATTCCGCTCAAACTTCCCCCCTGGAAAATACTAACGACTGGGTGATCTATAAACGCCTATTAAGTTACGTAAAACCTTTTTGGGCAGCCTTTGCCGTAAGCATCGTTGGTTTTGCACTGTTTTCATTGGCCAGTGTCGGTTTTGCTGAGCTAATGAAACATATGGTCGATGCCGTCAATGGCGAAAATACTGACTCGCGATTCTGGATTCCTGTTTCATTAGTGGGGTTGTTTTTTATTCGCGGGATCGGCTCTTTTTTGGGTAATTACTGCCTCGCCTACGTTTCAAACTTTGTAATTCACGATCTTCGAACCGATCTATTCAATAAATTCCTCTCACTTTCCAGCTCGTTTTTCGATCAAAGTGCATCCGGCCATCTGGTTGCTAAGATCACGTTTCATGTTACCCAGGTAACCGGGGCAGTCACCGATGCGGTGCGAGTCTTGATCAGGGAAGGTATTTTTGTAATCGGATTATTGAGCTATTTGCTCTACGTAAACTGGCGTTTATCACTGGTGATATTATCCATCACTCCTATTATCGCCTGGGTTGTAGGCTATGCTGGGCGGCGTTTCAGGGGCATTAGTAGCCGTATTCAGAACTCAATGGGAGATGTTACCCAGGTCTCTACCGAAGCCGTTAACGGTTATCGTGAGGTGCGCATATTTGGCGGTAGTCATATTGAAAAAAACCGATTCAACAAGATAAGCAACTACACCCGCCAGCAGATGATGAAGATGGAGGCGACTATCGCTATTAGTTCTCCACTGATCCAGTTTATAACCGCTTTTGCGATGGCTGTGTTAGTTTGGCTTGCATTATCTCCTGAGATGATTGGCGATATGACTCCGGGCGCATTCGTAGCTTTTATCAGTGCCGCCAGTATGCTCCCTAAGCCGTTAAAACAGCTTTCAGACATCAACGCCAAGCTCCAGCGAGGTTTAGCAGCGGCAGTTGATATATTTGAGCAGCTAGACCAGGAAGATGAAAATGATACCGGTCAACTACCACTTGCAGAAGCAACCGGTCGTATCGATTTTGTAAACGTAGATTTTAGCTACAGTCCCAAAAAACCGGTTTTAAAGGGAATTAACCTCACTATTGAGGCCGGACAAACCATCGCGCTTGTAGGCAAGTCCGGTAGTGGTAAAACCACATTGGCGAACTTGATACCACGTTTTTATGAAGTGCAAAGCGGACAGATTTTATTGGATGGCCAACCCATAGAGTCGTTTAAATTGGCAGAACTCAGAAATCAAATTGCCTTGGTCAGTCAACAAGTCACTTTGTTTAATGATACCGTTCAGAATAATATCGCCTACGGTAGACTGGCGAATGCGTCACTAAAAGAGGTGAGGGAGGCCGCAGAGGCGGCAAACGCACTGGAGTTTATCGAACAACTACCAAATGGTTTTGATACCCTGGTTGGAGATGATGGCGTTCTACTTTCTGGTGGTCAACGACAACGTATGGCAATTGCGCGCTCATTGCTAAAAAACGCACCTATCCTGATTTTGGATGAAGCTACTTCTGCATTGGATACTCAGTCTGAAAAGAACATCCAGCAGGCTTTAGAGCGCGTGATGGAAAACCGCACCACACTGGTCATTGCTCACCGCCTTTCGACTATTGAGAACGCGGATAAAATTGTAGTGATGGATCAGGGTGAGATTATTGAAGTGGGTACACATAAAGAGTTATTAGAAAAGAGTGGTCGATACGCTTTGCTATATCGAATGCAGTTTTCAGATGATGGTGGAACTTCTCCAGCTCCTGTGCAAACGGCGCAATCGGCAGAAGTTGAAGCTGAAACAAAAAAAGACCTGAGCTAAGTTGTGCAATTCATCACCCGCGCGTGGTATGAAAAAAAAATATGGATATGGCTTCTTTATCCATTTTCATTGCTGTATAGCTACTTGGCGAAGGTGAGAAAAAAGCAGTATCTCACCGGTAAAAAGCCCGTATGGCATGCACCGGTCCCGGTTATTATTGTTGGCAACATATCCGTTGGCGGCAGTGGTAAAACACCCTTAGCGATTACGTTAGTAGAGCGACTCCAGGCGGCTGGTTATCGTCCCGGTATTGTCAGTCGCGGATACGGCGCTGCGACTACAAACTTTCCACGCGCCGTATCCGTTCATGATAATCCTATTGACGTGGGTGATGAACCGCTACTGTTAGCGCAACGTGCCGGTTGTCCGGTCGTGATTGATCCCGACCGCGTGTCCGCAGCAAAGTTTTTATTGGAGCAGTTCGAGTGTGATCTGCTAATCAGCGACGACGGAATGCAACACTATGCCCTGGGGCGCGATATCGAGATCGCCGTGGTGGATTCAGCTCGTGGGTTTGGCAATAAGCTCTGCCTGCCTGCTGGGCCACTTCGTGAACCCATTGAGCGATTGAATCAAGTTGATTTTATCGTTTACAACGGTGGGATTAGCGATACTGTCTCTGTGAGTGATACTCAATCATTTTCAATGCATCTCAGAGCTTGTCAGTTTGTGGCGCTTAAAGATGGCCAGACCATTGGTTTTGATCAATGGCAAGGTGCCCAAAAGGTTCATGCAGTTGCGGGAATAGGTAACCCTCAACGTTTTTTTAATACTCTGCGAGAGCTGGGATTTGACCCTGTTGAACACGCTTTTCCCGATCATCATAAATTTTCATTAGCCGATTTTTATGATATTTCTCACCATTCTAATTCTACAGATATTCCGATCTTTATGACCGAAAAGGATGCCGTTAAATGTGATCCTGACTGGCTGGATAACGCCTGGTTCCTGAGGGTATCGGCACAATTGGATGAAGATTTTTTTGTTCATTTGAAAAGTAGACTCAGTACAAAAAACTAAATTTTTCACAGTAACCTGTACGAATTAATTACAAAATCGATTGGCTTCTATTGCTAATCGACTGATAGGAATCAAACGATGTCGTTTCATATTGTTATCCCCGCGCGGTACGCATCTACTCGGCTACCGGGAAAACCCTTAATTGATATTGCCGGCAAAACGATGATTCAGCATGTGTACGAACGTGCACAGTTAAGCCAGGCGCAATCGATAGTGATCGCAACCGATGACCATCGTGTAGCTCAAGTTGCAGAAGGGTTTGGAGCACAGGTATGCATGACTTCAGAGCAACATGTTTCTGGTACTGATCGTATTCAGGAAGCCGTTAGCCAGATTGGTTGGGGTTCGGATCAAATCGTCGTCAATGTTCAGGGCGATGAGCCGTTGATACCACCGGCGGTGATTGACCAGGTAGCGACCAATCTTGCTGAAAATCCCGCGGCTGATATGTCGACTCTTAGTATTGCTATCAGCGATATGGAGACGTTACTCGATCCGAATGCGGTTAAAGTGGTAAGCGATGGCAATCAGTATGCATTGTATTTCAGCCGAGCGCCGATACCTTATGCTCGGGATCATTTTTCCGCCAACACTGAGGCTTTGGGCAATGCGGCCTTACCAGAGATCAACTACCAGCGACATATTGGAATATATGCATATCGGGTGGATTTTTTGAACCAGTTTATCCATTGGCCCGCCGCTCAAATTGAGATGGCAGAGTCACTGGAACAACTACGTGCGTTGTGGAATGGTAGACGAATTCATATAGAAGAAGCCTGTGAGATACCTCCGGCGGGTATTGATACACCCAAGGATGCTGAACGTGTACGCGCGATTATCGTGGCGCGTACACGCACTGGCTAGGGAAGCTCTGAAATCGCGACGACAACACGGCCGATCATTTTGCCCGCGAGGATACGCTCAATGTAGGCCGGCAGCTGATCCATACTGATTTCGGTGGCTAGACGCTCAAGCGGCAAGTCATTCCACTCATTCGCTAACTTGTCCCAAACAGCTTGTTTTACCGCGATTGGAACTTCAACGGAATCAACGCCCATCAAGCTAGCGCCTCTGATAATAAAGGGCATGATTGAGGTGGTGAATTCTGGCGATGAAACCAGACCGCAGCATGCAACGGCACCGCCGTACTGGGTTGATTTCAATACGTTGGAAAGGGTTTCACCACCCACGGTATCGATCGCGCCAGCCCACTGTTCTTTTTTGATGGCGCGGGATGAAGGCTCCGAAAGGGTCTCGCGATCAATAATCATGCTTGCGCCAAGATCACTAAGGAACGAAGCCTGATCAATTTTCCCGGAACTGGCTAGCACTCGATATCCGAGTTTATTCAGGATGGTTACACAAATACTACCTACACCACCGGTTGCGCCGGTAACCAGTATTTCACCGCCATCAGGGGTTACGTCCATTCGCTGTAGTTTTTCTACACACAAAGCAGCCGTAATACCAGCGGTACCCAATATCATCGCCTGACGCATACTGAGGGTAGGGGGTAATTTGACGGCCCAGCTATAGGGGACTCGAATAAACTCAGCGAAGCCGCCGGAGGTACCCATACCGAGGTCATAGCCGGTGACCAGTACCTTATCACCTGGTTTGAAATCAGGATGCGAGGATTCTTCAATAATACCTGCAGCGTCAATCCCTGGTGTATGGGGGAACTGGCGTGTTACGCCTCGATTACCGCTGGCTGACAGGGCGTCCTTATAGTTCAGGGAGGAATAGTGTACTCTTATCAATAAATCGCCATCGGGTAGACTATTCAATTCTCGGGTTTCGACTTGACTATCGAACAGACCATCCCGTACTTCTCTTGTCACCAATGCTTTAAATGAACTCATTAAAGGCTGCCTATGTATTTGCTATGTAGCAATCGATTATTTGTGTGAAAAGCGATCTTTCACCGAGTAATTTTGCCAGGCCAATAGTGCCTTATCGACGACACTTTGGATCGATATCCCTAGCTTATCGGCAACTGTTTTTTTCTCCGCGTATTTCACTTCAAATACATCTGCGGTTTCACAGCTATTCATGATGTATTCATCACTGGTCATTAGATCATCTATCAACTGATTCCCCATTGCTTGTTTGCCGTACCAAACTTCACCTGTAGCGACCGCTGAAATATCCAGCTGAGGGCGGCTATCACTGACAAACTCTTTAAATAGTTTGTGGGTATCTTCTAAGTCTTCAATAAATTTTTCACGACCTTTTTCCGTGTTTTCGCCCAACATAGTGAGGGTTCGCTTATATTCTCCGGCGGTTAATAGTTCAACGTCGATATCATTTTTTTGTAGTAAACGATGGAAGTTTGGTAACTGCGCAACGACCCCAATAGAGCCGAGTACCGCAAAGGGTGCCGCAACTATTTTGCTGCCCAGCACCGCCATCATATAACCACCGCTGGCGGCTACTTTATCGACACATACTGTGAGTGAAATATCTCTTTTTTTGATTCGATCCAGTTGCGATGCAGCAAGACCATAGGCATGTACCATACCGCCACTGCTTTCGAGCACCAGAATCACTTCATCCTGTGCCTCGGCAATGGATAACACCGCTGAGATTTCCCGCCGTAACGCTTCAACGGCGCTGGCTTTAATATCCCCATCGAAGTTGAGAACATAGGCGCGTTTGCGCCGTTCAACGGAGCTGTCATCTGCTTGTTTGGTTTTTTGCTTTTCGGCGGCTTTGCGCTTTTTCTCTGTCCCTTTAAGCTGATGTTTAGTTAAAACCTCATGCTGAATTGATTCCTTCATTGAATCGTATTCTTCATTGAGGTTTTTTGTTTCGATATGCCCTGATTCACTCTTTTTATTCTTTGCACTGAAACCAGCAATTGCGGCAAGAACGATTACGAAGGCAATCACAACGGTGACGGTTTCAGCCAAAAAAAGGCCATATTGCATCAATATTTCGACCACAGAGGATCTCCTGGCGGGTTAATTTTTGAGTTGCTTAATGTAGTTGTTGATCAACCATCCGGAGATCGCTGAATTGCCGGGCACGTTGGGAAGATCCTTGTAGTGAAACCATCTGGCATCGGTAATCTCTATTCCGTCTGGGGTGATTTCACCGGCTTTGTAATCGGCATAAAAACCTAACATTACGTTGTTTGGAAATGGCCAGGACTGACTCTGCGCATATCGCACATTGGTGACTTCAATACCCACCTCTTCCCATATTTCACGATGAAGTGTTTGTTCTACCGATTCACCCGGCTCCATAAAGCCGGCAAGCGTGCTGTACATATTGGTTGGAAATTGTGGTGAGTGGCCCAATAAAAGCTCTTCACCTCGAGTAACGAGAACAATAATACATGGCGACAAACGTGGATAAGCCATAAGTCCACAACGTTCGCAGACTTTGGCGCGATCCACTTCATGTTGTTTGTTTTCTGCGCCACAACGGCCGCAGAAACGGTGGTTTCGGTGCCACTCCAGCACCTGTATTGCTCTGCCAGCAACGGAAAACAAGTGCGGGTCTACTTGCCCTAGAATTCCGTATAGACCTATAAAACCGTGTTCTCCTGGTGCTTCTTTCTGCTCCGCGATTTCGTAGACGAAACTGGGTTTGTCATCGTACTGCCCGAGGTAATGTTTGGACAATATCTCCATATCGAGCCATTTCATTTCATCATCGGTAAGCGGGCGCCAAACCTTACTCTCTTTAGGTGATACCACTTGGCTATTGCTGATGATGATGTGGTGGCCATCGCTGCAGTCTTCCGGCGCAACTGTGCCAGGCTCAAATATAAACTTGTCCGTTTCCCAATTCATAGGTCACCGTATTGATGTGGATTAATTATGATTATGACTGAAAGCCTAAAAGCACGTTCAGGCAGGAGCCTGAAAACATCTTATAGCTAAACAATGGTTTCTATTGTATTGGGATAAGGGCTTTCAAGTAAAACCCTTATCTGGACGGCTCTGGATTATTGCAGGCTTTGGAAAGGAATTAGTGAACAACTGAGATAAATTAGTCAAGTATCTAACGAGCTGGTTGAGAGAAAATCAGGCAGCCAACTCTTTTATGCCATCTTCTGCCAGGGTCAATATTTTCTTGTTACTGTTCAAATTTAAGTCCATATTTTCCAGGTAATACTCAACGCTAATGATCACATCTGCAAGGGTCTCAAGGCTTTCAGACTGGATGGGGTCTCGGCTTTCGATGAGATTGGATTGAATGTAACCCTGACATATTCTCAGTATTTCAGTAACCTCCTTAAGTCCCAGGAATAATGTGCCACCACGAACGCTCTCCATTAGGGCCGTAATATTCAGCAGGTGCATGGCATCACCGCCAGAATCGAGGTATGAATCAATGCCACGCTTGGTAAGTGCAAGACCATCTTTTGTTTCTGACACGACATGTTGTTGTGCCTCCTGCAAAATTTCAAGTTGAACCGAAGCGGTACCCGGGCTTGAGGTTACTGATTTGTTGATCTGAAATGTTTGGTTTTCGATAAGCGTAAGCTGATCTGCAATTTCACTAAACTCATCCTCGCTCAATATACATTTTTGGATGTCCCATTCCTCAATTCGAACAAGAATTTGCTGCATTATTTTGACTGACTCCGCCATTTCAGCCATCTCGAAAATATGACTAAGTTCTTTAATTGGCTCAATCAAACTGGAGAAATCCACTGTTCCATGTAGCTCGCTGGTTTTAAACGCAAGCTCAATATTATCTTTAACGGCGGCTAATTCAGTCGAAACCGCACGCATCAATGATCGACTTGCGGATGCGTCGGGACTACTTAGAAACTCTCTTTCACGCCTGATATCTTGGTCGGTAAAAAATAGTGGTTTGATTGAAAATTTTTCAACCAGTGACCGAATAACAGCAGCAGTGCAGCCAGAAACTAGGAATACGTAGCTGAATCCACGAATCAAATTCTCGCAGTGTTCAATTTTTGGCATTTGCTGTGGGTTATCAACGAGATTTCGAAATTGCTTATCAATCGCCGCGAATAGCTGTTTTCGTTCTCTGGTAGGTTCGATTTTAGACTCCGAGACAGCACTCACCGCAGCTGCAGCGAAGCCGAAAATAAGCGCGTAGTTATTGGGGATACCCTGGTCAATTGTGCGGTTAAGCGATCGGGCCATCATTGAAAGGCTGCTACTTGTATTGGTTTCACGAATGTAATCGGCTAGGCCAATCTGATACATCTGCCGTAACCGTCGTAATCGCTCTGGAGGCACGATGGTATCTGGGCTAGCTACGAGAGCTTGTAGCTGAGCGCTGACCGTATCTACAAACTCTTGATTCTGGTTATAAAAATAGTGTTCTGGCAGCGCTTCTTTGCTATTTTCTTTCCGCAGCCGATTTATAGTTTCTAGCAACAGGGCAGGGAATTCCGATTCGGTACGATCAATATATTCAAGATATTGCTCTAGTTCGATTAAGCCACTACTAATAACGGTAAAGCGTTGTTCACGGCTGTCAACAGCAACCCGGTGGAAATCAAGCGCTAGCTGCAAAATTTCACCAGCAAGCGTATCCACACCGCGCAGGCGCAATATTCGAAGGCAGCCATTTATCTGTTCTATAAGGTCTGTGAATGCGTTCAGTTGGCCATGGCTCTCGGCGTCTTCGGTGAAGCTCTCAAAGTGCACCTTTGACTGCTCAAGAGTTCTATGCAATTCCTGGCTGACCAGACGATAAGACGTTAGCTTGACCTGTATACATTTGTCCAAGGTAATATTCCCTGCTATTTCTGTTTTAAAAGGAGCGCTGCATGTCGACTAATCAATAATCGCTATTGTGTAGTCCGTGAGTATTCAGTGCCTGACTTTTGATCTCTACCCTGTATTCTGAGAAAATGAAGCAACTTCTCCAATACCTAGCGAGTAAGTATAGATCAAATTGGTGATAACTCATTTCGACCCTTCAACTCCGTTACCCCACCCACCTACTATTCGGAAACTTATGACAGCATTGATACTTGACGGCACATCATTGGCTCAAAGCACTGAGGAAGCCCTCTCACTGAGGGTTGAACGGTTAAAGTCAAAAACAGACCAGCGGACTCCAATTTTAGCCACTATTTTAGTCGGAAATGATCCGTCATCTGCAACCTACGTGCGTATGAAAGGTAATGCCTGTAGGAGGGTGGGCATGGAGTCACTTCAGGTCACGTTGCCTGAGCAAACCACTACTGAAGAACTTGTAGCGGAGATTGAAAAACTTAATCAGAATCCAGATATTCACGGTATTTTGCTTCAGCATCCGGTTCCAGCTCAAATAGATGAACGTGTTTGCTTCGATACTATAGACATTGAAAAGGATGTCGATGGAGTCACTAGTCTGGGATTTGGGCGTATGTCGCTGGGCGAAAAGGCTTATGGCTCCGCAACCCCAGCAGGCATCATGCGATTACTTGAGCATCACGAGATCCCACTGTCGGGTAAACATGCGGTTGTGGTAGGCAGAAGCCCTATTTTGGGTAAGCCTATGGCTATGATGCTATTAAATGCCAATGCAACCGTAACTATCTGCCACTCTAAGACCGTTGATCTGATCTCGTTGATCCAGCAAGCTGACATTATCGTCGGCGCAGTTGGAATGCCTGAATTCATCAAAGCAGATTGGATTAAACTGGGGGCCGTAGTCGTAGATGCCGGCTATCACCCTGGGAAAATTGGAGATATCGATTTAGAGGCGGCGAAAGGTCGGTCTTCAGCTTATACGCCTGTACCTGGCGGTGTGGGTCCAATGACCATCAATACCCTGATATATCAGACGGTTGATGCAGCTGAAAGAAAGCATGGTCTAAGCAAGTCGTAGTAGCTGCAGCTGTAGAGTACATTTTGTATATGGCATGAACAGATGCATGGTCATTGAACGAAGGGTAAAGCTCGTTTAGAGAACAACAAAAAAGGAGGGCATAAGCCCTCCTTTTTTGTTGTTCTAGAATTCTATATCAGGTTAATCACCCATTACGACGAAACGCTGGGATAGGCTGATCCTGAGCTGATTGATAGGTATCAGAAAAAGATGATAACGCTTGCAGTGCGGCAATAGGATCTTTTTCATCGGGCAGCAGATAACTATCAAAACCACAACGTTTCATGAAAAACATCTGATCTTTGCCAACATCACCAAAAGCTCGTAGTTCTCCTGCAAAGTTTAATCTACCCCGCAATACCTGTGCATAGGAATACCCACGCCCATCGGTAAAGGCGGGAAAGTTAATGGCAACTAGTGCTAGCTCGCTTAATCGGTCGCCGATTAATTCGGGTGCCTGGTTACTATCCAGCCATACACCTAACTCATGATCCCTTGCCAACAAGACGGATTGTCGTTCGTTCCATAATTCCAGAGGAACGATCAGTTTGCCTTCCGGTAGTGGGTTGTTCGCTTCATCGGCAGAAACCAATAGCCAATCATCCTCGGTAACTTGATTTTCTTTAATGAGTTTTGGCATATATTTTCTCCTTAAAGGGTTCAATTCCGGTTCGATCAAGCGTATCAATGAAACGTTCTTCTGGAGTTCTGAGCTCAAGGTATAGATCTGTGATCTGTTTGATCACTCCCGCGACCTCAGATTGTGAAAACGAAGGTCCTAAAATTTTAGCTATCGCGGCGCTTTCCCCAACACCGCCACCGAGTGAGACCTGATAGAACTCTTTACCTTTTTTATCAACGCCGAGAATACCGATATGGCCGATGTGATGATGTCCACAGGCGTTCATGCAGCCAGAAACTTTTAGATCGATCTCGCCGAGCTCATCAAGTGTTTCAGGGCTTTCAAATATTCGTTGAATATCCTCGGCAATTGGGATCGATTTTGCGTTTGCCAGCGAGCAGTAGTCGCCACCAGGGCAGCATGTAATATCATTTATAGTGCCGATATTTGCGGTGGCCAGACCATTGCTTTTTAGGGCTTGCCAAACCTCAAATAATTGAGATTCTTCAACATCAGGGAGAACTAAATTTTGTTCACGGCTTGTTCGAAGCTCGCTGAAACTAAACTGCTCCGCTAGATCCGCAAGTAGCTCCATCTGATAATCTGAAATATCTCCAGGTGGGGTGCCTGTGCCCTTGAGAGAGATAACAACGCTACGATAGCCTGGTTGTCGATGGCGTCGAGTATTGTTGCTATACCATCTTGAAAACTCTTTATTTTCATTTAGTTGGATAGATTTTGAGGTATCTGCATTAAGATTGTATTCGGGTGGTTTGAAGAAGGCTGATACCCTGCTGATCTCTGCTTCCGTGAGGGTGGAAGGGGTGTCTTTAAGGTGTTGCCATTCTTGTTCGACCATCTCGGTGAACTTTTCGGCTCCTAGTGCGCGCACAAGGATTTTGATTCGAGCTTTATATTTGTTGTCGCGGCGGCCTAGCTGATTGTAGATTCGAAGAATCGCTTCGACGTAAGTAAGTAGGTGCTGTTTGGGTAGGAATTTGCGAATCGATGTGCCGATTACCGGTGTGCGACCAAGGCCACCACCCACCAGGATTTCAAAACCCGTTTCGCCGTTTTCGTCTTTTGTCATCACGATGCCAATATCGTGAAAATGAACCGCGGTACGATCGCTTTCAGAGCCACAAACCGCTATTTTGAACTTGCGAGGTAGGTATGCAAATTCGGGATGCAGTGTTGACCACTGTCGAAGTATTTCAGCGTAGGGCCGTGCATCTTCGATTTCATCGGGGGTCACACCAGAAAATGGATCAGCGGTGATGCTACGGACGCAGCTGCCGCTGGTTTGGATTGCATGCATCTCTACATCAGCTAGCTCATTTAGGATCTCTGGAACATCTGCCAGCGCTGGCCAGTTAAATTGGAAATTCTGTCGAGTACTGATATGGCCGTAGCCTTTGTCATATTTACGCGAGATATCAGCTAATTTCCGTAGCTGAGTCGAACTTAATGCCCCGTAAGGAACAGCGACCCGCAGTAACGGTGCCATTCGTTGGATGTAAAGCCCATTTTGGAGTCTGAGGGGCAGGAATTCACTTTCCGACAGTTCGCCGTCGAGAAAACGCTGGGTTTGATCTCGAAACTGATCAACTCGCTCTTTAACCAGCTGTCGGTCAAATTCATTGTATTGGTACATATTCTTTGCGTTTCTAATAATTAAGAGGTGGGGGACTGAACTACCATCAACCGGCTCCGATCTTCCTTATGAGTTGGGAGCCAATGTATTTAGAATTAATGTGTCTTGGAAAGCCCGCTAAACTATCAGAAATTACGCTTTCTTAAAACCAATAATTAGCCTATCGCAAATAATAATAACGAATAATTATATACACGGCCGGCGGTTATTTATTTTCGTCTTATACTGTTAGCTCAGGTCTGTGATATTTAGGGGATGGAATGGAGTTCTTCAATTTATGCATATTTTAGTAGTTGATAACGATCGAATTCAACGCCAGCTTGTTGAGGAAATTCTCGACAACAAGGGTCACAGCTACGTATCTGCCTCCGATGGCAATGAAGCGCTGCGCATTCTTGCTGAGCAAGCCTTTGAGTTTGTCTTGCTGGACGTATTACTTCCCGACATGGATTGTTTTAGTCTCGCCGAACAAATCAAACAAAACCACACCGATGGCTCTTATCTGCCAATCATGTTTTTAAGTAGTGTTCTAGATGAAGCTACTTTGGTGAAATGCCTTCAATATGGAGATGACTACCTCAGTAGGCCGTTTAATAGCGAGGTATTAAACGCAAAAATCAGTGTTCATAACCGCATTAAGACCCATCATGACGGTTACGCCGAGTACCAGGCTCAAACCGAGAAAGAACAGGAAATTGTTGCGCATATGTTTAACAATGCATTCAGCCGCAACTTTGTCTCCACTGACCGCATCCGCTATCACCTGTCACCGATGTCACTGTTTAATGGTGATATCTTAATGACGGCTCTTGGCCCCACTGGGGATACCTATGTATTGCTGGGTGATTTCACCGGGCATGGCTTATCTGCGGCAATAGGTGGCCTTCCTGCGTCAAGGGTGTTTTATGCAATGACGGCGAAAGGCTTGCCCCTTGATTTTATTGTGACTGAACTAAACCGTACACTTAAACAGGTACTACCTCCCTCGATGTTTATGTGCGGTGCGATAGTACAAATTGACGCATCGGGTGAGTATTTCAAATGCTGGGCTGGGGGAAGTCACGACATACAGCTAGTCGATGCCAAGGGAGCTGTTCGTCAGAGTATAAAGTCCCCGCATCTTGCTCTATCTATTTTGCCTGAAAAAAGCTTCCGCTCTGAGGTCGATACCGTTGATATCGTAGAGGGTGATCGGCTATTTATGTATACAGATGGTGTTCTAGAAGCCACTAATGAGAATGGTGAAATGTTTGGTGAGCCTCGATTGCTAGAGTGTATTTCTAACAATGGTGCAGTTCGATTTGGTCATGATCCATTGGAATACATAGCGGATGCGGTACATGATTTCACTCAGAACGCTCAACAGGAAGATGATATTTCTATTGTTGAGATCTGTTTATCATAATTATTCAACCTCATGATTTTAATCAGTTTTCCTGTTGATCATGATCTGCGGAAACTACTTTCCCTACTAAACCACCTAATGTAACAGGTCATGTATCGCGATAACATCTTGGTTTAACCTGGCCCTTCACTGACAACATTCGATAAACTAGCGTTTTCGATTGGGGTTGAGTCACCGTGGATCAGGGTCAGGAATGCAAGTTTGAACTCGATGGTATGGTGATTGCCGGACAAATGTACGGCAACCCCACCGGCAAACCGGTTTTAGCGATGCATGGCTGGCTTGATAACTGCGCAAGTTTTGAGCCTTTAGCAAAACACCTTAGCAATATTCATTTACTAGCCATAGATATGCCGGGTCATGGCCTTTCATCCCACAGGCCACCTGATCGGCCTATTAATATCTGGGATGATTTACCGCTCTTGCTGATGCTTGTTGATCAGCTTGGTTGGGATCAATTTGCCATGATAGGGCACTCCCGTGGGGCGGGGATCGCTAGCCTGTTCTCCGCCTGTTTTGGTGAGCGGGTCAACAAACTGGTATTGCTTGATGGTGGAGCGCCGGTTTCAACGACCCCTGAGGGTTCAATAAAACAACTCGCCAAAGCAACCAAAGCGTGGACTCGTAGAGCCGATAAACGTACCCCAAACTACTTGACCTATGAGCAAGCGCTCGAGGCCCGGAAACGTGCGGTTGGTGCCATCAGCGAAGAAGCAGCGATATTATTGTTGAAGCGTGGTTTGATGGAAACCGAATCGGGGTTTGCCTGGCGAACAGACCCACTACTGACGGTTCCATCGATGATGATGCTAACCCCTGAGCAATCTGATCAATTTACTGCCCAGATCGAAGCACCGGTATGCATGATCCTTGCGGAGGGCGGTAGATTAGCTACACCGGAACGGCTCGATACTCTTAACCAGAAATTCCAGAGTGTCGAAATTCATCAACTACCCGGCGGACATCATCTTCATATGGAGCAGCAAGCACCTGCGGTTGCTGATATTATTAACGATTTTATGCTGTCCTGAGTGTTTTACTTGTTTGATTGAGCGCTCAATTGAATCAATTTAAGGAGATTTTACTTGGAATACATTACCCCGGATCTATGCGATAAATACCCCGAGCTGGTATCGGTAGTTGAACCGATGTTTAGCAACTTTGGCGGGCCCAATTCCTTTGGCGGCGAAATGGTTACCATCAAATGCCATGAAGACAATTCACTGGTCAAAGAAACCGTGGCAACACCGGGTGATGGCAAGGTGATGGTGGTTGACGGCGGTGGTTCTATGCGTCGAGCGTTACTAGGGGATATGCTGGCAGAAAAAGCCGCTGAGATGGGCTGGAGCGGCATTATTGTTTATGGCTGCATTCGTGATGTTGACGTGATTGCACAAACCGATCTAGGCGTTCAAGCGCTTGCTAGCCACCCTATGAAAACTGACAAACGCGGCATTGGTGATAAAAATGTCGAAGTCACGTTTGGTGGCGTATGTTTCAAGCCGGGTGAATACGTTTATGCCGACAACAACGGTATTATCGTTTCGCCAAAGCCGTTGAGCATGGATTAACCCAGTATTACGGATAAGAAATCAAGCAACTAAACATAATTACATAACAATAAAAGAGGATAACAACATGAGTCGATTCGATAACAAAGTAGTCGCTATTACTGGCGGATCAGGTGGTATTGGAATTGCTGCAGGAAAGATCTTTTCCAGCGATGGCGCGAAGGTGCTTTTAGTTGATCTGAACGAAGATGCCCTCAAAAAAGCCGTTGCAGAGATTGGTTCCGACAACGTTAGCTATGCGGTTGCAGACGTAACGATTGCGGACCAGGTTGCCAACTATACCCAGGTTGCTGTGGATCGTTACGGCGGACTAGATATTTTGCTGGCAAACGCTGGTATTGAAGGCAATGTGATGGGCATTACCGATTACCCACAGGAAACCTTTGAAAAGGTTCTGGCGGTTAACGTAACCGGTGTTTTTCTGGGTATCAAATATGCGATGCCAGAGATGGCAAAACGTGGTGGCGGCAGCATCGTAATTACCTCCTCTACCGCTGGCATCAAGGGTGGCCCTGGGCTTTGCGCATATACCACCAGTAAACACGCTGTTATTGGTTTGATGCGTACTGCATCGAACGAAGGTGCTCCAATTGGAGTTCGCGTTAATACCGTCAACCCATCACCGGTCGAAACCCGCATGATGCGTTCACTTGAAGAAGGCATGGCTCCCGGTGCCGGTGATCAGGCTAAAGCCGGTATCGCTAGCTCAATTCCACTCGGTCGTTACGGCGAGCCATCCGAAGTGGCTGACATGATGGCATTCTTGTCCAGCGATGCGGCGTCGTTCTGCACAGGTGGGGTATATATGGTTGACGGTGGTACATCGTCCAAGTAGGTCAAGGGTTACATGGGGCAACCATCGGCATATTTTATGCTGATGGTTGCCCCATGTTCACTGTAGTTAGTGGGAGAGGAACTCTGGTCTCTCTACGATCAGCCCATGCCTAGCTCATGATTAGGGTTGATCTGACAGTACAGGCCTTTTCCTTGAATAACCCATCACCAGCGCGGGAATAACCCCGATAAAGAACACGATGCCAATCACCACAAAGGCATCTCTGAATCCAAACAGCGTGGCTTTTGCGTAGATCACCTTACCGAGAAATTGAAATGACCCGGCTGCAGCCGCTGTGTCCGGCAACCCCATCTGTCCGTATAACGTACGAATGCTGCTTAATAAAGATGCGGTGCTGCTGTTGTCAGGTAGTTGGGTTGATGCCAGGTGATCCGAATGAAAGCTAATCCTGGTCGCCAAATAAACCGATATCAGGTTTACGCCAAAAGAGCCGCCGAGCTGGCGCATAAAATTGACCACGCCAGAGGCTTGTCCGAGCATTGAGGGTGGTAGTGAGCTTACGGCGCCAACGCTTACTGAGGGCATAATCAGTGTTAATCCAACTCGACCTATGGCGATATAAAAAGCCAGTAGGAAGAAGGTGGTGCTGACATCCACGTCAAATAACACGACGCAGGAACCACCAAATATGATGAAGCCAATAATGATTGGAATATGTGCTGCAATTTTATCTGACGTGAATCCCGCTAGTGGGAACAAAAAACTCATCATCAATCCAGCGGGCATTAATAACAAACCCGCAAGGGTAGGGCTGTAGCCGAGAGTAGTTTGAACAAATAGAGGGATTAGATAGGTTGATCCAAGTAGGCCAGCCCCGTATAAAAAACTAACTCCCGATGCTGCGGTAAAACCAATACTTTTGAAAACGCGTAGTTCCAGCAATGCCTTATCGGTATACAGCTCCCATAACACGAATGCGACAGCGGATGCTGCACCGATAATTAGTAGCGAAAGAATATAATCCGAACTCCAACCAAAGCGCTGCCCATTGGTCAGGCCAATAAGTGTCGCGCTCAGGAAAACTCCGAGCAACCCCAATCCCAGCCAGTCAAAACCGCGTACTGGGCCTTTATCCTCCCGGTCAGGAAGAAAAAGCGCACCACAAATCACGCCAAAAACACAAAAAAGAGGAGCTACAAAAAAGGTGGCGCGCCAGTTGAATACGTCTACCAATATTCCTCCGATAACGGGGCCAAAAGCGGGGGCCAAAATAACGCCGATACCGTAGTAACCCATCGCTTTGCCGCGCTGATCGTCAGGAAACACCCTGAACATCGTGAACATAGCAAGCGGCGCAAGCAAACCCGCAGCAGCGCCCTGCATGATCCGCGCAAAGGTTAGAATATCTATATGGTTACCGAAACCACCAATCAGGGAGCCGGCGATAAACAAACCCATCGCCCACACATAGGTCTTTCGCTGACCAAAGGCATGCACACACCAAGCGTTTACCAGCATGGTTGCGGTGTTGGCGGCAATAAAAGCGGTGGACATCCATTGGCCCTGGTCCTGCCCGACACCAAAGGTGCCCATGATGTCCGGAATCGCCACATTGACCATGGTGGTGGATAACGCTGAGGCCAGCGTACCCATCACAACGGTCATGGTGGCTAGCCATTTATAGGCTGAGCCGTATTGCTCAAAAAGTGACTCAGTCGTTCGTAATGTCAATGTCGACCTCAACCATCATGCCGGGATTCAAAACAGCTTGATCGCTGACGATTGCAATACGAACCGGTATTCGTTGGGTGATTTTAGTGAAATTGCCACTTGGATTGGGGCTTGGGATGAGGGCAAACTGACTGGTCGCCGCTGTGCCAATCTGCTCAACCGTGCCTTCAAAGATTTGATCTGGATAGGCGTCAACATGAATGTCCACCGACTGACCAACCTTTACTTTACGAATTTCTGATTCCTTAATATCGGTGCTGATCCATACATTGGATGGATCGTGAATCAGTAGCAGCCGTTGACCCGGGGATACATATTCCTGGCTATGAACAAATGTTTGGTCAACCACGCCGTTGATGGGGCTTAAAATAGTGCGCTCGGCAAGACCCTTTTCAAGCTGTAGCTTCTGAATTTCAAGGGCTCGGCGATTATGCTGTAGGGTTTCGATTTGGCTATCGAATAACTCCACTTTCTGTCTTGAGGCCAACGCTTCCGTGTAGGAAGCTTGAGTGGATATGGCTTGCGCCTGGGTAGCGCGGTGTTTTTCACGAGCTTTGTTGGCCAGGCTTCTTGCTTGATCCACCTGCCTGGTTGCGATCAGTTTTTTCCCGGCAAGTGATTGCGTACGCTGGTAGTCATCGGCGGTGCGCTGCATTTCGTACTGAGCCTCCTGAACCTGCGCAGTCGCCACATCAAATTGGGCCTTGGCTATTTCGACCTGACTCGAAGTTTGGTTGTTGACAATTTCACGGTTAGTCTTGTGCTCAATGATTTGGGTTTCAATCGCTTGAATACGTGCATCGAGCTCTAAGTTCCTGAGTTCGATCAAGTCACTGTCGATCTTTGCGATCAAAACCCCTTTTGTGAAAATATCCCCTTCGGAAACGTCAAACTTAACCAACCGACCTGGAACCGTACTGCTGATAATCGTAATAGCAGATTTAACCCGCGCATCGATTTCGGATACATGTGACATACGGAACATGATCCATTTTCCAACCGCTACGAGAATAATAATGCACAGAATCAATATGCCGCACAGGGTAGTGATCCTACGGGCAGATATACCGGCAGATTGGTTTTCTTGTTCAGACATTTAAATCCTCGATTTTCCAGGAGTGAGTATTGCTGTAGGCCGAACGGTGACCGTAGGGTGCTACCATCGAAAAGCAGGGGGTGCTACTATCGAAAAATAGATCAATAACTAATAGTTAGCATTGTATCTATTTTGGTGGTTTTAATCCATGACGTAGTCAGTTTTGGATCTTGTCATTTGTATGCGAATCAAGACGCTCATGAGAATGTAACGGTAATTTAAGAAAGCAAAAAAAACCCGCCAGTTGGCGGGTTTTTAATTAAATGACTTGTCGACAGTATCCTTTAGCCAACCACACTCACATTGACCGCAGGAATCGAGACGTTTTTAGCGTCCTCAACATATTCCGCAAGTTGATCAAAGTTAAGGTATTTGTAGATATTGTCAGCCATTGGTGCGAGATCCTTCGCGTACTCCAGATATTCCGCTGGAGTTGGCAGTTTACCCATAATCGCTGCAACGGAAGCCAGTTCAGCTGAAGCAAGATAAACATCTGCCTGATCACCCAGTCTATTCGGGAAGTTACGGGTTGATGTCGAAACAGCGGTTGAGCCCTTGGCAATTCGTGCCTGGTTACCCATGCATAGCGAACAACCTGGCATCTCGGTTCGAGCACCGGCCTGAGCGAAGATGTTGTAGATACCTTCCTCCATCAGCTGATGCTCATCCATTCGAGTTGGGGGAGAGATCCAGAGCCGTGCCTGACTTGAGTTTGCTTTATCAAGCATTGAAGCTGCAGCTCGGAAGTGACCAATATTGGTCATGCAGGAGCCAATAAATACTTCACCAATGGGTGCACCGGCTACTTCAGAAAGTGGCTTCACGTCATCGGGGTCGTTCGGGCAGCAAACCAAAGGTTCTTTGATTTCGTTAAGATCGATCTCGATAATTTCACAGTACTCAGCATCCGCATCAGGTTCCATCAATTGCGGATCAGCAATCCATTGCTCCATACCCTGAATACGACGCTCAATAGTACGTACATCGCCGTAGCCCTGGGAAATCATCCATTTCAGCATGGTGATGTTGGAATTCAGGTATTCAATGATGGGCTCTTTACCTAAACGAATAGAGCAGCCACCCGCCGACCGCTCGGCTGATGCATCGGAAAGCTCAAATGCTTGCTCAACCTTAAGATCAGGTAGGCCTTCAATTTCAAGGATTCGACCTGAGAAAATATTCTTTTTCCCTTGTTTTTCAACGGTTAGTAGCCCTTTTTGGATTGCAGCGTAAGGTATGGCGTTTACCAGGTCACGCAGTGTGATTCCGGGTTGCATTTCACCTTTGAAGCGAACCAGTACAGATTCCGGCATATCTAGCGGCATTACACCGGTTGCAGCAGCAAATGCCACCAACCCTGATCCGGCCGGGAAAGAGATGCCAATTGGGAAGCGAGTATGGGAATCACCACCTGTGCCCACAGTGTCCGGCAGCAACATACGGTTTAACCAGGAGTGAATGATGCCGTCACCGGGACGAAGCGAAACACCGCCGCGGTTCATAATGAAATCAGGCAGCGTATGTTGGGTTTCAATATCAACGGGTTTGGGATATGCAGCAGTGTGACAGAAAGACTGCATCACAAGATCAGCAGAGAAACCCAGGCAAGCTAGATCTTTCAGCTCATCTCGCGTCATGGGGCCAGTGGTGTCCTGTGAACCAACGGTAGTCATATGTGGTTCACAGTATGTGCCGGCACGGATTCCTTCAACGCCACAGGCTTTACCAACCATCTTCTGCGCTAACGTATAGCCTTTCCCGCTATCAGTAGCAGACGTTGGGCGACGGAATACTTCTGATGGCCCTAAACCAAGTGCTTTTCGGGTACGTTCTGTCAGGCCACGACCAATAATTAAAGGTATACGTCCGCCAGCTTGTACTTCATCGAGAATCACCTGGGATTTGAGTGTAAAGTCAGAAAGCTTTTCACCTGTCTCGTGGTTTTTAACCACTCCTTCATAAGGGTAGATGTCAATTACATCGCCCATATTCATCTTGTCTACTTCACATTCAATGGGTAGGGCGCCGGCGTCTTCCATAGTATTGAAGAAAATCGGAGCGATTTTTCCACCGATACAGATCCCGCCACCTTTTTTGTTGGGTACGAAGGGGATTTCATCGCCCATGAACCAAAGTACAGAGTTGGTTGCAGACTTACGTGAGGAACCGGTTCCGACGACATCGCCAACGTAGGCAACAGGGTGACCTTTGCTTTCAAGATCTTTGATTTGGGCTTCGGGGGCAGTTATACCATCACGCTCAATCTTCAGCATCGCTTTAGCGTGAAGCGGGATGTCAGGTCGAGACCAGGCATCCTGGGCGGGGGATAAGTCGTCAGTATTGGTTTCGCCGGTCACTTTAAATACCGTGACGGTGATGACTTCTTCAACTTTAGGCTTGCTGGTGAACCACTCTGCAGCGGCCCACGAGTCCACAACTTTTTTTGCCGTGGCATTACCCGACTTGGCTTTTTCGATGACATCGTGGGCTGCGTCAAACATCAATAAAGTGTGAGACAGCGCTTTGCCAGCGATAGGTGCCAGTTTTTCATTATCGAGTAGTGCAATCAGCGGCTCGATATTGTACCCACCCGCCATAGTGCCTAGTAATTCTGCGGCTTTCTCTGCTGAAATAAGCGGTGAAGTCGCTTCGCCATTTGCAACGGCGGTCAAAAAACCCGCTTTAACATAAGCTGCATCGTCAACACCGGGGGGCACGCGGTTGGTAAGCAGATCTATAAGAAGCGCTTCTTCGCCCGCCGGTGGGTTCTTAAGTAGCTCGACCAATTCTGATACCTGAGATGCATCAAGGGGTTTAGGTACGATGCCTTCAGCGGCGCGTTCTTCTACATGTTTCTTATATGACTCGAGCACAGTATTACCTCGTAAAAATTGAATTTGGTTCCATTTTTGTTGCCGAACTAGCGATTTGCGGACCCCGGTAATGTTTTTTTGGGAGTTGCCGGGTGGATGCTAGCGTTTTGCCGTTACCTTTGCTGTTGCCATTGGCGGGACCTCACCAAGACGACTGCAAACTGGCATTGAAATTCAGGGCACGAATTATATAGAAGAACGGCCTTAAGGTTAAGGGCTGTGTGGTTGCTATAGATTATGAACTGGTATAGAGTTCGGCCCCTCAAAATCCCGCTATATCTGGAGAGGTGTCCGAGTGGCTTAAGGAGCACGCCTGGAAAGCGTGTATGGGTTAACGCCCATCGAGGGTTCGAATCCCTCCCTCTCCGCCAAATCACTTAATCTAATCCTCAGCTCCTCCCAGCTCGCAAAGCAAGCCCCTAGCGGCTGAATGCTGAATGCATTCTTATCATCTGCAGAGCAACGCAAGATTGGCTGCTCCCGCCGATATATCTGCAAGCCTTAGCGATCCCATTTAATCTTACCGTAGGGTTCCAAATAATGCTCATCGTGTTCAGTGAGGGCTGCCGCCCAAGCTGGTAAAAATGATGTTAGGCGAGGCACGTTCGAGTTTGCTTATCCACTGAGGCATAGCGACTCGTGCAGTGCAAGTTCCTAAAGCCGTAATGAATCCGTGTTTATTTATAGAGGCGGTTCATCTAATCAAGATCGGTCTGAATGAATGCTGTAGACTGCCTAACCTATATATAGGCTGGGAGTAGAACTCGTCTGCTAACAGCGCGATCACTACCAATGCGTAAGAGCCAGACGCTAGAACGGCTCATTAAATTAACTCGGGGAGGGCGCCCCGATGAGATAACATTGCATAACGATGGTCGATGTTGCTATAGATATCAGAATAACCAGTCATAGATAGGAGCGTTTTATATTGAACTTTGCAACGTTAGCGATATTGTTTGTAGGTGTTTTAGTCAGTATCACTAGTTATGTTGCGTCTGCCGATGAGTATGATAAATTTCGTGCCGAATATGAACAATTTAACGTTTCAAACCAGCGGCAATTTCAGCAGTTTAAAGATGCCAATGATGCAGCTTATGTTAAGTGGTTAGGGGAGCAATGGCGGTCCTACGAGCGCTTCGCTGGACTGGTTCGCGACACCGTACCTAAGCCAGCAAAGGCCCCTTCAGTAGCCAATGAAAAGGCAATAACCCGTTCACCAGATCAAATCCCCAATACCGCAGCAAAACCCGCCGCTGCGCTGCCTTCCGGTGGTAACCTTAATATTGTTAAAAGCGGTATAGAGGGTTCTCAAATTGCCCGGGCGGGGCCAATTTCATCTCGATCACAGATTAAACAAAAAAAGACAGGGCATCCTTCGGCTGTTGTATCGCCCGCCGCTGCCAATGTCGATTTTTTTAGTCAGTCACTTTACCTGCCCGTACTCGCGGTAACACTTGGCACCATCCATTCTGAGCGTGATATTGTGCTGGGTTGGACAGCTTTGGCGCAATCAAACTATCAACCTGTACTCTCTAATATTAAGCAGCGCCGAGATGAGCTTCATCTTTCGGATTGGGGCGTTTTACAGTTGATCCAGCATCAGGCGAAGGGGTTGTTCATAAATAGAAACCATCAACAGTTGTACCGCTGGTTCATGCTTAATAAATTGGGTTACAGGGTATCGGCGGGGATGGATAAACATCGGCTAGTTCTACTATTTGCGTCTGAACAGACCGTGTATGGCCAGTCATTTTTTCAGCTACAAGGGCAGCGCTTTTATGTCTTGGATAAAGAACGAAGCGGCGCATTGCAATTGCCCTCTAAACCCTATCCGGCGGCATTGCGTGCGGTGAATTTGAGATTTGGCAATAGTCTAACCACTTCAACAAATATAGAGTCACGCACCTTGACGGTGAAAGGCCGCACCTATTCCATCGACTCTTTAGCGTCGCGGAATGACTATTTTGACAGTTATCCGCAACTGGATCTAAAGCACTATTTTGATGCGCCTGTTTCGGCCGTTACCGACGCCAGTTTACGTGAACAGCTACTTCCAGAACTGAAAGGGAAAACCCAGATGCAGCAGGTTAATTGGTTGCTGAACTGGGTGCAGCTTGGATTTGTTTACAAACTGGATCATGAGCAGTTTGGTGGCGAAAACTATCTACACCCGGAAGAGAGTTTTCGCTTCCCCGGTAACGACTGCGAAGACCGCTCGTTCCTGTTTAGTTGGTTGGTACGGGAGCTTGTGGGTTTGTCAGTAATCGGCATAAGTTACCCTGGGCATGTTGCAACAGCGGTAGCATTTGATCCCAAAATGGCACCGAGACAGGGCAAACCTTTTTATCACAAAGGTAGGGCATACTGGGTTGCAGACCCCACTTATATTGGTGCGAAAGCGGGGCGAATAATGCCGCAATACAGGAAAGTGGCACCGACTGTACTGTAATGCTCAACTCTCATGCTCAATATTCTCAATTAAGAGGGTGCTGTACTCATCGATGCGAACAGTGATAGTGCCGCCTTAAAATTGCTCTCGCACCTTCAATTGATTGTACTATACGTAATCCGCGAACCAATCCTTTCAAGGCTGATGCCAAACCCGGCGGTGTGTTTTACCGCCGGCGGTTTATCAAACAGTCACTAAAACGGAATATGATGTCGCTAATTAGCTTGCTGATAGATATCTTATATCGGGCGCTGAATTACTAGCTGGATCAGATTAAATTCGGACTTTCAGATAGTTGCGAAGATAAAACTATAGATTGACCTGACGTCAAATAAATGGCTAAATAATAACCAGTTTTTGTGGCCATTTTTAATCATAATAAAATCGAGTTTGAATACCGCTAATGCAACAGGTTGAACCATACAAATTAACAACCTTGCCGCAAATTCTTCTTGAACTTCAGGATGAGTTGCAGAACCCTGCACGATCCTACTCTTCTGTATCCAATATCATAAGAAAAGACGCTGCTCTTCTTGTAAGAGTGATCATTGTTGCCTCCAACGAACAGCCAGATCAATCCGAGCGTTCAGGGACACTCAGCGAATTATGCGCAATGATTGGCTACGATGCGCTCCAGGCGATTGCTTTTAGCTCCTCCGCATACCAGGCATTTCGAAGTTATCAAAACGATCAAATCGCGTACCTTGAATACCACTGGTGTCGCGCGTTTATGGGAGCTCAAATCGCGCTGTCATTATCCAAAATCACCTCCTATCGTGAGCCTGAAGAGGCTTACCTATGTGCTCTTGTAAGGGGAATAGGGCAGCTGGTTATGGAGATTCAATCGAACGGATTGATCAGCAAGAAAATGTCTACCGATGGCTCCGCCTCTAACTGCTTGATTTATGAGGTCGAGCAGTTCGGTATTAATCATAATTTACTGAGTGCACACCTGATTGATCAGTGGGGAGTTGACCCCTGTATTTCTGATGCGGTTAAGTATCAGGCTAAACCTGTCGAGGCTATTCTTGATGCACACCACCTGGTTAAAATTGTGAACTTAGCCAGTCATGCGGTGGACGATCAATCCGGCAACGCGCAGCAGTTTATCCAGAATGCCAATATATTATTTGCCATCGACACCTCAACAGCACGGGCCCTTTTAGGAAAATCCAGAGATGATGCTATCGATGCGGCCAACAGTTATGGTATCGACTGGCGAGACTCAGTACCAATTGAGGATGATAGCAGTAGTTCGAATGCTGCCGCGCGACCGATCAAGCCGGATTTAGAAAATAGCCATCGTTTCCGCGAAAAACATCAGCAACTGCGCGCGCAGGTTAAAGATATATCATTAGTCTCCAGTATTTGCCACACTGCCGACTCAGGACATAGCGAATCAGAACTCTTGTCACTGGTCAGGAGTGCCCTTCGATCCTTGTTAAATGCCGGGTCATCACTATTTTTTCTATACGGTAAGCATACGGATACCATAAAAATTGCTGGCCATGAAAACGTTCCGGCGTTTCTCAAAGAGATCAGCATACCGGTAGAGCGGGATAGGAGCGTATTAAGTAACTCATTATTGGATAATAAACCTGTGCGTTTTTTTTCAGAAGGGATGAGTGAGCTGGAATCTCTGGTAGTAGTTGATCGACAGTTCCTTAACTATCTAGGCACAACAGGTTTTTATTGCCATCCTTTCTATTTTGATGGAAGACCGCTTGGCGTGCTGTTAGTTGGGATAGATCAAGGTCACATCGATTCCATCCCTGAAAATACGCAATTACTTAAGATGCTAATGTTCCGGTTGGGAAACCTGTTGAAGGATTTTTATTGGTTGCAGGAGCAACATAAAGATATCGTTGAAAATCAGACAAAAACCTATGAAATTTCGGTAAAAAAAGCGATACACGAAGCGAATAATCCATTGAGCGTTGTTCAGAATTACCTTGAAATTATGGGGCGCAAACTGGACGACAACTCGTCAGCGAAGGAAAATCTGCTAATTGTTAAGTCAGAAATCACCAGAGTATGTGACATACTGGAGCGTCTAGGGCGGCAAAGAGCTGACGATGACCCAGAGTTTGCGTTATTCGATATTAATCAATTGGTCGCTGATCAGGTTGAGATATTTAGTACGTCGAACACTTATCCAAATCAGATTGAAACGAAACTTGAACTAGATAATGATATTCCGTCTATTTGGGGATCTGAGAATGCCCTGAAACAAATTTTGACAAATCTAATTCTAAATTCTATCGAGGCGATGCCAACCGGCGGCGTGATATCAATATCTACAGCAGACCAATTTTATCTAAACGAAGATTGGTATGTTGAGATATCGATCCAGGACACCGGAACAGGAATAGACGCCTCAGTCATGCCGCGTTTATTCGAGGTGAAACGCAGCTTAAAAGGGAAAAAGCACTCTGGCATTGGACTGAATATTGTTCATAGCCTGGTATCTAAGATGGGTGGGTTAATTACATGCCGAAATAGCCGGCATGGAGTTACTTGGCAAATATTGTTGCCCAGGAAGCTAGAACACTAGTTATATTTTCATACTACATGTGAACTATAAACATGACACATAAAGGCAATTTGTTACTAGTCGATGACGAGCTCAATCTCCTGTTAAGTATGGAGGAGTTGCTCAGATTGCATGGATACCAGACAACAATTGCAGAGGGAGGGCAAGCAGCTCTGTCGTTACTGGATGCTCAGGAGTTCGATCTAGTCATACTCGACCTCAACATGCCGCGGGTGTCCGGCCATGATGTTCTCAGACATATCCAGGATAACCAGTATAACTTTACCGTTATCGTCGTCAGCGGTGAAACTTCGTTTGAAGCGGTAAGCGAAGCACTCAAACTGGGCGCGTATGATTATCTTCGAAAACCTTATGCTGCGGATGGTCTTCTCACAACTATCGGAAACGCAGTTTCAAAAGCCCAACTGGAACGCCACAATTTGCTGATTCAGAAAAAGCTGTCCGATTCCGAAAAGCTACATCGCTACATCGTGGAACACTCCCCCGATATAATCTATATGCTGGACGAGCGAGGTTGTTTTACTTATTTGAATGATCGGACCAAGGTATTGTTAGGCTACGATAAAAATAGGCTGCTGGGCCGCCCCTTTTCTGAAATCGCACACGAAGACGATATGGATCAGATCGATACATTGATCCATATTGATCTATCCGCTAACTCTGTTAATAAAGTGTTGCGGCTTCGAACTGCAGATAATAGTGTTCGTTTTATGGATTTTGAAGCGCTTCCCGTCCAGCTAGAGGCTGTAAGCGATTTAACCGCTATTCTGCCAAAACAAACCAATTTCAAGGGTGTTTTTGGAGTTGCGCGAGATGTCACTGAAAGAATAAAGGCCGAAGAAACAATAAGTTACCAGGCGTACCATGACTCATTAACAAGTTTGCCAAACCGTAGCCTTTTTGAAGATCGAACTAATATGGCGATTGTCCAGGCTAAACGAAATAAGCAGATGTTTGCCTTAATGTTTCTAGACCTCGATCGTTTCAAATTGATTAACGATACCTTGGGTCACCCCCTTGGCGATTTAATGCTTCAAGCGATCGCTCAACGACTGCAAGCCTGCGTTCGTGAAGGGGATACCTTGGCTCGCTTCGGCGGAGATGAATTCACGCTTTTGCTGCCGCATATCCACGGTGAGGCTGATGCGATACTAGTTGCTGAAAAAATTAAAACCGCTCTTAAAGCACCATTTTCTATCGAAGGCCATGAACTTTATACAAGCGTGAGCATTGGTATTGCCCTGTACCCCAGGGATGGTCAAGATTTACGTGAGCTAATTACCCATGCGGATACAGCGATGTATACCATAAAGCAACGTGGAAAAAATGGCTACCAGCTGTATCAAAGCGAATTTGACAGCACAAGCCCAGATAGAATTATCATTGAGAATGACCTGCGACGAGCGCTAGACTGCGAAGAGTTTACGCTTAGTTATCAACCGCAAGTTGATGTTATTACCGGGAAAATGAGTGGCCTGGAAGCGCTGGTTCGTTGGGATCATCCTAAGCAGGGTCGGTTGTTCCCGCTGGAATTTATCGATATTGCAGAACAAAGTGGCATGGTTGTTCGGCTTGGGAAATGGGTTATTGAAAAAGCCATTCAGGACTGGACTACTTGGGCAAATCAGGGGATTCATATAGAAAGAATTGCGGTAAACATATCACCCTTACAAATTGCCCAACCAAACTTTGCCGACGATGTGATAGGTCTTTTGGCAAGTTACTCCATGCCCGCCGGCTTTTTGGAAATTGAAATAACGGAAGGCATGTTAATGAATGACGCAAGTAATGCTACCGCGAAACTCAGGCAACTAAGTGAGTACGGCGTCAACATCGCAATTGATGACTTTGGTACCGGGTACTCATCTTTAAGCTATTTACAAAAATTTCCGCTTCGTACCCTGAAAATTGATCGTGCCTTTGTTAATGATATTGAAAGTAAGGATGTAGACGCATATTTGGTAAACGCGATTGTTTCAATTGCAAAGGGTCTAAATCTGGAGCTGGTGGCGGAAGGTGTTGAGACCTGGGCGCAGTTAGAGTATTTAAAAGCACGTGGATGTGACAAGGTGCAGGGTTACCTATTCTCCAAAGCGGTTGACGCGGATGAAATCGAAAAATTAGTACGCGCCGATAGTCAAAGCAATCAGCTGATCGAAGTTTAATTCCTTCCCCTAATGAAAGAACTAAGAACTAAGAACTAAGAACTAAGAACTAAGGGTTAATAAATACTGTAGTGTTTATTGTGCAGCATGAGCGCCTTCTGAAGCCATTCCTCCTGACATTACAGCCAACCGGCTAGGATCTAGTATTTCAATTTCACGCCCTTCAGCTTTTATCAGTGATTGTTTTTGGAATTTTGAAAACACCCTGCTGACTGTTTCTACGGCTAACCCCAAGAAATTTCCTATTTCGCTCCGAGACATCGTTAACCGAAAAGAAGAAGCGGAAAAACCGCGTTTCTTGTAGCGACAGGACAAATTCATCAAGAAAGTCGCAACTCGCTCCTCAGCATTTTTTTTGCTCAAAGTCAGTATCATTTCTTGAAAACTATCAAGCTCTTTGCCAATGGTCGAGTAAAGGTTTTCCCGAAGCTCAGGTAGTTTTAGAGATAGCTCTTCGACGTTTGAAAATGGGATTTTGCAGACTGTGGTAGTTTCCAGGGCAACCGCCGATACTGGGTAGACTTTCGTGTTCAGGCCGTTGAGGCCGGTTAATTCGGTAGCGAAATAAAAATTTGTAATCTGCTCTTCACCGCCACTGGTAATGGCATAAGTTTTCAAAGAGCCTGATCTAACAACGTAAACCGCATCGAATGTTTCACCCTGATGATATATATACTCTCCTTTGCTGTACATTACCCCGCGATTAAACACACTGTCGAGATCATCTACCGTTTTTTTATCTAGCGTGTTCGGGTGGCAGAGAGGATCAAGCGTACAACCTTTACACAGCATCACATTGGCTTGGGATGAGGGCATCGCTTTTAACTCTATGTTTTTATCTGAATTGCTTTTCATATTAGAGATCCTACTGACGCCTGGTAATCTATATAGTCATTTTACCAAATGTAGCATGTATTGTGATACAAGCTACAGCATTATTAATGAATATGCTCGGAATGATTCCCTTGGCCAGCGCCATGATCGTGAGTCGACATACCAGGTAAAAGCATTGAGCCAAACAGGGTCCATACCCCATAAAGAAGCACGAGAACCCCAAGCCCTTTGCGTATATTTTGGTTGGATACAAATTCTGTGAATCGGCTGCTAAGACCTCCCGTTAACATTAATGCTGGCACGGTGCCAAGACCAAAACAAAACATTAGTAAAGCAGATAATAACGCTGAGCCCTGGGATGAGCTCCAGATTAGCGCGCCGTAAACCATACCGCAGGGTAACCAACCCCACAGGCCACCCAGCAACAAGGTCTGCCACCAGTTCTTTGGTGGCAAGAAATGCCTGGCAAAAGGTTGAATGCGCTTCCAGATGAATTGACCTGATGATTCAAATAACATCATGACAAAGCCAAAACCAGCAAGATAAAGTCCCATCATTACCAGGCTAACACCAGCAATTACTCGAAAAACCAATCCCCAGTTTGCACCAAAACTTGCCAACCACGCGCTCACCGAACCCAGTAGCAGCCCGATCAAGCTATAAGTAGAGATACGCCCCAGGTTATATAGAAACAGCTGGCGCCATTTATATCTGGAGGAAACATCACCGTTGTGCCCGGTAGCCGAGGAAATTGCGGCCATGATACCGCCGCACATGCCTATACAGTGAGTACTACCCACCAGACCTAAACTGAAAGCGACGATTAATACGTAGTTAGCTGTCATCATTCATTTTATCCTTCGAATCGGATGATGGTTTCAAATTGAGATCGTCGTCAAAAAGTAGGTCATGCCCATGTCGATCAAGGTCTTCAAATTGATCATTTTTTACCGACCATGAAAAGGCCCAAAGTATTACGCCAAACAGGACTAGTGCGAGCGGGATTAGCAGATAAAGTATTTCCATAACAAACCTTATATTCGAGAAGGCATTCGGGTGAGCCTGTAGGCATTGCCAACTACAATTAGCGAACTCACTGACATACCAATAGCCGCCATATAAGGCTCTAGAAACCCACCTGCAGCTAGCGGTAGCGCTGTCAAGTTATACAGTATCGCCCAGCCGATATTTTGCCGGATAACCCTTTGAGTTTTCTGAGCATGTACAATAACTAATGGAATAACCGTTAAATCGTTTGATAGTAATACTGCATCGGCGTGGGTTTTAGCCAGATCAGTCCCACTGCCCATTGCAACGGATACATTTGATGCTGAAAGTACGGGCGCATCGTTAATACCATCACCCATCATAAGTACTCGTTTTCCTTTATCCTGCTGCCCCGTTACAAACTGTACTTTTTGCTCTGGCAACATCGATGAAAATACCTGTTCAATTCCGACTTGTTTAGCGATTTTAGAGGGTGTGTCTGAGCTATCGCCACTAAGAAGAGAAACGTTAAATTTACCAGTTTTTAACGCGCTAATTGTGGTTTTAGCGCCCGCTCGAAGCTGATCATCTAAATTGAACGATGCAATAAAACCGGATTCATTTGCCAGGTAGATACTCATATTTAAAAAAGACTTGGGTAACTGTGTGTGGCTATTTTTAATCACTTCACGTACGTATGACTCCCTCCCAATGCGGTACCGTTTTTCGGCAATTTTCGCCTCAATACCTAGCCCAGTCTTTTGTCTTCGCTCGGAGCAATTAAGGTAAGGTAACTCCAGACTCAAGTGTTTAAATGCATTAGCAATCGGGTGCTCTGATTCCTGTTCAAGTGCCCGCGCGATTTGAAGTACCTCAGACTTGGAATATTCATCAGAGGTTTCTATTGCGCCTACGGTAAGTTCGCCAATGGTTAATGTGCCTGTTTTGTCGAAAACGATATCCGTAGTGGCGGCCAAACCTGATAGTGCTTGTTTGCCTGTAATTAAAAAACCCCTTTTACGCAACGCATGAACCGCAGCGGTGATAGCGGTGGGGGTAGCCAGGGAAAGTGCACAGGGGCAGGTTACTACCAAAACAGATAGGGTAATCCAGAAAGCGGATTCAGGCTGACGAACTCTCCAATAGCTGTATACAAGTGCAGCTATCAGGAGTACGCCCGAGACGAAATAACCGGCTATCTGATCCGCCTGTTGCGCGATTTTTGGTTTTTGATGCTGGACTTGCTCAAGCAGTTGCTCAATGAGGTTCAATCTTGAATCAGCAACGGTATGGGTTACTACGACCTCGATAGGGTTTTCAATATTTCCTGTTCCTGCTAGTACCGTATCACCGGTTTTTTTTGTGATCGGATAAAATTCGCCTGTCATAGCAGCTTCATTGAGTTGACTGATTCCACTTTCGATAGATCCATCAGCCGGCACCATCTCGCCGGACTTTATTAAAATCCGATCTCCGGGCTTCAGGTTTTTAATCGGCGTTTCAATGATATTTTCATCGACTAACTTCAGCGCAAAATCTGGCAGTATGCGATGCAGAGACTGTTCGCTTCGGCCTGCTGAGTGGCGTGCCTTCATTTCTACGTAACGGCTCAATAAAAGCAGAAAGGTGAACATACTAACTGAGTCAAAATAGACCTCGCCCTGTTGGCTAAGGGTTGCCCATATACTTGCTAAGTAGGCTCCGCCAACCGCCAGCGAAACAGGCACATCCATTCCTGGTCGTAGGGATTTGAGATCCCGCCAGGCCGAACTAAAAAAAGGGCGTGCCGAAATAAACACAACAGGTGTGGTGATCATCAGGCTGGCCCAACGCAGTAGATCACGATACTGTTCGGTAATCTCCTGCCCAGCACCGAGGTAGAGAGGTATGGCGTACATCATGACTTGGGCCATGCCTATCGCTGCGATCCCCAAGCGTAATATTGCCTGTTTTTCCTCCTTTTTAAACAAAGCCTCTTCTTGTTGGGGTTGAAATGGATGAGCTTTATAACCAATGGCCTGAATAGCACTAAAAACCGTGCTGATCTTGGTTTTTTTGGGGTCCCATCTCACTCGGGCGCGATGGTTCGATAAGTTAACCGTAGCTTCTTGTACACCGCTGAGTTGATTCATCTGCCGTTCCAGCAACCACACACAGGCTGCACAATGAATACCTTCGATTGAGAGAAATATTTCACGGCTGTCTGCGGATATTTTCGTGGAAATTTCCTCAAGTACATCGACTTGATCGAACCCGATATACCTATTGATATCCGCTACAGGGTCGGCGGGTTTATCTGCTTGGCCACTTCTTAAACGGTAATACTGACCGAAACCACTTTCCTCGATCGTCTCAGCAACAGCCTTGCACCCGACGCAGCAGTATAAAGCGTCGATCGAACCTGATTTACCCTTTACGGGATATAATCGGGGTACCGGTAGTCCGCAGTGAAAACAAGGAGTGGGATCGATTTCCTGGGTCATATAACTACGTGCAACTCGAGGTTTTTTATAAGAGCGAGGGTTACGGAATCAGTGAAATAGAGTCCGTTGAGGGCAGCGCAGCACTGTTTTTGATCAGCCAATCCCCCTCGGGAGAAGAAAGGTGGATATGCCAATTGCCACTCACATCAAATTTAAGTGGAGCCGTGTAATATCGATTTGCGCTTTTGGTGAGCATTATAAATTGATCTCTTTGCTGCAGCGTAGGGTGAATCATTTCTAGCTTGAGCGATTCTGGAACGGCGCTGAATTCACCATTTAATCGTAAGGCAACCACAGCATCTTCAACATTAAAATTAAGTTGTGCATTGATCGAACGCCCGGTAGCGGCATCAATACGACTTAACTGCTGATTGATTGCCAAACCTTGTTTGTAATAATCATCAACGACTAACGTATCTGCACCGTTAACCGAAAAATAGACAAAAATCATGCTGAGAATGACCGATGTGGCGGGAATGGCCAGCACAAACCATGGCCAGAATTGTTTATACCAGGGCTGCGTATCGGTGGCTTGTGGATGCATATTTAGCAGTGAACCTTTTTTTGTTGGGCTAAAGGGGGTTACAGCTGCTTAAAGTAGCTGAGCAGCGCTTAAAATGGAGCGACTAAACACCATATCTAAATACCTTTTTGTCCTTACCGAGTTAGCTAGATATGCGAACTACTAATCGGATAAAAAGATATAAATAAAATACATCTTTAGATGGGAGGTAGCCATAGAAATATCGAGTGTCTGTTGTGTATTCACCCAACCTTCATTTACCCAATCTTAAGCTTTAGAAGCCCAGATTGGCCTGGAGTAGGCGTTCCATCTGTTTTTGGTCGATGTTCTTCCTGTTAGCCAAGTCTATGACCTGATCTTCAGCCACTTTACCGACACCAAAGTAACGTGATTCCGGGTGGCTAAAGTAGTACCCGCTCACAGATGCTGCGGGGTTCATCGCATAGTGTTCAGTAAGAGAAACACCCGTAGATTTTTCCGCATCAAGCAATCTAAATAAAGTGGTTTTTTCACTGTGTTCAGGGCAGGCGGGGTAACCTGGGGCAGGGCGGATGCCCTGATACTTTTCTTTGATAAGCTCCTGATTGTTCAGGGATTCATCGTTAGCGAACCCCCAAAACTCTTTCCTGACTCGCAGATGAAGATGCTCTGCAAAGGACTCGGCTAAGCGATCTGCCAGTGCTTTTATCATGATGGATCGGTAATCATCATGTTGTGATTCGTACTCTCTTGCTAGCTCATCAACATGAATTCCAGTAGTCACCACAAAGGCACCGATATAATCCTGTGCGCCACTGTCTGCAGGAGCGATATAGTCCGCCAGACTCAGGTAGGGGTTATCATTCGGTTTGCGCTGTTGCTGACGAACAAAATGCAGCGTTTCGATCGGTGCATTCCGTTCTTCGGTAGCGTAAACCTCTACATCGTCAGCCCCCGTTCGACCGGCGGGCCAAATTCCATACACGGCATTAGCCGTAATCAATTTTTTATCGACGATCTCTTTCAGCATTGCTTGGGCGTCATCGAATAATTGGGTAGCCGCTTCGCCCAGTTTTTCATGGGTTAAAATGTCTGGGTATTTGCCCTTCAAGTCCCAGGTAATAAAGAAGGGATTCCAGTCAATGGTGTCGAGCAACGATTCAAGTGGATAATCCTGCAGCACGCGAGCACCAATTTGCTGCGGTACCTTTGGCTGGTAGTTTGACCAGTCAATATTTGCACCATGCGCACAGGCTTGCTCGTAAGGAATTAAATCAGCCTTTTTTCTGCGGGCAAGCACGCGTTCACGCACTGTGGCGTATTCCTGCCGATGCTCGGTGATATAGGCTGCTTTGCTTTCGGCCTTCATTAAGTTTGCTGCCACGCCCACGCTTCTGGATGCATCCGCGACATAAATCGCAAGATCATTCTGATAATTGGGTTCAATTTTTACCGCTGTATGGGCCTTGGAAGTGGTTGCGCCGCCAATCATCAGAGGCAGGTTAAAACCCTGCCGTTGCATCTCTGAAGCGACGTGGGCCATCTCTTCAAGGGATGGTGTGATCAATCCGCTAAGGCCGATGATATCAACGTCGTGCTCCTTTGCTTCAGCAAGAATTTTTTCGCAGGAAACCATCACGCCGATATCAATTACCTCGAAGTTGTTGCATTGAAGTACAACACCAACGATATTCTTGCCAATATCATGAACGTCACCCTTTACGGTAGCCATCAGTATTTTGCCGTTGCTCTTGGCTTTGCCATCTTTTTCAGCATCAATAAAGGGCACCAGATAGGCTACTGCCTGTTTCATTACCCGTGCGCTTTTCACTACCTGGGGCAGAAACATCTGGCCTTCAGCAAATAGGTCTCCAACTCGATCCATACCCGCCATTAGTGGACCTTCGATCACCTGAATCGGCTTATCCATTGCCTGCCGCGCTTCTTCAGCATCCTCAACAATAAAGTTAGTGATACCTTTAACCAATGCATAGCTCATTCGTTCCTCAACAGGCAGTTCGCGCCATTCAAGGTTCTCGACCTGTTTTTTTCCTGCTTCGCCCACGTAATCGTTGGCAATTTCCAGTAACCGGTCAGTACTGTCCTCGCGTCTGTTGAGCACCACGTCTTCAACCGCTTCTCGTAAACGTTCGGGTATTTCGTTGTAAATGGCTAGCTGGCCAGCGTTCACGATACCCATATCCATGCCTTCACGGATACAGTGATAGAGGAACACCGCATGGATGGCTTCACGAACTACGTTGTTACCACGGAAGGAAAAGGAAACGTTACTGACCCCGCCAGAAATCAAAGCATGGGGGAGGTTGCTTTTAATGAAACGGCAGGCATTTATAAAATCGAGGGCATAGTTATTGTGCTCTTCAATACCGGTTGCAACGGCAAAAATATTGGGATCAAAGATAATATCCTGAGGCGGAAAGCCGACTTTTTCTACCAGGACTTTATAGGATCGGCTACATATCTCATTTTTACGTTCCGCCGTATCTGCCTGACCCTCTTCATCAAAAGCCATGACGATAACCGCTGCACCGTATCTTCGGCATAGTTTTGCGTATTTAATGAAGCTTTCTTCACCCTCTTTAAGGCTGATCGAGTTAACGATGCCTTTACCCTGGATGCATTTTAAACCTGCTTCAATCACCTCCCATTTTGAGGAATCAACCATAATAGGGACTCGGGAAATATCTGGCTCAGAGGCGACCAGATTCAAAAAGGTCACCATCGCGGCCTTTGAATCAAGCATGCCCTCGTCCATATTTATGTCGATGATCTGCGCACCAGCCTCAACTTGCTGCTGGGCTACTTCCAGAGCTTCGGTATAGTTCTCCTCTAAAATCAGTCGTTTGAATTTGGCCGAGCCGGTAATGTTGTTACGCTCGCCGACATTCACAAATAGTGAATCTTCATCGATAACAAATGGTTCAAGGCCAGAAAGACGAGTGGCAGGCTTGATATCTGGGGTAAGTCGCGGATTGTGCTTTGCTGCAACCTCTGCGATAGCGCGGATATGAGCAGGGGAGGTACCGCAGCAGCCGCCGATAATATTCACAAAACCGGATGTCATGAATTCTTCAATGATCTCTGCCATCTGTTCAGGACTTTGATCATATTCACCAAACTCATTTGGTAATCCGGCATTGGGATGTGCGGATATGGCGGTATCAGCGATATTTGATAGCTCCTCAAGGTGAGGACGCAGTTCACTAGCACCCAATGCGCAGTTTAACCCTACAGATAGAGGCTTGGCATGCTCGACTGAATACCAGAATGCACTGGGAGTCTGGCCTGAAAGGGTGCGGCCACTGGCATCAGTGATGGTGCCAGAGATCATGATGGGTAATTCCAGCTGCTGATCTTCAAAATATTGCTGCACCGCAAAAATAGCAGCCTTGCAGTTTAAAGTGTCGAATACTGTTTCGATCAGGATGATGTCCGCTCCACCCTTGACCAGACCATCGGTTGCTTCGTAGTAGTTTTCAACCAGCTCATCAAAGGTAATCCCTCGGAAGCCGGGATCATTTACATCAGGTGAGATCGAAGTAGTTTGGCCAGTCGGCCCCAGTACACCGGCGACAAACCGTGGTTTATCGGGGTTTTCAGCAGTTACTTGATCCGCTGCTTGCCTGGCAATCTGCGCAGCCTTGAAGTTTAGCTCCGGAACCTGGGTCTCTAATTGGTAGTCTGCTTGCGATACCCGAGTAGAATTGAATGTGTTGGTTTCAATGATATCTGCGCCGGCCGCCAGATATTCAAGGTGAATGTTCAGAATTACGTCTGGTCGGGTAATACTTAAAAGGTCATTATTTCCCTTGAGATCGATCCCATGCTCGGTAAACTTATCGCCCCGAAAATCATGCTCCTGTAGGTTGTAGTCTTGAATCATCGTGCCCATGGCACCATCCAGTACAAGGATGGATTCTCTAAGACGATTGGATAGTAAAGTGCTGCGTTGAAGACGATCTTTCATGTAATGTTCGGGTCCTAAATTCGGAAAAACTAAAACTTCAAAAACCGGAATAATTTTATGGTTTTTTGCGATCTCTAAAAGTGCTACTTTACCAGATTAATCCGTTGATTCCCTTATGTTTGATACGAGTTGTACGATCATCGCATCAGCATTGGGTCATTCGCCGTTGATTTAACTTAACTTGAACCTCAACCGAGTATAGACATGTTAACCATTACCGAGTCCGCTCAAAAATACCTCGCCGAACTGTTGGGTAATCACGATGAACCAGACGTTGCTGTCAGAATTTTTGTTTCTGAACCGGGTACACCGAGTGCGGAAAGTTGTATAGCTTACTGCAAGCCAGGGGATCAAGAGGAAGACGATATTGCAATAGAGTACGACGGGTTCAACGGTTTTATTGAACAGAAAAGCCTGCCATTCCTTGAGGATGCACTGGTAGATTACGCTTCAGACCGTTTTGGTGGCCAACTAACCATCAAGGCTCCCTTTGCGAAAATTGGGAAAATTGATAAAGACAGCCCGTTAGACGACCGAATCAATCATATCCTCTATACCGAAATAAACCCCGGGCTAGCAAGTCACGGTGGTGAGGTAAGTTTGGTTGAAGTGGTCGATGATGGTGTGGCTGTATTGCAATTCGGTGGTGGTTGCCAGGGCTGCGGAATGGTCGATGAAACCCTCAAAGAAGGTGTTGAGAAGGTGCTCATCGAGAAAGTTGCAGAGATTAACGCGGTGCGTGATGTTACTGATCACAGTGTTCGTGATAACGCCTATTACAAATAGACTTTTGGCAATTATAGTAGCAATGATCCTTCGGTATTCGGTAGCTTATGCTAGGGTGGTTTGGATACTAATTTGATGCGACCGATTTACGTTCCAGTAAATATTATTGCGGTCCTGCCTTCAGCTCTATAAGTTTTCGCAAATCTAGGTTTTCGTTTTCCAATGTGTTGATGCAGCTCAGCATATCGCGGCTTTCCAGAGCAAATTTACTAATCAGCTCTTGGTGCATCTTATTTTGGTTGTTGAGCTGCTCTATCTCTGCGTTTATGTCACTTTCCGATTTATCTGCTGCCTCATTGGCTTTATCGGTTGGTGTTTCACCCGGCGTATCAGGGAAAAGTTGATTAACCGCGGCAACCAAGGGTGCCGCAAGCTCATTCTCAGCTTCAATGTTATCAATAATCTGTTTTTCATGGCCCAGAACAAGATAACGAATTATTTTTGCCTGTTCTTGATCGGATGCTATAGCAAAGGCATGTGGATCAGAGCACGGCATCAGATCAGGTAGTGAATCAGAAAGCTGTCTGAGGGATTCTTTAATCTGCATCTGGTAGCTTGTCTTTTCTTCCAAAGGTTGTTTGGTCGATGCTGCGTTAGGCTGGCTCGCGCCGCTCTCCAAGGCAGCGGTTTTCTTTTTTTGAGATAGGAATAACAACACGAAGGCTGCATTTCCTATGATCAGAAAAACAATGGCCTCGAAAGCGATGAGCAATGCTACTTTCGATAAAAACATGATAAAAACATATACATATAGTTGCGTGCGCTTGGCAATACGTTCAGGTTCGGTAAGTATGGTAGAACAACTAGATTCCAGCGAATTTTTGGCTTTTTGTTGGATAGGCTCCGGCTTCAGGGTTAAATAAGTGTGGGGTCTCGCCGCCAGCATAGAATCAAAAAATAACCACAAATTTACTGTTAGCCATTAGATTTGGATGGTCAACCTGTTAGAATGCGCACGCCTAAAATCGTATTCAGGCTCTGTTGCCATTGCCTGTGCGCTATTCTTCACTGATGCTTTTAACTTAAAGGGTAGGATTTGTGACTAACGAAAACCTTGAAGGTACGTTACTAGATTGGAAAAACGGTGAGTCTCTGGCCGAGGCCATGATTCCGATGATCGGTAGGCTAGTTCGAGAGATGAATGTAGTTACCTACATTTATGATCGTGCATTGGTCAATCACTCAGTGATTGGGATATTAAAAACCCATCGGTTTGCACGAAAAGTAGCAGGGATAGAGCTGACCGTTGTGGATACATATCCAATCATAAAAACCTTAAGCGAGCTTGATTTAGGGCCCGCGCGGATTGATGTCGCAAAACTCGCTAGCAAATATGATGGCAGCGAACCTATTGAGGCGTTTGTAAAGAAAGAAGTTGCGGATCTTATTGGTAATCGGCACTCGCCAATCCCAGCGCCTCAGGACGTTGTCTTGTACGGTTTTGGGCGAATTGGGCGTTTATTGGCGCGCCTATTGATAGAGAAAACCGGCGGTGGTGATCTGCTGCGGCTTAAAGCAATCGTTGTTCGTAAAGGCGGAGCCGCTAACGATATTAAAAAGCGTGCAAGCTTGTTGCGTCGTGACTCTGTTCACGGGCCATTTCAGGGTACGATTTCCCTTGACGAAGAAAATAGCGAAATTATCGCGAATGGTAATCGGATCAAGATTATATATTCAGGTGCTCCTGAAGAGGTCGATTACACTGAATACGGTATTAATAACGCAATCGTGATTGACAATACCGGGGTTTGGCGAGATGAAAAAGGTCTGTCTCGGCACCTCAGCGCCAAGGGTGTATCACGGGTATTGCTAACTGCTCCAGGGAAAGGAGATATTACCAACGTTGTGCATGGTCTAAACGAAGATAAAATTGGCGACCAACCTATTATTTCCGCCGCCTCCTGTACCACTAACGCTATTGCCCCTGTTCTCAAGGTTATGAACGACGAATACGGCATCCAAAGCGGTCATGTTGAAACTGTACACGCCTATACCAATGATCAAAATTTGCTAGATAACTATCACACAGGTAGTCGTCGCGGCAGAGCTGCTCCGCTGAATATGGTCATCACTGAAACCGGTGCCGCAACGGCGGTAGCAAAAGCTTTGCCTGAGCTTGAGGGGAAGCTAACCGGTAACGCAATACGCGTACCAACAGCCAATGTATCCCTGGCTATCATGAACTTAAAATTAGATAAAGTACCTAACGTCGAAAATCTGAACAGCTTCTTGAGGGACTGCGCTCTTCACTCAAACCTGTCTCGACAAATTGATTACGTGAATTCCAGCGAAGTAGTTTCAAGTGATTTTGTTGGGTCAGATCATGCCGGTGTGGTCGACTCCGAGGCCACCGCTGTCACTGCAGATGGCGTGGTCCTTTATGTGTGGTATGACAATGAGTACGGGTACAGCTGCCAGGTAATACGAGTGCTGCAGCGTATGGCAGGAATTTCATACCCTGTTATACCAGCCTAGCGGCGACTTGGGGTTTATGGTCTCGTTACATGTTATTGGGCGGCATTTTTTCACGTGTGCCGGGGTAGAAATAAGTCGTTTCTAGCGGTATAATTCCATTAATTTTTTGGCGGCAATCTCTACGTAACTCATGCTACGTAGAGAGCGACCTGTCTGGTTAATCAGGATAGTATTTTGGATTCATCAATATGATTAAGATCAACAAAGGGTTAGATCTTCCTATTAGCGGTGCCCCGTCGAGCGAAATTGACGAAAGCCGAAAGGTTCGATCAGTTGCTCTTATCGGCCCCGATTATGTTGGTTTAAAGCCAACTATGCAGGTTGCCATTGGCGACCAGGTTAAACTGGGGCAGGTTCTTTTTACCGATAAGAAAAACCCCGGCGTAAACTTTTGTTCTCCAGCTGCGGGTACTGTATCGGCCATCAATAGAGGGGCCAAACGAGCACTCCAATCCGTGGTAGTTGAAGTTGAAGGTGATGCTGAAGAAACCTTTGATGTGTACTCGGCAGAACAAATATCAAAACTTACACAAGAGCAGGTTAAAAAGAACCTGTTGGCATCCGGGTTGTGGACTGCCTTTAGAACTCGCCCATACAGTAAAGTACCTGGTGCAGAAAGCTCGCCAGCATCCATTTTTGTTACGGCAACGGATAGTGAGCCGCTTTCGTTCGACCCGGTTATTTATATTAAGGATCACCGGCAAGCTTTTCAATTAGGGCTTGATATCGTTTCGAGACTAACAAATGGCAAAACATTTCTCTGCCATGGCGAAGGCTTTCCGTCCATAGGCTTATCCGCCAACATTAGCTCCGAACAGTTTTCTGGACCTCATCCAGCGGGACTGGCTGGAACCCATATCCATAATCTCGATCCAGTAAGCGAATTTAAAACAGTTTGGTCTATCGGTTATCAGGATGTTGTCGCTATAGGCAAACTTTTTTCTGAAGGTAGGCTGTTCGTAGAAAGGCTTATCTCGCTCGCAGGTCCACAGGTCGAAACGCCCCGTTTAGTCCGTACTCGCCTTGGTGCCAGTATTGATGAAATTGTTGCCGGTGAGCTGCGTGCTGACGAAAATCGAGTCATTTCCGGGTCTGTTCTCTCTGGCCGTAAAGCTATTGGGGCTAGTGCTTATCTCGGGCGTTATCACAACCAAGTATCAGCACTTAAAGAAGGCCGCGAAAGAGAGCTGCTGGGGTACCTTACCGCTGGTCGAGACCGTCATTCAGTAACTGGGGTTTATATTTCCAAGTTTATGAAAGGTTTAAAGCTGCCAATGACTACCACTACTAACGGGAGTGAGCGTCCGATGGTCCCGGTTGGTTCCTATGAAGCCGTAATGCCTCTTGATATTCTGGCATCTCACCTACTGCGATCATTGGTTGTCGGCGATACAGATGCAGCTCAAAAGTTGGGTTGTCTTGAGCTGGACGAAGAAGATCTTGCGCTCTGCACCTACGTTTGTCCTGGCAAATATGAGTTCGGTCCGATTCTTCGAAGTAACTTGACTACCATTGAGCTTGAAGGCTAGTCCCGCTAACCCTAATTCTTTAAAACATAATACAAGGTTAATCCAACTATGGGATTGAGAAATTTACTCGACAAAATTGAACCACAGGTTCATGCCGGCGGGAAATACGAAAAATGGTATCCACTGTATGAGGCAGTAGATACCATTTTTTACACCCCACCTAGCGTTACCAAAAGCGGCTCTCACGTTCGAGACGGAATCGATCTAAAACGAATTATGATTACCGTTTGGATAGCCGCATTTCCACCCATGTTGTTTGGTATGTACAACCTTGGCTATCAGGCTAACACAGGCATGATAACAGCCGGACTTACAGAAGTTGCTGGCTGGCGCGGCGGGTTGATTAGCCTGTTTGCCGGTTATGACCCGACCAGTATTTGGGATTGTTTCTGGCACGGTGCTGCATATTTTCTTCCAATTTATTTGGTTACCTTCGCGGTTGGTGGTTTTTGGGAAGTATTGTTCTGCGTAATTCGTAAACATGAGGTAAGCGAAGGTTTTTTTGTGACCTCAATACTATTCGCATTAATTGTTCCTCCTTCAATTCCTCTTTGGCAGGTTGCTTTGGGTATTACTTTTGGGGTGGTCGTAGGTAAAGAGGTGTTCGGCGGTACCGGGAAAAACTTCCTCAACCCAGCGTTGACCGGTCGAGCATTTTTGTTCTTCGCTTACCCCGCAGCAATGAGTGGTGACACTATCTGGACAGCTGTCGATGGATTTACCGGTGCAACCCCGTTAGCACTAGTAGCCACCGGCGCACCTGTGGGTTTAACCTGGATGGATGCCTTTGTTGGTAATATGCCCGGCTCTATAGGTGAAACCTCAGTCATCGCGATCCTGATGGGTGCAGCCATATTGCTTGCAACCAAACTTGCATCATGGCGCATCATGTCAGGTGTCGCGCTTGGCGTAATCGCTACATCACTACTTTTTAATATGATTGGGTCTGAAACCAACCCCATGATGAATATGCCTCCCCAATGGCATTTTGTTCTAGGTGGGCTGATGTTTGGACTGGTATACATGGCTACTGATCCGGTCTCGGCGGCAATGACCGATACCGGAAAATGGGTATTTGGTGCGATGATTGGCTTCATGGTGATTTTAATCCGTGTGATCAACCCAGCATTCCCCGAAGGCATGATGCTTGCCATTTTATTCTGCAACCTTTTCGCTCCTTTGATCGATCATTTTGTAGTGCAATCGAATATCAAAAGGAGGATTGCTAGAAATGGCTAAGAAGGAAACTGTATCCCAGACACTGATAGTAGCTTTTGTTCTATGTATCGTCTGCGCTGTTATCGTTTCATCGGCTGCGGTGATATTGAAACCGAAGCAGGAAGCGAATAAAGAGCTAGAAAGAAAAATTAATGTTCTTGCGGCTGCGGGCATGATGGAGAAGGGTGCTGATGTAGATCAGCTATTCAGCCGTTTTACCGCTAAGGTCGTAGATTTAGACAGTGGCGCATATCTTGATGTTGATCCATCAACGATTGATTCACGCAAAGAGGCTAAGAACCCCGCCTTATCTACCGCGCTTTCTAAGAAAGATGACTTGGCAAAGATCAATAGGCGTGCCAATCGTGCAATTGTCTATATCCTTGAAAAGGATCAAGAGATCGATACTATTGTGTTGCCTATTCACGGATATGGACTTTGGTCCACCCTGTATGGCTTTTTGGCACTTGAGGGTGATCTAAATACTGTTGCAGGGCTTGGTTTCTATTCCCATACGGAAACACCGGGATTGGGTGGAGAAATCGATAACCCCCGCTGGAAAGCACAATGGCCTGGGAAAAAACTGTATAACCAAAGCGGTGATTTAGCGATTCAAGTTACGAAGGGAAAAAATAATCCAGAACTAGCTGATTCAATTCATAAAATTGACGGGTTATCTGGCGCAACCTTGACAACCAGAGGTGTAGATAACCTAGTTCATTATTGGCTCAGCGAAGGTGGGTACGGTCCATTCCTCGCACAACTTAATAAAGGAGGGTAATGACTGATGTCTGAAGAAACTCAAAATTACAAAGAGTTATTGTTGGGGCCTATATTCCTGAATAACCCTATCGGGTTGCAGATTTTAGGTATATGTTCCGCACTTGCAGTTACATCAAGCCTGAGTGTAGCGTTGGTTATGTCAATCGCTTTGACTTCGGTTACCGCGTTTTCCAACCTGCTTGTTTCCATTGTTCGAAACCAGATTCCGAATAGTATTCGAATCATTGTTCAAATGACAATTATTGCATCGTTGGTAATTGTTGTTGATCAGATTCTGCAGGCGTACGCATTTGAAACTTCGAAAAAGCTGAGTGTTTTTGTAGGCCTAATTATTACTAATTGTATTGTAATGGGCCGCGCTGAAGCCTTTGCCATGAAAAACGGTCCCATCAGCAGTTTTATGGATGGTATTGGAAATGGGCTTGGCTACAGCATTGTGTTGATACTTGTAGGTACTATACGAGAACTCTTCGGTTCCGGGACTCTTTTGGGGTTTGAAATTCTGCCGCTCATTACTAACGGTGGTTGGTATGTTAGTAACGGCCTATTGCTACTCCCACCAAGTTCATTTTTTATCATTGGCTTCTTGATTTGGGTACTTCGTGAGTGGAAGACAGAGCAGGTTGAAGAAACTGAATATAAGCTTGCACCCAATTCTCGCGCTCAGGAGGTGTAACCAATGGAACAGCTAATCGCAATTTTTATTCAGGCTATTTTTGTTGAAAATATGGCCTTGGCATTCTTTTTGGGAATGTGTACGTTCATTGCGCTATCGAAAAAAGTCGATGCGGCCATTGGTCTTGGTATTGCTGTAATTGTTGTCCAAGCTATTACGGTTCCTGTCAATAATCTTATTTTCAAATACCTTTTGGAGCCAGGTGCATTAACATGGGCTGGTTATCCAGATGTCGATCTGAGTTTTCTTGGGTTCTTAAGTTATATCGGCGTGATTGCAGCGATTGTCCAAATTCTCGAAATGTTTTTGGATAAATATGTACCGGCGTTGTACAACGCTCTCGGTGTCTTCCTGCCCTTAATTACTGTGAACTGTGCCATTCTCGGTGCATCGCTATTTATGGTTGAACGAGATTATGATTTTTCAGAAAGTTTGATTTACGGTATCGGCGCGGGTGTCGGCTGGGCTCTGGCCATTGTTGCTTTGGCGGGTGTTCGGGAAAAACTTAAGTATAGCGATGTACCTAAAGGTTTAGAGGGCCTCGGTATCACGTTTATAACTGTAGGCCTTATGTCCCTTGGGTTTATGTCCTTTGGTGGTATCTCGTTATAAGTAATTCAAAGGATTACTTGAGGCTCTTTAACAAAAACCGTTTTTTATAAAAGGCTCTTTAGATGGTTGATACAGGTGTAATTTTTGGTGGTGTGGGTATGTTCACTGCCATCGTCATGTTGCTTGTAGTTATTATTTTACTTGCTCGACGAAGCTTGGTTAGTGGTGGAGACGTCACCATTAACGTGAATGACGACAAAGATATTGTCAGTGAGTCAGGCGGAAAGTTGATGCAATCCTTAGCTGCTGCAGGACTGTTTGTACCCTCTGCATGCGGTGGTGGCGGTAGCTGCGGTCAATGCCGTGTGAAAATAAACGAAGGTGGCGGTAGTATTCTGCCGACTGAGGAAGCTCATATTTCAAAACGGGAAGCTCGTGATCATGTGCGCTTGGCTTGCCAGGTCGCAGTAAAGCAAGACATGAAAATCGAAGTCCCCGAAGAAGTTTTTGGCGTAAAAAATTGGGAATGTACAGTTGGGTCCAACGATAACGTAGCTACCTTTATTAAGGAGCTAGTGCTAGTTCTACCAGAAGGCGAAGACGTTGATTTTCGAGCGGGCGGTTATGTTCAACTGGAAATCCCACCCTACGAAATGAAGTACACCGAAATTGATGTTGATGATCAGTACAAAGGTGACTGGGAGCGATTTAAAGTTTTCGAAAACGAATCTAAAGTTAATGAACCAACGATTCGTGCCTATTCGATGGCAAACTACCCTGAAGAAAAGGGGATTATTAAATTTAATATTCGAATTGCATCACCACCTCCTGGTACCACCGGTTTGCCTGCAGGTAAGATGTCGTCATACCTTTTCAAGCTTAAACCCGGTGATAAGGTAAACGTGTTTGGGCCTTTCGGAGAATTCTTTGCGAAAGATACCCAGGAAGAGATGGTGTTTGTAGGTGGTGGTGCTGGTATGGCTCCGTTACGATCGCACATTTTTGACCAACTTTTACGGCTGAATTCTACTCGTAAAATCTCGTACTGGTATGGTGCACGAAGTCTCAAGGAGATGTTCTATGCCGAGGAATTCGATGCACTGGCTGAAAAATATGATAACTTCGAGTGGCATGTTGCACTGTCTGACCCGCAACCAGAAGATAACTGGACGGGCCTGACTGGGTTTATTCACAACGTGCTATACGATAACTATCTGAACCAACACGAAGCTCCGGAAGACTGTGAGTTTTACATGTGTGGTCCACCACCCATGACCGCAGCTGTTATCAACATGCTTGAGGATCTTGGTGTAGAACCTGAGAATATTCTTCTCGACGACTTTGGTGGTTGATAGTTCAACTGATGGATAACAATAAAAGGCTACTACCTTTTGCAACAGGATTGTTGCTGCTAGGAGTAGCCTTTTTTTTGCTTTATCAACGCCCGGTTTCAGCCGAATTTTCTGGTTCGACGATGGGCACGCGATATCAAATTAAGATTGCTGATTTGCCTCGAGAAATAGAGCAAACTTATATCGAAAATCAGATTTTTACTACTCTGGATCAGGTCGATAAGTTGATGTCGACCTATAAACCGAATTCTGATGTAACCCGTTTTAATCGGGCAGCCATTGACGAGTCGGTAATAATTGATAAACAGACTCTTGAAGTCATTCAATTATCTAAGTTGATATATACACTCAGTAACGGCGCTTTTGATATAACCGTTTCTCCCATAGTTCAACTATGGGGGTTTGGACCTGAGTTTAAACAAAACAAACTTCCCTCTGCCAACGATATTCAAAGAGCGCTCGATAAAGTCGGGTTCGACAAAATTCAAATTACCGACAATCCACCGGCATTGGAAAAACTGCAAGACGTTGAGATAGACCTTTCTGCTATTGCCAAAGGGTACGGGGTTGATCAAGTTGCAAAACTATTAGATACACATAATATTGAAAATTATTTGGTTGAAGTTGGCGGTGAAATCAGGGTAAAAGGTACAAATAGAGCAGGGCAACGTTGGCGTATCGGCATCGAAACGCCCTCTGTTATTCGCTCGGGCGCGCGACAGGCGATCGCAATAGACAATGCGTCCATCGCTACCTCAGGAGACTATCGGAATTTTTTTGAAGTTGAAGGAAAACGATATTCCCATACGATAAACCCGCTAACGGGTAAACCTGTAGAACATAATTTGGCATCCGTCACCGTTGTCTCTCGATCCTGCGCTGAAGCAGATGCATTAGCAACCGCAATGAGCGTTTTGGGTCCCAAACGTGGTTTCGAATTAGCTGTAGAATCGAAACTTGCGGCTTATTTCCTAGTCCGAGAAAACGATGGGTATCAGCAATTAATGACAGATTCCTTTCGCGACATTGTAGATAACCAGACTAAGCCGCATTGAAGGCATCGATTACTATTCCAATTAGGAGTCCAGTATGGCGACACTGTTTTTCACTATCATTGTTGTATTTATTTTAGTTTTGCTCATGTCGATAGGTGTAATCATGGGACGAGAACCTATTAAGGGTTCCTGTGGCGGTATCAATGCGCTGGAGCAGGGCAGCTGTTCGTTATGTGGCGGCGACCCGAATAAATGTGAAGAAACTGAACAACGACAATACCTACCGGCAAGTATGAGTACTAGCCAAACTTACGACGCTACCAAACACTAAAGAAGCCGCACTATTTTAAGGCTAACTTGTACAGTACTCGCGCTTAACTTTCGTATTTTAAAAAGGGGAAAGATTAATAATGTCAGCATCCGAATATGATGTAGTAATTATCGGTAGCGGGCCGGCGGGTGAAGGTGCTGCTATGAACGCAGCAAAATACGGTAAACGTGTTGCTATGGTAGAAGCCTATGATGGCGTTGGCGGTGCCTGTACACACAAGGGCACCATTCCATCCAAAGCACTGCGGCATTCGGTAAAGCAGATCATCGAGTTTAATACTAACCCGATGTTTCGTGATGTTGGTGAACCTCGTTGGTTTTCATTCCCGCGGGTATTAAAAAATGCCGAACAAGTCATCGCCAAACAAGTGACATTGCGCACAGAGTTTTATAGTAGGAACCGCGTTGATCTATTTTTCGGCCAGGCACGCTTTATCGACGAAAATCATATCGAGGTACAGGAACCTACCCGGGGAAATGAAACACTTCGTGCGAAGGATTTTATTATTGCGACTGGGTCGTCACCCTACAGACCCGATGATGTTGATTTTAGCAACCCCCGCATTTACGACAGCGATACTATTCTCAACCTTAGCCATACGCCTAGAAACTTGATTATATATGGCGCAGGGGTTATCGGCTGCGAGTACGCCTCGATTTTTGCTGGCCTTGGCGTCAAGGTTGATCTGGTAACCAGCCACAATGAGTTGCTGTCTTTTTTAGATGATGAAATTGGTGATGCACTGAGTTATCACCTTCGAGACAATGGTGTGATGCTTCGCTTGAACGAAGAATATGAACATATATCAGCAGATGATCGGTTTGCGTACCTTGATCTCAAGTCCGGGAAACGACTAAAGGCAGATGCAATACTTTGGTGCAATGGCCGGACCGGTAATACTCGTAGCCTGGGCTTAGAAAATGTTGGACTCTGCGGGGACGGGCGGGGACGACTGGAAGTTAATGATCAATACCAAACATCTGTGCCTAACATTTATGCGGCGGGTGATGTAGTTGGTTGGCCTAGCCTCGCCAGCGCAGCTTATGATCAGGGCTGCTCCAGTTCAAATGCTATCCTTGATAACGGTGAAAGTTATTTCGTTACTGATGTCGCTAATGGTATTTATACCATCCCGGAAATAAGTTCGGTTGGAGCCACTGAAGAGGAACTTACCGCCCAAAAAATTCCATACGAAGTGGGTAGGGCGCTGTTCAAAAACACCGCCCGCGCTCAAATCGCAGGTGAGACGGTTGGTATGCTTAAACTCCTCTTTCATGTTGAAAGCCATGCTCTGCTTGGAATTCATTGTTTTGGTGACCGTGCCGCAGAAATCATCCATATTGGCCAAGCCATAATGAACCAAAAAGACGACGCAAACACCATTAGGTATTTCACCAATACGACCTTTAACTATCCCACAATGGCCGAAGCATACCGAGTGGCTGCTTTGGACGGACTAAACAGGTTGGTTTGATATAACGGGTGGATTATTATTCCTTGCCTACTGAATAAATCAAAAATAGTCCGATTGAGATATTGTTATCGCACTACGCCTGTAACGACTTCTAACGGCTCTCATACAAGTTTATAACCCACCTATTAAAAGAGGAGCTAATGATGATAAAAAAAATAAACCATCGTAGGCATAAAACGTTAGCTATTGGGATTGTGGCGCTCGCCGTTTCGCTCGTAGCTAATGCTAATGATCAGCAGGTTCAGCAATGTCTATTGGACCTAAAATATAAAGATTTCAAAAAGGCGCAAAACAGTTGCCTGTTAGCCGCTAATACCGGAGATGCTGAAGCTCAACTCCAATACGGTAGCCTCTATTACTTTGGTTATAAAGAGGTCCCAGTTGACTACGCAAAAACCCGAGCATGGATTGCGAAATCAGCTGCACAGGGGAATCCTGGGGCGGAACATACCATGGGGGAACTTTATGATTTTGGATTAGGTGTAGACGTTAATAAGGAACGCGCATTCAACTGGTACAAAAAAGCGGCAAACCAACGGGTAGCAGGTGCCCAAATCAACGTTGGCATCATGTACTTTGATGGGATAGGAGTCCCTGAGGATAAAACGCTTGGGTATACTTGGGTAAAGGTAGCTGTGCATCGCGCCGGTGATATGGCTGAGAACATTCTCAATGAAATGCGAACCCAGCTTTCAGATAGTCAGATATCCATGGCTACGAAGCAGGCCGAGTCAATACTAGACCGGCTCTATCCATCTAAACCATAACTTCGCATAATATATATTATGTTAAATAGATGATTTTGTTTTTGCCGAACGAATGATCCATAAATAAACTTTCCGTCGGAATTAAATCCTATGTCTGAAATTATCCATTCAAAACTACTGATTCTTGGCTCAGGCCCTGCCGGATATTCTGCAGCGGTATATGCAGCTCGGGCAAACCTCGACCCAAAAATCATCACCGGCCTTGAACAAGGCGGCCAATTGATTACGACTACAGATGTTGATAACTGGCCCGGTGACTTTGAAGGCGTTCAAGGGCCAGAACTGATGGAGCGTATGAAAAAACACGCAGAACGTTTTGATACTGAAATTCAGTTTGACCAAATTGTAAAAGTCGATTTTTCTCAGCGCCCATTCTTATTGTGGGGAGATTCCAAACAATATAGCTGTGATGCGTTGATCATCGCTACCGGCGCTTCTGCGATGTATCTTGGCCTGGAGTCAGAGGAGAAATTTAAGGGTAAAGGTGTAAGCGCATGCGCTACATGTGATGGCTTTTTCTATCGAAACAAAAAAGTCGCTGTTATTGGCGGTGGAAACACGGCTGTCGAAGAAGCGTTATATCTTTCCAATATTGCTAGCGAAGTTGTTCTTGTGCACCGTCGAGACTCTCTGCGCGCAGAAAAAATTTTACAAAAACGTCTTTTCGAAAAAGCCGATACCGGCAATATCACCATTGAATGGAATCACGAATTAGAGGAAATCCTTGGGGATGATATGGGCGTGACCGGTATGAAAATTCAGTCTAAACTGGATCAAAGCTCCAAACAAATTGACCTCGACGGAGTATTTATCGCTATTGGCCATAAACCAAATACGGACCTTTTTGAAGGCCAGCTCGAAATGACCGAAGGTTACATTACTATTAAATCAGGCCTCGAAGGAAACGCTACTCAAACAAGCGTACCAGGTATTTTTGCAGCTGGGGACGTAGCGGATCAAGTGTATAAACAAGCAGTCACCTCCTCTGGGTTTGGCTGCATGGCAGCATTAGATGCAGAGAAATTTCTCGATCATCTTTAACCGCCAAACCCGAATCCTATTGAATATAGATTGCTATCTAAGGTGAACGATCGGAACGAAACTATATACTTACCGTTCTTAAACGAGGATCCTCAAGCATTTCCTGAGCTAGATGAAGCGCTTGAGGAACCCAATGGACTGTTGGCTGCCGGAGGTGATCTGTCGCCTGAACGAATTCAGTCGGCATATCAGCAGGGGATTTTTCCCTGGTTTGAACAGGGTCAACCCATCCTATGGTGGTCACCGAACCCCCGCAGCGTGATCTACCCTAATCAATTTAAAGCATCACGCAGCCTAGCTAAAACAATACGTAAACAACTATATGATGTCAGTTTCGATAGGGCTTTCGAACAAGTTATTAGGGCCTGTGCAGAACCCCGTAAAGATCAGATAGATACCTGGATTACAGCCGATATGATTTCAGCGTATCGGCAGCTTTATATGCTTGGTGTTGCCCATTCAATCGAGTGCTGGGCAGATGGCAAGCTGGTGGGCGGTTTGTATGGGCTTGCAATAGGGAGGGTATTTTTTGGCGAATCTATGTTTAGTCGTTCGACCGATGCCTCTAAGGTCGCATTCGCGACACTGGTAAGCTGGCTCAAAGATTGGGGTTACTATCTGATCGATTGCCAGGTCTCTAATCCGCACCTAACAAGTCTCGGCGCTATCGAACTGCCACGAGAAACATTTGTGACTACACTGGAGGAAAATGTAAACCTTCAGGTAAGCCCACTAGCGTGGATTTGAATAACGGTTCACCTTCTATCCCAAACAAATAAACTGTATGACTGAACAATCGGAAATAAAGTTTTACTCCACCCTCCCCCATCCCTGCAGTTATCTTGATGATCTGCAGGCTGTTACCATTTTTATGGATCCTGAACACCAGTTAGACCGCACCCAGGCGACCATGCTTTCGGAGCATGGCTTCAGGCGCAGTGGCTCACACATTTATCGCCCCAATTGTCTTACATGCCAGGCATGTATCCCGGTACGAGTTCCAGTACAAGCATTTACACCAAAGCGATCGTTCCGCCGTGCAATAAAGCGAAATGAAGATTTAGAAATAGCTTGGGTTGATACGATTGATAATGACGAAAGTTTCGAGTTATATGCTCGCTATATAGAGATACGACATAGCGATGGCGATATGTACCCTGCCACTCGCGAACAGTACCAGGGTTTTTTAGTTGATGGATTAAGTATCACGAAATATGTCACTTTTCGGCTAAGGGGTGAGTTGATTGCCGTGGCTGTTATGGATTGGTTAAATGATGGTTTTTCAGCGGTATATACATTTTTTGAGCCTGAAATGTCCGATCGGAGTTTGGGGCGTCTCGCAATCCTCTGGCAAATTGAATGTTGCCGACAGAACAAACTACCATACCTATATCTGGGCTATTGGATAAAAAACTGTGACAAGATGAGCTATAAAACCCAATTCAGACCATTGGAGTTATCTGTAGACTTTTTTGCTTCTTGTCAAAAAATCAGGCAGAATCCCCCACCAAATTACTGCATAGTATTCTTATTGGAAGGTATTAAATTTAATGGCTAAAGAAGAGTCAATCGAAATGGAAGGAGAGGTTATTGATACCCTCCCCAACACAACCTTTCGGGTTAAGTTAGAGAATGGTCACATCGTCACCGCTCACATCTCAGGGAAAATGAGAAAAAACTATATCCGGATTCTTACGGGAGATCGTGTCCGGGTAGACTTAACACCATACGATTTAACTAAAGGCCGTATTACTTACCGAGAGCGTTAGAAGGTTTGTACGTGTTGAATGAATATTTCGAGATAAAAAAGGAGCTATGAAGCTCCTTTTTTATGCACTAATGAATTTTATCAGCCTCGACCGTTGAAACCGTGATCTCATCCGCTTTCACGCTGATTTTGGCCACGCCGCCCTTATCCGAAAGCGTTCCAAACAAAATTTCCTCCGCCAAAGGCTTCTTAACCTTTTCCTGAATTAATCTTTGCATTGGCCTAGCTCCCATTTTTTCGCTAAAACCATGTTTAGCTAACCAACGTCGAGCTTTATCATCCACATCCAACGTGACTTTTTTATCATCAAGTTGGGTCTGAAGTTCAACCAAAAACTTATCGACGATTGTTTCAATCACTTTCGCTGGCAGAGTTCCAAATTGAATAATGCCATCCAGGCGGTTTCTAAACTCTGGAGTAAACAGCTTTTTGATACTTTCCATCGAGTCACTAGAGTGATCCTGATGGGTGAAACCGACTGATGAGCGGCTGGCTTCCTGCGCTCCTGCATTGGTGGTCATAATAATAATGACATTCCTGAAATCAGCTTTCCGCCCGTTGTTATCAGTCAGAGTACCGTGATCCATAACCTGAAGCAGAATATTGAATACATCAGGGTGCGCCTTTTCAATCTCGTCCAATAGCAGCACAGAATGAGGGTTTTTATTGACCGCTTCGGTCAATAAGCCTCCTTGATCGTAACCAACGTAGCCTGGCGGCGCTCCAATTAAACGGGAAACCGTATGCCGTTCCATATACTCTGACATATCAAAACGAATTAATTCGATACCAAGTACACTAGCTAATTGCCGTGTAATCTCAGTTTTACCCACACCGGTGGGGCCAGACAACAGGAAGGAACCGATAGGTTTTTCTACAGCCTTTAATCCGGAACGAGATAGCTTCATTGCGGAATCTAAAGCTTCAATCGCATCATCCTGACCAAACACCACGCGTTTGAGGTTTTCCTCTAGTTTGAATAGTGCCTTTTTGTCTGACGTGGAAACACTTTTTGGTGGGATACGCGCGATCGATGCTACGATGTTTTCAACATCTGTTATGCCAATCCGTTTTTTCCGCTTGCTAGGGCTTTGTAAATTTTGGTAAGCACCTGCTTCATCTATGACATCAATTGCCTTATCTGGTAAAAATCGATCTGTGATATACCTAGCTGATAGCTCTGAGGCGGCTTTCAGCGCACCATCGGTGTAGTGAATATTGTGGTGTTCCTCAAAGCTGCTTCTTAGACCCTTTAATATTTTGTATGTTTCATCAACGGTTGGTTCCTTCACGTCGATTTTCTGGAACCGACGTGAAAGCGCCCGGTCTTTCTCAAAGATACCGCGATATTCTTGGAGAGTAGTTGAACCGATGCAGCGTAACTCGCCAGTAGCCAGGAGAGGTTTAAGTAAATTTGATGCATCCATAACACCTCCTGAAGCAGCACCCGCACCGATGATCGTATGGATTTCATCAATGAACAAAACTGCACCAGGCTCATTTTTTAGTTCATTGAGTAGCGCTTTTAGTCGCTTTTCAAAATCCCCTCGGTATTTTGTGCCAGCTAACAAGGCGCCTAAATCCATGGAATAAACAGTTGCATCCTTAATAATATCAGGCGCTTGGCCATCAATAATCAACCTCGCCAAGCCTTCGGCTATTGCTGTTTTACCTACTCCAGACTCACCCACGAGCAACGGATTGTTTTTGCGCCTTCTTGTTAAGGTCTGCACAAGTCGTTGAACTTCATATTCACGACCAACCAATGGGTCGATACGATTCAGCTTTGCCTGTTCGTTCAGGTTTACAGTGTATGCCTCAAGGGGGTTACTTCCTGAGGATTCCGCGGACTCGTTACCCTCATTGTTTTCTATTCGATGCTCGGGCTGTTCGTCATTCCCCGGCACTTTTGAGATACCGTGCGAGATGTAATTAACAATATCTATACGAGCAATGCTTTGGGTCTTTAATAGGAAAACCGCCTGGCTTTCTTGTTCATTAAAAAGAGCGACAAGTACGTTTGCACCGGTTACTTCCTTTTTCCCGGATGACTGTACATGAAACACTGCCCGTTGCAGCACGCGTTGAAAACCGAGTGTAGGCTGAGTTTCCCTCGCCTGGTCTTCTTCCGGAATAAGTGGGGTTGTGGACTCAACAAAATCAGTTAATTCCTGATTTAACACAGCTAAATCTATACCACAGGCCGTTAATACATCAACCGCTACACGATTAGCTAGCAAGGCCAGCAATAAATGCTCGACCGTCATAAATTCATGCCGTCGGGATCTAGCCCCCTTAAATGCATCGTTTAATGTAACTTCAAGATCTTTACTTAGCATCAGATTTCTCAGGTATGTTCTTTAATTCCAAAAATTAGGCTCTAATCTAGCCGCTCGATTTCACAAAGTAGCGGGTGCTGGTGTTCACGTGCAAACTCATTAACCTGGAGCGATTTTGTTTCAGCAATATCTCGAGTAAATACCCCGCACACCGCTTTGCCTTTGGTATGTACTGTCAACATTACCTGAGCAGCCAGCTCCTCATTCATTCCAAAAAACATTTCTAACACAGTGACCACAAACTCCATAGGCGTGTAATCATCATTCAGCATTAGGACACGGTACATCGATGGCCGTTTCAACTGCGGCTTTGCGGTTGCAACTGCAAAATCTTCCTCCCTGCCCTCATCAAAACCATCGTTCGAGTGTTCTTCGTCTTTGCTTAAGACTAGCTCAAGGTTTACAAGTTTTCCTGGCTTCATTATGAAATAACCAAAGTATTTTAGAAAAGATATCGATACTAGCAGCCGCAAAAAAACGCCCTTACAGATAGCTCAAAAGACCGTCGCGCTAGCTGAAAGTTCCCGCCTTAATTTTGACGGATTTGCGATGTTATATGCGGCTATGATAGCTCAATTAACCATTTGTTTGCAGCTACCTAAGAGCTTGAGTGTGATTGAATGGCACGCCTGACGGGAATAATTTTTGTCCAAGTATGATGGGGGCTTGACTATTGTTATTAATTAGGTGTTTTATATAGAGGCGTATGCATTTTTAGTCACTAGTTGTGCATACTGCTGTGAGTCTATAAAAACAAATAATTATAATAAATTCATAAGGCTAGGTAGGGTTTCAGTCATGCATTCAGGTACAGTTAAGTGGTTTAACAACTCAAAAGGATACGGCTTCATAATTCCAGATCAGGGTGGAAAGGACTTATTTGTCCACTATTCCTCTATTAATATGGAAGGTTATAAAACCCTGAAAGCGGGGCAGAGCGTTCAGTATGATGTAATTGATGGACCAAAGGGACAGCACGCAACTGATATCGTATTCACGCCTGATAGTAGTGTCGAAGCGCCCGCCGAAAGCTTTAAGGTCGAGAAGGTCGAGCGAGCTGAAAGTAACGTCGAGTTAGCTTAAAAGCATCGAAAGATTGAACATATAGCCGGAACTAAGCTGGCTGGTAGCCTGTATTATTCATCACAAACAATAACTCAGAATGATACAGGCTCGTTGAGTAAACATCGCGTATTCCACTCGATCGACTATATCTTTCGATGCAGTCCTCGACCGGTTATTTACTCGTCCCGGAAAACAGGGCGGCGCTTTTCAGCGAACGCCTTGAGTCCTTCAACCGAATCACTCATGCCGTTAAGGTTTTGTTCAAGTGCTTGGCCCCAGCGCTGGGATTCAAGCGGGTCCATATAGGCCCCCCTATAAACCATCTCCTTATTGTTTCTCACTGAACGCGGCCCCATGTCCAGCATGCGATCTGCGTACTCAAGTGCTTTTTCCATCAGCCTCTCCTGAGGGACTACTGCTTGAGCCCAACCAATCTGCAAACAGCGTTCGGCGGTGTACTGAGCATCTCCCCACATCGTTAATTCCAGTGCGCAACCCAGTGGCATTTGCCGGCTCAGGGGAGCCATCCAAAGTGCACCGGGCATATTCCAGCGAGTTTCTCCGATACCGACCTTTGCGTGATCCGAAATAATTCGGATATCGCAGTTCATGGCAATCATAAATCCGCCAGCGATCGCATAACCGTTAACAGCCGCGATAGTCGGCTTCCATAGCTCCATTCTTTCCGCCATATTCATGAAGTCCATACGGCCCATGCCTTTGACGCTGGACTCAACACCATTCTTTTTGTCTTCACCCATTTGAGCTGCTTCGATCAGATCCGCGCCGGCACAGAAAGCCTTGGTGCCCGCACCTGTGATAATGGCTACACGAGCCTGCTTATCATCACGGTATTCCGCAAGCCGGTCGGAAAGCTGACCCGCCAGGTTTTCTCCCATCGAATTCATCCTGTCGGGACGATTCATAGTTAATACCCAGATGCGCCCATCCGACAGCTTTTCCAGCTTGACGACTTCCTTTTCCGTATTGGCTTTGCTCACTTCATCCATCTTTTAGTCTCCTTGATTATTATTTTTTTGATCCGGTGTTGTTAGTAGTTGTAACTAGAACAGGTATTTTTAAAGTTAACTCATAAAAATTCGAGTTAAGTATGCTAAATCGATATCGATCAAATTATGGGTTCGCCTGCACTGCTGGCCGGGCCGACACTCTTTCATACCAGCTACGCAGGTGGGTGCACTGCTCAGGTATCTCTGTTTTGATCCACTTGGCAAAATCACAGGTCACCAATGTGGTTATATCTGCCATTGAATAACTATCCCCTGCCACATATTCATTGGTTGCCAGCTGCTGATTAAAATCCTCAAAGAAGTTGGCGACACGTGCAGCGCCACGCTCTGCAAGCTCGCTTGACTGGGCATAGTTATGGGGGCCAACCACAGCCCGGTCGACAAAGCCTTTACCGGTATTGCGGAATACCTCGGCAACCGCGAGAATGCCATTCATAAATGCCAAATGCTCCCACATCTCTACCAGGCCTTTTTCCGTAGCGTTACGGCCAAGCAAAGGTGTTTCCGGAAAAACCTCTTCAAGGTATCGCGTGACCCCGCGAATTTGGCTGATACAAACACCTTCATCGGTCTCCAGCATCGGCACATCACATGCGGGGTTTTTTAACTGGTATGCATCGCTACGGTGCTCACCTGCTGGGAAATCGACCATTACTCGTTCTAACTCAATTCCTTTTTCAGCAATAAAAATGTTAACTCGGCGCGGATTTGGCGCTGGAGGAAAATCGTAAAGCTTCATGGTATGACTCCACTGTGTTCACTATTAATTAGCTCAAGCTCTCTAGAGTAATTAGACCCAGATCAAAAGTACACCTCACTGCACCTCACCTCAATGCAATACGCTTTCGACTTAACCTTTTTCAGCTGATTACACTCGCCCATGAGAATTATTTAGAAAAGACTAGCCACCCCTAAAGCCATGTACTACTATACTAGTACATGAATACAAGCAGCCCAATCAAAGCATTCGCAGCACTACTCAATAAACTCGAATCTGAACAGCAGACCATCGAGTTTTTAGACGCATTGCTGACTCCAAAGGAGCTCGACGAAATTGCCAATCGAATGGCAATCATCCGGCTATTAAGGTGTGGCGTGTCACAAAGAGAGATCGCGCAGCAACTCGGTGTCGGTATCGCAACCGTAACTCGCGGAGCCAGAGTGCTAAAAGCTGATGGGCTTGAAGACCTACTACATCGATATGACCCAAATAGACACGACGAAAAACCATGACATCCTCAATACCCAGAATTTCCTTGCCCCGCAAACCGCATTATCGAACCATCAATGAAGAGATCGATTTTTTCGAGCTGTTTCGTCGTATCGAACCACAATTTGAAAACTGTTTTTTGCTGGAATCACTCGGTGAAGATGGCGACCGTGCCCGTACCCACGTGATTGGATTTGATCCGGGAACCCTGGTTCATGCCGTCGATGCGAACGAGCTAATCACGACCGATACAAAGTCAGGTCAGGTTACCCGCTACCCCACCGATAACGCCTACGACGCCTTGCGGGAACTGATCCCTCAGGATGTAATTGCGCGAAGCTACTGCGGCGGATTAGCAGGCTATATAGGTTATGACAGTGTGCGTTTCTTTGAACCCACACTCGACATTAAAACCAACGATCAATTTGAAGGGTTTAAATTCGGCATCTACCGTGATGGTTTGCTGTTCGACAAAATGACAGGGCAGATCACCTACTTCTACTACGAACAAGACCGTTACCAACAGGTGTTAGCGATCCTTCAGCAGCCCTGCCCTGAACTCACCGAGCTATGCGTCGAATTTTGTAGTGATGGAATGGATGAGACGGAGCACGCGAAAGCGGTTGACCGAGCTCGGGATGACATCTGCGCTGGTTTGATCTTTCAGGTGCAACTGGGGTTTAAATCCCACTATAAAGTTCAGGGCGATACCCTGCAGATTTACCAGAAGCTGCGAGAAGTAAACCCCTCCCCCCACATGAACTACGTCAAATTTGGACCGCAGCGCATCATCGGGGCCAGCCCCGAGTTACTGTTTCGTTTGCAACAGGGCGAGATGGAAACCTACCCCCTCGCGGGCACAGCAAAACGTGGCGAAGATCAGCGGGAAGACCAGATCCTCGCCCGCACACTGCTGAACGATCCAAAAGAGATAGCCGAGCACAACATGCTGGTTGATCTGCATCGCAATGATATTGGCCGCGTAGCCCAATTTGGCACCGTCAAAGTACGTAACCTGATGGACATTAAAAAGTTCAGTCACGTTCAGCATATCTCTAGTGAGATTGTCGGCATTATTCGCAATGATGAAGATATGTTTTCCGCGTTGGCTGCTAATTTCCCCGCCGGTACATTAACCGGCGCACCCAAAATTGAAGCGATGAAAATAATCGATGATCTCGAACCCGAAGGACGCGGACCCTACGGAGGAGCCGTCGGTCATTTTGGTTTTAACGGCGACTGTGCCTTCGCAATCCCGATTCGGTCGGTTTTCATTAACGGCGAAAAGGCCTACGTACAAACCTGCGGCGGTAACGTTTACGACTCCAACGCGAAAAACGAATACCTGGAGATTCAACGTAAATTTGCAGCTATGAAACAGGTACTCGCCAGTTTTGAGAAGGCATCATCATGAAACTACTAATCATAGACAACTACGATTCCTTCACCTTTAACCTGTATCAATATTCAGGTGAAATACTTTCACGCTCAAACGACCAGGCTAACGGGCAAAAACCCTTTGAAGTACTGGTTAAACGAAACGACGAACTCAGCTTTGAACAGGTAGCCGATATTAATGCTGAGCGGATCATCATCTCACCCGGCCCCGGCAGCCCCGATAATCCAGATTACTTTGGCGTCTGCAAACAAGTGATTACCGAACTGGGAAAAACTACGCCACTACTTGGAATCTGTTTAGGCATGCAGGGAATCGCCTATGCCTTTGGTGGCGAGGTAGTTAGATCGCCGATACCGATGCACGGAAAAACCTCTGATATTCAACACAACGGCCAGCAGGTTTTTAAAGGCTTACCCCAACCACTTGAAGTAATGCGTTATCACTCTCTAATGGTGAATCCAGAAAAGCTGCCCGACTGTCTTGAAGTCACAGCAACAGTTGAAGCAATGAAACAAAAAAGTAGTGATGCGGCATCAACACTACCCAATGAAATCATGGGCGTTCGGCACAAACAATACCCCATTCAAGGAGTACAATTTCACCCTGAGTCTTTTGCAACCGAGGCTGGTATGCTGATGCTGAGTAATTTTTTGTATCAGGAATAACTGATGAGTCTGTCAGAATTTATTAGCCAATATGAAGCCGCTATTCGGCTAAGTTTTTTCTTTGGCGTTTTTTTAATGATGGCGCTGTGGGAAGTTATCGCGCCACGCAGGCAACTCACCCAGTCCAAATCTGTACGCTGGGCCAATAATCTAGGGCTCGTCGTTCTCAACACCATTATTTTACGTCTTATTTTCCCCGCTGCTGTGGTAGGTATGGCAGCATTTGCCACAAAAAATGGCTGGGGCGTTTTTAATCATTTCACCTTGCCCTTCCCTCTAGTGGTATTCCTGTCGATCATCGCTCTAGATATGATCATCTACCTGCAGCATGTAATGGTGCACGCGGTGCCCACCCTGTGGCGCCTGCATCGCGTACATCACGCCGACCTGGATTACGATGTCACGACCGGGGCACGGTTTCATCCCCTCGAAATTATTCTTTCGATGCTGATCAAATTCGCAGCCATTATGGTATTAGGTGCGCCGGTGCTCGCGGTGATTGTATTTGAAATTATCCTGAACGCCATGGCGATGTTTAACCACGGAAATGTCCGGTTACCGCTCCGGCTAGATCACGTTCTTAGATTATTGGTAGTCACTCCGGATATGCATCGCGTGCACCATTCAACCGAAGACAATGAAACCAACAGCAACTTCGGGTTTAATCTATCCCTGTGGGATCGACTATTTGGTACCTATATTGACCAGCCTCGCAAAGGTCATATTGGCATGGATATAGGCATTCATAGCTGTCGAGATCCGAAACAAGCTACCTGGATTACCGGCCTATTGACCCTACCCTTTGTCGGTAAAATCGAAGGTTACGCGATCAACCGTCGAGAATGGTCAAAGCCTGAATAGCTGATTTACAACATTACAATTCAATATAAAACAACTAGTTACATTATTATTGTAACGACATACTTATTATAATAATCGAGAACAAACCAGATGCTAACTTTCACAGACAACTTCACGCCCTTCAAAAAAAACAACCCGTCACTGGAAGAGATTGAAGCAAAGATCAAAGATTTTGTTTCCGCTGCTGCGGGATTGAATCCGGATCAGCAGATCGAACAACTCAAGAAAATGGGAATCCACCAAATTGGTTTCCCCGCTGAATACGGCGGCACCCAAACCAACACCGCTGGCCTGGTCGCGGTTTGTTCGGCACTGACCTCATCACTCATTCCACGGGGCGTGGTCACCACCTGGCTAATGAACATCATGGTTAGCCGCTGCTACCTGCTAAATCACGCATCAAAAGAGTTGTGCAAAGAGTGGCTGCCGCAGGTTGTGGATGCAAAAACAGTAATCGCCATCGCAGTATCGGAGCCGGAAGGTGGCGCAAACCCCAAGACAATCAAAACCGAAGCAAAACAACAGGGCGACAAGGTCATTATCAATGGGCTGAAAACCTTTATCACCAATGGCATGATTGCGGATGCCTTCGTGGTGATGTCGATCAGCGGCGTTGATGATAGCGGCAAAAAATTGTTCAGCACTTTTTTGGTACCCCGTGATACCCCTGGCCTCAGCGTAGTGCCCATGAAAGAGTTTGATCACATGAAACCCGCAACCCACGCGACTATTACGCTGGAAAATTGCGAAGTTCCAGTAACTAACCGAGTTGGCGAAGCCGATATCGCCTACGATAAATACGCTCGGCCCTTCCCTATTTTTGAGTCCGTGGTGCAGATGGGCACCCAGCTCGGAAACCTCAGAATACTGATTACCGAATGCGTTCAAGCGATGTCGGATCGTACTCTGTATATCGATCAGATAGGTGCGCTAGCATCAGCACTTAGCACCCTTGAGCTAATTGCTGCCGAATCCGGTGATATGGTTGATGACTCTGCGATGTCGTCAGGGTTAAATCGGCACCTACTTGCATTTAATCAGCAAGTAGAAAACCTGGTTGACTCAGATCGAGGCCTATTTCTCGCATTGGTTACAGCACTTAAAGACAATGGCGACTCCTTTGAACTGGAATCAAACCCAGCCTATCAATCCCTTGTTGGGTTAGCCAAATTTGGCCGTAGAGTTAATCTGGCCCGCACCAAACGAGCGGCAACTGAACTGCTGAGTGATATACCTCAGGGCTAATAGGCTGTAAACAGAAATTGTCCATGTCCGCGATTTTAATATCACGATACATTGGTTGGTGTTCCACTTATATCTATGTAATACGCGGAAAATAGTTTCAGCTTAATAACACTGTTGTGACTCTATGCAAATTCGTAAATCTGTACACTATTTAAATTTTGATAAAAAGGAAATTGTGTAGTGGCAATCACATTTCAAAAATTGGCTAGGGGTGGTTATTTTCCTTCTCAAGCTCGTAATACTGCCTATCTAACACCTGATAACTGGGATGATTTTAGGCACAAGACGCTATTTAGTCTTACCGTCTTCGATGAACAAGGAAATGAACAGTTCATCGGTAACGTAAAAATAGGCTTTACCGGGCAAAATGAGGGCTGGACCGAAGCGCGGATCCCGCAGCAGTTCAATGCATTACCAGATGATTTTTATTCGTTGGGACAGGATGCTGATTATTATCGAAATCTTGTAGATAGCTTTTCTGAAGAAATAGTAGCTAATGTATTAATATCGCTAGGCGATGTTACTTATAACCCCGTTCGCTTGGCTATTGCTGAAAATGAAGGAGCTTTTAATACTTCCTTAATGAGGAATGTTAATCGCTCCACGATCGATCATCAGTTTCGAAAAATCCTGCGCGGTGAGGCAGCACTTACGGAATATGACTTCTTTTATGAAAAGGCTTCTAATGATCGCTACTCTGGAATTAAGGTTGAATTCCAAGTAGAGCCAAATACCAAGCCTTCTTCTAATATCCATATATTGATTGGCCGTAATGGCGTAGGAAAAACAACCCTGCTAAATAATATGGTAGATGCCCTTCTTCCTGATCGAGGTGCGGTGGAGGAGACCGGCTATTTCGCTACTCACTCCCCATGGGTGGGTGCTGCCAAACTCGATGACGATTATTTTGCGGGTGTGGTTTCTGTATCTTTCAGTGCATTTGATCCTTTTACCCCACCTTCTGATCAATCTGACACAAATATGGGAATGCGTTATTACTATGTTGGGTTAAAAAAGCGTGCAATTCAGCAAGCTCCAGATCAATGGGGGTTGAAGGATAAAAGTGACCTATGCCGAGATTTTACTAGTAGTTTAAAACTTTGTTTTTCATTGACAGCAAAAAAAGATAGATGGGTTAATGCTGTTAGAAAGTTAGAGTCAGACTTTAATTTTGCCGAAATGGACTTATGTCAGCTCATTAGTATATATGCTAGTGATTTATCAAATAATAAACAGCAGTTTTCTGAAGCCGCCTCTGGACTGTTTGATCGGATGAGCTCAGGTCATGCCATAGTGCTTTTATCCATCACAAAACTGGTTGAAACCGTAGAAGAAAAAACTTTAGTTCTCCTTGATGAGCCAGAAAGTCATCTTCATCCACCACTACTTTCCGCATTCACTAGGGCCTTATCTGATTTGCTTATTAATCGCAATGGTGTAGCGATAATCGCTACACATTCGCCAGTCGTATTACAGGAAGTTCCTAAATCATGTGTGTCTATTCTTAGAAGAACTCGGCTAGTTTCAAATGTAGATAGGCCTGAGAGTGAGACTTTTGCTGAGAATGTGGGTGTTTTAACACGAGAGGTGTTTGGGTTAGAGGTTTCCAAATCTGGTTTTCATGATCTATTGGCAAGTTCTGTGGCTGACGGTAAGAGCTATGAAGAAATAGAGCAGGAATACCAGTATCAATTGGGCTTTGAAGGTAAAGCAATACTCCGATCGATGATTTTGGTTAGGGACTCACAAGCGCGGGCTGAAAGATGAGAACGATGAAAGCCCCTAATGAAGACCCACGCGTTGTTTATCAAACTTGTGTCGATAGCATTGCAGACGAAAATTTACGTAATCGTCTAAGTGCATTAACCAATGATATCGGTGTAATAGCTGGCGAGTATCAGCAGATAGCGACGGCTAAACAACTCTATACCCTTCCACCTAATGATTTCGGGAATGACGACATAGTATTAGGTGCAGTGACTAAAAAGGAGCTCAAGGATGTATATAGCAGCCATATGGTAGGTAAGGCGAAACCTGCAAGGAAGGTATATGACTTGCTATTATCACGAGCGCCATTAGGCCGGTGCCCATTTTGTGGAATGGGTCAAGCCTCTACTTTGGATCACTATTTACCGAAAACCAAATACCCTCAGTTGTCGGTTGTGCCGCTGAACCTTGTGCCTTCCTGTAAGGATTGTAATACAGGGAAGAGTGTGGGTGTAGCCGCCACAGAGGAAGCCCAGTGTCTTCACCCCTACTTTGAGAGTCAGAACTTTGTAAGTGAGCAATGGCTTTTTGCAGAAGTTATCTCAACCTCCCCTGTGGCAATTCACTATTTTGTTCGAGCACCGGAACATTGGGATGATATATCGAAAAAACGCGTTCAGTCACATTTTAGTGATTTTAAATTGGCTAACAGATTTTCGATTGAAGCTGCAAATGAGTTAGCAAGTCAAGAGTACATCCTAGATGAATTTAAACGAAAAAATGAGATGCGTGCTCTAGTCGATTTTCTTTCAGACCAAGCTAAATCTAAGTCAAATTTACATGTAAATTCATGGCAGACTGCTTTCTATCAAGCCCTTCTTAAGCAATATTCAGAGGCGGAGGAAATCATAGAATGCTTGACTGAAATATGCCCAGTTTGCGAAGGTGAAGGAGTATTTGTTAACTATTTCTGTCCATATTGCGAAGGGAATAGGTATGTTTCAAAACGCTTCAAATCGGCAGTTAATGAATCTGACTATAAGTTTTTAAAATGTATAGAATGCGATGGCAGACCAAGATGCCATTTGTGCTCAGGGCGTGGATTAATAAGCAGGGAAAAGGCGCTTCAATTAACCCGCAATCGGCCCTAGTATCAAGTTCGAACCGCGACAATAGTGTTTATTTCCCATAGTAAATTCCCTCTGGTGTCTTAAAGCCGTATCATTTTGTTGGTGTGTTGTTGATTTCGCCATGCAACACATGAGGGTTAGGTCTAGATTCTATACCTATAAACCTAACCTCAATTTTCACAACAAACGAACGGCAACGGTACTATTGGCGGAAACCCCATAAAACCGCTCGTCTCGCAGGTTGATCCGATCAGCCAGATCAACTAGCCTGTTTAGCGCTCCACTGTACATTAATCCAATCTTTTAAACGGGCTCCCCAATGGAAAAACGACTCTACTTTGTATTTGGCGATCTTGTATCCAACCTGGTGGTTGGCGGGATGGTTGGTTTGATCTGCGCTGCTCTGTTCAGCACCTCCTGGAATATGATTATCGCAATGGTTGTGGGCATGGCTTTGGGCATGGTCATCGCGCTTGTAGTTACCATCGCGCTGTTTCTGATGCTCTTTGGGGCGATGGAGATCATGGTCCCAAACATGCTGACGGGAATGGTTGCTGGCATGATTATCAGTATGGCGGCTGCAATGCATGAGATTTCATTATGGTCGGCAATGAAGGATGGTGCCTTGGTAGGGTTTTTGGTATTTGTCGTTATCTACATCATGCAGAGCCGCACGGGCGGAAAGGTCGACTTGAACCAATTTAGCGGAGGCGAATAACCGATGGATACTGCAACCAGAGACAAGTGGGACAAAACCTCCAAACGTTACGACCTGATGGTCAGCAAAGGCGCGGAAAAACGTTGGGAGCCATACAAGCGAGAACTCTATTCAAACATGCAGGGTAAGGTTTTGTTTCTTGCTCTTGGCACTGGGTTGGATATACCACTTTTTCCAACCGGCTTAGATATCACCGCTATCGATATTAGCCCTAAGATGCTTAAGCAGGCGGAGCCTCGGGTAGCCGCCTATGATGGTAATATGGTGGCTCTATGTATGGACGTGCACGATATGGATTTCGAAGAAAATAGCTTCGACCAGATCTACACATCCTGTACGTTTTGCTCGGTTCCCAATCCCATTGATGGCCTAAAAGCCCTTGCCAAGGTGTTAAAACCCGGCGGTGAGATTCGCATGTTTGAACATACAGGCAGCAAAATATTTCCGATCAGTTTGATGATGGATCTGATGACGCCGTTAAGCTCAATATCCGGCCCTGACATGAACAGACAAACCGTTGATAATGTTCGAAAAGCTGGATTTAAGATATTGGAGGTAAACAATGTGTTTCTGGATGTGGTTAAGACCATCACAGCTAGGTTACCCGAGGAACCCCGAGGCTAGTGTATAGGTGCTGATGATTAATTCGTGCTGGGTTACTTCACAAGCTGAGCGGACTGTTAATCTTCAGTTTTGAAACGTAGGCCAATACCATCGTCACTTTCTCGAACCACTTCCATCAACAGAACAGGGGCTTCGAAAGGCATTTCCAATACCTGCCCATAAAGCAGCGTACCGATTGGTAACGCCAAACCCTCATTATCAATCAGCACAAAGACTCCAGTATCGGACATATCTTTGGTAGTGACATGAACCGCTGCATCCGGTTCATTTTGCTTCCAGATCTTCATTTTGCAGCGCAGAGGCGAGCGTAAAGCTCCTGTTGTGTTTTCCATTATTTTAGAGTCTAGGGATAAGTTTATCGTGTAAGTAGCCAACCTCGCTACCGCTTGCTGAACTGGCTTGTTTTCACCATAGAGACCTTGATAAGCCAAAGTACTCTATCCATCTAATTGCAGGAACAATTATGAAACCAGTAACAAAAATTGTTGTGCTCCTGGCTTTTTGTAGCTGCGCTTATATTTCGAGTGCATCTAATGCCAGAATCAACTTGAAGGTTGATTATATTCCAATAGTCGTACTAAAAGAGTATTGCACGGACTTTGGAAACATTAGCTCAGAGAGCTATGACGTTGTAGAGGCACTTAATGGGGCAATCGATAAAGCAAAGGGCTACCCAGAGGCCAGCATTCTAGCAATAACCAACATCACGAAGTTGGGTGGTAAATCAATAATTGAAGCCAAAGCCGCACATTGTACACATGATTATAAGCTGCACGATTCAGCTAAAGCTAAAACATATGAGTCCGAGAGGAAAAAATTTATAGAGTCGCAGCCAGTTGAAGTTAAGTGTTTTATCGACGGTGGAATTCCAATTAAGCATGGTTCAGAGAGCGAATGCATGTTTATGTGAAAATGCCAATAAACGCGGGTGCTCGGAAATGAACTTCCCATAAGTTAACGAGCTTCTTCGGGGTATTCAGTGAGCCTGCCCTAATACAACGGAGACCTCAGGTCTACTCTACTGTTCTGTTCTGTTTTGTTCTGTATGTAGCTTATTCTTCCGAATCCAGAATCACTTTTGATACAGCATCCGTTAATGCGCCCATTAGGTAGGGTTTGGTTAAACAGCCTTTAAAACCATATTCTTTAAAGTTAGCCATGACTGGGTCGTTGGAGTAACCACTCGAAACGATAGCGGTGACGTTTGGATCGATCTCTTTCAGCTTGTTGATGGTTTCCTGACCGCCCAACCCGCCAGGAATGGTGAGGTCCATAATCACAACATCGATGGGTTGTGCGTCGGTCATTGCCTCTTTGTATAGATCAAGCGCTTCTTCCCCATTTTTTGCATGAACGACCTCGTAACCGCAGCTTTTCAGCATGCTTGCAGTGAGGGTCCTGATCATCTCTTCATCATCCATAATCATGATTCTGCCATTGCCTTTGTGCTCGGCAAACACATGACTTCGATCTGAAATGGTTTTTCTAACCGCTGGCAGGTAGATCGTAAAGGTTGTGCCCTTTCCCGGGGTGGATTCGCATTCGATATATCCGCGGTGTTTATTGATTATTGCCTGGGTTACTGCCATACCCAAACCACTACCTTCCTGTTTGGTTGAAAAGTAAGGGTCGAATATTTTTTCAAGCACGGTCGAATGAATACCGACACCCTCGTCGGTTATCCGCACACGTACATAATCTCCAGGGGCAATGGGTGGTAGTAGTTCTTGCTGACCTTTCTGCTTTTCAAAGTTCTCACATAGAATCTGGATAGTCCCGCCTTCGGGCATCGCCTGTCGGGCGTTAAGAACAATGTTTTGCACAACTTGATCAATCTGACCTTTATCAACAACCGCTGACCACAAGGAGACAACCTGATCAATACGGCAGGCGATCCCCGAGCCTGTCAGGGTAAAATCCGCAGACTCACGCACAAGATTATAAATCGAGGATGCTTCAACAATAGGCTCGCCACCTTTGGAGAAGGTCAATAATTGATGGGTAAGTTTAGTGGCTCGTTTCGACGCACGCTCCGCAGCTTCGAGCAGGTTATAGGTTTCCTGATCATCGTTTATCGCACCTTTTGCAAGGTTTATATTACCCATGATCCCGGTCAGAATGTTATTGAAATCATGCGCTATACCGCCTGCCAAAATACCTACCGACTCCAGCTTTTTAGTTTTCGCAAGTTCGGCGTTTACCCTGTTCTCAAGTGTTACATCACGAAAAACTAATACTGTTCCGATGATTTCGCTATTTCGATTCCGTATTGGCGCGGCGCTGTCGGCGATACTCCGTTCGGTACCATCTTTTGAAATCAGCGCTGTATGGTTAGCCAGGCCAATAATGCGCCCGGTTTCCAGTACTTTTTCTACCGGGTTTTCACAAATAGCACGGGTTTTTTCATTTATGATATGAAATACCTCGGTGAGCGGTTTACCCGCTGCATCCTTTTGAGACCAGCCAGTAAGTTCTACAGATATTTTGTTAAGCATGATGACATTGCCATCGAGATCAGTGGCAATGACTCCATCACCAATACTATTGAGCGTAACGGATAGTAGTTCTTTTTCTTGAGCTAATTCCCGATAGGCTTTATCAAGTTCATGTCTTAGGTGCCATTTTTCAGAAGATGAATTGAGTGATAATTGCAACATCTTTGGATCGACCGGTTTTTGCAGGAAATCCACTGCGCCCAATTTTAATGCTTCTACTGCGCTATCTACATCACCGTGGGCTGAAATAATGATGATTTGAATTTGCGGATGTTTTTCACGGACCCGGCGACTTAATTCAAGACCATCCATGTTTGGCATGCGAATATCCGTTACCAAAATATTGATCTGTTGTGTGGAAATAACTTCCAGGGCGTCATGCCCCGAATGAGCTGTGGTGATTTCGTAGGGTCTTTTCCTGAGCGCGTATGCGAGAAGCTCTGTAATTCTTATTTCATCATCTACGAGCAGTACATTTAGCTTTTGTTGTTCTATCATCAGCAAGACACTCTTAAAACTGCATTCATTTTTATATTTTTTTCCGCATTTAATGAGTGTTTAACTCAAAGTAGAAGCTGGCATTACGATTTTGAATAAACTGCCCTTGTTGGGCTGACTGGTAACATCGAGTGAAAAACCAAACTCCTGTATCAGGCCGTGAACAATGGACAATCCTAATCCAGTGCCTTCACCCACTTCTTTAGTCGTGAAAAACGGATCCATACATTTTTCACGAACCTCTTCAGTCATGCCGATACCATTATCCTCAACCTCTAACACTACCGACTTTTTGTCGTATGTCCGGTAAAGCCTGCTGATTATCTGTTTATGATAGCCATCACAAGGTGCTTTTTTGTCAACTGCGTAGCGGGCGTTTGAAAATAGATTCACCACAATCTGCTGGAATGTCTGTTGGTTTACCAATACATTTGGCAGGTTGTCTTCAATATCCAGTAGCAAACTGATTTGATGCTGATGGAACTGCTCAGTAAAAAATACTAAGCATTGATTAAATGGTACAGAAACATCCGTGTTTTCTGCAGCCATAGCATCATCATTGCGCGCGTAGTTTCTCATATTGGTTACAATTGCGGTGGCGCGTTCAATTTGCTCGATAATATCTTTGGTGAATGGGATGACTTCATTTTTATCAAATTCATCACTAACCAGCTCATCCTCGATAATCCGTGATGCCACTTGAATGATTTGAAGAGGCTGGCCAAGTTCATGGGCGATACCTGTAGCCAATTCACCGAGAGATGCCAATCTGCCCGCATGGGTTAGCTCTAACTGCTTTCGTTGTAGCTCCTGCGTACGCTCCTCTACGGTGGTTTCCAGATCCCTATTCATTTGCGTAATCACATCTTGAGCGGACTTTGTATCCTGTAACAATTTAGCGTTCTGCAGAGCGATAGCGGCTTGAGAGGTCAGTAAGTCGGCATGGGAAACCTGGGTTTCTGTAAATACAGATTCAATCAAACTGTTTTCAAAATAAAGAACCCCCAATACTTCTGTTTGCATGATAATGGGAATACAAAGAATCGAACGGAGTTTATTTTCTTGAACGGTTTTATCAGCAACAAATTCACCAACATCCATCGCATTTTCAAGAATGACCTTTTCTTTGGAGTTGAACACGTAATTCACAATAGCTGAGCATAATTTGTCAGTATTGAACGTAGCCTCTTGGGAAGAGATTACCGAAATAGTATCGGTTTTTATCGTTTTAAAACGGGGTTGTAGTAAGCTGCCTTCGGCGATTAGCAAGTAGCCCGTTTTTGCCCCTAACCGGGTCATTACCGAAGTCAATATAGCACTCGTGAGCTTATCAAGGTCAAGTTCAGATGAAATGGCTTTAACCGCATCAAATAAAAACTGGATATCGAGTTCATCATCAATATTCTGACCAGACGGTGCCGGAAGTGGTGTTTTAACCAAACCATCTGATTTACGCCTTCCGAATGGTAGTATCACTGCACTGGGGTTTTCTACGCGATTGACAGCACCACAACTATGGTAGAGATCATTTGCCTGATTCCTATAAAGTTCACTGGAATGATGATTGATCTGCTGTGCGTGCTGATACAAGCGTTCGTTTAAAAACGCCTCTAGTAGGACATAGCCTTCCTCATTGGCACTGTCTATAGCGTCTAAATAGCAACTTCGTGTATGGCGGAAATCGCCTTTTCTTGCGGCTATTTCTGCATCGATAAGAGCCAGATAGGGTTTTAATAAAGGGCCGTGGCTAGACCACTCTAACAATTTGCCCAAATAGGACTCAGCACTGTTTTTAAAACCCTGGTTAAGTCCGACAAGGTATCGAAAGATAAACCAGACCACTTCGACGATGCTAGTCGAGACCGCAGAGAGTAAAGGTTCAGCTTGATCTAAAAATTGTTCTGCTTCGATAATCTTATGATTGTAATAAGCTACAACGCCAGAAAAGGTGTAATAGCAGGCTAAAGCAATGCCCTGCTCCTCTATATGCCATTGTTCAATTTGTTCGGAAATATCCTGGCTTTGTTCTGGAGGGCGCTGCTCTACAAGTAACGGTCTTAAGCTCAGGAGCGTTGCTTCCCCTACTGCCTGATTCATTGCCAGATTGCATTGTTGATTGAATTGATTGGTTTCTATAAGTTGACGGTCTAGCAGAGAAAAATCATCCCCTTGAAAAAAACCATACCAATGTTCGACGCATTTAGCCAAGCCAGCGTAGCGTAGTTCACCGCATCGAATCCCTTCCTGGGCAGTATCTCGGCAAAGGCTATTCAGCTCTGAAATAGAATGCCTTGAAGCCGCGGATGCCCACAGGATGGCACCCTTCCCTTTGACGGCACCGAAGGTGTTCGGATGTTGCTTAGCCAACTCGAATGTAACCGATTCATAACTGTAGGCTAGTAGATAATGGCCATCCATTCGTAGAAAAAAGGCCATGCAACCGGCTGCATAACAGGTGAAATCATCCACACCATGTTGAAGAGAATAATCGATTGATCGTAGTGCCGCTATCCGGGTGTTTTGGATCTGGCCGCTAAAGTAAAAGTATCCCAGTATTTCGCCGTATAGTTTTTGAGTAAGATTGTCTAATCGTCCCGTCGATGGTCCTATATCGATCAGTTCTTGCCATAACTCCCGGCGGTTATCATATAATTTTTGCTGCCTTTCAATGATCTCCTGCTGAATATCGGCCTCTTGAACAGGAAGCTTTTGATCAACTATGGCTATTGCCCGTGCAGCAATTTCAATGGCTTTATGGAGCTCACCTAAAGCGGCGTATGCAACTGACTGCTCATATAAAAACTCTGCAATATCCAAATCAGAATCTACAAATTTAAGAGATCCTTCAACGATTTCGTTTGCACGATTCTGATCTCCATTAATCAGTGCAGCATGGGCAAGGTTTTTGTGTAATGACAACATAAATTCATAGTCGCTAACCCAAATCGCTTCAGTGCAAAGCTCTATACTTTTAACAAAATAATGATTGCTTGCATCCAACGCCAGGCCGTCCATTGCGGCCAGCCCAGCTTGATAATTGAATTTGGCTTCTTCGAGCCGCTCTTCATCCGTAGTCCCTGCAAGCCTGGCGGCAGCTAAGTGCTCAACAATAGAGAATAATTCTGTGTTAGGTATTGGCATACCCGCACTGCTATCAGTTGTTTTGGTATGCCTATCAATATAGGTTTTAGCGATGGTATGGTGGCGCTGTCTCCTTTGCTCATCACTAAGTAAATTTGAGGCAGCTGCCTGAATTTGATCGTGGAAAAAATATAGCCGCTCTTTATCTACCTGTAGAATACGTTGCGCAAATACATCACGTAAGCTGTCGTATAATTTTGGCAATGAAATTTGAGCAACAGCGGCTAGGTCAGCGGCGTCAAACTGCGCACCCAGCAACGCGGCTGTAGCGAGCAGGTCCTGGACATTCGTAGGCAGTAATTTTAGTTTTTCGAAAAATAGCGTTGTGGCATCAATAGGGATATCTACTTCGGTTACCTTGCTTTTATCCCATACCCAGTGCCCACCTTCTGATAGATGTAACCGCTCACTTTTATGTAACCAACGTAAGCTTTCGCTTACATACAAAGGATTACCGCCCGCGACATTATATATCGCATTGGTTAACTCCTTCGTATGAGAGGGTGTGGTGTTTAATATATGAGCCACCATTTGATTGGTTGCTGTTTTGCTCAGGGGTTTAAGCTCAAGCTTCAGCATCGGCTGCTGAAATTGTTCTAATTTCGACTCCATACGAATAACGAAATGTTCTTCATTGACTTCATTGCTGCGATAAGCACCAATTACCATCAAATAGGGATGATCTTCAGGGTTATTGAAAAGTAGTGAAAGCAGATCAAAAGTACCTTGGTCACACCATTGCAGGTCATCAAGAAATAAAACAAGTGGATGGCGTTCACTCGCCAGGCAGGTCATATATCGGCAGTAGAGATTATTAAACCGAGTACGTGCTTCATTTGCGGGTAACGGCTTCAGTTCCGGCTGCACCCCGACGATCGCCTCTAGTTCGGGTACCATGCTAGTTACTATTTGGCCATCAGCTCCCAAAGCTTCCTGCATACGTTTACGCCAGTCGGCGATGCGTGCTGTATCCTCAGTCAAAATTTGACGAATCAAGCGAGACAATGCATCCAATAAGGGAGCGTATGGCAGATGAGAAGCGAACTGGTTACATTTACCAAATGCAAAGTAACCTTGTCTTGCGATTATAGGCAGCTCAAGCTCTTGTATCAGACGTGTTTTACCTACACCCGATAATCCTGACAGACTAACCAATCCTAATTTACCCGTACAGGTACGCTGATACTCATCTAACAACTGTTGCTGCTGTTGATCTCTTCCAACCATTATTGAAGGGATTTTAATGTGGTGACTGGCTTCTCTTTGTTGCAGTTTAAAGGCTGGGATCGTCGGCCGTTGATCGCCAGACTCATCGGCCTTTAACCTGGATAGGCAGGTCTGTAAATCAGCCAGTAAGCCAGTAGCACTTTGGTAGCGTTTTTCCAGTGGCTTATGTAACAGTATCCCTATGATCTCGCTTAGTATTCTCGGGCAATCTTCGTTTAACTCAATTGCCGGTAGAGGTTCCTCAGCAAGATGCGAGTGAACAATAGATAAGGAGTCATCAGATAAAAAAGGTGGGGTTCCTGTGATACATTCGTAAAGCACAGTACCCACTGAATATAGATCGCTGCAATAGTCCAGATGGCTGCGAATTTGTCTACTGATTTCTGGCGCGGCATAGGGCAAACTTTGACGCCGGTAATGTGAGTTGTTTACAAATTGGCTCAGTTGGGTTGCATCAACCACTTGAACTTCGTCAACCAGTTGAATTCGGACAGGTTCTTCCTGAATGACGATATTGTTAGGTTTGATCGCTTTATGGATGTGGGCTGCACGGTGGCGTAGTGCAAGGCTCTCGGTAAGCGCAATGCCTATTTCAAGTACAGTTCGAATGTCGACCCGCTTACGCTCCGCTAACCATGTGCTCAGCAGCTCACCTTCAGGAAAGATCTGAACCAACTGGAACTTTTGTTCTGCATCGCACTGAAATTCTGGTATCAGAACATCGGGGATCTCCAGACGCTTTAGATGATCTATTTGCTGCTTGATATGCTCTTCAACACCTTCAAGCATAAAGTCGGGGTGTATTTTTTTGATGATATATTTTGTATTGGTATTTTGATCTCGTCCGGAAAAGACCTCAGATGCCATACCATCACCGAGCTTCTCAACCCCATCTAAAACGAGTTTTTTTTTGGCTGCTGACATACAAAAAGCCCTATTTTCCATAGGAGCAATATTCAAATGCGCCGCGAAATATTTCTATTCAGCGACACACCCGTCCGATTGCTGTTTTAAATTAGTTTCGCCTTTGACTATAGGTCAAACATGATCACCTGACGAGCTAGCTTACCCACCTCGAGATCAGCCATTGCGCTGTTAATATCTTCAAGCTTGATATGTGCAGAGATCAGCTGATCGAGATGCAATTTACCCGCAAGGTAAAACTCGATATAGCGGGGCATATCGATGGGGAAACGATTCGAACCCATCATCGAGCCCTGCAACCTTCTTTCCGATAGTAAGTCAGCACCGTGGAGTTCGATGTTGGTGCCCACCGGAATCATGCCAATCACAGTAGCAACACCACCGCTGCATAACATTCTGAAGGACTGCTCGGCGGTAACCTTCATGCCGATCGCTTCAAAGGAGTAATGCACACCACCGTTGGTCATATCCACAACTTGCTCAACCGGATCGCCCTCGCTGGCGTTGACGATATCCGTAGCACCAAACTGTTTTGCTAACTCCAGCTTATTCGGATGCATATCAACCGCAATAATGCGGCCGGCACCGGCGATAGCAGCCCCGTTAATGGCCGATAGCCCCACCCCGCCGCAACCGATTACCGCGACGGTGGTGCCGGGTCGAACCTTGGCCGTCGTAATGGCCGCACCTGCACCAGTGGTTACACCACATCCAATTAATGCAGCCCGATCCAATGGCATATCCTCGCGGATTTTGACCACCGCATGTTCATGGACCAACATTTGTTCAGCAAAAGAGGAAAGATTGGCAAACTGATGGATCCGTTGACCGTTCTGCGAAAGGCGCGGCTCATCCTGTTCAGATCGGTCGACCTCGGGGCTTTGGCAACGCGACATATGGCCGGTCAGGCAGTGTTCACAATGTCCGCAAAATGCGGATAGACAGGTAATCACATGGTCACCGGGTTTAAGCCCGATCACCGCGTCACCAACCTGCTCAACAATACCAGCGGACTCGTGTCCCAGAATTGTTGGCAGTTCCCGTGGGTAAGTACCATGCAGAATATGCAGGTCACTATGACAAACACCCACAGCAGCGGTGCGTATTAACACTTCTCTTGCTTGTGGTTTTGATATTTGAACTTCTTCGATCTGTAGGGGGGCATTCACCTCCCTCATAATTGCAGCTTTCATAACAGACTCCGGCTTATTTATTATTATTGAACCGCGGTGTTATTCCCTTGGGGATAAACGATCTGAACCCCATAATTCATCTACCCAGAAAAGAATACTGATCTTAGTTGGGTTCAGTAGAGCTCTTTATGTTTTACCAGATTGCAATGCCTGTGGATAGCCATCAATTAAACAACCGCGACTGGATAGCGTTACCGATCGCTCTTAAAACCCCAATAAACGCCTGCACACACAAAAACGCTGTATAGTGGCGTCCTCCCAAATGTTGGTATTGATATGAAATTACTTGTCCGCAATCTTTCCCGTAATGTTACTGAAAAAGAGCTCTTGGAACTGTTTGAAGCCGAAGGCACAGTACAATCCTGCTCATTAGTATTGGATGCATCCACCGGTCGCTCAAAGGGTTTCGGTTTTGTTGAAATGCCTAAGGTCGGTGAGGCAAAGCGCGCTATAAAAGCGCTAAATGGAAAACAGATCGACGATATAAAACTGCGTGTTAAGAAGGCAGAAGAGAAGCCAGAACAGCAAACGGAAGAGAAAACTAAGGAAAAGGCTAAGGAAAACACGAGTAAAGAAGCAGATCCAACAACCTCCAAAAGAAGCCCTGACGTCTGGGGAAAACCCACGTCATCACCCGCGCAGAACAAATGAATTACTCGAACAATCATGATCCGCTGCACGGCATCACCCTAAAGGTAATGGTGACGCGTTTGCAGGAAAAATACGGCTGGCAAGGGTTGGCGGACCGAATCAATATCAACTGCTTTAGCCATGACCCAAGTATTCAGTCCAGTCTGAAATTCCTGCGCAAAACACCCTGGGCTCGGAAAAAGGTTGAAGCGCTTTATGTCCGAACCAAATGGCCGGCCACTGAAACAATAGAATCAAAAAACAAACCGGATCTATGGGCTAATGCGCTTACAAAACGGAACCAGAGCTAGCTTCTGTTGTTCTGTTCCACAACTCGCTCAAATCTACTGAATCAAATCCAGCGCTACTGCCTCGGCCACTTTTATGCCGTCAATGGCGGCGGATAAAATGCCTCCCGCGTAACCAGCCCCCTCACCCGCTGGATATAAACCTGTAGTATTAATGCTCTGAAAGTCCTTGCTGCGTTTGATACAAATGGGCGACGAAGTTCGGGTTTCAACACCGGTCAACACCGCGTCGGACATTGAAAACCCTTTTATCTGTTTGTTAAATTCCGGAATCGCTTCGCGGATAGCGGTAATTGCAAATTCCGGTAGTGCTTTTGAAAGGTCTCCGTAAGTAACACCGGGCTGATATGAGGGTGTAACAGTGCGTGGCCCGGTTGATGGCTTATTCTTTAGAAAATCCCCCACCAGTTGTGCCGGGGCGCTGTAGTCGCTGCCACCAAGTTTGTAGGCCAGGCTTTCTAGCTCCCGTTGCAAATCAATGCCTGCCAATACATGCTCGGGATAGTCCTGTTCGGGGGTAATACCGACCACAATAGCCGCATTAGCGTTACGTTCATTGCGGGAATATTGCGACATACCGTTCGTAACTACCCGGCCAGGCTCGGATGTAGCGGCCACTACGGTGCCACCTGGGCACATGCAAAAGCTATACACGCTACGACCGCTGTCACAATGATGTACTAACTTATAATCCGCCGCGCCCAATATCGGATTACCTGCATGTTCGCCAAAACGAGCCGCATCAATCACCGATTGTGGGTGTTCAATTCGAAAACCGATTGAAAAAGGTTTCGGCTCAATATACACACCTTGCTCCAGTAGCATTTCAAAGCTGTCGCGGGCGCTGTGGCCTATTGCCAATATTAGATGGCGGCTATGTAGGGTTTCGCCGCTACTTAGCGTGACTCCGGTGATTTGTGCGTCATGTTTATCCATATTCTCAATCGATGGTTCACGGTGCAGGGTTTCAACTTTCGCGCCAAATCGAATCTCACCACCAAGCTCAATGATTTCGGCTCGCATATGTTCAACCATCTTCACCAGCTTAAAGGTGCCAATATGGGGCTTGGCAACCGTTAAGATCTGTTCCGGCGCACCAGCCTTTACAAACTCGGTCAGTACTTTTCGGCCAAGGTGGCGTTTATCTTTTACCTGGCTGTATAGCTTTCCGTCAGAAAATGTACCCGCCCCACCCTCGCCAAACTGGACGTTGGATTCGGTATGCAGATTACCTTTGCGCCATAGATCCCAGGTATCCTGGGTTCGCTGCTTTACATTCTGGCCACGCTCCAGCACGATTGGCTTCAAACCCATCTGGGCGAGAATCAACGCAGCTAACATACCGCAGGGACCAAAACCGATAATGATGGGTCTTTGCTGCTCCTCGATTGGGAAAACAGCAGGAGTACTGGCGACAAACTGATAATGAGTATCTGGTGCTATGCGCACAAAGGATTGGTTAGCAAAACGCTCCAAAATGGCCTGCTCGTCGGGCGTCGATAACTCAACGTTAACCTGATAAATCAGTAAAATATTGGTCTTTTTACGGGCATCGTAGCTGCGCTTAAAAACCTCCAGTTCCACAATATCGGTTTCTGAGATTCTTAATTTTGTCGCCACAGCGATACGTAGATCCGAATCGTTATGATCAAGTGGTAATTTAATTTCAGTTAGTCGTAACATTTGTTGGCTGTACGTAAACAGTTAAGAGTGAGTGAATCTAAGCGAATGACCCAGCGGTATAACCCGACGACCACGCCCATTGAAAATTGAACCCACCTAGATGACCGCTGACATCCAGCACTTCGCCAATAAAGTAGAGACCCTTCTGGCTTTTGGCTTCCATCGTTTTAGAGCTGATTCCATCGGTATCCACGCCGCCAAGGGTTACTTCGGCGGTACGATAACCTTCGCTACCAGAGGGTTTCAAACACCAACGGTTGAGCTTTTCACCAATGCTAATTAGGTGTTGATCGCTAAATTGTGCGAGTGGATCAGTGGCGACATCGGGCCACCATAGCTTCTGCAGTTCTGCTACAAACTTCTTCGATATCTGATTGTTTAATAGGGAATTTAGCCTGGTTTTTCCCTGTTGCTGTTTTGCTTCAAGCAACCACTCAACCGCATTCAGTGTTGGCAGCAGATCAATCTCAATCGTATCGCCGGGATACCAGTAATTTGAGATCTGCAAAATAACCGGGCCACTGATTCCACGGTGAGTAAATAGCATGTTTTCGGTAAAGCTCTGCCCGTTGCAGCTGACTTCTACCTCAAGAGCCAGGCCAGACAAACGCTCGCAGATTGCCTTAACCGACGAACTGAACATAAGAGGCACCAACCCAGCGCGGCGCTCGGTAAGCGATAAGCCGAACTGTGTTGCGATTTCGTAGCCAAAACCGCTGCCTCCCAATGAGGGTATCGATAATGCGCCGGTTGCCACCACTAACGATGAACACCGGATATTCTGTAACTTTGCGACACCGTCAAAACCATCCACCGCAACTAAATAGTGATTGAGGTTATCTGGCTCACTATTTTTTAACTCTTGAACAGCCCTGATCTCACAATGGCTTTGTATTTCAACGCCAACCTCCTCGCATTCAGCAACTAACATGGCCAAAATATCCTTGGCTGAATCTACACAGAACAGTTGTCCGTGCTTACGTTCTTCGGTATTGATCGCATGCTTTTCAACCAGACCAATAAAGTCCCATTGGGTATAGCGACTCAAAGCCGACTTGCAGAAGTGGGGGTTTGAAGAGATATAATTTTCCGGTTCAACGCTGTAATTCGTATAGTTGCAGCGACCACCACCGGACATCAGTATTTTTTTGCCTATCTTATTGGCGCGTTCTAACACGAGTACCCTGCGGCCACGCTGCGCTGCAGTTGCTGCACACATCAAGCCGGCAGCACCTGCACCTAATATAATCACGTCATACTGTTTCAATTGATCTTAAGCTACTCCAGGCTGTAGCGAATAAGTAAGCACCGATTCGTAACAATAAAATGAAATCGATATGAGGCGGCGCATTATCCTCCTGTTAAAGCACTAAAGCTATCACGAAAGGTTACCTGCTCTATACCGCACTGAAGCCCTGTCTTCTTGACCCTTGCATCGGCTAATGTTAGATTTCCGAGTCTGTTTTCAATAGAAAGCAGGCTGAAGATTACAGCTCTAACAATACAAAAATAACAGTACGAGCCTCAGTCATCACAACCTGCGTATTTTACACACAGGATGAACCTGACCTGCTAGTACCTGGATTTTTCAATCAATCTACAATCAAGGAGAATGGAAGCATTATGGCTGATATTAATCCACCAGGAATGCCTATCGAGCGTGGAAAAATCCACGAATTTGCTAACTCAATCGGGTGCGATGACCCGCTATACCACGATGCAGAAGCTGCTAAGGCAGCTGGTCTTCCTGGTATCGTCGCCCCACTAACCTACACCGCTGCGACTGCTTTTTTCCAGCCAAGTGACGCACCTAACCTGATCAAAGATCTGGGTTTGGATATGCGATTCATACTGCATGGTGGCCAGGAGTTTTTCTACGAGCGACCTGTTTTTGCTGGCGAGACATTGATCGCAGAGCAAGGTGAAACTGTCAAAACCGTCAAGGAAGGGAAGCGTGGCGGAAGCATGCAGATTTTTGATTCGTTCACGAACTACAAAAATCAGGATGGCGAGCTGGTACTGCGAGTCAAAAACACATTGATCCAAACCGGCGGAGTGGTAAAAGAATGAGTACTGATCTTTTCACATCTATTAAAGAAGGCGACGAGTTCGCATTCACAAAAAAAGATTTCACCCGTACCGATTTCGCACGTTATGCGGGCGGCGGTGGTGACTTCAACCCAATCCACCACGATCAAACTTTTGCTGAAAAAGCTGGCCTGCCTACCGTTTTTGGTATGGGCATGTTGACTGCTGGCATTTTGTCACGTGTACCGGCGGAGTGGTTCGGAGCCCAGAACGTTAAAAGTTTTGGAATTCGTTTCAAAACTCGTTTGTGGCCTGGTGACGACGTTGAGTTCAAAGGCGTTGTTAAGAAAGTCTACGAAGAAGATGGCGTTACGCACGCTGACCTTGATTTGACTGCGATCAATGACAAGGGCGAAATGCTGATTCAAGGGTTCTCAACCGTTCGACCATGGTCTGCGTAATCTGAGCCTTTAACTATTGCCGCAGACCTGTTCTGCGGCAATAGTTTTTTACTTTTTAGTCCCTCTTACTTTAACCGGCATCCGCACTCGTTAATATTCTCCGGTTTGATTCCTGGTTCATCTGAACCCGCCATAACCTTGATTGCAGACTACCGTGAATAAATTATCCCGCACTCGTTCCGCGCTAAACCGTATTGAAAAGGCCGGCAATGCCCTGCCCCATCCGACGCTGCTTTTTGTGTTTTTAAGCCTGCTGGTTATCGCTCTTTCTGCGCTTTTCTACAGTCTCGGCACAGTGGTTATTCATCCTTTAAACGGCAACTCAATCCCTGTCGTTAACTTGCTGAGTATTGATGGCTTTAACCGTATCACTAGCAATATGGTTAAGAATTTCACCGGTTTCGCCCCCGTAGGCCCGGTGCTGGTTACTATGTTAGGCATCGGCATTGCGGAAAAATCGGGGCTGATTCAAAGCTTACTTAAACTATTGGTGCTGAAAGCTCCGGATACTTTACTGACATTTATTGTTGTGTTTGCCGGCGTGATGTCGAGCATCGCGGTTGATTCAGGCTATGTAGTTCTCATTCCCGTCAGCGGTATGGTTTTTCTGGCCGCAGGTCGCAATCCCATTGCAGGCATAGCAGCCAGTTTCGCGGGTGTCTCCGCAGGGTTCAGCGCTAATTTATTGATAGGCCCAGTCGATGCTATTTTAGGTGGCATCTCCACCGAAGCAGCGCACCTGCTCGATTCAAGTTACGAAGTGGCCGCTACCGGAAATTACTACTTTATTATCGCCTCAACCCTGTTGCTGTCAGTCGCGGGCACCTGGGTCACCGAAAAATTTGTGATGCCTTCATTGGGCGGCTCTAGCACCAATAACACCAGCACGGATAACCAAACCGAAGCGATATCACTACATCTTCCGGCGGCGGAAAAAAAAGCGCTCAAATATACCGGTTTACTGGTACTCGCTATCACCGCGTTATTGATTTGGGGCCTGGTGCCGGATGATGGCTTTCTCCGCAACCCAGATACCGGCTCAATCATTAAATCACCGTTTATGTCGGGTCTGATTGCCATCATTTTTCTGACCGCAGCACTGTGCGGCACGGTTTATGGATATGTCAGCGGCACCTTCAAAAACGGCAATGACGTGGTTGAAGCGATGGAAGATACCATGCGGATAATGGCGACTTACATCGTGCTTATGTTTTTTGCCGCGCAGTTTGTAGCATTTTTTAGCTGGACTAATCTTGGTCTGGTGTTAGCGGTGGAAGGTGCTGACCTTTTAAAAAGTGCTGGCTTCAGCGCGATACCTTTGATGATCTGCTTTATCCTGTTCTGCGCGCTATCTAATTTGTTTATCGGCAGCGCCTCGGCCAAGTGGGCTATCATGGCACCCATATTTGTACCCATGTTGATGTTGTCGGGTATCTCACCAGAATTAACCCAGGCGGCGTACCGAGTCGGTGATAGCAGTACCAATATCATCACGCCACTGATGCCCTATTTCGCGCTGGTCTATGCATTTGTGAAACGCTACGACAACAACGCTGGCATGGGCACCATGATTGTATTGATGCTGCCCTACTCCCTGACCTTTTTGCTGATCTGGAGTCTAATGCTGGCGATGTGGATATTTGCTGGATGGCCCCTTGGCCCCGGTGCCGCGACTCTATATGGCGGATAACATTATACCTTCCGTACCTTCCAGAGCTCCTAAACCGCCCACCTCTTCTTCGCCGAAGCTGAACAAACCTAATAGAAATATCGGCATCGCTGTTGGGGTAAGTCTGTTCTGTTTGATTCTACTGGCTCCTACGCCCGCGGGCGCATCTGTCGAAGCGATGCGTGTATTAGCAGTGGTGGCATTAATGGCATCCCTTTGGATCTCAGAAGCCATCCCCGTAGCAGCCACCGCACTACTACCGATTGTGCTCTATCCACTGCTCGGGATTATGAAATCATCCCAGGTCACCGGCTCTTACGCCAATCATCTGATCTACCTATTTATGGGTGGCTTTTTGATTGCGGTCACAATGGAAAGATGGAATCTGCACAAGCGTATTGCCCTGCATGTCATCCTGCGAGCAGGCAGTTCACCCCAGGCGGTAATTTTGGGGTTTATGATCGCCACAGCTTTTCTTTCAATGTGGGTCAGCAATACCGCTACCACCATGATGATGCTCACTATCGCTCTCGCACTGGTTAAACAGTTTGATTCAAACAGCTCTCAACCAACTGATCTAAATGATAATTTCTCTACTTCATTGATGTTGGGTATCGCCTATGCCGCTTCTGTGGGTGGTACTGCAACATTGATAGGCACGCCTCCCAACGCGATATTGGCCGGTGTATATGAAGAGTTATATCACCAGCGAATTACCTTTTCGGGCTGGATGTCTATTGCTCTTCCAATCTCTATTTTTATGCTGATCTGTATTTGGCTGTACCTGACTCGCTGGGCCTATCCATCGCAAACAGAGTCTGTTCCCGGCGGTCGGGAATCGATCAAAACAGAGCTTGAACAACTCGGGCCTGTATCATCGGAAGAACGTTGGGTATTTGCCGTATTTGTTGGTGCAGCACTGTGCTGGATATTACGAGGTTTCATCGACTGGCAGGCCATAAAGCTGGTACAGGATTCAACCATTGCAATTGCCGCTGCGCTGCTACTATTTCTTTTACCCTCGAAATCCCAAAAAGGTGAAAGACTGTTGAACTGGGATACCGCAGTCAAAATCCCCTGGGACGTGATCGTGCTATTCGGAGGTGGTTTTGCCATCGCCAAGGGATTTAGTCATACCGGTTTAACCGACTGGATTGCTGCTCAGTTCTCATTACTCGAAGGGTTAGATCTGATCGTCATTCTGGGTTTGATCGTCACAAGCGTGATTTTCCTAACCGAAGTGACCTCCAACACGGCAACCGCTTCACTACTGCTACCGCTTATGGGTGCACTGGCTATTACGCTGGAAATGGATCCATTTCTATTAATGGCCGCCACCGCACTGGCATGCTCCTATGCGTTTATGCTGCCGGCAGCGACTCCCCCTAACGCGATTATTTATAGCAGCCGGCGGGTTACTATTATGCAGATGGTAAAGACCGGGATATTTATCAATATTTTAGGGGTTCTGGTACTTACCGTCGCGTTTGGTGTATTGCTGCCACTGACATAGCCACAATTTAATTTCAGTTTGCCTCTAGTCGCATCTGCTTGCCTAAAATACGTCCTTTTCGTTTGTCGCCGCTAATCCTCAACCCCAAATCACTCACAGAGCGAGGCTGAAACCTTCCGCACATGCAGCTCTGTGTCTGACAAATCTATCTAGTCCCGTCAAAAATAATATTTTTCGGGTAGTCAGCAAATTGTCATAAATCATTAGTTTGTTTGAAATATATCTCCTCTAAATTTCCTACCAGCCCAGTTTGCACGGTGTTGTATTTACCTGCAGATGACGGGCCAGACTATTTAATTTGGCGTAATCGGGGAGAACACAGTGATTTCATCTAACAAACACAAATCTACAACTTTACCGCTTGGTGCGGCTTTACTAGGCTGCACCCTATTGCTAGGCGGATGCGCAGATGATGGTGACAACGGCACAGTTGGCGCAACAGGAGCTGCGGGAGCCGCGGGCGAAGACGGTATTACCAACTATATTCCGCTTGGCTTAAAAAGAATCGCGACTGCACCGATTGGTGCTGAGTTCACCGGGATTTTTCTAAATACAGATGGTGCTCTGTTTCTGAATATTCAGCATCCAAGTGATAGCAATACTGCTATGGACAGCAGCGGAAAAATTTTCGACAAAGGAACCATCGGTGTAATCACGGGTAAAGACTTTAACAACCTCGGTGATGTTCCAGCGGCGGATATGCCGATCTCTGCGAGTGATAAAGAGGTTGTGCTCACTGCGGTTGGCCAATACAAGGTGTTGGCTCAACAGGCGGATGCGTTGGCTGACGGTAATAATATGGGTGACATTCTCGCAACCGATGGCACCACGCTAATCAAAAACTCAAACGATCCAGATTTTAACGCCGCGGTGCCGGATGGCAGCGGTGGTTATTATCTCTACAGCAACTGGGAGGATCGACCAGGTAGCATGAGTCGCATCAATATTTCCTCAGATTACAGCGCAGTCACCGCTGAAGGCATGCTGGACTTCTCCTCTGTAGATGGCACCTGGGTTAACTGTTTTGGCACCCTCAGCCCCTGGGGCACTCCATTATCCGCAGAAGAACTGTACTTTGATAATACTGCGGATTGGTTCGACTCAAGCCACAGCTATTTTAGTAACGCTGAAGCCATTGCAGAGTACAAGGGATACCCGCTTGATCGAAGCGGCAACTGGGGCAACCCCTACGACTACGGCTATATCGTCGAAATCGGTATTAACGGTACGGTTGCTACAGCGGATGAATCCAATGTACAGGTCAACAAGCTAGAAACACTGGGTCGGTTTTCACATGAAAATGCGGTTGTCATGCCGGATCGACGCACAGTATTCCTGAGCGATGATGGCACAGGGGTGGTATTTTTCAAATTTGTAGCGGATGTTGCTGACGATATGAGCGCCGGTACTCTGTACGCTGCAAAAATCACTCAGGCCAATGGGGTTTCTGATCCAGCCGAAGCTACCCTCGGTATCCAGTGGATTGAACTTGCCCATGGGACAGAAGCCAGTCTTGAAACTGCCATCGCCGAGTATGACGGCACTTTTTCTGATGCCAAATACATTACTGATCAGCAGGTTAATGATTGGGCAGAAGCGAAAACCGGAACCGATATTGATGGTGACGGCAACGTAGGCACCACAACCTTCACGGATAATCGCCCCGCTTTTCTTGAGTCACGCAAAGCCGCTGTTGCGCTGGGTGCGACTGGAGAGTTCCGCAAAATGGAAGGGGTTAACATCAACTTCGGGTTGGCCAACAGCTGGTGGAATACGGGTGCGGCAGACGGTGCGCAAGCCTATATGTACATGGCAATGTCGAGTTTTGATAAAACCATGTCCGATGATCTTGGTGACATTCAACTGGACGGTACCCATGGAAAATGTGGAGTCGTTTACCGTATGAAATTAGCAAAAAATGCTAATGGACTGGTGGATGTCAATGCAATGGTGCCAGCGATTGTCGGTGGCCCATACTACGGCGACCGAACCGTTAACCAGTGCAATATCAATAATATCTCCAATCCCGACAACCTCGTGATTCTCGATGATGGCCGAGTCTTGATTGGCGAAGATACCGGCAAACACGAAAACAACGTTGTTTGGTTATTTGAAGATCCAGCACTGTAATCACACAACAAACAAGAAGTCTCTTGGGAACGCGGCCAGGCATATGTCTGGCCGCGTTTTTATCATAAAAGAACCCCAGCGAGTCTGTAATGAAAAAAATAGTAGTCGGAATATTGGTCCTTAGTTGTGTTTTTCTGCTTAGCTGCCAGGGCAATAGCGACGGCGTTAACGCAACTCAATCTGACTCCAATATTATCAACGGATTGGTTTTTCCTGAAGATAACCCGAAGGGTTTGCCGGGAAATCTAAGATCTGAAGAGTCCGGAACAACCTACAACCCGGAAGCGGTCATCCCACCACAGTGTTACACAAAACATGAAGGCCAATACAATCCCTGCATGACCTGTCACCAAACCTATCCATTCAAAAGCCGTCCAAACCAGATGAACGACGGTAGCCTGCAAAGTGAGTATGCCTTTTCAGATCTGGGTACCCAAAACCATTGGCGTAACCTGTTTGAAGATCGCACTGATGCGATGGCACAAATCACCGATCAACAGGTGATTGATTACATCTATACCGATAACTACAGCCCACTCATCACACAACTGAAAGCATCCAGCGACTGGCAAGGCCCGATTCCTGAAATCGAGAATTTGCACCAGGGCGAAGCCGCCTTTGACGAACATGGTTTTGCGCGCGACGGTAGCGGTTGGGTCGCGTTTAACTACAAACCCCTGCCCAGCACCTTTTGGCCAACCAACGGATCAACAGATGATGTAATGATTCGCCTTTCAGAGCCGTTTCGAACTTCCGCCTGTGACAGCGGAAAGATATCGAAGGACACATACCTGGCCAACCTCTCCCTACTCGAAGCCAGCATAAAAAATCTTGATAGCATCAGCACTCCCCCCATTGATGAAAACCGGATTTGTGAAGACTTAAATGACGATGGAATACTGACCATTGTGGAGAAAATTGATAAACGGGAATTTTACGTTGGCAATGCAAACACAATTAAAACCGCACAGATGCTATACCCTACTGGCACCCAATTTCTCCATACAGTACGTTACGTTGGCATCGATCCCGATGGAGATATCACCATCCCTGCCCGGATGAAAGAAGTGCGTTATATGGAAAAATTCAAGTTTCTTACACCCATTGAATTAATATCCAGATACGGCAAAGAGCGTCAGGAAAAAATTGATGAGCTTTTACCAAAATATACTCACCGAGGAGACCAAGGGACGGATAATACTTTCGGCTGGATGGTTCAGGGTTTTATTGAAGCTGAAGATGGTCATCTACGAAAACAAAGCGAAGAGGAGCATCTATTTTGTATGGGTTGCCATTCAACGATCGGCACCACGATTGATAATACCTTTGCATTTTCCCGTAAGGTCACGGGAGCCAAAGGGTGGAAATACATCAACCTGAAAGGGATGAAAGATGCCCCAACTGTGAACGGTTCTGCAGAAGGTGAAATCAAACACTACATGAGAATGGTCGGTGGCGGTAATGAATTCAGAGAAAACCCGGAAATTCTCCAGCGATTTTTTAAAGCCGACGGCACATTAAACAAAGATGCATTTACGCAGGCCAAGGATGTATACGACTTGATTACACCGGGAGTGCGCCGTGCGTTGGATTTGAATAAAGCTTATATGAGCATTGTTCAGGCGCAGGATTATATCCACGGCAGAGATGCCAATCTCGGGGTTTCAAAAAATGTTTATGAGAGCGTCGATAATCAAACACCGGTTTTACCAGCGGAGAATACGACGTCCTGGGACATGCGTCTTAATTGGCTAGAGTAGACAGCAAGCAATCGCCATAAAACTATTGATTAGCCAATAACCATTGCTGCAACTGATTTTTTGTAAGGCTGCCGCTATGGGAAAAACGTTGATGGGATTTATTGTAAAAATAGGCTCGCGGTAACTCACCATACCAGGCCGGGTCAATACTATATCGTAGGCGCTCTGGCGTAGCGTCGGCGAATATCCAGTTGTCCATGTTTTCTAGCTGAAACTCGCTTAGCAGCTTGTGAACGGAGTCGGAATATTCGGTGTTGTCCGTCGCAATCAATACCAGGCCATCTTTTGGGATTTCCTCCTTTAATTGCTGAAGCAACGCGAACTCCTTCAAACAAGGCGGACAATCAATCGACCAGAGTATCACGATAAAAGATTCGCCTTTGCGAGTGTCTTCAATTTGATCCAGACTAGTCGGCTGAAATGGCTTTAGTGTGGTTTCGGCAAATGAGGTGCTAGCAATAGCGAGCAGTGCTAACGTGACAGCTATTTTTTTTATCATTCAGTTACCGGAATCAGTCTTAATCCTTCCGATTGCGTATGCCAGGCGACATACAGCGCTCGGTTGTGTACAAGCCAATCGGGATGATCTGACCCATGCTTTGTAGTGGCGACAATATTCGCTTCTGACCAGCTTTTTCCCTGGTCCGACGAGTGGCTAACCAGCAGATCTATCTGCTCATCATTCAGCTTTTTCCACATTAGATAAATACTGTTCCCCACCACCTGCACCTGTGGACGAGAGGCCGAGGCAGCGCTATCTATTGAGTGAATTTGACTGGTTTTCTTTTCATTAAAATCAAACCGTCCGTACATCAACCCTTTGTTTTTTTCTCCCTGGGTAAACCAGACCAGGTGAGCGCGATTTTCTGAATCCATTGAGAGATCCGGACCATGGTGAGGGCAACCATCAATCTGCCATGCATCATCGGTTGCCCGCATTGGCAAGCCTTGAATCGGTGAATGGTTTGGGTCTACATAGGCGATCGCGTGATCACGGATATTGTCCGGATAGACATGTCTCCATAAGGCAACTACCCTACCGGAGCGATCTTGATCAACCGCAATACGACAACACTCACAGCTATGGTCAACCAGCTTTTGGTTAGGCTTAAAGCTTTCACCTGAATTATCCGACACGGCATAATAAAGTGAAACACCGGCATATTTTTGCTGATTTTTCTGTGCTTTAACCCGCTCTCTTTTATCGATCCAGATCAAATAGATCTGACCTTTTTCGTCCAGCGACATATTCTCAAACCGATGGCTGATAATGGCACGGTCACTGTTAACGGTAATGGGTGTATTAAAGGTTATGCCGCCATCCAGTGAGCGGGCAAAACGCACATCGCCAGAGTAACGACCCGGTGTTTTATGGGTCCATGAAATATAAATTTCGGCGGATTTTCCTAGCACGATTTTAGGCCGATTTTCACCGTCGTCATAAATTCGTTCAGGTATTCGGTTGACGGCGATCGATGGCTGAAAGGTCTTGCCTTTATCGGAAGATGTGGTCAGGTAGATATGGCCGTGCTGACTAAAAACCACATACAGCTTTCCTTCAGGGCCAAAAACAGCGGTAGGTGCTCTTCCACAGTTAGGAGAGGGTAAGGTTGAGGATTTAAGGCATTCAGCCAACAAAGCTTGACTCGCCCCTTTATGGCTGCCGTGGGGCATTTTGGCCTGAGCTGTATTCGTATAAACCTGTGCTGTACTCACAAGAAAAAATACAGCATATAAAACGAACAGTGGTTTCTTCACGACGATGAATAGCCCCTAATCAAAGCTATATTCCAGCCCAGCGAAAAACTGCCTGGGTGAGCCCGGGGTATATTTTTCTTTGCCATAACTGAAACTGGCATTTTCCGCGTATACTTCATCCGCAAGATTGACTATTTTGGCAGAGATATTTAAACGTTTACTGGCTTTATAGTTCATCTTTAAATGATAAACGGTATATCCTTCGTAGGTTCGAGTATTGTTGTCATCCAACCAATATTCATCCACATATTCCGCCTCAAACATGGTGGCCAGTCCCGCGATAGATGCTGGTTTATAAATTAGCCTGAGGTTGGCGATATTGTTGGGTGCAGAGGCTTGCTCGTTATCTCCATAAACATCATCATTCTGATATTCGTGCTTCGAATAGCTATAGGCAATCCGCGATGAAAATTGCGATGTAATTATGTTGAGTAGTGAAAGCTCTAACCCTTGGTGAGTGGTCTCTCCTCCATTTACATAGTAGCGATCACCAACACTATTTTCTCTTCTCACAATACTGTCATCAATATTCATGTGGTAAAGAGCCGCTTCGAATTGTGCACTTTGTGTCGCGCGTTTATAACCAAGCTCAAAGGTATCGGACACTTCAGGATCAAGGGTGAAACCGATATTGTTTGTTCGCAGGGAATAGAGTCGGGTAGCCTGGGGAATACGAAAACCATTCGCGTAGCGAATATAGGTATTTTGTTCCCTGTCGATACGGTATGACAAACTCATTTTAGGGCTCAGATGATCGAACGTTGGATCGTTATCACTTCCGGGGCGCGAGTAAGTGGAACCCGCGTACTGCCCATCCGCCAGATTATTGGTGTAATCATAGGCATTGCTATCGTATCTCAGTCCCGCACTGAAACTCAGCTTTTCGGAAATATCATGCTCTGCTCTAACGTAGGGGGCCAGCGCAAGATAATCCACGTCGTAGTCATAAACATTTCCAGCCGACACCGGCGAACCAAAACCCGTAGGTACATAATCAAACAGCTGGGTGTACGTAAGATTAGAGCGCGTGATTTCGATATCTGTACCGACAATCCAACGCGTATCTTCTTGATCAATGTTTGCCTTAAACAACATACCAACGGTTTGTTGCTTGCTATCGTTGTGGGGTAAGTTTCCTTCCCAGGTCGCGGTATAACGGTTTCTGTTACTGCGTAAATAAACAATCGTGCTAAGTTGGGTGGTCGCATTTAACTCATGGGTCCAGTCGGTGCTGACCCGAGCGAAATCAAAGTTACGCATAATGTCCAGCCCGGAATCCAACGCCGCTTGAATATCACCCACGGAGGTAGGATCATTTTCTAATGCTGCCAACCCAATAATACTGCCCGACATTTCAGCTTCAGATGTATTGACCGACAATACCGTTTTAAATGTATTGCTACTATCCGCTGTATAAAAATGGGTAACGTTTAACTCGCTTCGTTGCGCTGCGGTGTGGTCACGCCACCCTTCAGCGTCCGTAGTTGAAATCTCGAACCCATAACTGGATTGCGGACTGGAGCTATATCCCCCACTCAGACCGAGCTTGTAAAACTGGTCATTTCCGATATCCGCCTCAACCCTATGCCCTTTATTCAACGATGGATCGGCAGAAATCACATTAATGGTTGCGGCAACTGAATCAGATCCATACAACGCCGTACCAGCACCTTTGAGCACTTCGGTAGACCCGGCGGAAGAGAAGTTAGTGTAAGCAAGGCCATTGTGGTTAAAGAAACCGGAAGACTGCACAGGAATGCCGTCCTGCAGAAACAGGTAATAAGGACCGCTGTTAAGGGGCATTCGTATACTGGTCATATGCCCAAGTGTTGAACCCGTTTGGGTCACTCGAACACCAGAAATTGAATTAAATAGATCCTTTTGATAAGCCGGTGAATCCAGCGCGATCTCATCAGCACCCTTAGAGCCAACGCTTGCCGGCAGATCCAGCGTTTGTTGCTCATCCCTGGTAGCCGTTACCGTTACGGTATTGAGCTGATAGGGCTCTTCGGCCCCATCCTGAGCCATTGCAGGGAACGCTAAAACGATTCCAATATTAACTAACTTCCAATGTCTAAACTGCACGGATCGCCTCTAGTAAGTAGAAATAAAGGCGGCAGTATAGTGACCTGAGTTTTATACGAAAGTGACAAATTGTCGCAGGTAGACTGATCGACTCAATACGTCTTAGAGCGCATTAAATGACTACCCATCTCACAGTTGGTTGGCGGTTTCTATCAAGGTTTGCCAATTCGTATCACTCCTGGGGGCCTAGTAGTAATAAAACGCTAACGGACTAATCCGCCAGTACCTACCCAAGACAAAGAGCATGGCGTACTTAACACAACAACAATACAACCGTATTGCCGACAAGATTAACCAGCGACCCAGAAAGCGATACGGCTATAAAATACCAGAGGAGATCTACTATGGAGAATGAACACTATTGTCGCGGTTCAAACTTGATACTAAGTTGAGCGTTATTCTGCAGGTACTTCTATATGCTCTACAACATCTATCTTAAACCCTGCCGGGTCTTCCACCATAAAATGAATTTGCCCCCATACTTCCTCCTTTAGATCCATAGCAATAGTAAGTCCCATAGACTTGGCTTCAGCATAAGCTTTGGCAGCATCTGCAACCTCGAAACTAATCACATAACCTTCAAAAGACATCATCGATTGAAGAAATTGTGGTTGACTTACATGATTAGGCAACAAAAAGGCTAGCTGAATCCCTGTGCTGGGGGAGACAAGGTGAAGATAGAAATTCGGATCAAAGAAAGCGACATTGAACCCGAAGACTGACGTATAAAACTGTTTAATCTCTTCTAGGTTTAAAGCTACCATCACCGGAAACATAGCTTGAATATCAATCATTGCAGTGCACCTTACTAGTTACTAATAGGAGACCGTAATATATTCAGCTAGCGTGTTTCCTTATTGTACAAAACGGACATATTCAAAAATGTGCCGGGCGTAGCGCCAGCCAAACTCTTAAATTCCCGAATATAGTGTGATTGATCATAGTAGTGATCAACCCAAACACTGTTATTGCCTCTAGTATTCATCAAGTGAAGAACCATTTGAAACCTTGTTACTTTCCAAAAATCTCTTATTGATAAACCTAAATGCAGCTGACACAGACGACGAAGTTGGCGTTCAGATATTCCAAACTCAGAACTGGCCAATTTTATTGGATCAGATCCAGTTGAATCTCTGCTAGATATATACTGAATAAATCGCGCCAATCTCTGATCTATGGTGGGATACTTTAGTTCTCCTAACAAAATTGAAGATACAAGGTCGCAACGCTCTTGAAATGAGTTTGCGTGGTAACTCGCCTCATATATTTGTTCTATGATTTGATCACTGATTATTTGCGCAGCATCTATGCTATTTTCATCGCTCCGCCACTCACCAACCGGTGATTCTATTAAGCCTTGATAGCCTAATATTCTAAATCGAATGCCAAAATAGGAAACTGGTCCATGCAACGGAAACTCGACCGGAGAAGTAAACGGACTGACAATAATATTGTCTTTTGGTTCGTCTAAGTTAAAGATCCAGTCGATACAATTATCTGGGACACTGCGATAAACAAAGCTGCCTTCATCGACAACGAGTTGCCAAAAGCAACTTACCCAATGATTAAGAGGCGAGCTTGTCTGGAAGGTTGAATAACCACCGTTTTGCGTTACTTGTCCCTGGTATGTAGCTCTATCTAATCCTAAAAACATGATAGCGTCACTCACGGTCATGGTTTCTACCAATCAATATAACAGCGACTAGCATAAGCAGTTGACGAAAGTGGTGCGTACTCCTGCTCTGCAAAAATATCGAAACTTTTGGTAATCCGCTAGATATGCTGGCTGGATGCCATCATCTGTTTTTACTTTTCAGGGTTGATTTAATCAACTTCCCAAAGTCTTTATCCTTCTTTCTTTTCTCGGAATAAGACATTTCATTAAATTCCGATTCGTTTTTCATTTTTTTGTAGTTTTTATACCGTTGTTCAGACAACTCACCCTCATTTATAGCTGCTAATATAGAACAGCCTTTTTCATTGGTATGAGAGCAATTACTGAATTTGCAGTTCTGTGAAAGCGCTAATATTTCAGAAAATGTTTCCTCCATCCCAGCATCCATCGACATATTACCAAGCTCCCTCATTCCGGGAGTGTCTATCAACATTGCACCATTGCCTAATTGTATTAACTCTCGGCTTGTTGTTGTATGTCTTCCTTTGCTTTCTTTTTTGCTCACAGATTGCGTTGCAAATTGATTGCTACCTAAGATACTGTTTAATAAAGTCGTCTTTCCAACACCAGATGATCCGAGCAGGCAGTATGTTTGACCAAGCAATAGAGAGTTCTTAATAGCATCAATATTTTCTCCGCTCAGATTGCTAAATGCAGTTACTGTTGCTTGGGGAGTGATACTTAAAACACTTTTCTTTATTTTGTTAACCTCATCCTCGGGTACAAGATCGCACTTGCTCAGCAAAACTACCGGGGTAATTCCACCTTCATGAACCATTACAAGATACCGCTCCAACCTTCTAAGATTAAAATTGTAATCTACTGATTGGACAATAAAGGCAACATCAATATTTGCTGCAATTAGCTGAAAATCAACTAATTTTCCAGATGTTTTTCTTTTTAATAGCGTTTTTCTAGAGATCACACCATGAATTATTGCGTGAGTATCATCGTCATAAAAATCGGCATATACCCAGTCCCCCGTTGTTGGCAGATCAGAAGCAGAATTTGCTGTATAGGTTAGATGCCCCGATAACTCAGCAAATACCTCCCCAAATCCTTTAGCTATGACGTAGCTATCTTTGTGTACTGAAATTACCCGCGCAACATCATGGATGGCTATCTTATCGGCATCAATTCGATTTTTAAACCAGGGGCTATACCCTAAACTTTCCAGATTTTCCATAATGCTATATATCTCGTATGGTGCCTAACCAGGCTGTAGAAAAATTATGTTTTTCACGCAATAAATCCTTGCGGTCGA
>JARGPR010000029.1 GCA_029210125.1 Pseudomonadales bacterium | reverse complement strand
AGCTTCGGGCTTGTTGCCTTGGCGGCCAATGTGACCTGTCTGCTGTTGATTGCCAGGAGCCGGGATAGCGGCGCACATATGAAAGCCAGTTGGATATTCTCTGCCAATGACGTAATTGCGAATCTAGGTGTCATCCTAGCCGGTGGATTGGTAGCCTGGACTGGTTCACGTTATCCCGACTTGGTGATTGGCCTGATCATCGGTTTGATTGTGCTGAATGGTGCACGCCGTATTTTGCAGCTCAAGTCCTGAATAAGAAAAGGTGATGAAGAGTCCACGATCCACCTATATTCCTGCTTTGAAGTATCATGCTCTAACCCGTTATTACGACTGGGTGGCTTCCTTGACTACGCGAGAGAAAATTTTCAAAACGGCGTTGGTCAATCAAGCTGCTCCGTTAGCGGGGAAACACTTACTGGATGTGGGCTGCGGCACGGGAACCCTAACTCAAATGTTTGCCGAAAGAGAACCGTCGCTGACTATTACTGGTCTGGATGCAGACTCTGGAGCACTCGAACTAGCCAAAACCAAGTTTGCTTCAATGGATCAGCGTGTGAGTTTGTGGCAGGGTTTCGCACAAGATATGCCCTTCGAAACAGCGACTTTTGACGTTGCAGTGTCGAGCTTGTTTTTTCACCACTTGACACGACTGCAGAAGCTCGATGTCTTAAAGCAAATCCATCGGGTCCTTAAACCTGGTGGCAGTTTACTCGTTGCTGATTGGGGAAAGCCTTCGTCATCGATTCAGCGAATGCTATTTCTGCTGGTTCAGTGTCTTGATGGTTTTGAAACGACACGAGATAGTGTTCACGGTATGCTGCCCTATTTGATCGACGAAGCCGGATTTGTAAAAGCTGAGAGTAATGGCTGCGTGTCAACTCTCTTGGGAACCATCCATTTGATGAGTGCAAAGGCATAAAATGAAGTGGGACATTAAGAAATTCGTCGGCTTTCTGATTCTGGACAATTACTTTAAACCTAATGGTATTGAGAAGCGAGCTTCGTGATCCGACGAATCACGATTTACCTGTTGTTAGCTTTGATTGCTCTGCAGTCAGTGGCTGCTATGCCGGATACGTATAAACTTTATCAATCCGGTACAGAGCTCCTGCCAGCTGCGCATAAATATTTGGATGCGGACACGAATTTTGATGGAAGGCTCGGAAAGCAAATGCCGGACAAGCAGCTCCCCTATGACTGCTATCAGTGTAGTTGTTGTCACGCGCACTGCTGCTTTTTGGCACCCAGTAGTATTTCTCCGATGGAGGCTTCGCTACTTGGAAGTGTCATAACGCTTTATCAAAACTTTAAACCTCCTGTTATTCCGGCTTCCCTTTATCGCCCTCCTATTGGCTGATCCTGGCCTTTAAGAAACTCAAAGACATCACGGCCATGGTCATTGTGTTGAGCCGCTATATTTCTAGAACTAAGGATTCATTTCATGTTACCCAATTACAGCGCGTCTGTTTATGGCGCTAGCAAACCGTGGTCACGCAGGTACCCTGGTTTTTTATTCAGTTTATTTATTTTCTTTTTTGTCCAGGGTGCCTGGGCCGCTTCCACGGATACATCCATTACGTTAAATAGCGCCATCGAGCGTTTAATAGCTCAAAACCCTTCCTTGAAAATTTTTCCCTATCGCTATGCCGCCCTTCAGGGGCAGGCAGAGACGGCCGGGTTAAGGCCGGCGTATGAGTTGGGTTTTGAGGCTGAAAATGTCGGCGGTACCGGAGATTTTAGCGGCGCAGGTGGTGCTGAGCTGACCATTGCCCTGTCTTCGGTCATCGAAATGGGGAATAAGCGCGTGGCTCGACAAGGCGTTGTCTCCCACAGTCGGTCAGTGCTCGATGCCAGCCGACAGGTGGAATCCCTGGCCTTATTAGGCGAAGTCACCCGTCGCTATGTCGATGTGCTGGCCGCACAGGAGCAGGTTACCCTGGCTGCCGAGGCTGCTCAATTGGCAAACGAGAGCTTACGCATTGTGAAAAAGCGGGCTACGGCGGGGGCGACTCCCGAGGCGGAAGTCAAACGGGCACAGGCCGCTGCCGAGCAAGCGAAGCTCGCTTTCCTTTCGGAGCAGCAACGGCTGGCTTATTTGAAAGTGTCGTTGTCTGCTCTATGGGGAGTGACTACACCTGACTTTGCCAAGGTGCAAGGTGATCTATTCCAGTTTGGCGAGGACGTCGCCTTTGAGATGCTATACGCCAAAGTGGAAAAAAATCCGGCGATCGAAATATTCGCGGCAGAGTCCCGCCTCAAAGAAGCTGAATTACGCCTTGCCCAAACCCAATCCAGCGCCGATATCAGTTGGTCAGTGGGGGTTCGTCGAATACAGGAAACCGATGATACCGCACTGGTGGCTGGCTTCAGCATGCCGTTGTTTTCCGGCCAACGAAATACCGGCGCTGTGTCGACTGCGCTGGCCGAAAAAAATCAGGTGTTGGCACAACGTGACGTAATGCTGCTGGATTTACACACTCAGCTGTTCCGCGCCTATCACAACCGCAAACAAGCCATTGTCGCGGTAAAAGCACTGCGTACCGCCATCATTCCCGCCCTTGAGCAGGCCCTGGTAGACACTCAGGTGGCCTATCAACGCGGTCGCTACGGGTATCTCGACTATGTCAGCGCGCGGCAGGAATTATTGAGCGCCAGGCGTACCCAGATCGAAGCGGCGGCAGCCGCTTTAACCTATGGCGCAGAAATTGAGCAACTAACAGCAGAGCCCCTGGCCTTGACTCAGTATGGCGAAGACAACACATTTTCAGGATCATCACGATGAAATCAAGAACACATATTAACAAACCCATCCCCCATCTTCTTGGCTGTTGCTTCCTAATCGCACTGCTATCCGGACATGCTCTTGCCGAAACAGGTCGCGGAGAGGAAGCAGAGCACGGCGAAGAAGGCCACATTGAACTGACTCAGCAGCAGATACAACATTCGGGCATTACGCTGGCAACCGTGACTTCTGGCACCATCCGCGATGTATTGCCGGTATACGGCGTCGTCGCCACCAACGCAGAACGCGTACAATCAGTGACCGCACGCTTTGACGGTGTTATTCGGGAAGTTAAAAAAAGTGTTGGTGATCCGGTTCGTAAGGGCGAAACCCTGTTGACCGTAGAAGCCAACGAAAGCCTGAAAACCTATTCGATAGTTTCGTCACTCAATGGCGTTATTACACAGCGCAACGCTAACCCTGGCGAACAAACCAGCGATGCCCCCCTATTGGAGGTGAAGGATTTTTCCACGGTCTGGGTAGAGCTGTCGATTTTTCCAAAGGATGTTGCTCAGGTTCAATCAGGGCAGAAAGTTCGCATTCTCAGCCTCGATTCGAGCCAAACCGCAGAGGGAAATATCATCTATATTGCGCCACTTGGCCAAGGTAGCAATCAGGCCATTACGGCGCGCGTTTTGATCGACAACCCAAACGGCACCTGGAAACCGGGTCTGTTTGTCAACGCACAAATCACCCGCGCCGAAATTAATACTCCCGTGGTGATTCGCAACGAAGCCCTGCAAATCGTCGACGACAATCCCGTTGTTTTTGTTCGGGGAAAGGAGGGTTTTGAGGCACGCACGGTAACCTTGGGACGCACCGACGGCGAGCTAAGCGAAGTAGTGTCCGGCCTGTCCGCAGATGAAGTGTATGTCAGCAACAACAGTTTTATTTTGAAAGCGGAATTGGGTAAAGGGGAGGTTGGCGATGATGATTAATCACTTCCTGAAAGACATTCTGCATACCATCGGCCGGAACAGCATTTTCATTGCCGCTCATCGAAGGAGTGTCTGATGATCGATAAACTGATTCAATTTTCCATCGCACGCCGTTGGCTGGTGATGTTTCTGGTGCTGGTAACTGGTGCCCTGGGTGTCTGGAACTATCAGCACCTACCCATCGACGCGGTACCCGATATCACCAATGTCCAGGTGCAAATCAATACCGAAGCTCCCGGCTACTCACCGCTGGAAGTGGAGCAACGCATTACGTACTTGGTGGAACTGGCGATCACAGGGCTGCCCCACGTGGAGAGTACACGTTCGGTATCACGCTATGCTCTGTCCCAAGTGACCGTGGTGTTTGAAAAAGGCACGGACATTTACTTTGCCCGCAATCTTATCAACGAGCGCTTGCAGCAGGCAAAAAGCGAGATGCCTTCAGGAATCGGTCCGGTGATGGGGCCCGTTGCCACAGGACTCGGTGAAATCTTTCACTATGCAGTGCATGCGAAACCGGGCGCCTTGCAAGAAAATGGTGAGCCCTATGATGCGACGGCCTTACGTACCTTGCAGGATTGGGTGATCCGTCCGCAGTTACGCCTGGTTCCCGGCGTCACCGAAGTCAATACCATTGGCGGCTTCGAGAAGCAGTTCCACATCACGCCGGAACCTTCAAGACTGCTGGCCTACCAGCTCAGCTTTGATGATTTAGTAGCGGCACTGGAGAAAAACAACGCTAATATCGGTGCTGGCTATATTGAAAAAAATGGTGAGCAATATTTAATCCGCGCCCCCGGACAGGTGGCTGACATCCCTGCGATCGAAAAAATCATCGTCGCTCGTCGAGCCGGGTTACCCATTACCGTGGCTGATGTGGCCGAGGTCGGATTCGGCAAAGAGTTGCGCACAGGTGCCGCTACTCGCGATGGTGAGGAGACTGTATTGGGTACCGCCGTCATGCTGCTGGGAGGTAATAGTCGGACGGTTTCCCAGGATGTGTCGGCCAAGTTGTTGGAGATCAATAAGACGCTGCCCGAGGGCGTGATTGCCGAACCGGTTTATAACCGTACGGTACTGGTCGATAAAACCATTGCCACGGTGCAGGCCAACCTGGCCGAAGGTGCGGTATTGGTTGTCGTCGTGCTCCTGATCATGCTCGGCAACGTCCGGGCGGCCTTACTCACCGCAATGGTGATTCCATTGTCGATGTTGATGTTGATGACGGGCATGGTGCAAACCAAGGTCAGCGCCAATCTGATGAGTTTGGGCGCACTCGATTTTGGCTTGATTGTGGATGGTGCGGTGATCATTGTCGAAAACTGTATCATGCGCTTGGCTGGGCGACAGCATCATCTTGGGCGCACCTTAAAACTGGATGAGCGTTTTCAAACGGTGTTTGCGGCCACCCGCGAGGTTTTTGCGCCGAGTTTGATCAGCGTGTTAGTGGTGATTCTGGTGAACTTACCCATCCTGGCTTTGACGGGCGTGGAAGGCAAAATGTTTACGCCCATGGCTATGGCGGTGATCATGGCCTTGCTGTCTGCGTTGGTGCTGTCACTCACCTTCGTCCCTGCCGCCGTGGCGCTGTTTATGACGGGGCATATCGAGGAGAAGGACAATTTTATTGTTCGCCACTCCAAACGGTTTTACGCCCCGGTTTTGGCGTGGGCGCTAAAGTTTCGCGTTCTCGTATTGTCTGCGGCCCTGATCTTTGTGGTTTTGGTCGGCGCACTGGCCACGC
>JARGPR010000017.1 GCA_029210125.1 Pseudomonadales bacterium | reverse complement strand
TACCTAAAAAACAGGTACAACACTCCAGTTGGCACCTCAACGCCGGGCCGTTATGCGCCCCATTTGTTTGGGTGTAAATTTATCACCTCAGCTTTTGCGCCTGGCCTAAACTCACCGCCCCCATATATCACCGAGGTGAGCTTGCATTCTGCCGAGCAATAAATAAGCTGCCTATCTTTAGTCCACTCAAGGGTTGTTTCATAGTCCAAATTGCAGTCGCTTCCACTTTCATAATCTCGGTTCAAGCAAGGACATTCAGAGCAGTTTGTTTTTTCAATAAACTCGTTCATAAATCACCTATTCAATTGATTCGCACATAACCAGTAGCTCCAGCGGACTCGCTACGCTCACCGCTGAGCATGGGCGTTATGCAAATACAAAACCAAACTAAGGATTTTTCTATGATCACATCAAGGATAATGAAGTTCTTTCTATTTTTTTGCGTATTGATTACAACCTCCAGCTGCTCTTTATTTAACAAGTATAGGAATATTGATCAGGAAGATCTGACAGATGAAATTGCAGCAAAGTACGCGATTTTTGCAATGATGTCTTCGAACAGCTATCACAATAATAGTAGAGTCAACTTCCCATTAGAAGAGTTAGGTTGGGATCTAATTACAATCAATGGGGAGGCTACTACGGCGCCATCGGTGGAGCATTCAGCCACTGGTCTAGCTTATGATTTATTTCGAAACAAGCAGTCTGGTTCGGTGGTAATAGCTTATAGAGGCTCAGACAGTAAAGGAGATTACGTTAAATCAAATTTCGCAATACCGCTTTCACCTGCATATAAACAATCAGACAGCGAGTTTCAAGAATTAAAAGAAAAATTCAATATCACACACGTAACTGGTCATTCCTTAGGTGGAGGTTTGGCATTAGGTATTTCTGTCCGACATGGTGTTGATGCTGTGGTATTCGATCCAACATCAAGGGTATTTGATGGCCTGGGTGACAAGCACAAGCCCTCGGATCGAGTTCTTATCTATCAGGAAGGTGAAATACTTGAAAAACTTCGCTCTATCTGGTCAAAGATAGGAGAAGTTATGGAGAATGGAAAAATATATAAAGCATCATGTGACTTTGAGGGGGAAAACAATCACAGAGGAGATCTTCTTGCCGCATGTTTACTAAACAACGGAAAGAGCGTTAATGATGATTTGGCTCGTGTGGCTAGCGAACTATAAAAGTGCATAACAAAGTGCTGCTTGGGACAAACCTACGCTATGCTCCGGTTTGCCCCAGAGCACGGCGTTGAGGTGCGCTTCGTTCAACAGCGTCGGTACCCGAAAAACAACAAGGGGTTCGAAGAGACCAACTGGAGTGTTATACCTAAAAAACAGGTACAACACTCCAGTTGGCACCTCAACGCCGGGCCGTTAGCACTCTATGAGCACGGATATGCGAAAGAAAATATTATTAACTTTCACCATCGCAATGTTTCTTACAGGAATTGCTTTTGCATCTTTACCATTTATTCTTTCAATGGAACCTTCTGCCAAAGCAAAAGCGGCTAGATCTAAGCACGACATCTCTGATTTGCAAGTAGGTGACTTTATCTTTGAGCAATTTGGACGAGAAAATGCGTGGGATGAAATGGTTTTAATAATTAAAGATTGGGATGGATCCGTTTACTCATACTTGGCCCCATCCAAAGATGGCAAAGTTGTAATGCCTGATAGATGGTGGGGTTGGGGTTATTATAATTGTTCTGACTTTAGGCCAGAAATCGAAGCCGATAACAAAATAAAACGGTCGGGCTTTATCAAATGCCATGATACTGGTGTTCCCAAATGGCGAAAGGAAGAGTGGGAGTGGTCGTATAATGGTGAGTCACAGCGCTCATGGATGGATGGCATGTATTCACCTGGTCATGAAATTAAAGGTCGTTATCTGTATATTAACCGGTAGTGTAAAAGTGCTAACAAAGCTATCAAAAATCGCTCCGGCCAAAAAAACGGCCTCCACTGGACGCGCTTACGCGCGCCTTTTATAGCGGCGTTGAGGTGCGCTTCGTTCAACCGCGTCGGTACCCGAAAAACAACAAGGGGTTCGAAGAGACCAACTGGAGTGTTATACCTAAAAAACAGGCACAACTCTCCAGTTGGCACCTCAACGCCGGGCCGTTATGAGGCTTAAGAGAGAATAGAATGGAATCGAGCACAGGAGTATTTGAAACAATATTATTTCCAGCACTTGGAGTAATTGTTACTGTTACAGTAGTAGTTTGGTTTTATCAGTTAACCAAGCTGTTTAATTATCTTAAGTTAAACCATCCTGACGCATACAAAGAAATGGGTGAGCCAGCTATTTTTACCAACAATACACCAAGCAATAACGTTGCTTTTTTAAAGTTTTTGCTTGGTTGTAAGCATAAAGAGCTAGGAGATAATCACTTAGAGCAGTGGTGCAAGTTTCTAGCGCGCTTCCTATATGTCTATGTAGTTCTATTTTTAGGGTTGTTTGTTTATTTAATCGGGGGCGGTGCCAATGCCTCATAACAAGCGACTGTGATTAAAAACAACCCTTCCTGCGCATAATATTTAATTCATTTGCCACTCCTGATTATTGCGAACCATGGTGTTTAATATCGTCATCATCTTTCTCATGCAGGCGGTGATGGCTACTTTTTTGTGTTTACCTTGCGCGACGAGTCGCTGATAAAATTCTTTCATAATCGGGTTGTGCTGAATGGCCGATAACATGGCCATATACAGCACGGTTCTTATCGGTGCTCGGCCTCCTCGTATGCGTCGCTTGCCTTTCATTTGACCGCTATCTCGATTGAAAGGAGCAAGACCACACAGTGCTGAGATCTCTCTATTGGATAGTTTCCCAAGCTCTGGCAGTTCACCCAATAATGTAAAGGCAACACCATCACCAATACCTGGAACAGAACTGAGTATTTGATAGGTTCGTTGCCATTCGGTGATCTCGGAGACCTGCTGGGTCAGTTTGTTGTTGGCCCATGCAATTTCTTTATCCAGTAGCTTAAGCAGGCGTCTGTGAGACGCCGCTAGCACTTTAGGAGCTTTATGTTGACGGTTTAGCTCTTGCGTTCTGTTTTCATTCAACTGCCGTTTTCTAGCCAGTAAGTCTCTGATAAGTCTTACTTCTTTACTCGCTATGGGTCGGATGTCTGACTGCATCACTTTGCCAAATTGAGCGATAAGCCGCGCATCAATTTTGTCTGTTTTGGCTAAGATGCCTTGAGCTTTAGCAAACTGCCTGACCTGGATCGGCTGCACAATGATCACCGGTAGTGATTTCTCTGCGCAGGATTCGACGAAACAGCGCTCATAACCACCCGTAGCTTCAACCAATACTCGCGCAAGCTTATAGCACCTCAATACGGAGACTAATTGTTTGATACCTTCAGGTGTATTGTCTTGCTGTCAATGTAAATTAGGCTCAAAAATGGAGACATCCAGGAATGATTTCCCAACATCCACACCGATGTGTCTTTCTTTGTTTCTTAAGCTAGCTACGGTAGTTGTATTCATATCTCACCCTTGCTACATTCGAGCTCGAGGCTTTTATGCCCATGGGTGCTTTCGACTGTTCGAGTTAAAAGTAGAATCAGCATGGCGCTCCTGCTTGTTAACGGGCTAGACGGTGTCTGCATCTGGCATCAATCGGGCTGCCATGCTGAAAACCTGTTGCTGCAGGTTTGGGCCTCACTTTATCGCTTTATAAAAAGAACAAAAAATATGGGGATTCAATCATACAAGTCTCAAAAGTTATTGGTGGGATTAAATACGAGACATCTGGATAAATTCACAACAGATCATTCAACTACGCGCCTATCGACGCTGGACGCTCGCCAGTTATTGAGGCGATATAAGCTCACAGGAAAAAGTATGAAAATTGTTAGTGCGGTTCTATTAGTTTTATTAGCTACAGGTTGTGCAAGTTCGTATAAACCAGATATAAACATGCCTTCATCATCAAAGCTCTCTTTTGAACTATTAACTGCTTCAGGACCTGGAGGTGGTGGATTGCTAATAGGTTTACAAAACGAATGTGAAGCGACACAAATGATTTCAGGTTTTAGATTAGGGCATCATTTTGTAGACGATCTAAATAAACTCAATACAATTATCCCTATCAACAAACCTGTCACTCTAAAAGCAAGTGTTTCTGATACTATTTTGTATTCTTGTGATAGCGCAATTGTTTTTACTCCAGAAGAAAATAAAAATTATTTTGCGACTTTTGAGTATCATCTGCCTGGATGTAACCTTATTTTATATGAGGTTAGCGAAACTGAAGAGCGCAAGGAAATTGATTTTAGACAGTGCGAGTAAATATAGCTAAAGCATTAACCGGACCCCAAAATATGTCGCGCTTGTTGTAAAAAAGACCGCAATAAAGCATGTCAGCAAATGAACTATGATCTTCGGCTGCTGGGATGGCTACTGCGTAACCGGCCCCAAAGCGCATCATTTTCAAAAGCCGGGAGGATTTAGGTAGTGAGTGAAAACATCGGTAAAGCTGTTTCTTTAATCCGTACAGCAAAAAAATGGATGTCGTTTATTGTCCTTATTTTGATGACAATCATTGTCGCTATCGCGATAGTAGAGCTGGGCATAATTCTATATCTTGATCTATTTGATCCTACAGACGATGTGCTTTTTCTTGAAATAGATGAATTATTTAGAATATTTGGCTTCTTTTTTATTATTCTCATTGGATTCGAACTTATCGATACTGTAGAAATGTATTTCAAAGATAATGTCATTCATGCGGAGGTTGTTTTATTGGTAGCCGTGATAGCGGTTTCTCGGAAGGTAATTTTACTAGATCTAGAAAAGTACGACCCTATAGCAATAATAGGCCTAGGGATTATTATTGTGGCTTTAGGTGCTTGTTATTGGCTCATAAAGCAGAGCTATAAAAATAGACCTGCATAAACAAGTCACTGCACAGCCCCTTTAGTTAGGAAAGATTCAGGCAATCTAGCCAGAACAGTGCAAGTTCCACAGTTGTATTAGATTGCCACGACTTATACACGCAATTTAAATATGTAGGGGAAAAGTTATGCGCATAGCAATAAATGGTTACGGAAGAATCGGCCGCTGCCTCGTTTGGGCTATTCATGAGCGCGGCTTGGATAAGGATATCGAAATAGTCGCAATCAACGACCTCGCTGATTTCGAAGTACTCACTCACCTCACTCAATATGACTCTACCCATGGCCGCTTTGCCGCTGAGGTGGATCTAAAAGACGATACGCTGTTTATCAACCATAAACCGATTCGTCTCGTTTCCACAGCCGATCCAACAAAACTCCCGTGGGCCGAGCTCGATATTGATCTGGTGCTCGAATGCTCAGGAAAATTTAAAACGCGAGAACGTAATCAACAGCACCTGGACGCTGGCGCCAAGCGTGTACTGATCAGCTACCCTATGGCCGAGGCCGATCTGACTGTCGTCTATGGAGTCAACGATCAACAACTCGATGCTCGTCAGCGCATCATCTCCAATGCGTCCTGCACCACCAATTGTCTGGCGCCTCTGGCAATGGTGCTCAACGACTTAGTAGGCATTGAGCAAGGTATCATGACCACTATTCACGCTTACACCAACGATCAGAATTTGATCGACAAGCAGCATACAGACCTCTACCGCGCCCGCTCTGCCACACAGTCAATTATTCCAACCAAGACTGGGGCAAGCGCTGCCGTCGGCCTGGTACTACCCGAACTAAAAGGCAAACTTACGGGCATGGCACTGCGGGTACCGACACTGAATGTATCCTTAGTCGATCTACATTTTACCGCGAATAAAACCCCGAGCGTCGAAGCGATCAATCATGCGGTTCAGGAAGCTGCCAATAATCAACTCAAGGGGATACTGAGCTATAACGATAAAGCACTGGTATCCATCGATTTTAATCATCATCCAGCCTCATCAATTTTTGATGCGCCACAAACTCAGGTCCTAGGAAAACAGGTAAAGGTTATGAGCTGGTACGACAATGAATGGGGTTTCACCAACCGCATGCTGGATGTGGCAACACGCATTATGCAATTTTGAATCCAGTCACACCGCTAACTACACTCTAGCTAGTTTTCCGGTCGCCATGTAACAAGCTTGCACAGGATAAAACGATAATTAGCTGGAGTAATTTTAAGCGGAGAAAAATCGGTGGTCCGAATCACGCACTAGGCTAAACGAGAAAAGCCCAGTATCAGCCTCATCTCTACTTTATGTTGGGGCTGATGCGCAATCCCAGTTACGCGTTCAAAGACCCACTGTACAGAGCAATATGTGCTGACTTAAAAAGTCGGCGCTATTTTCTAACCTTTCATTATCAACATTCATCAAAAAATTATTTGAGCCATCCAGGTTAAAAGATAGGGAGACTGCGGATTTTTTGGACAGGTTTCTCACCGATTCCTCGTCGCCGCGAACAATCGCTACCGCAACCTTGGGCTGCTTTACATTAACCTGAGAAAGCTGAGGAAGCTGCCCCTCAAGCATATCTATGATTTGCATAATCATATCCGTCGATCCCAGCTGGTATGCAAGCTGACTCCAGAATGGCATTTCTGATCCTGGCAATCTATTGATATAGCTGCTTTCGAGTTTGAAAATTTTAAGATCGGCTCCTTCGGTTGAGCCAACTAAAGCTGGATCAACATCGGTATATAGATTTCCTGCGGGAAGGTTTTTTATTACGTTTTGATAAAATTCTTCTGGGAATATGTGATCTATAACGAGATTTGTTACGGGCTTTAACTGCGGCAAGGCTTGTTTAAAATTAGCCAGCATTTTACGAACTGATTTTTCAACTCGCATTGGCCCAATTTGCCTTTGATAAAGCTCTTGGTACTCCGGCCATGGAGCGCGATAAAAAATCACGTTACCGATATCTTTAAAGGGGCCCTCTTCAAGGCAGGATTCAGCCCGTTGATTTTCAAAGTAGGTAAACCCTAGCTCGGCCATCTGTTTAAAGACTTGCTGATGCTCCGACAGGACCGGATTGAGTTCAATAGCTACCGATTTGACCGCAGGATTACGGATGGTATTCATCATTCCGTTGACTACTTTGTATTCAAAACCATCGACATCAAGTTTGATATGATCTGGAACAGGAATAGTGCCCTGTTCGACGAGCTGATCTAATGTCATCAATACACAACCCTGGGCGAAGGGTGCATTCAACGGTTGCAGATTAAAGTCCAGCGCTTCCCCGGATGAATGGAACGCGCCGCCGGCATCCATATGCCCAAGGTACAACATGCTCAGGCCGGAGGTATCCGATAGCGCTGCACAATAGGCAGTCACGTTTTCAGATACATTGTTCAAAACTATATTCTGATTCAGCAGACTGTAGTTTTGGCTTTCCGGTTCGAATGCGTAAACCCGAACGTTGCGGCCAACCGCCGCTAATGTGGAGTACATGCCAACGTTGGCACCAATATCAACCAGCACCTCCCCCTCTTTCATGCAGGATAACCATCGAACCGTATCCGGCTCTTCCAAAAAAAGGGTATCAACACGCCATTCGGTCAAGCTATTGGGAGTTCGATACCGTAACCCTTTACCTTCAAAGGCTGTGGTACGTATGGGTATTTCAACTTCTTTATTATCCGTTGGCGCTTGTGACACGCGGCAATCTCCTTTTGGCGTACTTTTAGGTATTACATTTGATCTGACATCAGGTTTTCAAAAAAGCCGTACTTCTCGTTTCCACGTTATCGAACCTGGCTTTATCGACCATAGTTTTATTGAATCGCGCAGTATAATACTCGTAGATCTATATCGAGTTGCTCAATTGAGCGTCTCTGTCTTAAATACCCACATAAAATCGCAAAAGCGGGAGAAAACACCCATGATAAATTTGTCTGATCTGAGTCTTGGCAGTTACAAACGGGTTTTGGGCGCGACCATAGCCGTTCTTGAAAAAGGTGTGCAACACTTCGAGGAACACGGGCTGAATCTGGATAACCTGGTGAAAATGCAGCTAGCGCCCGACATGGCACCCTTCCCTTTCCAGGTTTTATCGGTTCGCCATCACTCCCTTGGCGCCGCCAGAGGTTTAACAACCGGTGAATTTTCACCGCCCCCTTCAATGCCTAAACGAAATTACCAGGGCTACATTGATCTGTTGACTGAAACGCTGACCGAACTCGATAGCATCATGCCAGAAGCAATTAACGCAACAAAGGGCAAAGCAATACTGTTCAAGATGGGTGAGCACGAAATACCATTTACTACTGAGAATTTCGTATTGTCTTTTTCATTACCCAACCTCTATTTTCACGCAACAACTATTTACAATATGTTACGCATTAAAGGGGTTCCTCTAGGGAAAGTAGATTTCATGGGGAAAATGAGTATTGGGTTACCGGAATCTTAGGTAATTTATTGCTCCTGATCACACATAAAAAAACTGCGCATCATTCCGAAGTTATCAAAACGATGCGCAGAAAATCCATCTTCTATATTTAGATTCAGGCTAAATCAGGCACGGAACTACGCACCTATTTACACCCTTCCTATGCACCAACACCGATTTTAGCGGCCTCCTCGGCGACCTTGGCCTTGGCCCATTTATAGTCCGCCTTGCCATTCATCGCACGCCGTACAACATCAACAAAAAAGACGTTTTTGGGTTTTTTATAACCAGACAGTCGCGCTTTCACATGTTCGACTACTTCGGCTTCGTCCGCTGACATGCCAGGTCTAATCGAAACCACAGCAGTAACACGTTCACCAAATTTCGGATCCTTAACACCAGCGACCAGGCAATCATAAACCGCGGGGTGGGTTTTGATCGCCTCTTCAACCTCCTCAGGAAATACCTTTTCACCCATAGTATTAATACACATGGAGCCACGCCCCAGCAGTTTAATCTTGCCATCGGCTTCAACAGTGGCGAAATCACCGGGAAAAGAGTAACGCTGGCCTTTTACTTCGCGGAAGGTCGCAGCGGATTTAACCGGATCTTTATAGTAACCCACAGGACACCGACCACCGTTGGCGAGTAAACCTGTTTTTCCCGACCCAGGCACGATCTCTTCATCGTTTTCGTCAAAAACCTTCGAAGTATCCATCAATTCAAATTCTGCAGTGCCTTCGATATTTTCGCGGGTAGTCATACTGCGCGCCATGCTGCCTTCGGTAGAGGCGAGCGCATCGGTGAGGGTCATATCGGCAAATTCGAGCAGACCCTTTTTAACCTCATGGCTCCACATTACGCCGGAGGACATCATCGATCGAACTGTAGAGAGGTCGTAACTACGTCCCTCATCTCTAGCTTTCTTTAAAGAGGTCAGCATCGGATTCCCGAATGCATCCCCAACAATCACCAGATTAGTTACCTTGTTCCGCTCAACCGCTTCCCACAGTTCATCCGCACTAAAGCTGGAGTTATCGAGAGTAACCACCGTGCCACCGATGCTCAGGGGTGCAAATACACCACCCCACATTCCAGTACCGTGCATAAGCGGGCAAGCCGACAAGGTAACCGGCAACGCATCCGCCTCAGCGAGCTTACGGATCGCCGCCATTGCCTCATCAAGGTTAGTAGGCAACGGGCTAATACCGTAAGCTTCGAATGATGCAAACTGACTTTGGGCAAACTCGCCGTTGTAGTACATCACTCCTTTGGGCATACCGGTTGTGCCGCCGGTATACAGCATATAAATATCTTCCCATTTTCGATCGATACGTGGCATCGGGCTGGTTTCAGCGATAATGGTTTCATAGTCAAAAGCACCCTCAAGCAGCGCATTGCCTGAGCCATCGTCGATCTGAATAAAAGTTTTAAGATCAGGTAACTTCGCTTTGATTTCTGAAATACGGTCAGTAAAACAGGCCTGATAAAAGATCACCTCAGAATCAGAGTTATCGAGAAGATAAACCAGCTCATCCGCCAAATAACGATAATTCACATTGATTGGGACCCCACGCATTTTAAAGGCCGCGTATTCAGCTTCAATATGTTCATTGCAGTTATAGGCATAAATACCTGCTTTGCAGTCTACGCCATGGCCACGCTCGCTAAGAAAACCGGCCAGTCGGGCAGCACGATCATCAAAATCAGACCAGCTGACTTTATTGTCGCCATGGATAATCGCGGTTCGATCACCAATGGTGTCCGATATATGCTCCCACAATGTTGCAAAATGCATCTCCATATTCTTCATACTCCAAAAATCAAGGTTTCGTTATTTTTATATAAATTTGTCTGTTCATTCACCACCAAAAAACTCATGTAGTTTCGGTTGCTTAATGATTGCTGTCAATTCAGCGGTTTGATGGCAGGAACCTGAAGTACATCAGCCCTAATTCCCGACCGATAAAAAGAACAGGATAGATCTTGGTGTAGATGGAAGGTCCACATACAACCCCGATATGAACGGGTCATGTTCTCGTTTCTTGTTTGACAGAATCCAGTTAGTATATCCGCAGTACATTTGAAAGCCACACCCAAGCTGAGGTTTACCGATGACCGAAACCAAATCCACAACTCTGACCGTCCGTGTTCACCCAGCTGTTAAAGAAGGGCTGAGAACCGTTGCCGAAAAAGAGCGAAGAAGTCTGGCCAATATGATTGAGGTTATGATTCGTCAGTACTGCGACCATTCGGGAGTGCAGATTCCCGAAGTAACAACCAATCAAAATAAGTAAATGGTTTCAGCAAGGAAGCTCGAACTGGTATCGCTAGCAAACAATGCATAAGACTATTGATGGAACATGAAGGCTGAATACCAATGGACAAAAAAGAAAAACAACAACTCAGCGAAATAGACATCTGTGATCTATTCATCACACCAGCCATCAAAGCGGCCGGCTGGGATCAAATGCAGCAGATCCGCCGCGAAGTCACCCTCACCCCCGGCCCGGTTATCGTCCGCGGCAACATGTCGTCGCGAAATAAGAAAAAGAAGAAATTTGCCGACTACGTACTGCAGTGGGAAAAAGGCGTTCCCATCGCCGTGGTTGAGGCCAAAGACAATAACCACACCGTCAGTCACGGCATGCAGCAGGCTTTAGGCTATTCAGAGATTCTCGATGTTCCCAGCACCTTCAGCTCTAACGGTGATGCGTTCGCCGCCCACAACAAAGCACCGGCAAGCGGCGAAGCGATTGAAGCCGAATTGTCGTTAACTGCCTTCCCGTCTCCCCAGCAGCTTTGGCAGCGCTACAAAACCTACCGTGGTATCACCGACGCGCAAGAGCCCCTTGTACTTGAACCCTATCATGACGATGGCAAAGGCAAAGAGCCCCGCTATTACCAGACCGAAGCCATAAACCGCGTCATCGAAAAGGTCGCCCAGGGCGAGAAACGTTTGCTATTGGTCATGGCCACCGGCACTGGCAAAACCTACACCACCTTCCAGATCATCTGGCGCTTGTGGAAAGCTAAAAAAGTCCGGCGGGTACTGTTCCTGGTCGACCGCAACATTCTTGCCGACCAAACCCTGGTGAATGACTTCAAGCCCTTTGGCTCGGTCATGACCAAAATCAAAAATCGTAAAATAGACCCTTCCTACGAGATCTATCTAGGGCTGTATCAGGCTCTCACCGGTCAGGCTGAAGAAGACAAAATCTTCAAAAAAGTGTCCCGTGATTTCTTTGATTTAATCGTCATCGACGAGTGCCATCGCGGTAGCGCCAAGGACGATTCCGCCTGGCGGGAAATACTCGAATATTTCGACAGCGCCATCCAGCTCGGTTTAACCGCCACCCCCAGAGAAACCGAATACGCCTCCAACATCACCTACTTTAACGAGCCGGTCTACACCTACACCCTCAAGCAGGGCATTCAGGACGGCTTTCTCGCCCCCTATAAAGTGGTGCGCATCGATATCGACAAAGACATTCTCGGCTGGACACCCCCACCGGGCATGAAAGACGACCTCGGCAACGAGATCGAGCAGCGCGTCTACAACCAGACCGACATGGATCGCATTCTGGTACTTAACCAACGCACCAAACTCGTGGCTCAGCGGGTAATGAAGTTGTTGAATGCCACCGACCCCTATTCAAAAACAATCATCTTCTGCGAAGACATTGACCACGCCGAGCGCATGCGCAAAGCCATCGTCAATGCCGCCGGCCACTTGGCTCTTGAAAACAGCAAATACGTCATGCGCATTACCGGTGACAGTGTTGAAGGCAAAGCCGAGCTGGATAACTTTATCGATTCCGAAAGCAGATACCCGGTCATTGCCACCACCTCCGAACTGTTATCCACCGGGGTAGACGCCAAAACCTGCAAACTCATCGTGCTCGATAAAAACATCAACTCCATGACCACCTTCAAACAGATCGTTGGCCGTGGCACCCGTATCGAAGAGGAGCACAACAAATTCTTCTTCACCGTCATGGACTTTAAAAAAGCCACCGAGCTATTTAAAGATGAAGCCTTCGACGGCGAACCCGTGGTCATCTACGAACCCGGCGACGATGACGATCCCGTACCGCCCGATCCAGAGCCGGATGATGACGACGGTGACGAAATTTACGAACCCGCCGGGGTCTACAAAGTGCGCGTAGACGGCGTCGACGTGCGCATTCTCTCCGAGCGGGTCGAGTATTTAGGCGAAGACGGCCAGATGGTCACCGAGTCCTACCGCGACTACAGCCGCAAGAATATTCGCAAAGAGTACGACTCCCTCGACGACTTCCTGAGCAAATGGCAGAGCAGCAAAAAGAAAGCCGCCATCATCGATGAGCTGGCCGAATACGGCATTGAGCTAACTAAGCTCGCCCAGGAAGTCGGTAAAGACTACGGCGACTTCGACCTCATCTGCCACATCGCCTTCGATCAGCCGCCCCTCACCCGACGGGAGCGGGCCAACAACGTCAAAAAGCGCAACTACTTCACCCAGTATGGTGAGCAGGCCCGCGCCGTGCTCGAAGCCCTGCTCGACAAATACGCCGACGAAGGCATCACCACCATCGAAAACCCCGCCGTGCTAAAGCTTAAACCCTTCGACCAGCTCGGCACCCCGGTAGAGATTATTAACGACCTGTTCGGCGGCAAAGCCAACTACGAAAACGCCATCGAGCAACTAGAGCAAGCACTCTTTAAACAGGATCAGACAGCATGAGCAAACCAGCATGAGAACCCCTACATGAGCAACGTCAGCGGCATTATTAAATCCATTCAGGACATCATGCGTAAAGATGTCGGCGTCGACGGCGACGCCCAGCGCATCAGCCAGCTGGTGTGGATGTTCTTTCTCAAAATCTTTGACGACCGTGAAAAAGAAATCGAACTGTTTGAAGACAACTACCAGTCACCCCTGCCCGAGCACCTGCGCTGGCGTAACTGGGCAGCCGATGCCGAAGGCAAGACCGGCGACGAGCTCAGCGACTTTATTAATTTGCAGCTGTTCCCCACCCTAAAAACCCAGCTCAACATCCACACCAGCTCCAGTAACAAAGAGGACCGGCAAACCGCCCAACGCGCCCTGGTGATACACAACATTTTTGAAGACGCCTACAACTACATGAAGTCCGGCACCCTTATCCGCCAGGTCATCAACAAAATAGCCGAGATCAACTTCAACAACACCCAGGACCGCCACACCTTCGGCAACATCTACGAGCAAATCTTAAAAGACCTGCAAAGTGCCGGTAACGCCGGCGAGTTCTACACCCCCCGCGCCGTCACCCAGTTTATAGTCGACCGGGTCAATCCCCAGTTAACAGAGAGCGTGCTCGACCCCGCCTGCGGCACCGGCGGTTTTCTCGCCTGCACCATCGACCACAAACGCAAGCACTACGTGACCGCCACTAAAGATGAACAGACCCTGCAAGCCAGCATCCACGGCGTCGAGAAAAAAGCCCTGCCGCACATGCTCTGCACCACCAACATGATCCTCCACGGCATCGACACCCCCACCCAGATCGAACACGACAATATGCTCAGCCGCCGGGCCTACAAAGATTACGGCGAAAAAGACCGGGTCAACGTCATCGTCACCAACCCGCCCTTCGGCGGTATGGAAGAAGACGGCGTCGAGAACCAATTCCCCGCCACCCTGCGCACCCGCGAAACTGCCGACCTGTTTATGGCCCTGGTGATCAAACTGCTTAAAAACAACGGCCGCGCCGCCGTGGTACTGCCCGACGGCTTTCTGTTTGGCGAAGGCATGAAAACCCGCCTCAAAGAAAAACTGCTCAACGAATGCCAGCTGCACACCATCGTGCGCCTGCCCAACGGCGTGTTTAACCCCTACACCGGCATTAAAACCAACATATTGTTTTTTACCAAAAAGCCCGAAAGCGAATGGCCGGCTACCAACGCTATCTGGTTCTACGAACACCCCTACCCAGCAGGCGTCAAAAGCTACAACAAAACCAAACCCATGCGCTTTGAAGAGTTCCAGACCGAAATCGACTGGTGGGGCGACGAGGCCGACGGCTTTGCCAGCCGCCAATCAACCGAACAGGCCTGGCAGGTCAGCCTCGACGACATCAAAGCCCGCAACTACAACCTCGACATTAAAAACCCCCACGTGGCCGAACAGGTCAACCACGATCCTAATGAACTGCTGCAACAGTATCAGGCCCAGCAACAGGCCATTGCCGAACTGCGCGACCAGCTCAAAGCCAGCCTGCAACAGGCACTGAATTCATGAGCTTAGGGCCAAGCAGTTCAACCGGCGCAAATCCCATTACCGACCACCTCGACCTCTGGAGCAGCGCTACCCAGCAAAAGGCCACCGTTGGCCGGGGCAAGAACGGCAAAGTCAGCCCCCACGGCATAAACAAACTGCGAGAGCTGATACTGGAACTGGCAGTACGTGGCAAGCTGGTGCCGCAAGATCCCAATGATGAATCGGCTGGTGTTTTGTTGGAGAAGATTAGTTTGCAGAAGTCGAAATTAGCAAAGGGAGGAGGATTTAAGAAACAGAAAAAACTCCCTTTGATTGCAGATGAAGAAAAATTAGGGAGATTACCTAATGGTTGGGAGTTTGTACGATATGGAAGTATCGTGGACATAACGACCGGAAAATTGGATGCTAATGCTGCTGTTGTTGGTGGGAAATACCAGTTTTTTACTTGCTCCCAAACGCCTTCTGAGATTGATAGCTATCGTTTCGATTGTGCGGCTGTTCTTCTGGCAGGAAACGGGGATTTCAACGTTAAATTTTATGAGGGGAAATTTGATGCATACCAGCGGACTTATGTAATTCAACCAATTTTTAGTGATTTGAAGTTTCTGTATTATTTGACATTATCTGAAATCGATCGCATCACACAACATAATCGTGGTTCTGCAATAGCATATTTAAAGCTGGCAGATATCACTAACCCCGTAATGGCGCTTCCACCACTAGCCGAACAACACCGCATCGTCGCCAAAGTCGACGAACTCATGGCCCTCTGCGACCAGCTGGAACAACAACAGACCGACAGCCTCCACGCCCACCAGACCCTGGTGCGGGTGTTCCTGGATCGAATGGTAGACAACGCCAACACCCACCAACCCATTCACATCGAACTGATCGATGCCTTTGACACCCTCTTCACCACCGAAGAGGCCATCGACCAGCTCAAACAAACCATCCTCCAACTCGCCGTCATGGGCAAACTCGTCCCCCAAAACCCCAACGACGAACCGGCCAGCCTGTTACTGGAAAAAATAGCGGCCGAAAAACAACAGCTGATTAAAGACAAGAAAATTAAAAAGCAAAAACCACTGCCACCGATTAGTGATGAGGAAAAACCCTTTGAATTGCCGGCGGGGTGGGAGTGGGCACGAGTCGGTGATGTTCTATCGTTAAAACATGGGTTTGCTTTCAAGAGTAAAAACTTCGTACAAGACCCAACCCCCTTCGTGCTAACTACCCCAGGTAATTTTTATGAAACAGGGGGATTCCGAAATCGAGGCGATAAAACAAAGTACTTTGATGGATCTGTTGATCCTAGTTTTATCTTAGAACCGGGCGACCTAATAATACCAATGACTGAACAGGCTCCAGGGTTACTCGGTAGCGCAGCATTTATACCAAGCGATGGAAAAAACTACATTCACAATCAACGTCTTGGAAAACTCACCTCGTATTGCGGTTCCATATCAGGGGAATTCCTGTATTGGTTTTTCAACAGCCCTTATCTCAGAAGTGAGCTTTCAAAAAGTTGTTCAGGTACCACAGTGAGGCATACTTCTCCTGACAAAATATTTCGAGTCTTATTTCCTGTCTGTTCTTTACCTGAACAACACCGCATCGTTGCCAAAGTCGACGAACTGATGGCCCGCTGCGATACTCTCAAAGCCCGTCTCAACGAGGCCCAAACCACCCAGGCCCAGCTCGCCGATGCGGTGGTGGAACACGCTATCCAATGACCGTAGGGATCGTCGAAATCATGGGCCGAGCCAAGCAGGGTATTACCTTGCCTTTTATCTGCCGTGGCGACGACGATCAGATTTATTTTGTGAAGGGTGTTGGGGCGGGTCGCCGTAGTCAGGTGTGCGAGTGGATTGCGGGGAATCTGGCACTTGAGCTCGGTTTACCCATCGCCCCGTTTAAAATTGTTGATGTACCGGTCGAGTTGGTTGAGGGTAATCCACAATATAGCGATTTGGGTGTCGGCCCTGCTTTTGCCTCGCTTAAGCAAATTATTACGGAGCTGAACTACGCTGGAATTGAAGGTGTCCCGGATGGCCTGCAACGTGATGTGCTGGCCTTTGATTGGTGGGTGCGCAATGAAGACCGTACATTGAGCGAATCAGGTGGAAACCCGAACCTGTTTTGGGAGCCAAGGCAAGGACAGTTGGTGGTTATCGACCATAACCAGGCATTCGATCAAGCTTTTACAGCGGATCACTTCTTAAAATACCATGTGTTTAATAGCCAGCGACATCAGCTTTTTAGCGATGCGCTGCACATGCAAGAGTACGAAAATAATTTTCAAGAAGCTCTCAAACAGTGGCACAATATCCAGAATGGCATCCCAGCTGAGTGGAAGTTTCTGGATGCTGAATTATCTGTCCCAGCAAATATAGACTTGAATACTATATTTAATACACTGAATCGTTGTAATACCCAAGAACTGTGGAACCAGCAATGAACAAGATCGCCTGCCAATATGCAATCATCCGCTTCGCGCCCTTTGTGGAAACGGGGGAGTTTGCGAATGTGGGCATTATCATGATGGCCCCTAAGCAGCGCTTTTTTTGCTTTGAGCTGGAGCTTAAACGCTACGGACGGATTACACGCTTTTTTGAGGATGTTGATGCCCAGCTTTACAGGAAAACTTTGCATAACCTGAAAGAGGAGCTGGAGCGAGTGGCAGACATGCTGAAAGTGCATGGTTTCGATAAACGCCTGAAAACCAATGATATTGATTTTGCTAACGGTTTGTTTAATGAGGTCGTACGAACTCGTGAAACGATTGTGCAGTTTGATGACGTGCGCACTGTATTGACTGACGACCCACAGAAAAAAATTAGAGAGCTTTTTGCTTATTATGTGGAACGCAATTTTGTCACTAAAAAATACCAGGAAGAGCTGCTGGAAGGTGATGTTAGAAAGCTTCTTTATAAGGTCGATGTAGGTGAGCGCTTTGAAAAAGAGAGGTTGGGAGATCATAGTTACCACGTTACTTTCCCCTTCGTAAGACATGATGCCGACGAGCCAGTGAAGGTGATTAAACCACTGCATTTAGGCCACGATGAGCCAACAAAAATTTATGACCATGGGGCAGCCTGGATAAACCGTATCAACAGGCTTAAAGGCAAGTTTTTAGAACCGGAGCGCGTATTATTTACTCTGGCTGGCCCTAATGGTGATGGCAATAGATTGGATGCCTATCACGATATAGAAAAAGAACTGAAGGCTACCGGCGTAAAAATTACTAGCTGCGATAACAGGGACAAGATTACTCAGTTTGCATTGAACTAGCTTAGACGTGGAAAACTAATAAAACGCTTGGTACGTCACTCCGGGACATGGGCCAGGCCGCCTTCTGGCCCTTTTGGTCTCACCTTCTCCAACCCTTCGCGACAGACGCACTTCCTGTGCGCCACCCGCAACGCAATGAGTTCAAATCTGCAGTTCAGCCAAAAACACCGCCACAATTAATGGCATATCAATGCACAGCGATGGATATCTATGGGCAAAGAGTAAGGCGAACCCCTTTAGGTTAAGGGGGTTGGGGACGTGAGGGGGATGGTACTGGAGGTATATGGTGGAGCCAGGCGGGATCGAACCGCCGACCTCTTGCGTGCCACGCAAGCGCTCTCCCAGCTGAGCTATGGCCCCAAAACTTGGGTCGTTGATGCGGAAGCCATTTTAAGCGCATGCTGGATGCTCTCTGGCGATCTATCATTCCACACCAATAAAGGAGGCGGCATTCTATGCAGCCTCCGGTTTCTTGTCAAGATTGCTGTGCTGTTAGCTGTTACTGCACGGGCAATTTGCGATATTCCGAATCCCAGCGTTTTTGCTCTTTTTTAGATACCCCGCCCAGTACGTTTATAGCGTGACGCAACCGCGCGTAGCTCATATCTGATCCCAAAATCGCCATTGAATCGAGTACGGAGGTGGAGGCTGCGGTACCGGCGATAGCAATAAAGTATGGGAATAGCAGTTCACGAATTTTAAGCTCCATGCTTTCCGCGAGTTGGCTAAGGGCTTCCATAATAGTAGCTTTGTCCCACGCTTCTATTTGCTCTAGTCGCCATAGGCCAAACTGGAGGATTTTACGACACTGGTCCGCATCCAGTTTTTTATGCTCAAAACTGGCTTCGGTAATCTCTGGCATACCGCTGAAGAAGAAGGCGCCCTTCCCTACCACGTCGCTCATCAATTCTACACGTTCCTGTATCAGTGGAATCAGGCTTTCAATATATTCTGGTTTGAAGGCCCAGTCGGCAAGCAGCTGTATAAACTGCTGGGGGGTGAAATCTTCCCTCAGGTAACGTGCATTGAGCCAACTGAGTTTTTCGACATCAAATACCGGGCCACCGAGGGATACCCGGCTAATATCGAAGTGCTCTATCATCTGTTGCTGGGTGAACTTTTCTTCGCCGTTGGGCATGGTCCAGCCCATCATGCCAAGATAGTTAAGCAGTGCCTCGGGCAGAAAACCCATGCGTTCGTAGTAAACAATACTGGTGGGGTTTTTACGTTTGCTGAGTTTGCTTTTATCGGGGTTGCGTAACAGCGGCATGTGGCACATTACCGGTGCATCCCAACCAAAGTATTTGTAGAGCAACAAGTGCTTGGGTACGGAGTTGATCCACTCTTCGCCCCGCACTACGTGGGTGATTTTCATCAGGTGATCATCAACAACGTTAGCAAGATGATAGGTGGGCAGGCCGTCTGCTTTGACGAGGATCTGCATATCGATCTGTTTCCATTCGATCTCGATATCACCCCGCAGCAGGTCGGTAAACTGGCAACTACCCTCTTCCGGTACCCGCATTCGGATTACTTGCTGCTCGCCGGCTTCAAGCTTTTCGCTAATCTGCTGTTGGGTGAGTTGCAAACAGTGGCCGTCATAACCGGGTTGGGTTTTGTCGGCCATCTGCTGTTTGCGTAATTCACCCAGTCGCTCGCTGGTACAAAAACAGTGGAACGCGTGGCCCTGTTCGAGCAGTTGATCGACATGGGTACGGTAGATTTCGCTACGCTCGCTTTGCCGATAGGGGCCGTACTCACCGCCTATGCCGGGGCCTTCATCCCAATCCAATCCAAGCCATCTTAGGGAATCAAGAATTTTTTGTTCCGATTGCGCGGTGCTGCGCGCCTGATCAGTATCTTCAATACGAAGAATAAATTCGCCACCCGCCTGTTTGGCAAGGCATTTGTTAAATAGCGCAATATAAGCGGTGCCAACGTGGGGGTCGCCGGTTGGCGAAGGAGCGATTCGTGTTCGGATTGTCATTAAACGAGCCTTGGTTGGGGATAGGGATTGGAGGGTTCTGAGATTGAAATTACGGTACAATTATACCTTTTAGGTTAAGCAATTCCGACCCATGTCTGCGCAAGTTCCAAACCAAACCGTCCATCACCCGCTATCGGTTGCACCGATGCTGAAGTGGACCGATCTGCATTGCCGTTATTTGATGCGTTTGATCAGTAGTCATACGCTTTTGTATACCGAGATGGTAACTACGGGTGCGCTGATTTATGGCGACCGGGATCGCTATTTGGCCTATAACGCTGAAGAGCATCCAGTATGCTTGCAGTTGGGCGGCAGCGACCCCGAACAGTTAGCGGTTTGCTCGAAGATGGTTGAAGCCCATGGCTACGATGAGGTGAACCTGAACCTTGGCTGCCCCAGTGACCGTGTTCAGAGCGGCCAGTTTGGTGCCTGCCTGATGCTGGACCACCAGCGTGTTAAAGCCTGTATTGAAGCGATGATTCAATCGGTAAGCATTCCTGTAACGGCAAAAATTCGAATTGGCGTGGATGAGCAAGATAGCTACTCACATCTGTATGACTTCACCGCAATATTGGTTGAAGCCGGCTGCAAGACCATCATCGTGCATGCCCGAAAGGCTTGGCTAAACGGCCTAAGCCCAAAAGAGAACCGTGAAATCCCGCCGCTGGATTACCCTGCGGTTTATCGGCTCAAGCAGGATTTCCCCGATACGTTATTTGTGATCAATGGCGGGATTGAAACCTTTGCACAGATAGAGCAACAGTATGAGCATGTTGATGGTGTGATGGTGGGCCGTGCGGCCTACCATAATCCCTATTTACTGGCGGAGGCAGACCAAAAGCTCTATGGCTCAACTTCACCAATTAAAAGCCGCCATCAAATTGCAGTAGAATATTGCGATTATATTGAGCAACAATGTTCGAATGGCGTTCGGCTCAACAAACTATCGAGACATATTTTAGGATTATTTCAGGGTGAGAAAGGTGCCAAACGGTTCCGCCGCATGATCAGCGAAAACGCCCATAAAGATAGTTATGGGCCAGAGCTGATCCACAAAGCACTTTATTTTACCTGCGGAGATCAGGCAGCTTAACCTCCCTTTTGAATCACCGTTCGACCTTAATCTGTCAAACCGATGAACGGCTTTAGCGGGCCTCAACAACGGATTCAACTAATTATGCTTAAGAAGATCCAATCATTTTTTGAAACTCATCTTAACCCCAGCACTACTGACGGTTCCGAGCAGTCCAGGGATCATGTGGTGAAACTTACCAGCTCAGCACTGCTCATTGAATTGATTAAAGTGGATCACGAAGTCACGGAAGAAGAGCAAGCGGCTGTTTTTCAAGCACTTAAAAATGGCTTTGGGCTTGAGCAACAGGAGCTTGACGAACTAGTTGAACTTGCAGAGGCCGAGGTAAAAGACGCCACCTCACTGTATCAATTCACCAGTTTGGTTAATGAGCATTACAATACGGAAGAAAAATCCCAGCTGCTGGAAGCGCTCTGGCATGTCGCTTTTGCCGATGGTAATATTGACCGTTATGAGGAAAACCTGATTCGCCGAGTTTGTGAATTGATCCACCTATCCCATTCGGATTTCATACAGGCGAAAATCAAGGCTCAGAAATAAGCGTAACCGTCGAAAAAAGCATTTTATAACTTATAAGAGCGACATTAAGCATGGTTGATACACAAAAGAACTATTCAGAAAAGCGTGATTTCATTCGCATGAAAGTCAACGCTGAAGTTACGCTAGTTGTCAACGTAGATGGCAAGGAGATCCCTGGAAAATGTAAGGATCTTAGCGGTGCAGGTATGCTCATTCAGATCGCTGATGAAGAGATCAGCGTCGGAAATCAGTGCCTGGCCATTATTAAAACCGCCTACGAAAAGCTGGATGAGCCTGATTTCAAAGCACGGATCGAAATCACACGGGTGGATAAAGCTGAAACTGGAGGCCAAATCATTGGTGCTTCAATTATAGAAATACTGCAATAACCGATTCACTCAAGAACGTGACAAGTTAGGTCGTTGCTACTAAGTCGCTCCTACTTACGTAGGGGCTAGCAGGGACCTAATCGTCATCATCACCAAAAGTATCCTTAACCTCACCATCCTGCACGTCGTACTCACGTTTTTGTAGAAAAGCCTCCCTTAAAAAGATATAGCGATCTCCAGTTGCCGCTGTCTCGATAGGGATCAAATCTGCCCGATCATCCACGATATTGGTAATCACCAATGCATTCCGATCGGCCTCTGGATTAAATTCTCCGACAAGATTTAAGTAACCGTCAGGAATGATGGTGAACCCGTCCCTGACAGTAGTTGGCCCCCAAAACGGTAGCATGAGATAGGGACCGCTTGGCATTCCCCAGTACCCAAGGGTTTGACCAAAATCTTCATCATGAGCAGGCAGATCCATTTTTGATGCCACATCCAGAAAACCTATTATTCCCACTGTGCTATTCACAATAAACCGCAGCGTATCCTGACCAGCCTGCAGGAATTTACCCTGTAACAGGTCGTTTACAATCACAAGAGGTTCCTGAAGGTTGCCAAAGAAATTGGTTATGCCGTTATCGACGAAATTTGGAGTAATGTAACGGTACCCCTTGGCAACCGGTTTCAGAATGTACTGATCGAGAGTATCGTTAAATGTAAAAATAGCGCGATTAAAGCCTTCCCATGGATCCTGGTTCACCTCTTCTACGATGTAAAAATCATCCTGCGAATTTTCTGTCGCTACGGGAACCGTTGAACAGCCAGCAATAAAAACCACCAAAATAAAACAACTAAAAACTCTGCCCATTTTTAAAACTCAATAAATATTTTTATTTTTCTCAAGAACAGTTCATAGCAACACATCAGTAGAATAGGAAGATTCTGACGACGCTGTGAACTTGTCTAATTATTTCCAACTGGATATAAAACCGCGGCATCAAATCCAGTTACAACCCGAATAAAACCGCTGAATTCATGATTCAAACTTTGATCACCAGTATCGGTCAACAAACCCCTACCCTCTAGTGCATTCAACTTGGAGGTCGTCGCCAGCACCGTTATGTTCTCCATTTTTACTTGCCGAATCACATCAGCGCTAATTTGTTGGTTACCTCTACCAAACAGGTAACCTTGACCACCTGTTGGGGAGATCACGATATTAAATTTTTCATTGGAATCTATATCTTGCTGAAGGAATGATAGCAGTTGCTGCTCGTTTAAATCACTGGCGACCAGTTGGGAGTCACGAATAAGGTCCACCCCCAACAGGGTATTATTCAAGCCTAATTGATTCATTATTTCAGCTGTAGTAGTGCCTGGGCAGATTAAATAGCCAACGGACTCGTCCATCCTGTCGATAAAGCCCGCTGCAATTTCCTGCTTATCTAATTCTTCATTTTCAACACCACAACATTTTACCTGTTGTATGGCGTTATCCAGCTCAGGCACCCACAGTTCACCAAAATAACGTGAGTTGATGATACCTGCGCGACGCGCATCTTCATCAATATCTCGAACTTCCGCCTGGGATACATTGATTTGCTCGCGCCGTATAAATTTGCAGATCAAATCACCCGCAGCTTCGGGGGTGACCGCAAATACGCCGGACTGCATTTTCACCCCGGCGGGTATGCCCAGTACTGGCTGTTCTGAACGCAACACACTACAAATATCCCTTGCGGTTCCATCGCCTCCTACAAAAAGCAGAAGATCCAAATTCAGTTCGTTCATTTTCAGGACCGCGTTGCGGGTATCCTGATCTGTAGTTGAATCGCCAACAGCAATATCAATTACCGAAACATTAAAACCAATATTAGCTGTAACCTGCTGACCCATACTACCGGGACAAACAAACCATTCAATATCAGCACCATGTGGTCTGAGCAATTCCAGAGTCGCTGCTGCTCGCTGACTGGCTTTATATAACCCACCAAGCGCCCTGGCCTGCTGCTGAATTTCAGCACCATCACTGCCCTTTAGCCCGACAGGGCCACCAATACCTGCCACAGGATTAATAATGAGCCCTAGTCTGAACATTTACTGGAAACTCGATTCGGAGCAGGACAACTTAAATCCAAGCTGCGCCAAACGGGAATAGAGCGTGGTATAGGTGCTTTTGTTATGTTCCAGTTCCAGCGAGCAAAACTCCCGCCGGCCACCGTAGTTTTTCCGCAACAGGTCAAACTGTACATTCCGATCAGAATCGTTGCCTATTAATCGTAGCCTCTTATCATCAGATTCAATGCTGTAACAACAGCCTAGCAATTTATCCAATGCCATTAGGGGTTCAATCGGCTCGGAGCCTAATTTTATTTTCTGAATTGGCCCCGGGGGAAGAATTTCATCCAGGGTCATGTTCGGGGTCTGCCCCAGCCATGCAGATAATGCCTGGTAGAGCATTTCGGTGCCACGGGCTTTTCCCTCCGCACTGTACCCTGCGATATGAGGCGTGGCTAATGCCAGATGATTAAGCAACCGCCAGTCAATAGCAGGCTCATTTTCCCAAACGTCAAGCACCACTAGCCTGGGAGTTATCTGCAAGGATTGAAGCAGCGCTCTGTTGTCGACAACCGCACCACGGCTACTGTTTATGAGTACAGCATCCGGTTTCATCTGCGCCAGTGTTTGCTCGTTGATCATATGGTGGGTTGGAAATGCACCTGTTTTCGATATTGGCACATGTAAAGTGACGATATCGCAGTTAATCACCTCTTCAAAACTAACCAGGGAATCAGAATCGGCTTCGGATAAAAACGGATCATATATTTTATTACGGATACCTAATGCGGCCAGACTATCCCGCAGTCGACTACCAATATTACCGCAACCGATAATGCCGACCGTTTTTGGCTCTAGTTCAATGTTATAAAATTTAGCCAAATGCAATAACGCGGCCAGCACATATTGAACGACTGAATCTGCATTGCAGCCCGGCGCATTTTCAAACTGAATGCCCTTGTTCTGCATATATTCACAGTCGAGGTGATCCATCCCAATCGTTGCTGAACCCACAAAACCAACCTTGGAATTTTCCAATAACGCGGCATCAACGGGGGTAATCGAGCGAACCAACAGTACATCTGCATCCGATACCGAGGCTGCACTAATCTTGCGACCAGGCAATTGAATAATCTCTCCAAAAGAGCCAAAAAACTCCTTTAAATAGGGAATATTTTCATCTGCAACTATTTTCATTTTCAGCTATTTTTAAAGATAAAAATCCAGGATAAATCTGCTTGGTCGGGCAATTCAAATTAACAGGTAGGGGTTTTGGAAAGCTGTTGAAAGTAGTCCGAGGTTAAATATTGCTCCCCTGCTAGCAGGTGATTTAGATAGTCTTTTGTGGGTCGTAAACCTTCCGCTAGCATCGCTTCATTTGCGATATAAACCCACGCGGCAAGTCTAGAACCATCAAGCCTGATTACCCAAAACTGTTCACGGCTGTAACGAACCGGCGAACCCTCGAAGTGATCCATTTTCAAAATCTGCTTGGCATCAGACAGCTGATAGACCACGCCTTCTACGATACTGTTTTGAGCATACATTACGTTCGCATAAGCAATACCTGGATCTTTCATAGCTCTTTTGTTGAAACGCAGTTCAACATTATCAAGCCGCGCTGAAAATAGGTCATCGAATTCAAGTCCGCGTTCAGTCACCCGTGTGGGATTCATATTGCTGCCATAGGCGAAGTAATAATGCATGGTCTAGTGCTTTGGTGATCGAACAGAAACTAGTTGAGGTATTGGAAGTAGTCTTGCTTACTTTTCTTTAGAGCCACCTGCGCATTTCGGCGAGGCGGGAGCTGTGCCAGTGGCCTCTTGCCACTCTGATTCGGTGTAGGCATGAATTGCCAACGCGTGCACGCCGCCAGCCAACTCATCTGCAAGTACTCCGTATATTTTCTGGTGTCTGGCTACTTTCCTCACACCTTCAAAAACACCAGAGACCAGTATGACCTTAAAATGTGTCTCGGAATTGGCGGGTACGCTGTGGTTATTACTTTCGTTGATCACCTCAAGGTATTGCGGCGATAATGCTTGTGATAGCTTTTGTTCGATGATCGATTGTGTTTTCATTCTGTTTTGGTAGTCTTTTGGTTTGATTTTTGAAGGCAGCTTGCAACAGCTCTGCTGCGGTTTAAGCCGAAGACTTATAACTGGCTCTGGCTATGCAAACTCCCGCATTTACCGGGAATTCTACTATATTTTAGATTGGCTGTTTGATCGGTCTGCGTGAATAAGCGCGAACAGGCCATTACTTTACACTACTGACTCTATTTCCAACTTTAATGCGTATAGGTTCTAACCCGTTTCCGGCTAAAACCACTCTGATCTCCCCTGATCTTCAGAGGAGTCCTGCACGCCATCCGCAACCGGACGATACCCACGCAGCCAGCGCGAACGAAAAGATCCATTTCCGCGGCAGACCTGAAGCAGCCGCCAGGGCGGAGTTCGTATCTCGCTCTCAGAATTACTCGCAAAATCTCGATGATCTTCCGGCAAAATCGCAAAATGCTATTCGCTCCTATCAAGACAATTCGATCGCTCACCCACATGAAAACGGCCTGGAACAACTGGCTGGTATTGACCTGTACGTATAATCCCCTTTTGTTAACGCCCTCTTTAGTATCCCCTCTTTGAAAACCAAACCAAAATTTTGCTCAGGTATACTCGCCAAAGCTGCCCACCTACAACCCCTTGCCCAACAGCTAGCGACCAAGCTGGATTTGCCACTATTGGAATCCGAAGCCCATTTTGAGCAAGGTGCGATTTACCTGATTTACCAAACCGATGGCCTGCATATTGTAGCCACAACCAATCGGCAGCCCCTTCGCTTCCATATTGATTTTACCGATGGATTGTACCTACGAAGGCAACAGACCGGCGGAAAAGAGCAAGGGTTAGCCAAGGCGGTTGGCATCAAACAAAACTACTTGCCTAGGGTACTGGATGCCACCGCTGGATTCGCGCGGGATAGTTTTACGCTCGCATCGCTAGGTTGTCAGGTCACCCTGCTAGAACGCTCACCAGTGCTGGCGGCAATGCTAGAAGATGCGATTGAACGAGCATCCTACGATCACCAAATTGCGAGTATTATCGCTCGAATGCAGCTTCACACAATGGATGCCCATGCTTATTTGATCGACGTGACCACAAACAAATACCCTGCTCCCGACGCAATCTACCTGGACCCAATGTTCCCTGAGCGTAAAAAGAAAGCTCAGGTAAAAAAGGAGATGCAGATACTGCACCAGTTACTGGGAAGTGATGATCAGACCCCTTACCCACTAGAACTAGCCCTTGCCGTTGCCAAACAGCGAGTAGTCGTCAAACGTCCCAAACAGGCTGAAGATCTAAACAACCAACAACCGAGCTATAGAATCGTCGGTAAGGCCAGCAGATATGATATTTATCTAACCGGAGAAAATAAAACAGCTTAAAATCAAAATCACATTGATTCTCCTCAACTGCAATCAATGCGTAATCAGTCACGGTTGCACCACCAACCCTGCCCCCAAAACAACCGCAAAACCCAACAATCTTTGCCCTGCATATAAACCCGTTACGTGTAGAATAGCCCAGCCGACAAGCAGCAAAAAGCGCTTGCCGAGAACCTCCATATTTTATCGCTGGCACACTATGCAACCACCACATCCTGCCGCTTCTCGCTGGCCACAAATCAAGCAGGAAATGCGAACTCTATTTCAACTGGGCTGGCCTATTTTGATAACCCAGCTCTCAGGTGTTGGCTTAGGTGTTGTGGATACCGTTATGTCCGGCCATGCGGGAGCAGAGCATCTTGCCGCCGTCGGTATTGGTTCAGGACTATGGATACCAGTGTTTCTATTTCTGATCGGCATGTTGTATGCGGTGATCCCAAATGTAGCCCAACTTTGGGGAGCAGGCCGCGAGCAGGAAATTCCTTCCGTCATCTCCAGCGGCATCGTATTGGCGTTAATCACCTGTCTGCCGCTGTTTTTCCTGCTACGTAATACCGAGCCACTCCTGGAGGCGATGTCGCTATCAGAGCAGCTGGTGACTCTCACAGATCAGTACCTCCATGGTTTATCCTGGGGAATGCCAGCGGCGGGGTTATTTTTTGTGTTGCGCTACTATATCGAAGGAATGGGTAAAACCCGCCCCGCAATGATCATAGGGCTTGCAGGTTTGCTGATTAACATCCCGCTAAACTATGTGCTGATTTACGGGAAACTGGGGTTTCCAGCCCTTGGAGGGCCCGGGTGTGGTTATGCAAGTGCAGTGGTGCAATGGTTGAGCCTGGCATTCATCCTTTTTGCAGTAGCTGCAAATGGCTTGTTGGCGCAATTGAAGCCACGCAACTGTTTATCTGCAGTAAACCTCACCACCATTTGGAACCTGTTCAAATTAGGCTTTCCAATGGGTGTAAGCCGTTTTTCAGAAGCGAGTATCTTTGCCTTTTTAGCTCTTTTTATTGGCCACCTTGGCCACGTCGCGGTAGCAGGGCACAGTATTGCTCTCAATTTTTCTGGGCTTCTATTTATGGTGCCCCTCAGTATTTCTATGGCAATATCTGTACATAGCGGTCACCTTATTGGCAAGGGTGACTTACCCCAAGCGCGTTTTGCCAGTTACTGTGGGCTCGGGCTAGCGGTATGTATTGCCTGCATTCACGGCAGTTTAACCTTCCTGTTTCGCGACCAGATCGTGCTACTTTACAGTAGCGAGCAGGCTGTCATGGTGCTGGCCGCGCAACTGCTTGTTTTTGCGGCAATATTCCAAATTGCCGATGCCATTCAGGTAAGCTCGATTGGGGCTCTGCATGCCTATAAAGATACCAAGATCCCAATGTATATCACTCTTTTTTCATACCTCGGAGTGGGGTTTCCGATCGGCTATATCCTGGGGCTGACCGATTATCTCGGGCCAAAACGTGGCCCCGCTGGATTATGGATCGGTCTGGTCATTGGGCTCTCGGTTGCGGCGTTGATGCTGCTTTTACGGCTAAACAAAACGAGCCGCGCACCCAACAACAGCCTCAATATGAAAACAACAGTGCGTTAAATATTACAGCTATCAGCAGCAGCCAACAGAATAATCAATTAGCACAAAATCGATTTTATTAATTCATTATCGATATATTGAGACTATCTTCTATTACCCAACGCTATGATAAAATAACCGCTGATCAATATATTAACTGGATAAACCATGGCCTACACCGAAGCTGAACTGCAAATTTTAAACGAACAACTTGCAGCCGAAGTGCCAAAAAAAATAATCAAGAAATCATTCGAACTATTTGATTCTATTGCAATATCCTTTAGCGGCGCTGAAGATGTTGTACTGATAGACATGGCCATAAAACTAAATCCGAACGTTAAAATATTTTCACTTGATACCGGCAGGTTACATCCGGAAACCTACCAGTTTATAGAGAAGGTTCGGGAGCATTACAAAACCGATATCGAAGTACTCTACCCTGACGCGCAAACACTTCAGGCATTCGTACAAAAAAATGGCCTATTCAGTTTCTATAAAGATGACCACAAACCATGCTGCTCGATTCGTAAGACCGAGCCACTACGCAAAAAGCTCGGAACCCTGGATGCATGGATAACAGGTCAACGTAAAGACCAAAGCCCCGGCACGAGAAGTGGTATTCCGATTATTCAGGCGGATGATGCGTTTTCTACTGAAGGTCATCAACTGATCAAGTTTAACCCACTAGCAAACTGGAGTTCCCAGCAGGTTTGGGAATACATTCAGATGTTCGACGTGCCTTATAACGCACTACACGAAAAAGGTTTTATCAGTATTGGCTGCGAACCCTGCACCAGGCCGGTTCGGCCAAATCAGCACGAGCGAGAAGGCCGCTGGTGGTGGGAAGAATCCACTCAGAAAGAGTGTGGCTTACATGCGGTTAATTTACCTGCCGAGTAGGCTGGCAAACAGAGACCAGGTGGGCCAACCCTAAACGAACCGGCCCATCTATCAAATCAAAATTGCGCAAATTAAAATTGTGGTAGCTCAACCTCTTCAAACAGCTCATCCATCTCATTTTTTGTTTTACAGCGGCCCGCTTTATCGACCATATCTCGCGTCAGATGAGGAGCAAAGTCTTCAATAAAATCATACATATAGCTACGAATATAGGTACTCTTTCTAAATCCGATACTGGTGACATTCGGCTCAAACAGATGGCTAGCATCCAGGGCAATCAGGTCCGCATCAGTATCATCCTGATACGCCATAGTTGCGATAATACCTATCCCCAACCCCAACCTGACATAGGTTTTGATGACATCCGCATCCGTCGCGGTAAAAACCACTTTAGGCGTCAGACTCTTATCTTTAAAGGCATCGTCCAGAGTCGAGCGCCCGGTAAAACCAAACACGTAGGTAACAATTGGATATTGGGCAATGTGCTCAAGGGTCAGCTCACCCACCTGCGCAAGCGGATGATTTTTTTGAACAACAATACTTCGGTTCCAGCTGTAGCAGGGCATCATAACCAGGTCGCTAAACAGCTCCAGTGCTTCTGTTGCAATGGCAAAATCAACACTGCCGGTCGCAGCCATTTCAGATATCTGCATCGGTGAACCTTGATGCATATGTAACGCGACCTCGGGGTAACGCTCCATAAAGGGCTGAATAACATCGGGCAGCGCATAACGTGCCTGGGTATGGGTTGTCGCTATAGAGAGGCTACCTCGGTTCTTTTCATTAAACTCCATAGCGACCTGCTTGATACTGTCCACCTTCAACAGAATCTCACCGGCGGTCTCAAGAATCATCTTGCCCGCTGGCGTTACATTGGTCAGATGCTTGCCACTTCGAGTGAATATCTCAACCCCAAGCTCATCCTCCAATAAACGGATTTGCTTGCTAATACCCGGCTGTGATGTGTATAAACTTTGGGCTGTTTGAGAAACATTCAGCCCATGATGAGCCACTTCCCATATGTAACGTAGTTGTTGTAATTTCATTCATCGCCCCTCCCTTATTATTTTTTTGATGAGCGCACTTGCGGCGCAGCACATCAACAATGGGTATCTGAAAAGTCTTTATAAACATACGGAAAAGTGTTGATAGCCTGGCGGCACATTTAAAACAGGCCGAGCTAAACACCAACGGTAATACCATGAAGGAATTAAAATATAAAAAAATATTCCTTTATTGAATAAACATAAGCCTATATATTGCCATTTAGACTATACCACCTACCGCTTAATACCAAATTTATTCTGGACCAAAACTTTCTAGGGTCCAAATTTTTTTGTTTTTACTACGAGCTTAACTACTTGGGTTTAATTACTTACATCTTTGCTGGAGCCGCTGTTGGCTTCATTGTCGGGCTTACTGGCGTCGGTGGCGGTTCACTGATGACGCCACTACTTATCCTTTTTGGTTTCCCCTACCACACAGCGATTGGTACAGATCTCCTATATGCAGCCTGCACCAAAGCGGGCGGCGTGGCAGTGCATGCTAAAAAGAAGCACATCAACTGGAAAATCTCCGGGGTGTTGGCCGCCGGCAGTCTTCCCGCCGCCATCTTCACCATCGTTGTACTCAAGGCTTATTTCCCCGACCCCAGCAGCTATGAGCATTTGCTAACTAACAGTCTCGGTATCATGCTGATTCTCACTTCACTAGTGTTGCTGTCCAATAAATATATTCGATCCAAACAGGATAAATCGAAGGGCCCTGTTGGGATTTTTCTCGAAAATCATCCTTCATCGGTTACCTTTGTGATGGGTATCGTACTGGGGGTACTGGTAACACTTTCATCGGTTGGCGCTGGCGCTATCGGCACAGCTATCTTGCTGATTCTATACCCCTATCTTCGCTCGATCGAGGTTGTCGGTACTGACCTGGCCCATGCCGTCCCGCTCACCCTCGTAGCCGGGCTTGGCCACCTGTTCCTCGGAAACGTTGATTTAGTACTGCTGAGTAGCTTGTTGGTAGGATCACTTCCTGCGATTTATGTGGGTGCTCACCTCGGTTCCAAATTACCTGAAAAAATCATGCAACCAATACTGGCGATTATGCTGCTCGGGCTCGGCATTCGGTTTTCATTTTTCTAAGACTATTATTGATTCGCAATACCATGGGGCACGTGCCCCGTTTGTACATGCTCACTTGCAGATTCACAATGACCCTGCTGGTCGTCAAAAAACACATCGGCACCGTAAGCTTTTAAAAACTCGCCTTTACTCAACCCTCCTAAAAACAATGATTCATCGATACGGATTCCCCAAGCCCTAAGGGTGCGTACAACCCGCTCGTGGGCTGGCGCTGAGCGCGCAGTTACCAACGCGGTACGAATTGGGCATTGTTCCCCTAAAAACTCCGATTGCAGCTTGTGCAATGCCGCCAGAAACGGTTTAAACGGGCCACCGGTTAATGGCTGTCGAGCAGCTTGTTTTTCAGTTTCGGCAAAGGCTTCCAGTCCTTCAGCCTGGTAAATCTTTTCAGCTTCATCTGAAAATAGTACCGCATCGCCATCAAAAGCAAATCGCAACTGTGACCCAGCTCCAGCCCCGCCACCCGAGGGCAAAATGGTCGCCGCAGCGAATCCGCTCTCTAGTACCCGCTGCACATCTTCGGCATCGGTCGACAGAAACAGATGACAACCAAACGGCGACATGTACCTATAGGGGCTTTCACCGCCGCCAAAAGCTGCCCGGGTTATATCAAGGTCGTAGTGTTGAATCGAGTTAAAAACCCGCAACCCGGTATCTGCGCTATTGCGCGATAGCAAAATCACCTCAACAGCATTACCACCCTCAACCAACTCATTAATTGAAAGTAATTTTTTCACCAACTCAAAGGAACTGCCGGGTTTTAATATCCGCTCTTCATTTTCAATTTGGTATTCAGAATAGGCTGCCAGCCCTTGCTCCTGAAACACCCGATGGCTATCGCTCAGATCAAATAAAGCGCGGGATGAGATACCCAGTACCAGTCGGTTTCCATATTCTGCAGGCATGTTACTATTCGACCCTTAGCTAGCGATTATTTAAAATAAAACAAGCATATAGGAAGCCTTGATAATCACCTAATTGAGGTGTTTTTTTGTTTATATCAGCGACACCCTGGCGTACTTTTAAGCTATCAAAACAGACCGCAACACATTACTTGAGAACCATCACTCTTGTCTGATCCCCGCACACATCACGCTGCCCTGGCCAATAATATCTTATCTGCCATCGAATCCGGCACCACCATCCTCACCCCAAACCACCGTTTGGCACAGGCCCTAAATAGACAAATCGAGAACCACTATCACAACCAGGAAATAGCTGCCTGGGGTAGCCCAACAATAGAACCCGCAGATGAATGGCTAAGGTCACAATTTTTAATCGCTCAAGATAATGGACTGATTGATAAAACCTTACTGAGCCCATTTCAGCAACAGGCAATATGGAAAGAACAAATTGTCAGCAGTGACTCCGGACTTGATAGCTCTTTAGCAGGCCCCCTTAATAAAGCCTGGGATCTTACCCAACAATGGCGGTTGCCCATTGATGACTCCTATTTTCACGCACCGGACCAGCAGACCTTCAAACATTTTGCCGAGCAATTTTATCAACGTTGCGAGAATGAAAGTTGGGTATGTGGTAGCCAAATAGCGGCGGAACTAACGTCTCTCTTTGAACAACGCAACCTTCCAGCACCAGGCTCAATACTGCTCTACTGTTTTGAAGAGATCACCCCAGCCCTGAGTGCATTGCTTGACTGTCTCGCACAGTCTGGATCAACAATTCATCATTACCAGCCAGAAACCGCTTCCCGCTCCTGTCGTCGTGTTGGGTTTGATACACATCAGGAGGAAATCAAAGCTGCAGCCCAATGGTCTAAACAAATTTTGGAGCAGCACGCAGAAGCAAAAATTGGGATAGTTATTCCGGATTTGGCAAAAGAAAAACAAACCGTTGAGCGTATTTTTTCCGAGCAATTTTCACCCGAATATTTTTTTAACGACAGCGATCAGCCCTCACCAATCTACAACTTGTCCGCAGGCACGGCATTAACCAAAATCAGCATCATTTCGGAAGCACTGTTTTTACTCGAGCTCAACCCACGCCAGCTCAGCATGGAACAGATCAGTCGCCTTTTACTTTCGCCCTACCTTCGCGGCCATCAGGCTGAGTCATCCAACCGTGCATTACTCGACCAAAAACTGCGCTCCGCTGGTTTGCGCCAATACTCCTGCAAAGCGCTATTGGCGCAAATCGCATTTATTGAATCACGCGCGAACCAGCCTCCAACCCCGGCTTTTTGCGAATTTATCCGCCAACTCTCTGAGCAAAATAACTTTCCAAATCATCCGCAGTCGACCCTCGAATGGCCGACAAAATTCAGACAGCAGCTCGAAATTTACGGCTGGCCCGGAGAGCGCACACTGACCAGTAGTGAATACCAGACTGCCGTACGTTTTCATACCCGCCTGAATGAACTGGCTCAATTGCATCTCGTGCAAGAAAAAACCAGCTATTCATCAGCCCTGGGACAGTTGAAATCGATACTTCGTCAGGATATGTATCAGGTCTCAGGCCCCGATCCATCCATTCAAGTTTTAGGGGTTCTTGAGGCGGCGGGTCTACAATTTGATTACCTATGGGTTATGGGTTTACACGATTTAGCTTGGCCTACCCAGGCAGCGCCCAATCCATTTCTGCCCAGAGCACTCCAGCGGCAACACAATGTGCCCCGTTCGAGCTTTGAGCGCGAGCTGGAGTTTTGTCAAAACCTTACACAGGGCTATCAACAGAGCGCACTACAAAGTGTATTCAGCCATCCTCTATCAGAGGGTGAATCCACCCTCAATATCAGCCCGTTGATTCGCCATATCACGCCCGTTGAACCAGCTGAGGTTGTGCATTCAATTAAGCCTTTCTTTCTAACGTTGTTTGATAAGTTACCGATATCATTGATTGGAATACCCGACATTCAGGCTCCAGCGGTTCATCCTCAGGCGATCCAACGAGGTGGAAGTTCTATTTTGAAAGATCAATCTTGTTGTCCCTTTCGTGCCTTCGCGATTCATCGGCTTGATGCCAGACCTCTTGATTGGCCTGACCCCGGCCTTCAACCTATTAACCGCGGTACATTGTTGCACCAGGCACTTGAAATCATCTGGGGAAAGCTGCAAAGCAGTGAGCAGTTACATCGGCTTAGCGAACCAGAAATAAAACTGATGATTGAGGATGCGATCACCCAGTCCCTTCAGCCTTTCAGACGGCAATGGCCGGAGTTGGATCAACTGCTATTCCTCGATACCGAGCAAACCCGTCTGCAACAAGCTATTCGACTCTGCTTAGAAGCAGAGAAACAGCGTCTGCCCTTTGAGGTATTTAGTCTCGAACAGAAACAATCGCTGCAGCTGGGTGACCTAAACATCCACATCAAAATAGATCGTATCGATGAACTAGAGGATGGTTCAAAAGTTTGTATCGATTACAAAACCGGCAAAGCGATCTCACCCAAAAACTGGTTTGGTGATCGTCCCCAGGACCCACAGCTACCGCTTTACGCCCTGCAACAACAGGACAATCTTTCAGCATTAACCTTTCTTCAGGTGTTCAGCCACGAGACCAAATGGCTCGGCATTACCGAGGATTCCGAACAGTTTCCAGAATTGATTCCGCTGGAAAAAGTTAAAGACGCAGATCACCCCGATAACTGGAATCAACAACTGGATTTTTGGCGCAATAGCCTGTCAGCCATCGGCCAGCAATTTATCGATGGCCATGCGGCGGTTGACCCCTTTGATAACAAGAACACCTGCAGCTATTGCCATTTGAAACCTCTTTGCCGTATTGCAACTTGATCCATGCGTACCGTGAATCAATCGACCCCACGTACACCTCCAATTCAGTTGAATAAAAATCGATGAGTAAACCCGCAGACCACACTGCCCGAACAGAAGCCCAGGATATTCAGCGTTCCTTTATAGTCCAGGCCCCTGCTGGTTCAGGAAAAACAGAACTGCTCACCATGCGTATATTGCGACTACTTGCGGTGGTTGAGCAGCCCGAAGAGATCCTCTGCATCACCTTCACCAATAAAGCGGCTGCAGAGATGAAGGAGCGAATCCTTTCCTCAATTGAGCCGGCTTTTACCGAACAAACCCACGACCAGGATCACAAAAATGAAAAAGCCCGATTGGGAAAACAGGTCTATCAACGTAGCACCGAGAAGAGCTGGAACCTTCTGCTAAACCCAGGCCGGTTGGCGGTTCGCACGATCGACAGTTTTAATCATTTCCTCATTCGGCAGATGCCGGCCTCTTCGGGAATGGGTAGTTCAGTCGAGATCACCGAAGAACCTATAGAGCTTTACCAGCTAGCCGTTCGTAACCTGCTAGAGCTGGCGGACAATGACACTCAGCTAGCCCTTAAACATCTATTGCAACACCTGGACAACCGCTACGATCGGGTCGAACAACGGCTCATAGAAATGTTGGCGATCCGTGACCAGTGGTTGCCGATGGTTTTGCATGAAGAACCTGAACAAATGCTTGAACATATTGAGCAAAACCTACAGGATTTGATCGAGTCTGAATTAAAAACTGTCAGGAAAAAGCTATTTTCAACGGTTCCCAATGAATTTTTCAAGCATGCAGCACTAGCGGGAAAAAACTTACTGGAAGCAGGTACTGAGTCACCTATTGCATTACTAGCAGATTTAGATTCAATCCCCGATCACTCAATAAATAGTTTAAAAATCTGGAAAGCAATTTCAGAATTAGTCCTCACCAAACAAAATGGAATCAGACTAAAGCCAAACAAAAACCAGGGGTTTCCTGCGGGAAAAGCCAATGCAGCGCATAAAGCAGGGTTTATCGATTGTCTGCAGGTGATCGGTTCGGAAGAAGAACTGGTTGAGCGCCTTGCACTACTAAAAACATTACCCTACCCCAATTACCCAGAGTCACAAAAAAAACTACTCTCACAGCTTTTTGTTCTACTTAAAACCCTATATGCAAGCTTAAAAATAGTTTTTGATGAGCAACAAGCCTGTGATCACGGGGAAATTTCACTCGCTGCTTTGCAGGCCCTAGGTACCGACCAGCAACCAACTGATCTGGCATTATCTCTCGACTATCGATTTCAGCATATATTGATAGATGAGTTTCAGGATACATCAAACCTGCAAATTCAGCTGCTGGAAAAACTCACCCAGGGCTGGCAAGTCGGCGATGGTCGCTCGCTATTTTTGGTGGGTGACCCGATGCAATCAATTTACAAATTCCGACAGGCTGATGTGGGAATTTATCTTTCAACCCAGCAAAATGGCATCGGAAACATTCAGCTTAAACCGCTAAGGCTGACCGCCAATTTCCGATCCCAGGCCACACTCATCAACTGGATTAACAGCCAGTTTAATCTAGTGTTTGGAAATAGTAATAGCTGGCTACATGGGGAGATCGCATATTCTGCATCTACCGCCGCTCGAGCCGCATTACCCGCTTCAGTCGCGGTAGAGAGTTTTCTATTTGTCGACCCACCTGACCAGACCGCTCAAGCACAAAAAATAATTGAGCTGATTGATCAATCGCGACAACTAGAACCCGATGGGGAAATTGCAATTCTGGTTCGCGCTCGCGGCCATCTGCTTGCAATAGTCGAACAACTCAAACAGGCGGACATACCGTTCCGGGCTGTAGAAATCGATCCGTTACAATACTTGCCGTATATCCGTGATCTGCAAACGCTTACCCGTGTACTGTGCCACCCTGCAGACAGAATTGCCTGGCTGGCACTGATACGCTCGCCGCTATGTGGCCTTACCCTGGATTCGCTACTGTTGATTGCGAACTCAGGCTCGGATCAAAGCCAAAGCCAAACCACGATCTGGCAGCAACTTCAAAACCCTGAACTGATCCAGCGCTTGCCAAGTGATGATCAGCTTAGGATAGAAAAACTAAAAATTCCGCTGACACGTTGCTTTGATCAAACTGGCCGTAAAGCCTTTAGAATACTGTTAGAAGGTTGCTGGTTAGAGCTAGGGGGCATGCTGCTCGCAGAAGATCCTGCGGATCGCGATAATGTCGACCGGTTTTTTGTGCTCATTGAAAAGCTTACCGACAGCGGGCAGCTACCTGATATCAAAAAATTAGAGTCACGGGTAGAAAAGCTTTACGCACAGCCTCAAGCATCCGATCCAAATGCGATTCAGATCATGACCATTCACAAGGCAAAAGGGCTGGAATTTTCCACGGTCATTTTGCCTTCACTGGAACGAAAACCCGCTAACAACGAGAGTAAACTTCTAAACTGGCATTTATATAAAAACGATCAAAACCATAACGAACTATTGCTCGCACCTGTTCAATCAGCAACTGAAGACTCTGAAGATTCAATACAAGCTTATCTAAAATATATCGATCAGAAACGCGCTAGCAATGAGCTCAAGCGAGTGCTTTACGTTGCAACAACCCGCGCTAAAAATCGCCTTTTCCTGCTAGGAACCATTAAAGAAAAGCCAGTCACAAAACAAGCAGATAAGCATAATGAGGATGAAATAAGCCTCCTCGATAATTATTCAGCACCGGTTAAGAACTCTCTACTGGCTTTTTTATGGCCAACCATACTGGAACAGGCGCAATTAATTGAACCCAATGAATCGGCAGAGGGTAGCGTTGATCTACCCTCAAATGCTGATATTAATGAAGAGGCAAACACACTCTTAAGGTTACCCCTAGACTGGCAATCAGATGTCAGTTTTCCTGCTAGCCACTCCTTGCAAACTGATTTGAATACTTTGCCAGAGGGTTCAAGTAATAAACTCCCATCGACTGAAGCCAATAGTAATAGTTCAGCACCAAATAACATAGCCACAGCAATTGGTACGTTGGTACACCGTGCTCTGGCTCAAATCACTCAGGATGGTATTAAAAACTGGAACCAGGAACGATTTAAAAAACAACTGCCTGTCTGGCGCAGTCAATTGCGGCAACTGGGTGTTTATGATGGGTTGGACAAAGCGGCTACCATTATCGAGAAGCAGGTCAGCCATTGTTGTACAGGCCAACATGGAGTTTGGCTGTTAGACAACGGTCATATCGATAGTCAGACCGAGTACCCCATAACCGTTCAAACTAGCACTGGATATAAGCAGTACCGAGTGGACCGAACCTTTATTGATGAACAGGGAACTCGCTGGATCATTGACTATAAATCATCACAGCCCTCCAGTGACACGGACAACAACCTTGAATCCGAGTCTCTGGAGCAGTTTTTGCGGCGACAGGCTAACCACTATCAAAAACAGATGCAGGCCTACTACGAGGGGTTTCAGAAGCTCGAGGATCGAGCAATCAAACTAGCGCTCTATTATCCGGCAATAGATTATTTGCAGGTACTCTGAAGGGATCAGCCGTTTATCTTCGACAAACTAAATCCCTATGAACGTATTCCTCGACCACTATTCAGCAGATGCAGGGCGTACATATAAAAGCCGACAATAAATATAATAATCGCTACAAAAGCCCAGGTAATATCGATATCCGAGACACCTAAGATGCCATAACGAAAGGTATTCACCATATACAGAATCGGGTTTGCCATGGAGACCGATCGCCAAAATTCTGGCAACAGATTAATCGAATAAAAAACCCCACCCAGATAAGTCAGCGGAGTGAGAATAAACGTTGGTACGATGGAGATATCATCAAAGCTGTTGGCAAATACCGCATTAATAAAACCGAATATCGAAAACAGCACAGCAGTGAGGAAAACAACGGTGATTGTGATCAAAATATTTTCTACCACCAGATCGCTGAAAAATAGCGACATGATAGTGACGATAATACCGACAATAATACCTCGGCTTACACCACCTAAAATATAGCCGGTCAAAATTATATAATTCGGCAAAGGCGAAACCAGCATCTCTTCAATATGGCGTTGAAACTTGGTGTTATAGAACGATGCAACCACATTGGCATAAGAATTGGTAATGACCGCCATCATAATAAGCCCGGGCACAATAAACTGCATGTAATCATAGCCGCCCATCTCACCAATCCGGCTTCCGATCAGGTTACCAAAAATCACAAAATAAAGGCCTGTTGTGATCGCCGGGGGTATGAGTGTCTGTAGCCAAATACGCATATAGCGCCGAATTTCTCGGTTCAGTATTGTTTTAAACGCAATCCATTTTTCCTGCCAGCTCATTTTGCAACCTCTTCAACTGCGCCATTCGTGAGATTTGGAACAGAGTTTTCTACTAGCGACACAAAGAGCTCTTCCAACCTGTTAACTTTATTTCTCATGCTGATCACTTCTATACCTTGTTCGCTCAATATAGAAAAAATTGAATTGAGATGTTGCTCTTTTTCAACTTCAACTTCAAAACACCGAGAGTCAATTTGTTGTATGTTATATGCGCCCAGAGCAGGTAAGTCTTTAATATCATCACGAACATCCAAAATGAATGTCTCGGTGGATAGCTGTGTTAGCAGACTGCGCATATCGGTATTTTTTACAATTTGACCCTGATCGATAATGGCAATATTTCGACAAAGGCTTTCTGCCTCTTCAAGATAATGTGTCGTCAGAATGATGGTAGTCCCGGCATCATTGATTTCCTTCATGAATTCCCACATTGAGCGACGCAGCTCAATATCAACACCAGCTGTAGGTTCATCCAGTATTAGAAGCCGAGGCTCATGTACTAAGGCCCGCACAATCATCAAACGCCGTTTCATGCCTCCGGATAAAAAACGTGCCTTTTCATTCCTTTTATCCCAAAGTCCCAGCTTTTTTAGGTAGTGTTCACTTTTTTCCATAGCCTGCTTACGATTCAGACCATAAAAACCAGCCTGAGTGGAAACAATATCGATCACTTTCTCAAACATACTAAAATTGAACTCCTGGGGTACGACCCCAAGATCTTTTTTAGCTAATGAAAAATTTTCATCAATATCTTTGCCAAAAATCTCAACTGTTCCTGAGCTTTTATTCACCAGGGAGCAGATGATGCCAATAGTAGTGGATTTCCCCGCACCATTAGGTCCAAGTAGCGCGAAAAAATCACCTTGCTCCACTTCAAGATTAATACCTTTGAGGGCCTGAAAACCGGTATCGTAAGTTTTTTTCAGATTTTTGATCGAAAGTGCTGTGGTCATATTTTAATTTGAACATCGAATTATAAATTTGCGGATTATACCGACCTATGCGGATTACCCTTTGTATATGGGCGATGCAAGGCAAGCCTGATTCACCATGCCAATGATGCCGAACTGATCAAATAATTGTGTTTCAACAATGCCTACACCGGTAGTTTCTACCTTGGTCTGCGCGTCCACACAGATCCAGTCACCCCGAGGCATTCTATAAAGATGCATAGAAATATCAGCATTGATGATGCCCGTATCTTCATCAATACGTAGTTGTGACATCCCATTTCCGAGATCAGAGATCGCTGCAATGGTCATCAATGGTGTGTTATCAACGCCTGCGACAATTCGACTGGGAATTCGAATCCAGACTGTACCTTTTCCCTCTCCAAAGGAGTTGTCGGCCGAGCGGATTTCCATGACATTATGAAAACCCGGTGGTAATTTTTCCATCTCCTCCATACCCACAGAACGAATGGAGCGGGCGATTATTCCATCTGGCCCTTCCGGTTTTTTAACCGTGGGTATTCCGTGGGCTGGCACGTCTAGTGGGCTTTTCACCAACAGCACCGCTGTGGCCCGGCAAACCTCGACATCGGAACAAAGCAGTGAAATTTCGATCACATGGATCTTGCGGCCTTGCCTTAACGTCCGGGTAGTCATGTTTAACCGATCCCGTGGCACCGGGCGAAACATATCGATGGTAAGGCGAGCCAACTGCATCTTATCGGTATCAGCTGCTTGTTCAACGGCGTAGCCAATCAGGCCAGACGTAGCTGCACCATGCAAAAGGGTGGGCCCCCAGGGGCTACTTGCGTTTTCGGAAGGTATAAAATAATCGCCATCACGTTCAAAAATTGCGTCAATCATATCCAAAGCGGTAAATCCATATAAAGCACACATATCTAGAGATATGTGTTATGAAATAAAAAGAGTTCAGGATACTACTACAAATTGCCCTTTAACTGAGCAAAAATTCTTACTGGTTGTTATCGAAAGAATAATCTGGCTATAACAAAACCAGTAGGTTTCATAACAGTCAGCAAAACTGACGGCGGGTTTGTGGAGCTTCCACTTTTAGGACATTCGTACAAAGGACCGCTAAGGAAGACCGAATCAAGCAGGTTTGATTAGATAAAACAGGATCTGATCAAACGTTAAAAGTATCGTACCAGCTCGACTCTGAGGAAATCTTCATCCTGAAGATACCCCAGTTTATTGTCCGGATCAGCATTGCTCAACTGAGTCAGTACAGACGGTAGATCCTGCGGAAGCGGATCACCACCTACAAAAATTCGACTTTCGACGATGAGTTTCCAGTACTCGCCAAGCCGGCGGCTGCCTTCAAGAAAAAACACTAGTTCATCACTACTTTCATCGGCAATGACGCCAATAAGCATTTCGGTGGATTCAACATCATTGAGCGACCAGCGCGTGGCGATGGCTAAATCATGCTCCGCTATGCCAACGGGTGCTTGCTCTTCCCGTTCGTCGTAGGAGTATTCAACCACCCAACCCAGGTCAATACGGCTATCGTAAAGCCCACTCTGAGTGAACTCAAAACCAAAAACTGCGGCGTTATATCGCCCAGCATGACCGTAATGGCTAATTGCCTCGGCTTTAAGTGCCCAGCCTTCATAAATGTATTGCAGCTCAAGGCCCGTCTGATCAATCACCGGATATACCGGGGTTACCATGCCATTTGGAATAAAGGTACCCCCTATAAGGGCGCCTTGTAGCTCGAAAACAGGCTCTCTGGCAGTACCTGAAAAGTGCGACACGGCTATATCAAAATCACCGAAGTACTGATGCCAGCGTATCGCGCCCTCAATACGGTTTCTATTGTTTCCAGATTCAAATCGAGGGTTATCGGTATCAACAATAAGAGGGCCCCGTAGCCGGCCATCTTTCCCCGCGAAGGTGCGATCACGGAAAAAACTCATGATATACAAATCCAGGGTTCCCCAACTCTGATCGATCGACAGATTAACCATAGGCTGGCCCAATTTGTCTTCACCATCGAAATTCATCACTTGATCAGTCTGGTTAATTATATCAACCAGGTGGCGGGTTTCCATAACGCCCCAAAACACCGTACGGATACCGCTACGTATTTCCCATCCATCATCAACATGGATCCAGGCTAGCTCTTTAATATCCCAATGGGTTCGCTCGCTATCCTGTCCATCCAGAACCAGAAGCGGACTAAAGGTAAAACTCTCCTGCCCGCCTTTCCAATCCCTGTAATATTCCGCTTCTAACCGCACAGAAGGATGCACTTTAGACTGTCCCTGGGGGCCGGAATGCAAATAGAAGCTAGATTCAAAACCAACTTCAGCAGACCATTCTGCAGCGTTAATGCCAGCCGGTAACCAACAACCTAATACAACATACAACCCGGCTCTAAAATGGCTAATAAACATAAATTTCTTATCTGTAATGTAATGAGTTAACCCAATCATATACTGGCTCTATCTTGCACGCTTTAGGCTGTTAATACTGAAATCAACATCCCGTAACCCTGTTTTGAATCGATAGTCAGAAAACTTGAGTTCAGTACTTTTACCCGTTTGATGATTTATCATCGCCTGGTTATTGGCTCGCCAGTATCGATCCGAATAGAGCGCATAGTCGTTTATCGTTAGTGTTTTTAACAAACTATTTTTACGGTCGTAAAAATCAATTTTCAACACCCGGTATTCCTGTTTGTCCAGCCAAACTACTTGCCTACGGTAACCGGAGTACTTATCAAGCGGATAACGCTCTATGACGTAGCAGTCCTGCTCCTGCTGCTGCTCATCCCTCAAATAGTCATACTTATATTTTTCAACAACAGGTGTATTAAAATCTTCATACGCGAATTCGCTACCCACAAAGGGGCCTGATTTATTACGAGATGCGATTCGTTTAACTCTCTTCGCAGCGGGCAGATAAATCCATTGATCATCAGGTTTGAATTTATAGGAGTAGGTTAGCAGCGCAGACCCTTTTTGATCCCTCGGTGAATCAAAAATCATAAGTGACTTGTCGCCATCAACGGCATCATTTTCGCCCTCCAGGGTACGGACCCTTAGAAGCCGGGTACTGGTATCCCCTCTTTTATTGCGTAAGATCATCGTGAGCTTCGCTCGATTATCGATAAAACCGTCGTTACGTCGCTCCGCTTCAGTCGCTATATCCAGCCCTTTTTGTTGGGTATCTGATAGCTTAGTTTGATTGGCCTGGACCGAACCGCCGAAAATCATCGCGCCCAGCAATATAAAAACATGCATTTTTGTGATTATTTGCACAATGATTCTCTTTGCCTCAAACCTTTTGAATAGTGTCACCGCTCGATGGAAGTATAGGATGAAAACACGAATCCAACCAGACTATGGTGCGCGCTTCAATTCACTAACCCGAAATCAAGATGCGACGGCAAGCCCCATATATAGGCGGACATAAAATAGAGTGTTCAGGGGTATCCTATGGTTTCCACAGCTGAATTAGCGAAAATATTGAGTGCTCTCACAAACGAGTAGGCGTTTAAATACCAAAGCTCAGGAGACTACTTATCACAATTGACCTTATAATTTTAACTAGGCGCTTTTTAAAGACTCCGTGTGTCCCGCACGGAGCTGTAACTCTTTAGCCACCAAGTTCAGTTTTTTCCTGCTCGGTAATCACTTCAAGCGATAATGCCTTTTCTGCGCTTAGTGCTCCCCAGGCGGTCGCACGTCGCAAACGGGCACGTAGGTGCCGGTCAGTGGCTCGATCGGCCATATACTCTTTCTTCCCTTCACCAATCATGGTTGCACCTGCGCCTGCGGCTACGGCCTGGTTGTAGGCTTCTATCTCTTCTATGTCGCTATCAATTTGTGACTGGGGGATGGCGTTGCGATAGGCGGCCATCACCATCAGTAGTTGAGCGGGGTGGCCAACCCATTTCCCTGCCATACCGAGGTTAATACCGTGGTTGGCTTCGTCATACACATCTTTTAATGCGCGCAGTATTTTTTGTTTGTTTTCCTGCTGTTGCTGCTCAGTCAGATCTGCACCCCGGTGAACGGGAGTTGGGTAGTTAAGGGTCATGCTATCTATGGCGGGTACGTTGAGTGCCCCAGCCATATTGACGAGTTGGTAACGCGCCCAATCGCAAACTGGGTGATCGTTTTTAATGGTCGGCAAATTAGCATCTGCACTGTAATCTGCGATACCCCAGATTAGACCCGTTAAGCGCGGAATCGCGGCCTGAGCCAGGTCTTTGAGTTGATTTAGTGCGTAACCGGATTCAATTAGGAATTGAAATTTTATCTGGTTTTGTTTGAGCCCTAGTTCATGCTCTACCTGGCCTAACAGATCGCAGACCCAGCGAATCTCTTCTGGATGCTCAGGCTTAGGCCAGATAATGCCATCAATGGGGTACTCTTCTGATGAGCGCCCCTCTGCAGTAGCGGGTAATACCTCCAGCAAATCTCCAACGCAGGTATCAAGCCCCAAGCCGGATGGCCTAAAAAACGCCAGTGTTGAGCCCCAATCTGCGTTAGAGAATACCCGTTTGGCACCATCGCGGGCTTTGGCGCTGGAATCTTCTGTCAGTGCAACCGCATCTTCTGCGTCAACCATTACCAGCGGCGTATGGTTCTTTTCATTATTGATAAGGTCATCCAGTATGGCTTGATCGGCATCGGTGAATGCTGCCAGTTCACCTATGGAGATATCGAAACGGCGGAGGATTTTGGCAGTAGCCTTCAACCCGGTAATTGCTTTCTCCGGTGAACCACTAGCAGGGGTAGTGAAATGGGCCTGCTGATTCCAGAACCGCAATGGCATATCGGCACTGGCGGCGTTACGTTGGGCGAGCAACTGGTCGCGCTGTTCCAGCGCCTGCTTGGCTATCGAGTCAAAATTTGGCAACGTTCTTCCCTCCATGGGCAGTTATAAGCCCAATAGACAGGGCATTTGTCCGATTACGAAAATGGTTTTTCCGCAACACGAGTGTCCAGCTCAGCGTAGGAATAGTAACGACTGTCGGGTACCCGGTGCAAACCGATCTACTAGCATTGCCATCATCGGGTTAGCAAAGGATAATCGGCCTTTTATAGACTTGCAGTTTGATGGAGTAGTTGATGAATATCGGTCCGGGCAAAATAACCACCTTTCATTTCCGCTTAAGTGATGAAGAAGGCAATATACTTGAGGATTCCCATGAGCGTGAGCCAGTAGCTTACCTTCATGGTAGCGATAATATTGTTCGCGGGCTTGAGCAAGCGATGATTGGGCATAAGGCAGGGGATGCATTCAAGGTAACGGTAGATCCTGCCGACGGTTATGGTTTTCACCGTAAAGAAAACGTTCAACGGATACCGCTAAAAAATGTTGACGTTAAAAAGAATGCACGACTGAAGCCGGGAATGATCGTACCGGTTCGCACCAAACAAGGGATGCGCCAGGTTATGGTGCTTAAGGCGGGGAAGTTTAATATTGATGTCGACGCCAATCACCCCTATGCAGGTAGAACACTAACCTTCGATGTAAAAATCGAGGATGTACGTGAAGCAACCGCTGAAGAAAAAAGCCATGGCCATGCCCATGGAGTTGGCGGGCACCAGCACTAGCCGTTGTTTTTTGTAGCACTTAAACAACATTCTTGGTGTTCCCCACGAAAAGTAGACACTCTAACTATGCGGCCGTAGCCGTCATT
>JARGPR010000016.1 GCA_029210125.1 Pseudomonadales bacterium | reverse complement strand
CAAAATCGAAGCTATCGATGGGTAAATTAGCAAGCCCGAGACTGACCGTCGGATCAGGCAGTGTTCCCGCATTGACACTCAAAGATTCTAGGTTTTCCTGACGAAATCGGCTCCCATCAAGCCATGGGTCTTGTGATTGCGCTTTTTCGATGGCTTCCAGCAAACTGTATTGCTCCGCATGCAACTCGACTGACATGCCGCTCCAAACCAGCGCGAACGCTGCACACAATGGGCGTATTTGGTATTTTGAGTTGTTGATCATTGATGCTGCTCCTCAAGGGATGCGACGTTTGCATATACCTCAGTAGTACCGTCCTTTTTCACCAACATCACATGATATGGACTAAAACGATCCCCCATTTCCATCCCCGGACTACCCAACGGCATTCCTGGCACACTCAGACCGATAGCATCTTCAGGCGGACTTTCTAGGAATTGCTTGATAAAGCGGGAGGGAATATGCCCCTCAAATACATAGCCCGTACTAGATACCGCAGTGTGGCAAGATTGATATTGAGGCAAAATCCCGTATTTGTTTTTAACAGCATTTAGATCAGCCGGATGATGAAGATTTGCAGAAAAACCATCCTGCTTTATGTGATCAATCCATTTACTACAACATCCACAACTGCGGCTCTTGTAAACATCCAACGTCACGGTAGACTCACTTGATGATGCCCCGTTTAAAGAAGTTTTCGAAGCGTCTGAGCACGCGACCAGCCCAATCAGCGGAATCAATAAAAATAGGTAACTTAGGCGTTTTAATATGAATGGCATGGCATTCTCCCATTGCAAAGCAACCCGAGTTTAGGTCAGCTTGAAACTGGTATTAGTGGGAGCTATTTAACTCCCGTTAGATAACAAAGGGGGAAACACCCAAATTTCAGGCGTACTTACCCTGTATTAACGGGAAATGGGAGGACGATAAAGGGAAATTGGCTCAACGCCAGAATAGGCAGCCGTATAGTCGAGGAGATCCAAACTTGATAAGTCAGTACTTATCGGGGAATAGATAGCAACAATCATTGCAGATAACGAATAACAACTGGCCATCGAACAGACCTTCCCTTCACAGCAGTCATTGACCACATGAGAATCTTTGAAGGTAGCGACAGATTGATGTGAATGGGCCACATGATCGGCTGCGGTCATGCTATCCACCATTACCGTTTGAGTCCCGGAATGCATATCCATACAGGATGGGGGAGCAGAAGCAAATGACTGGCTAACTATCGCCAACATCAGCCAAACAACGCTAAAAAACTTTAAATTCTGCTTTACCATATTTCCACAAACAGTAATGATCCAACAAATTAACAGTAACGCAAGAATACCGCTTCGTAAAGCTTGCAAAGTGATCCATATCAACGATATGACCAGTTTGCCCAACAAAGGGACTTCAAAATCTACATCAAAGAACCCTTAAAACAACTCGACTTCCAGAAATCAGCTAATAGAGACAGTCAACTGCGGCCCACTTAAGCGGTTTTGTCTATTCGGACTCCGTCAATTTGTAACTGTTACGCGAGTCTTTTTCAATCACTCCCGCCAGATACAAGTTCATCAGAACTTGCCTAATCTGATCGATATTAAGTGCATAGCTTGCCGCCTTGATCTTCCGAATAACGGGCTGCGCCCTACCCTGAATAATATCGTCGGCGAGGCAAGCCATCTTCTTCCGCGCCTCAGGATCATCCATGGTCGTTTCTATTATTGTATCGTTATCTGTTCCTGTATTTACTATTCGTTCATCACGCCACACCGAGTTTGCCAGACTGATCGCCCCTAAGGTAATGACTTCTAGCAACAAAGCCAGCAAGCCATAGAAAATATTCCTTACCAACTCCGTACTAACATCAAATACTCGCCCTAACACTGTGAAGAAGCGGGTAATCGGCACTGTTTGTATCGCCACATCTCTGCCAACATCTACAGATAGCTCCATCGATTTTATTAATGAGCCTTTTAGTTCACGTATTCTCTCAGCATTTTTTTCCCCTTCAACCCACTGTTGGTGATATTCACTATTCAAACGCTTCTCCAACAAACGTTCGTGGTAATTTATTTCCTGCTTAACTGCATCAACCTTCTCTTGAAATGCCTTATATTCCATGGACACCAATCGGGATTTGTTGATCTCGATAAACTCCGAAGAAAGAAAAAATGCACAACTAGCTAATAACGAAAATCCTGTGAGAACCAATGCAATAACGCCATAGAAATAGCTACGTTTCCTTTCAGACCAAAATAAATATTTACCAAAATCGATACAAACCCCGATCAAAATAAACAAACATGCTGACAAAAGGCTTTTATTTAAACCACCATCAACCACAGCATCACTGAAATAAAAACCCGACAAAGAAAGAGAAAACATGCCCGTTAGAACCATACTAACAAGGCAAAATGTGTACTTAACAATCTGAGTTAGATAGATCACCAGGCAGAATATCTCACAGAAGAAAAGCCGAAATAATCCAACTATCACCCTCCATGGTATACAGTTTTTCTTTCCGATAAGAAAAAAACTTTTTGATAATCAACAGCGTAACACCCTGAAACCCCACTTCAATAGTCGAATTATTATAGGAATTATTTCCCACAAACCTCAATACCAATGCCTAAAACCTAGGTTTTAATCCGTTTTTTATTAAACTTTCTTACATTTTTGTAAAGTTTCTCAACGTCATTTACCTGCACTATCAATAGTATTGAATTGCTTATTAACAACATGGACTGACCGACTGTCAGGGAACGATGGAGTTACAATTTATGGGAAATTTCGAAGAAAAGATGTGCCGATCTGCGGCTAAAAAATTGATGTCATCCCTAGAATCACTTCAATCCATTCATTTTGAAACACACAAACTCTCAGACGAACTACTCACCACACTATCCAAACTCAATCTCACTGAACAAACGTTCCTTGTTAGTCGTGCACGACATTATTTGCTTATCGACATCAACACTTCTGCGTTAAAACGACAAATTAAGGAACTAGAATCCAAGCGAGAAGAACAAGAGATCGAAGATACTTACCTTTTGCACGGCGCACCATTGGTGCTTATGCGTCGACTATTCGGTATGCACGCATCTGAATTTTCCCGGCGTCGAAATATTCTAAATATTCGAGGGGTTGGAAGTGGAAGGCCACCTTCGTGTAATGAGGAGACCGATCATCTAGTCTGGAAACTATGGCAACACCATAAACAACTCGAAGAACGTCAGCGATTTTTAAAGATTGCCCACCAAACAGGCTTGGACCTTCATCTTATATGGAGTACTTTACGCGACCATATTGATAAATAACTATCAGAAATGTGACCTCAGAACCTCATTTTATTAGTGTAAATGCAGTACAATAGCCGCATCCCAAATGGGCTCTTCCCCTAAAAGGAGAACAATGGATGTTTACTCATAGCTCACTCCGTATTTCTTACCTCTTGACCATGCTGCTCTTGTCTACATCTGCAATTGCGGGACAAAACTGGGAGTACCTGGTCAAAACCTACCCTATGCTAGGCAATGACGACGCGCTTACCCAAACACTGAATAAATTGGGTCAACAGCAGTGGGAACTGGTTAATTGCGCCAAAGGTAGCGCTAAACTTACTTGTGTTTTTAAGCGCCCACTCAAAGAGGGCTAATACTATGCGCTGGGTAAAACTCCTTTTCGTGCTGCTGATAACCTTGGTATTAAGCATTATGGGTTATTGCTATCGTGCGATTCTGTTTATAGTGGACATCATCGACGGCGGAGACGATGTAGATGATAGCGCGCCGACCGATCAAAACATCTGGTATAACTACCGCACGGGCGAGCTTGATCCAGTCAAGCGTATCGATGGTTTATATGAGGAAAAGCCATAGAGAAAAACGCCTACGAAACAAAAGTCCCATAGGCGTTTAGATTGATTGACTAAAGCAATCCACGCTCAGCAAATGAAACTGCTGTGTTATCACCGATAACAAAGTGATCCAATACCCGAATATCCAGCAGACCTAAAGCACTCGTCAGCCGTTCAGTAATACGCTGATCGGCCATGCTTGGTTCAGCCACACCCGACGGGTGGTTGTGGGCAAAAATAACAGCGGCAGCATTTACTTTCAACGCGGCTTTAACGACCTCGCGAGGATATACACTGCAGCCGTCTATCGTACCCACAAACAATTCTTGATATTCGATCAATCGGTGCTGACTATCCAAAAACAAACAACAAAATACTTCTTGTTGTCGCTCTGATAACTGCAAACACAAATAATCCCGTGTTGCCTGTGGTGAAGTAAACACCTGATCGCGTGTTTGCAATCGTGCATATAGCAGATGTTTGGCTTCAGCAATCAACTGGTTTTCCTGCTCGAATGTCGTTTCTGAGGTATACAGTTCATTCGAAGGTTTAACGGTTTTCATGATGTGCTCCCATGAGAATAGGGAACACACCAGGCCCTTATGGGAACGGTAGTTCCCATAAGGATGAAATGGACAGTATACTAATGCAAAAAACAATACTGCCCTGGTGGCGTGTTATCCGTTTGCGACTTGAGACGTCCCCTCCTGATCATCAAAAGTGCGCTGGTCTTCATAGACCAGCTCACCGTTAATTTTCATGGAGTGAATTCGCGTCAAGAAGCCACCTATTGCAGCCCCTAATTCACCAGCACGCTCACCTTGTTTATAGATGAATGCCTTGGCACGAGGGTTAGCCATATTAAAACGAATCAGCACATTAGCCTCCTCAGCTTCGATCGCCTCCCGATGTTCAAGAACAACACCGAGGACGGTTTCAGACGAGATAATGAGATCGTGATACTCATAATGCACATTTTCCGCTGGACCTTGGATAACTGATACTTGAGCCGCATATCGCTTGAGCTTACCTTCAGCACCGAATTCACGAATGCTGTTTAGATAGCCGATGCCATTGGCATACTCGTTAAAGTACCGGTTGTTCTCTGCGGAGGCAGAGGGTTTGTTAGTATTTTCAGTGGGTTTACTCATAGCAATGCTCCTGGTTCAATGAGTTGATTTAATAAAAGGAGCGGCTGACCCAGTCGGGGCAACAAGCTCCCCGGTTGGGTGAGTGAACTCAGATCATTCAGTGTTTCGGTAGAAATCACTGCATACCACGCCAAGGCGTTGATCCTGATATGTAGGGTGCTATTGAGACAGCAATAGCCACTGTTGATAACTGTTAGGTTGGCTGGCAGTGTCATTTTCTTGCTCCTTTCTTTCCCTTAAATCGACCACCTAACCTTGGATTGATACGCCCGGCACCTGCAGTACCACGAGTAATTGCCTGAGTGGCCCCATCAAGCTGTGACGCAGCACGAATGCCTGCCAAGCCCAGATAAACAGATAGCAATAAAGGCAATACGAGATACAGTCCGCCTGTTAAAAAATTAAGGATGATGCGCTTGAGAGTGAGGTCAGTACTGAACAACGTGGTTACACTGCCAGGGTCGGGATAAAACGCTTGAATTAAATTTTGATCCACCCACCAGGCAAAGAACCACAAAACCGTCCAGAACTTAACCGCAAACAAAATTAGTGCGCCAAGAATCAACAACGAAAACTTGTAGCGACTGATCAAAATAAAGAATGGTAATAACGCATAGAGGCCCATCAAAATTAGCGACTGAACCATAGGAGCTGCCTCAAGAAATACACGCAAATAAGCTGCAAAAGATACGCTGGTTTTTCCAAGGCCGTATGCAGCCAAACCTTGTTGCGCTGCGTTTTGCACCGACACCATAATGCCTGGATCGCCAACACTGAAATCCACCATATTGCCGTAAGCGAAGTCATAGCCCCGTGTGGTCCAACGCGGCGGTGAGTTAATCAGCGCAATCTGAATCACCGCATCACGACGTGGTGCAGGGTCCCAACCCGGTTCAGCGGCCGCAGACAGCAAATCAAGATCACCCAACTCATTGAGAATCGCTTGCTGTATTCCCTCCCACCACTCGGTGCAAAAGGGCTTTCCATAAACAGGATTATTAGTCGCGTCCCACTCCACATCCCGGAGTGCCGACCAGGGATAACCCTCCCTCACAGTATCGGCACGAATGCTATCGTAGTATCCCGGTATTTCCTGATACACGTGTGAGCCTATCCAGTCGGTGTCGGTACCACCATAACGATTCAGCAACGAAGTAATTGCTGCACTACTAGGACGTTCGGCCAGGTATTTGGATCGAGCCTCAACAAAACAGTCTCGAAAAAAATCGTTGATCTCATGTTGCAAATTAGGATCTTGAATGGACGCATCGCGCAACTCATCGACATAGCCACGAAAATCTAACGTTGGCGGCACATCATCCATCACCGCGCGATTAAAGCCGGAGCTAAAACTCATCACCGCAAACCAAAACACCGGCACATTTACCGCAACCGGTGCAGCATTAAACGAAATTCCACCACCATAAGTGGTGCGCGAATTATTAACCGTTGCCACTGGCTGAGCAGGCGTTCCAATCACCGCCCGAGGGGTAAACGAAAGATCGACAGCGTTCAGTGGGGTTGCCGGTACGGCGGCAATCAGAATCACAAAAAAGGCAACAAAAAACTCCACCTCAACAATACGCAAGGTCGTATTGCCAGCTTCTTCTGCATCTTCACCTGCATACGAACGAATAATGGTATCCAGCAAAATACCCAAGAACGGTAAAAACACAATACCGGTTGCCACCAGCACATCCCAAATACTGTTATAGAACAGCCAACCAAATAACGTGGTGTAGAGTTCAAGTGTGCTATCAACAGCCATACCGCTACCCCACCCACCTGAATAAAGCAGCCAAGGGGTTTTGCACGATTAACACTTCATAAAAAATGATGAGAATAATTAGCGGGCGACGATTGTATTTTCGCGAAGCTCCTGAGTATTTTCGCGTAAGCTGATAAATTAATCGCGGCCAAAACACGATTAGCAATAAGTAAGCAGCTACACGCCACCATCCTAACGGCAGTCCCTGTATCAGCAACCCGTAATTCTGCGTCGAATGACCAGCCACCCAAAAACTGGCCAGCACCCCGGCTATAAACAATAATGCCAAAGCAACTGCGGTAATACCCCAAACTAAAAAATGACGCTTTAAAAAATACAGTTTCATTGCTCCACACCGCCATTTTTTAAGGGGCGAGGATCGGCTGGCGCCGAGGCTGGCGTATTGACAGACGACTGCCGGATCGCATTGTCCCGCAGTAATAGCTCCACAACTGTCGAAGTAACAAACTTATTACGGGCGTCTTTCTCGAAGATCACATTACTGATTTCGCTTTCTAGCTCGTCCAATGCCTGTATAACTTCTTGTTGTGCAATCTCATTAGCTGCAACATAGCCTTCTTTACGACCTGCTAATAACAAGCGGCGAATAATCATGGCCTCCTCCATAATCCTCGCTTCAGCAATTTCCTGACTGAGTTTATTGATGACGATTGATATTTCGTCGGGAGATTGATTACGAATCGCAAGAATAACCTGCAGCGTTACAGCAATACCTGGCGCTTCGACTTGCTCAAGATTTTCCCGTGTAGGCTGTGTTGAACCTGACACCAGGTCCACTAACAATTGCACAATATCTTCGGTAGTCTCTTCGATATAGGGGATTAATCCTTTTCCAGGTCGTGTTCCTTTAGCACAACTGTCACAGAGTCCTACCTCAATCTCACCCAGCACATTATTAATCCACTCATCAACGGCATTAGGCCCAGAAAAATGCTGAGCAAGAGGGGCACTACTTGGTAGGCTACTGCTAGTTTCGGGAGGCCGTTGCGACAAAATATTCAGCCCGGCCTTAGCAACATCGGACAGCACACGGATTGGTGGCTGATTAAAGCCACCCGCTCTCAATCCACCCACCCACTCGATACCCTCGTTAGGCGCGGTTTCAGCATCATCCACTGCGTCGTAGATATTGGCACCCCCAATGCCCACTGACCGCTTCCAGGAATCACCCCAGCTCACCGACACCCATTCATCAAACGGATTCGTGTTGTTGGCAATTTCGTATTGAATACGCTCACAGCTTTTAGTGGCAAGGGAGAATGCCTCGTTGGCACGCAACAAGGCATTTTGAAACAGGTCATACAGACCGGGATTGGCTTTTTGAAGAATGTAGCCAGGTAAATTTGCTATCGCGGCTGTTGCCGCCAATTCGATTGCATTGACCGCGTTATCAACACCATTTCGTAAGTTGTCTAACGAGCTTTCAATAGCCACCATCGGGTCAAAACCACTACAACTGAGCGCCGAGGCCTGGCCACTGAGCGACAAATCAATCGTAGTGATATTGAGACTTGGTGGAATAGCGATATCCCGTCCACCACCAATTTTGTAGTAAAACAAGCTGTCATCGCTGGGGGCTTCTGCGGCAATTAGTGGGTGGCAAACTATAAAGCTAGCGATCAGAATCACTAACCGACAACAAAATTGTGTAGTGGCGATCATAAACAAATCCTTACAGGAACAGTAAATAAGTAAGCCCCTTTTGCCTCACAACATTCATAAGGACGCCACAAGGTGAAGGCGTATCGATTGTCTTCTGAATGACGCCCGTCTGACCACGAGGTGCTCATCACATCATTTTCACCAAAGGCATAACACTGCTCATCAACTTTCGGAGCCAGCATTTGCCATACTCCCGTACTGGGATCGTTCTCTACCAACTCGCCTGGCAACCAGGTTTTGTTATAGCCATTACCATCTAATGCGTTATAGATATGTGGCTGACGAGTTTGTGTAACAATGTTGCCAGCCCGCTGTGCAATAACCGCAGCCGCTTTTGCATCATCTTTCTGATTGATAAACCCAGTGCGCGGCCAAACAGGTCCCCATTGTTGTTGAATGCCATCACCTACTACACGTCGACCGGGTAGTAGGTTTTGCAAATACAACATTTCAGGTAAACCAAGACGCCAGGTTAAGGCATCAAGTGAAGACAAAAGGTAGGGATTAAAGGACTCTGCCTCAGAGGGACAGTAATAACCTGAGTCACCAACAGAATCTGAGATCGACGAGAACGGATGACCAATGGCAGTGACTTCTTTAAATCTCAAGCTTTGGTCCGTAGCGGGATTACCCCCTTCGACGCGATGCCCCCCGCCAACCAATGCACCATGAAAGGTACTAACAATTCCGCTGACGATTCCCGTATCTAACGATCCAAATAACGACTCCATTTCTTGCCATGGATTGTCACCGGGCTCGTCATACACGCTGACGACCAAATCGGGATTGTAATGGGCAACACGAATACTGGTTTCAATTTCACATTCATAAATACTGCAGCGCAACCAAACACAAACGCCGGTTATGCAATAATTCAAACAAGAGCGATCCAATGTAATCGTATCTACAATATCAGCCGTTGTTATTGTTGTCGGTTCAGCTTCAAAGGCGTGAACTTTGTATCCCGTCAACATCAAAACAATTATCAACAGTTGAGGCGCTTTATTCATTGGCCACTCCTTCTTGTTGATCCTTTATCCACTGCCGATACTGTTTGGTTGCCTGTTCTAGATCGGTAACACCATAAATCACTACTTTTCGGTCAAAAATGATCACGGGAAATCGATCAAGTCCGTAGGCCATCATTGTGCCAAGCGGAAGGTACGCTTCACGTAAATTAGCATCTAGTTGAACTCGACCAATTTCGGCGACCCTTTTCTCAACCATTGCTTGGGCAAGCTGCTTATCATTAGGTAGCCCTTTACTAAGTTGACCCTCGATAGACTGAACACTATCGAGATCAAGGACGACTAATTCGAGCTGCCCTTCAGGGGTCCGAATATCGTTCCTTTTCACTAGGTTAATTGGTCGTTGGTGAGAGGTAATTGCGATAATTGATCGTGGCCAAACTTCCGTACCTGCTTCCGATACTGCTGCAGCACTTAAAACAACTAATACAAACAAATCTCGCATCTGTGGCTTGGGCACAATTCTTCCTCTTAAATAGGATTAATTGACCCTATGATTAATCAATCACCAGTACAGAACGATAGAAAAGCTTTCAACATCGAAGGTAAGTAATATCCCACGATATTGACTTATTTTTTCCTCAGGACTTGCAATCCATATTGACTCTATAGCTGCTATAGAGTTTATAATTGAGAATAATAATTGTTATCAACAACCAATCTCATGGGAGATAATTCCTAATGCTAGCCCGCCGGATCTCACCATTTAATTTTCGCAACATAGCCATCAAGGCTACGTTATTTTTAATAACAAGCTCGTTTATTACCGGATACAGCACCGCCTCCCCCGCTGAAGATACTGCAAAGCTCCGGCAGCTCGCTCAACTGGCGGAATATATAGGTGTTGATTACAGTGCGGCGGTTGATATGGGTCAGGTAGTGAACGCGGGCGAATATCAGGAGATGGTTGAATTTTCTGATCTGTTGGTAAACAGGAGCGCTTCTAAGCAGGGCGCTTTAAAAGGAAACGAGGCTATTGCCAATCAGGCTTTGAAATTACAACAAGCCATCCAAAATAAAGGGAATGTCAGTGATATTCGGAAATTAAGTGCCAATCTACGAGAGTCATTATTAAAATTAATGCCGCAATTATCATTCCCTCAACAACTTTTACCTGAGACTGAAGTAAATACCCTCTTCCAAGAAAATTGCAGCACCTGCCACGGTATCTCTGGAGAAGGAAACGGCCCCCTAGCAGCACAGTTAGAACCACAACCAACGGATTTTACGAATAAGGAGCGCGCCAGCAATCGATCGATACTGGGGTTATTTGACGCTATCACCAACGGAATCGACGAAACAGCAATGCCATCATTTGCACAAATGGCAGAGCAGCAGCGCTGGTCATTGGCCTTCTACGCAGGCAAATTAGCCTTTCTTTCGAGTCAAAAACCTGCTGGCGAAGACTTGTCCCTCTCTTTGCAAGAAATGATCAATCATAATCCAACACAATTGATGGCTAAAATTCCAAGAGAGGGCAATTTGGCAGTGGAATGGCTTCGTGCAAACCCAGAACGACTATTTGTCGAACAACAAAATCCACTTGCCATCACGCGCAAGCAACTTAAATTAGCGTTTGAAGAAAACCGAAAAGAAAACTACAGCGAAGCCGCGAATCTGGCGGTAAGCGCCTATTTGGACGGTTTTGAATTAGTTGAAAACAGTCTGGACGCGCATGATACCGAGCTACGTAAAAGCATGGAAGCTAATATGATGAAGCTACGCCAGTTGTTATCTCACTCACAAAAGAGCGATGAGCTCGATGAGGCGATGACAACAATCTTACACCAACTGGATGAAGCTGAGCGTTTACTGGACGGCTCGGTCTTATCCGGCGGAACTCTGTTCACCGCCAGCCTGGTTATTTTGCTTCGCGAAGGGCTAGAGGCGCTGCTAGTTGTAATCGCCCTCATGACGGTACTGGTAAAAACGGACCGTAAGGATGCTCTAAAATATGTTCATTTAGGCTGGATTAGTGCGTTAATTGCCGGTGGCGCTACTTGGGTTGCCGCACAGTCACTCATCACTATTAGCGGTGCTAACCGTGAAGTCATGGAAGGTGTTGCAGCGCTATTGGCTGCTTTAGTATTACTCTATGTAGGCATATGGATGCACAGCAAAACCCATGCCGATCATTGGCAGGCTTATATTCAAAAGCACATTAACGCCAACCTCAAAGCAGGAACGCTTTGGGGACTTGCGGCACTCGCTTTCGTTGCAGTTTACCGCGAGGTGTTTGAGACAGTTCTATTTTATGAAGCCCTACTAACACAGGCTGTCACAACACAATATTTTCAGGTCGCTGGCGGCTTTATGTTGGGCATGGCTCTTTTATTCATTCTCGCCTGGCTACTGATCCGTTACTCAGTCAAACTGCCGATCAGCAAATTTTTCGCATCCACCACTTACCTATTGCTAGCACTGTCATTTGTACTAATGGGTAAAGCCGTAATAGCTTTGCAAGAAGCAGCGGTCATCGGCATTTCGCCGCTACCCGTTCATTTTGAATTTGGCTGGATTGGAGTTAAGTCAACGTGGCAAGGATTATTTGCTCAAGCATTAATTCTATTTGTTTTCGCATTGTTTATTCTTCAGTCAAAATTCAGACAAAAGTCGCAACAGAAATAACGCTCTAACCAGGCTTGCATCATTCGTCATTTTTGGTTCGCTGATAAATTTTTCAGAATACCGCACTCTTTTACAGTGCGGTTTTTTGAACAACTATCTCGCAGTAATTTTAATTGCTTTTGGAGATGTTGCAGTTCTTTTATACGCAATGCTACCTGCTCGACATGAGTATCAACCATGTTATTCACATCATCACACTGCATACCCGGTTGCTGGTTTAGATCCATAAGTTGCCGAATTTCAGCCAGCGAGAGATCAAGATTACGACAATGCTTGATGAACTTGAGCTGTTCTACAGTTGCCAAGTCATACAAGCGAAAATTACCGTTACTGCGCCGCATCGACGGTAATAATTTTTCTTTTTCGTAATACCGTATGGACTGTACAGAACACCCTGTTAACTTAGCTAGTTCACCAATTTTCACTGCACCCACCTCAACGTTTGACTCTATAGTTACTATAGAGTTTAAACTGCGCTCCATTCAAAGTAAAAAAGAGTTGCACGATGACTGCTCAAGACAGTTGGCAATCAGTAAACAAAGTCGAAAATGATGATATTTTGCACCCTGGGGGCACTGAAAGAGCCTTTGTCAGCCAATTCGTGGTCGCTAAGATGGATTGCCCCTCTGAAGAACGTTTAATTCGAATGGCCCTGGAAGGCCTTGAACAGAAAGTAGCGTTAGAGTTTGACACACCAAATCGAAAGCTGAAGGTGTTTCACAGCAGCAATCTGGAAGATATACAGTCACGGTTAGAATCACTTGGTCTGGGAGCCAAGCTTGACAGCACTCTCAACATTGATCGCAGTGAGTTCTCGCAAGCTATGGCGTCTGCGAATACGGCGAATCTAAAAGAAGGCATCATCCTCAAATGGCTATTGGCCATTAACGCCACCATGTTTGTTATTGAATTATTTGTCGGTTGGTTGGCACAATCCACCGGGCTCATTGCAGACTCTCTGGATATGTTCGCCGATGCTGCGGTCTATGGTGTGGCTCTCTACGCGGTAGGACACAGCAACCAAAGGAAACTGCAAGCAGCTCACTTTTCCGGTTGGCTGCAGGTAGTGTTAGCACTAGGCGCGCTAAGTGAAGTGTTACGACGATTTGTATTTGGTAGCGAACCAGCATCAACGCTCATGATGAGTTTTGGGCTTATTGCATTGATAGCCAACGTGACGTGTTTGATGCTAATTACCAAAAGTAAGGACGACGGGGCCCACATGAAGGCCAGCTGGATTTTCTCAGCGAATGACGTAGTAGCCAATGTGGGCGTTATTTTGGCTGGTGTACTTGTCGCGGCGACAGGATCACGCTACCCTGACTTGGTCATTGGCCTGATTATTGCCATAATTGTATTCATTGGCGCACAACGAATTTTGAAGTTAAAATCCTGAACGATTAGGATTTTCAAAGACGGACTGATGCAAGACCGCATTAACTTATAGGTTACTCTGTGACGAAACATTGGATATCGTATTTGCTTATAGTACTGATTGCCTGTCAATCAGTGCTGGCTTTTGCCGATAACCATGAAACGCGAACCACATTTCCAGCGACTCCCTTCGCAAGTGATTATGACCAAACTGATATTGTTCAAAGTGAATTACAAGTTAACGAAATAGATGCCAAAAATTCTGCACAGCTCGTTAATATTGATAACTGCGACCACTGCGGTTTCTGTCATCATGGGCAGCTAGTTCACTCGCTCGTGTCATTCTCATCTTCACCTAATACCCCTTTACTCAAAACACAATACACGGACTCTGTTCCTAACGGCCCTCTGTTTTCCTTCTACCGCCCCCCCAAAGTCTAAACCTACGTTTACCTCAATTTAATCGCATTGTGGCTATACCCACAACGCTCAGCATGATTTCGTCTATTAAATTAAACGTGGATTTTTCACATGGTTATTTCTTTTTTTTCGCCTACGAGATTCGTACGGCACACGCAATGCGGCGTTAAAAAGCTGATATTTATCTGCTTTTTCATCGGCTGGCAAATTTCTTTTGCACAAGCTGAATCTACAAACAATACCCTCACTCTCAATACAGCACTAAAGCGTGCCATCGAACAAAACCCATCCCTCAAGGTATTTGATTTTCGCAACATTGCGCTGAGCGGACAAATGGAAATTGCGACGTTAAGACCCGCCTATGAGCTGGGGTTTGACGCTGAAAATTTTTCAGGTTCCGATGAGTTCAGTGGTTTTGATAGTGCAGAACTTACCGTTTCGCTCTCGTCTGTTTTAGAAATGGGCGACAAACGCGCTGCCCGACGGGGTATTGTTTCTAGTGGTCGGTCTGTTCTCGATGCACAGCGACAAGTGGAATCACTGGAGTTGCTAGGCGAAGTGACCCGGCGCTACGTGGATGTGCTCGCCTTACAAGAGCAGGTCTCCCTGGCGAAAGAAGCGAATGACCTCGCCGATGAAACGCTTAACATCGTGAAAAAACGTGCCAATGCAGGTGCAACGCCCGATGCCGAGGTAAAGCGTGCTCAAGCTGCCGCCGCTCAAGCGCGACTCACGCTATTGTCCACGCAACAACAACTTGATTACTTAAAGGTATCGCTTGCTGCGCTCTGGGGTGAATCATCGCCCAATTTTGCCAGCGTTGAGGGTGATTTATACCACTTTGGCACTGACGTTGAATTTAATACGCTCTTTGCAAAAATGGAGAAGAATCCGGCTATCCGAATTTTTGCAGCGGAAGAGCGACTCAGGGATGCGGAAGTCCGCGTTGCCAAAACACAGTCGAAAGCGGATATCAGCTGGTCGGTAGGCGTGCGTCGATTCCAGGCGAACGACGACTCTGCACTGGTTGCCGGTTTCAGTATGCCGCTGTTCTCTTCGAACAGAAATTCCGGGGCGGTATCGACAGCACTTGCTCAACGCAATGAAATCTCTGTGCAAAAGGAAGTGGCATTACTGAGCATGCACACACAATTATTTCGTGCATTTCACAACAGAAGACAAGCCATTCTCGCCGCAAAAGAACTGCAAAGCGTCATTATTCCTGCTCTGAGTGATGCGCTAAAAGAAACACAGGCTGCGTACCAACGCGGTCGCTATGGCTATTTGGAATATGTATCCGCAAGACAGGAATTACTCAATGCCCGGCGTACGTTGATCGAATCGGCTTCATCTGCACTCATCTACGGTGCCGAAATTGAACAGCTGACAGCAGAGCCTTTATCCGCCACGCAATATGGCGAATCAACCGAATTTTCAGGATCAGTACGATGAATATAAACGATGCAATTAAAACACCAATCATTAATGCGATTTTCACTTTCACGCTCTGTTTCACCTCGGCAGTAGCGCTTGCGGAAAACGATCATGGCGCTGAGGAAGAACATGAAGAGGGCCACATCGAGCTCACACAAGAGCAAATCAAACATGCGGGAATTAGTCTCTCCCAAGTTGGACCTGGCAATATTCGAGAGACGCTTCCCGTGTATGGCGTCATTAAGAATAACGCAGAACAAGTGCAATCAGTCAGTGCCCGCTTTGACGGTGTGATCCGCTCAGTTAACAAAAAAATTGGCGATCACGTGGCAAAAGGTGAGTTGCTGGTTACGGTTGAAGCAAATGAAAGCTTAAAAAATTACTCTGTGCTTTCAACACTTAATGGCGTTATTACTCAACGTAACGCCAACATTGGCGAGCAAACAGCGGATAGGGCTTTGTTTGTTGTTGAAGACTTTTCCACCGTCTGGGTAGATCTGTCATTGTTTCCCAAAGATGTAGCCAAAGCAGCGTTAGGGCAAACCGTTAGGATAAAGAGTGCTAACAACCCCGCTACTGGCGAAGGGAAAATTATCTATATCTCCCCTCAGGGTAACAGTACCAACCAAGCCACTACAGCACGTGTCTTACTTAACAATGCAGATAATCAGTGGAAGCCGGGGCTTTTTGTTAATGCTGAAATCACTTTATCAGAAGTGGCTGCGTCCACCGTTATTCAGAGTGAAGCGGTGCAGCTGGTGGAAGGAGAAACGGTTATCTTCATACAAGGAGAAGAAGGTTTTGAGCCACGCTCGATTACTCTCGGACGCACCGATGGTGAAACCAGTGAAGTACTGTCTGGGTTGAATGCAGGCGAAACCTATGTCGCCACAAATAGCTTTGTTTTGAAATCTGAAATGGGCAAGGAGGATGCGGAGCATGGACATTAATCACCACCTACGCATTACGATACAAAGTCGTAACTCTTTGCCACCAGCACTACGTTATTTCGTAGTGCGAGACCATAAAAGGGCCTCGCTATGATCGATAAACTTATTCAGTTTTCTATTGCCCGCCGTTGGCTGGTGATGTTTTTTGTTCTCGTCGTCAGTGCACTGGGTATCTGGAATTATCAAAACCTGCCGATTGATGCAGTACCCGATATCACCAATGTTCAGGTACAAATCAATACCGAGGCACCCGGTTATTCACCGCTGGAAGTTGAGCAACGCATCACCTATTTAGTCGAGCTTGCGATCACGGGTTTACCTTACGTGGAAAGTACTCGCTCCCTATCGCGATACGCGCTCTCTCAAGTCACCGTCGTGTTTGAGAAAGGTACGGATATTTACTTTGCTCGCAACCTGATCAATGAACGATTGCAGCAGGCCAAAAGCGATATGCCGTCAGGTATTGAACCAGTGATGGGGCCGGTTGCAACTGGTCTTGGCGAAATCTTTCACTACGCTGTCCATGCAGACGAAGATGCCCGCCAAGCCAATGGCGAGAAATACGATGCTACCGCACTGCGCACTTTGCAGGATTGGGTCATTCGCCCTCAATTGCGATTGGTGCCTGGCGTGACGGAGATAAATACCATTGGGGGTTTTGAAAAGGAATTTCATATCACCCCAGATCCGTCTCAGCTGTTGGCGTTCGACCTCAGCTTTGACGACTTAGTTGAAGCGATAGAAAAAAATAATGCCAATGTAGGTGCGGGATACATAGAAAAAAATGGTGAGCAATACCTGATTCGGGCGCCGGGACAAGTTGCTGACATTGCAGCTATCGAGAATGTTATTGTCGCTCATAAAGACGGTATTCCGATAACTATAGCGGATGTAGCCGACGTTGGTTTTGGCAAACAACTTAGAACGGGAGCGGCAACCCGCGACGGCGAAGAAACCGTACTCGGCACAGCTGTCATGCTACTGGGCGGAAATAGTCGCAGCGTTTCAGAAGCGGTGTCCGCAAAGCTGGTAGCGATTAATAAAACACTCCCCAAAGGCATCACTGCCGAACCTGTCTATAACCGAACCGTTCTGGTCGATAAAACCATTGCGACCGTACAGAAAAACCTGCTTGAAGGTGCGGTGCTGGTCGTCGTAGTTTTATTAGTCATGCTTGGCAATGTTCGCGCCGCATTGCTCACCGCGATGGTCATTCCGCTCTCCATGCTGATGCTTATGACTGGCATGGTACAGACCAAGGTCAGTGCCAACTTGATGAGTTTGGGGGCACTGGATTTTGGCCTTATCGTCGATGGTGCTGTCATTATTGTGGAGAACTGCATTCTAAGACTGGCTGGCCGGCAGCATCATCTGGGCCGCATACTTAACTTGGATGAACGCTTCCAAACCGTTTTCTCTGCGACACGTGAGGTGTTCACACCCAGTTTGATCAGCGTGCTAGTCGTGATTTTGGTTAACTTACCAATCCTCGCGCTCACCGGAGTGGAAGGGAAAATGTTTACGCCCATGGCCATGGCTGTAATTATTGCCTTATTGTCCGCCCTGGTGCTTTCATTAACCTTTGTACCCGCTGCGGTGGCACTGTTGCTCAGTGGCCATATTGAAGAAAAAGACAACATCATTGTTCGCCAATCAAAACGTGCCTATACCCCAATTTTAGCTTGGGTACTCAAATTTCGATTAGGCGTGTTAGCCGGTGCCGTACTTTTTGTCATCGGCGTTGGTGGACTGGCCACAAAAATGGGCACCGAGTTTATTCCTAATCTGGATGAGGGTGATATCGCCATTCAGGCGTTGCGCATTCCCGGCACCAGTCTCACGCAATCGCTAGACATGCAGTTTAAACTTGAACGTGCAGTGCTGGAAATACCGGAGGTGAAAACCTACTTTTCGCGAGTCGGCACCGCTGAAGTTGCCAGTGATCCCATGGGGCCCAATATTTCGGATGGCTATGTGATGTTAAAGGATCACGCTGACTGGCCTGATCCCGATAAATCCAAAGCCCAGTTACTGGATGATATTCAACAGAAACTGGCGCTCATCCCCGGTAACGCCTTCGAGATCAGCCAACCGATTCAACTGCGGTTTAACGAACTTATCTCCGGTGTTAGGTCAGACCTGGGTATTAAAATTTATGGCGATGACCTTGATCAGCTATTGAAATCAGGTACAGAGATTGCCGCCGTACTCAACGGCATTGAAGGTGCCGAAGGTGTCAAAGTCGAACAGGTTTCTGGACTGCCCATATTGTCGATCGAGGCCAATCGTTCTGCTCTGTATCGCTACGGCCTTAATGTTGCCGATGTGCAAGAGGTATTAGCCGCTGCAACAGGCGGTGAAGAGGCCGGGTTGATATTTGAGGGAGACAGGCGTTTCACTATTGTTGTCAGGGTAGCTGAGAAAATCCGCAACGACTTACGAGCCCTGGAGCGCTTGCCAATACCACTACCGCAAGGAGGTTATGTTCCAGTTAATGAAGTGGCAACGCTCAGCCTTGCTCCGGGACCGAACCAAATTTCCCGAGAAAACGGCAAACGGCGCCTGGTAGTGAGTGCCAATGTTCGAGGCCGAGATTTGGGCGGTTTTGTTACCGACGTGCAAGCGCAGATTGAACAGCAAGTGATGTTACCTCCCGGGTATTGGTTGGAATATGGAGGCACGTTTGAGCAACTGCAATCGGCGACTGAGCGATTAAGCCTGTTAGTGCCGGTCACGCTAGTCATGATTTTTGCCCTGCTCATGATGACCTTTGGTTCAGCCAAAGATGCAGCACTCGTTTTTAGTGGTGTTCCATTAGCCCTAACCGGCGGGGTTATCGCCCTTTGGTTACGTGATATTCCCTTGTCTATCACAGCCGGCGTAGGGTTCATTACCCTGTGTGGTGTTTCCGTACTGACAGGCGTGATGATGGTGTCAGCATTTAGAGATAGCTTGAAGCAAGGTGATGATATCGATACGTCGATACAACAAGGGGCAATGTTGCGGCTGCGCCCGATATTGATGGTGGCTCTGGTAGCAGCGCTGGGTTTTCTACCCATGGCTCTTAACACCAGCACTGGCGCAGAAGTACAGCGCCCCTTAGCGACAGTCGTCATAGGAGGAATCATCTCCTCCACCCTGTTAACACTATTGGTACTACCAGGTTTATACCGGATGGCTTACCGTAAGCCAAAAAATATGACTGAAGGTAGTGAGAATCAAATGGCATCTTAATGCTTAAGAAAGTGGCCATAGTTGTGTACCTTCTCTATGGCCACATCAACCATAAACAATTGTTTAAACCATGGAGTAACGTCATGAAACAAATCAAAGCATTTATACACCATGTCCGTTCTGCCATCGTCGTCGAAGCACTGCGTGACGCCGGTTATAAAAATATAACCCTGCTCGATGTGAAAGGAACGTTAAAGCCACTTAATGAATCCGAACAAACGTATTCTACTGATGCTGGAGTCATTATTTCTGAAGTTCGAATTTCATTAGTCTGCGAAGATTCACAAGTCGATGACGTCACTGGAATTATTCGTACGACGGGAAGAATTGGGCCTAACATCTCCGGCTGGGTTTATGTTAGCCCTATAGAGCAAGCATTACCGATTGGCGGCCCGGATAATTAAAGCCAAGGATAGCTAACCCATGAGAACATGTTTTATTTCATGGGTTAGCACTTTGAGGACCTAATGATGCAACGCAAAGAGGATTCCTTAACGAGAGTTCAATTCAGAACACATCGAGTTAATTGTATAAATAGTCAATGGTATTTTTTAACGAGAGGCGGAGAAAATTTAGGACCATTCCCAACTAAAGAAGACGCCAAGAAACAACTCGCCAACTATCTTGAAAAAATGAAAGCGGAAGGCTAACCATGCACAATCACGTCCACAGCGACAACAATGATTCCTCTAAACGTATTGGCTGGGCCTTCTTCCTCAATGTCGGCTTTACCATTATCGAGTTTATCGGCGGCTGGCTGACCAACAGTACAGCCATCATGGCTGACGCCGTTCACGATCTTGGCGATAGCTTGTCCATTGGACTCGCTTGGCTGCTTAACAAAGTATCCGACAAATCTGCCGATGAAAGCTTCAGCTATGGCTATCAACGGTTTTCATTGCTGAGCGCACTAATTAATGGCGCAGTACTTGTTGGTGGCTCAATTTGGGTATTGAGCGAAGCCCTGCCACGATTGTTAAACCCACAAATGCCACATGCTGAAGGGATGATAGCACTGGCCATCTTCGGAGTTTTAGTCAACGGCTTTGCGGCTTATAAATTAAGTGCCGGAAAATCATTAAATGAGCGTATTCTAAACTGGCATTTACTTGAAGATGTGCTTGGCTGGTTCGCAGTCCTCATTGTCGCAATCATTTTACTATTCGTCGACCTCCCCATTTTGGACCCAGTATTATCAATCGGTTTTACCTTATTTATTTTAATTAATGTGGCGAAGAATCTTGTTTCCACCATTCGGATTTTTCTACAGGCAACACCTGATAAGACAGTCCGGCTAAAAATTATAAATGATCTGCAATCATTAACCTATATCAGTGATGTTCATCATATTCATCTCTGGTCACTTGATGGCAATAACAATGTTTTAACCGCTCACCTTACCCTTAATAACTCTATTGACCCTTTAGTTCAGACCAAAATAAAGGATGAGATAGCAACACTGCTAATTCCCTATGACTTATCGCATACAACAATAGAATTGGAATTTCCAAACGAGACATGTCGAGACAAATAATCAATTAACTTTATTTATCTTCCAATGCGTTTGCTAATGCAAATACTGCCTCCAATTCAGAACAGTGCTGAGCCTTCATTATTTCAGCTCGCTGCTGTTTTTCATGCTTTTCGGTCATGGCCAATGCCAAAGCTAACGGTGGCGGTACATTTCTAAACAAGCACTGGATATTATCGGCGATGACAACACCTTCCGTATAATTTCCAGGTTCCTTTCTAGCAGCACGAAGCATACCTTTTTGTTCGTCAGTTAAGTCTTTGAAACGCGAAATTTGCTCAATCTCTTCTTTTGGGCAAACCATGGCAATCCACCATTCGAACATGCTGAGCAGTTTTTTAGCGGCATCGGGAAAGTCTTCGAGGTTCTGTGTCGCCAGCCATAACCAGGCACCTAACTTGCGCCACATTTTTACGATCTTGACCAGAAAGATTGCTAGCAGAGGATTAGTGGTAATTAAGTGTGCTTCGTCACCTAATACAAAGGTCGGGCGATGGTCGTATTGTTCTCTCTCGACCACCCCATTAATTTGATTCATCAAGCCCATAAATCCAAGGGCCAATTGGTCTTCATAGCCTTCGTTGGCCAGCATGCCCATCTCGAAAATAGTAACATCGGCCTCCGGCCAAGCCTTGCCGGGCCGATTAAAAAAGTGCCCTGCTGTACCCGAACAATACAAAGCCATCGCATCCGCCATATCCTTTGCACGCTCTCTACGTTTTGGGGTTCCTGATTCCGCTTCAGATAATGTATTCAGCGCATTAACAACATCTTCAGTGAGTACAATTTCGGTACTGCCAGATGCTTGTTTTTCTTCCGCCGCAATAATAATCGCTTTTCGAATCGTCAGCCGATCCGCGCGCGTCATGAGTGCTTCTTCCTTGCTGTCGCCACCAGTGATCATGATACGGGCTTTCAGCTCCATCTCACCTAATAGATCACGCACCTCAAGATCATCACTATTATCTGATGCATCCAGTGACGCCTCTCCATAGGCTGACGGCTCTTCATCAAACGCTGCCCGCTGGGCTCGCTCTCGTTCGAGCATTTCATAGGCATCCGCAAAAGGCGGCAGGCTAACGTCTTCTTTGGGGTGGAGAGTGACCTGATTGACGCTTAAACCAAAATATTTGCAATAATCGCCCAACAGCTTAAATGAGCCTCCCTTTTCAATGATGTAAATACGGGCACCGTAAATCGCCGAGACCTGTAATAATACATACACCATCAAAGCGGATTTACCCGAACCCGGAGGCCCCAACACCAAACCAAAAGCATTTTTGGCACGATCCAGTTTATTGAGCGGATCAAATGTCAAAGGCTCACCACCCCGGTTAAAGAACACCATACCCGGATGCCCCGTACCCCGACTGCGACCATAGAATGGCAGTAATCTCGCCAGATCACTTGAAAACAGCAAACGACTTTTACGATTAATTTTCTCGCGCTGTGGTTCATAGTTCATCGGGAGCTGGCGAATATAGGTATCCAGCGGCAACAACTCATCCTTCTCCCGAATAGGGTGTAAACCATTGGCCAGTAATAGTGCATTGGCCTCGTTGGTTTTCTTTTGCAGATCTGCCAGCGAATCGCCGCGTGTAAACAGCGTTATGGTCGTGGGTAGTAAATAATCACCGTGGGACATCCATTTCAACGCTTCCTTAGCATCCTGCTCCGCCGCCATCGCCTCAGCGGTTTCTCCTTTCGCGGCATTCAGTACCTGCACTATATGATTCTCAACCAAGTCCTGCGGTTGAAGTGTTAAACAGAGTGAGAGGATGGAGCCTTCCGGTAGTTTATCGAATAGCGCGTACAGATTATCGCCAACCTGACGTTCGCCGGTAAAATGGCCAGGTAATGGTTTTCGTCGCAATGCATCCACCGTAATCGCGCGATGTGGTAAGTCATCAAACCACCAAACACCGTGGTCACTATCCGATGATGGCTGGGAGAGAAACAACAGATCAGACAGGTCATGACTAAATGCTTGATCCTGCTTATCGGGAAGTGACATCAGCTCCGTGAGTACATCTAAATCTCCTGCTGTCACTTCCGCTTTGGGATTAAACCACCGCAATAACCAGGCATAAAGTTCATGGTCGTCACACCGGCAAATACCAATACCCGTTGCCGCCATCTGCGTCACAAAACGTTCAGCCACTTGATTGATCTCAGTCACAGGATCGATAGATTCCTTATCGCCCATAGCGCGTCGACGATAAAGAAATACGCGCACTCGGCGCACTTTGCCCCGCCAACTTCCTCCTGTCACGGTCGTGTCTTCAAACAATCCAGTACTCTGCGTCATACGTTTAAAGTGCCGCTGCATACAAGCAACAAAGCTTTTCGCAAGCAGGCGATGCTCCGGTGACTGCCTGCCATTTTGCTCAGCATAGACTTCGAGGGATTTCGACAAGCTCGATAGTGAATCCTCATCCGAAACATAACACTGCAGGACAAACGGATTGTCGTGTGCCGGTATTGTGTGATTGATACAGGTTTGTATATTGGCCTGAACTTCCTGCAGGAATTTTTCTGAACGGGCTTCAGTAGAAACACCGGTAATTTCAAACATCGCCGCAGCACTAAAACCATCTTCGAGGGTAAAGGTCTCAGACGCCTCGTCGTAATCTACCCACGGTAACCACTCACTTAATGAAACTGGCCGACGATAAAGCTGATCGATATTCGCATCGGTAACTATTGATATTTTTTTTGAAGACTTAAATTCCATAGCTATTCCCACCCTCCCTGTTCGCCGGGAGACGCGATATAATCCCGCGTATAAAGCCGGAAAAATGTACTGTAACCCGGCACCGGATTACCTGCGTTTGTTAGATGCTTGAATACATACATCCGCAACGTCGGGTTAGGTAACCACTGAAATTCTTCATGCGTTTCAATCACCTCATCACTGGCGGATCGATGTGGCCTATCCAATACTTCATTGTTAGCTTGATGAAATTTTTCATCATGAATCGTCTTCATTGAAGGCATATCAGTACCAAATACTTTCGCCTTAGAGCTAGCGCAACCCGACAAGAGTCCGGCATTAATCCAAATCGCTATCAATATGAGCATCATTTTTCGCATAGCGTAACCTCCTTGCAATCGAACTTTTATCCAGCGACAAACTGCGATCCAAATGGACAGACACCTCTACCCCTGGGTTGACCACCACCGCATCAAAACTCTGTTTTTGTCGTGCCAACAGCCAGCGGCTAACTTCATCGGTGGCTGACTGCACCGCTTCACCGGCTACCAATTTATTAATATCGCCTACGACAGTGCTCGTGGTTGACCCAGTTAGCGACGATGTTTGGCGCTGCTGTTGCGCTTCAGCATAGGCAGAGCCAGCCGCACCCAATCCTGCCAACCCAATACGTTGAGAAATAAATGACGGCGCGTTGGTAACAAAGCGACCGGCAACACAGGGCACACCGCTAGGATCAGAAATATAACCCAAGGGCTGGCCCTGGCTACTGTGGTTGACGATGGAACCATCCTCAAAGATGAAGGTGGCCGATGTTAGGCGAGCACTGACACAGGAAAGATTCCAGTCACCAAACCCCAAGCCACTGAAAATCATGCCTTCGACTTCCGGCATATCGTGACCATTAGCTAAGAGGTTTTCTTTACCGATATAGATTTTTACCGGGTAAGGATCGGGCGTCTGGCCCTCCACAGGAATACGGCCAATCAACGCCGTCAGTGCCAGCCCATCGGTCAACGTCGCATCTTTGGGTAGCGTATACACGGGTTCTACCACAACCGGATTTTTGCTCTGTGTATTTTGAGACGCCTTATGCGCTTGATTCGTTTTGGACGAACGAGGTAATAAGCCTGTAAAACGGCCATTTTGTCCATCGGCAGTTTCCGGTTCGTCATAATCAATCGGGTTATGCCAAACGCCTTGATCCGAGTTAACCGGCACTAAATTCGGGCCATCGAAACCAAAGCCAACAGGCAATCCCTCCTGATTGAGCTGCCCAATATTAGACGGAGACTTTTCCTTTCGTAGGTCAGCCAGTTCACGTGTTAACTCACCGAGATGTTGTTGCAGGGAACCGATTGTCACCTTGGTTTCATCCAATTCTGCCTGCGCCTGCTGGTTCGCCACTTCCAACCTTGAAACTTTTTGCTGATTCTCTAACACCTTACCCATATTTTCTTTGGTCGATGTATTGAGTGTATCCGCCTTTTTCACCGCCTCACGGGCATAGGCTTGCAAGGCTTTGATAGTGTCAGTTTGCGTGTCACCGTCCTGCGGTTTTGATGCTGGGTCGTAACCCGGCATCTGCTCGATAGGTTGATAACTTTCTTGTCGTTCTGAACACATAACCAATGACAAACAGCCAATAGCCAGTGATACGCCACCAATAAGTAAGGGGTTCATGCGCTTTTCAGCCATCGTGCTGCTCCCCACTATGTTGCTTCGCATTTAAAGGAGTCAGTTTCGAGCTTTCAAGAAAGGATTGATGAGAGACCAGGTACAGCGTTGTTGTATCGTTGTCACTGCCTGCCAATCCCAAATAGCTATGCTGTAGTGTCGCTGTCAACCAATCCCCCCTAAGGCGATCATTCAGATTTAACACCGGTAGCGCATTGAACTTATCAAACCGCAACTGCAGAGACTGCATAGAAAGGTTACGAACTTTAACGGCGGTCACCGTCAACCCATTACCCTGCCATGACGCTATCGGTACGGTTTCAACCAGGCCGCCGCGAATTAATGGCACGGGCGTCGACAATTCAAGCGGAATACGTTTAATAGCACTATCGCCACCCGCTAAACGCTCCGGCGCATACAGTTGCTGCGCAGCATAACGGGTCAGTCGAATGCGCCAATCCTCAGCTGTCTTGTGCGAGGCACCTTCCTTACTAAGGTTCCTAACGCTTTCCTGTGTTATCACTATTAGTTCATCACCGACCGTTGCGACCTCACCCGCCATAACGTCCAACAAGAAAACCTGTTGATCACTCAACCCCTGAACACGGATACGGGTACGCGGAAACGGCTCCAACGCCCTGAGATATAAAACACCATTAGCCGCAAGCACCGACACTTTGTGTTTAATACTATCGGGTAGCCAATACCGCATCTCATCGGGAAAATGAATAAGTCGTTCATGGCCAATTTTCAGCTGAACATTGATGGGACGCTTGTCCCACAAAATACGCTCTGGCGTATCCGCAATCGCCGCTACGGTAACCATGGACAATGCAACACATAACAAGCATCGGCCAAACATCCATCGAACACGGCCTTTCATAATTCACCTCCTGGTCGCTGAAAAGGCTTTCCAATTTCATCCTTTTGTAGAAGCACCGGGCGCATCGCTTCATTGCAAGCCAATGCTAAACCCCAGGGGTTGATCTCTTTGTCTACATCAAAGCGAACAACGCGTAAGGGGTAACGCAGAAACACATCTTTAACAGGATGGCCTCCAATCGACTCTATAACATTGACATCCAGCCAAGTTAACCAAGCACTACCGGTTTCAATCTCAACGCGTTGGCGGGTGTATGATTGCCCTAACACTTCTTGCAGTGAGCGAACCCGTTGCCGCAGCTCGCCCAGCCCCTGTTTGGTATTCATATCCGCTTCCAATGCTGACCGACATCCGGGAGTTAAAAAACCTTGCAGCGCATAAATTTGCTTGGGGTAATCTTTTTCGCCGTCACTTGGCCAGCGGTTTAACTGCTGGAAAATATAATACGCAAAGGTATAAACCAGCGGTGCAGGCACATCATCAAAATGGGTGACCATGCCTTGAGTTAGGTCAGGCGGAATATAAAGTCGCCGCGTCTCCTGTAAAGCGCCATTACGCCACCACAGAGCAACCACCGTAATGATAAGGCACACCACTGCAATACGTAACGTACGAATATGATCACAGGTGGCTAATAGACGCTGCCGCGCTTGATTGTTTCTAAACGGTTGGGGAATTTTCATCGCTCTACTCTCCGACCAACATCCCAAATCTGGCTTTGTCGTATAAACGACGAACGCAACAGATGGAGATCTTCAAGCCATAGCCGTAATCGCAACTGATAAAAACCCAACGGCCTGCCGCGCTTGAGTTTTTGCAATACCGTTGCGCCAATAACAACCCAGGCAATAACCAGCAGCAAACCGATACCGGCACCCATCATCAGATAACCAAATAAACCGCATACAATGACGCTGCAAGGCACCAGCACAATACCGCCCACTGTGACCAGCAGCATCAATTCTGAAAGAGAACAACCCTTGAAGATCGAGGGTTCAGCGTTCAGGCGCACTGGCAACAGCTCATTAGTTTCTTGCAGCGAATCTATCATCAGATTATTCCGACGGCTTCGTTCAAGAAGAAGGACACAATAGCCAGTAAAGCCCCAGCAATTACCGCCGTCAGCCCTACAGAACCCCAATCGGGATCATTAGAGCTGCGGGCTTCATTGAACTTGGAAAGTAAAATCCAGCCAACCCACAAAAAGCCCGCACCAGAGATTGCCAGTGCGATATAGTCAACGGCGTCTCCTGTCCATCCTTCCATGAACGCCAAATAGTTTCCGTTAGGAGCACCGCTCGTTGGGTTAACAGGTGTCGGCAATTGTGCCTGTACCGACGTTGACACCAGCCAGAGCCAACACATCGAAAACAGGATAAAGTACCGCCCCTTATTAACGGTAGGTTCATGCATTGTGGTATTCATAGTCTTCCTCTTAGTTTTGCGTAGTATATTTTTCGTTAGCGCTATCGCAGTAGGAAGCCAAGAACGAGGGTTAGAAAAATAGAACGGACTGTTCGAGTCAGAAAATCATAAAAATTAATCTTGCGGTGTGACCAGGCTTTCCACTGAGTGACAATGACCCAGGCTACCCAGATATAAAGCACGGAATAAAAAACTAGAAGAATCGTTAGGCTAAAACTCCCCATCGGGACACCCAACGTAGCCCCTGTAAAAGCAGCCTCTTGAGATGCAGAGACTGCCATCAGCGATAATCTCCGACTACGGGTGGTAATGATCGGGGTTCACGCCGTTCAGCATTGATGGCATCCAGAAGACCTTGTTGAATTTTTTGCAGATCGTCGCTCAGACGTTGGTAATCGACCTGTCTGCGATCGCGCGGACTGGCGGCTTGTTGGGCTTCATCAATGATATTGGTAATGGTTTCCAGCTCAGTTTTCAGGCGCTGGAGAACGGAACGCTCTTGATCCGTGATGGCGTATGTGGGCGCTGACAGTAATGCAAGGATTAAGGTGAAAATTACTGGGGTTCGCATGATCATTGTCCTTTGTTAAAGTAATGATCATGGAAAATTTAGGTTAGAGGTATGGGAAAGCTTTCAGGCGTCGAAGAAATTAAAATAAATAAATGATTTACAGGCTAAGTATGAGTAACTCCTAAGATGGCTTGCATCCTCCTGACTACAGAGCACATTAGTGGTCACCATCCTTTCCAGAAAACAAAAAAAACATACTCCGTTGTGATTTCAATCTCAACGTGTCGTCAACCTTTATTGTATGAGCTTTCTGTCTCTCTCCGCCCGCTGAAGTAATCACTTCCAAATCAGGGTTTTCCATGATCATTTCATGAATATCTTCACTATGGGCTGGCGTTTCACTGTAAGCGGCTTCATAAAAATCACCCATTAACAAAACGTCTCCCGATTGCCCAACAAGCCTGGGAATATCATCATACAATTCTTCTTTTGCCGCCTTTCGAGAATCATCATCAAATAAATAAAGTTGACCATCATACTGAGGATCATAGGACAACATGTGGAGGCCAGAACGTCCAAAATGAGCCTGCGTATCGCAATCCAGATGAAGAACATTGTTATAGACCTGCCGAGCACGATAAGAGCTGGCGAAATGCATCAGCCAATACTGCCATCCATTGTGATTATTAATCGAAAAGGGACTAACAAATGGAGCGCAGCCCTTTAAAAACTCAAAAACAACTTTTTCAGACTCTGCCAACCATTCTTTTTTATTTATCTGATTATTATGTAACAGTGCATCAATCTTAGCTTTAATCTCAGGCTCTAAAGGAACCCCAGAAGATCCAGACTTCGGAGATAGATAAGCCAGCATGCTGGCAATCATGAATGTCAAAATAATCTCTGCGGACTTCCAAGAAAATATAATGTCGCGAATAATAGGTGATGTGACGTTTGAGTAACCGCACTGATCTAGATTAAAAAAAACATTCCTACAATTTGCGCGCAGAATTCTAGATTTAATTTCACCCCAGTAAAGATACTCGAATTTTCCGTTGTAGAACTCGACCTCGACAATTGTATGAGAAGACTCTTCCTTCGTCCCCACCAGCAAGGGAGCTATATTTTTTTTAAGTAGTTCAACGACAGATCTATCATAGTCATTGAGAAGCAGCAAGCATTCAATATTGATAGGGCCGAGACCGTTGACTGCCCTAGTAGTATTAATTTCAGTTGCTGTTGCAAGGAGGACATCAACAAAGATGAGCGGCGATCCATAGCTACCACATTCGTATAAACCGCCGCCAGCGAAGCCATCAACGACAACTAACCGGAATCGATTTTGCTGAGGAAGCTGGCATCTCGTAATAAGGTATTGCCGAAAATACTCTTTTAATACTTTGTGTTTTTTCTTTGTGTGAGGCTCTAATATCGCGCCGCCTTCCCAATCATAGCTTTTGGCAGTCAAAAGAATTCTCCTTGAGCCTTACCCGACAGCGATGAGCGCTTTGGGCATTTCGTTCCATGTTTGCCCTTGTAGTTTTCGACCATTAGCCTTCTTGTTTCGGTGAACACCATCTGATCCCCAAGCACCCCATTGCTTAAAGAAGAAATCCACGCCTGCATTCAGGCATTGACTCTTTACTTTTAGCGCCCATTCTTCTTTCATAGGGCGCGCGCCAACTCCGGACTCTCCACCAACTATCACCCAGTGAATGCCTTTCAAACGAATACGCCCTAGGTCTTCCAATAGTGGTTCGACGGAAAGAAAACGGGTCTTAGCTTTAATCTCTATCAAGTCACAGATGCGAGGTTTACCATACTTCTTATCTTCTACTGATACACCAAGCCAAGCGTTATCAGGCACCTTCCTATTTAAGAAAAAATCGCGCATATTCTTACTGCGCTTGGTTAAAATTTGATAAGTGTGATGCGGAGTTTCCTCGATCACTTGCATAACCTTTTCAATAAATTCTTCAGGTACACCATCCTGAAAAAGATCGCTCATCGAATTAACAAAATACATGGTTGGCTTTCGACGAAGATAGGGTTGCTTGAGACGCTCAGGAAGAATACTTAGCTGAAAACCATTTTCGTAACCAGGGGAACCCATAGCTTGCAAGCGTTTGGACATTGTTTCAGCGTAGCAATACTTACAGCCTGGCGATACTTTGGTGCAGCCGGTAACAGGATTCCAGGTTTGTTCTGTCCACTCAATTTTGCTCATAGTTACTCTCCAGAGCCTCCCCGATAAATTATTGAGGCCCTATCTGTTTTAAATTCTCTGTAGTTCAGTTTGAAGCTTCCTTTTCTTGCGCGCTGCTGACTGATCGCATCAACAGTATGAATTAAGCCATCGTCAAATAGTCGCCGCAATACTTCATTTGCATGCTTCGGGCGAAAGCCCTTTTTAAGTACAAATTCATACATGGATCTATTATCAATTTCCTCACTCCCGACAAGGTCAACAATTACGCCCCTTAAATCCGACAACCGATCCGTCTCAAGGAAAAAGTCGAGTTGATCATTACCGGTAAAGCCTTGACCCCGCTGAGAATCCAGTTCCCATTTAACTTCAATTATCTTTTCCAAACCCAATAGGTTTGATGTGATAAAAAACATTCCATAGTGGTGTCCGGTGTGGTTCCTAATACTGTATGAAGCTGTGTAGTATTTACCACCAAAACTAAGTGCCGCCTCCAGGGCAGAAATGAAATCTTTCTCGCTACAAATTGACGCGACATCTAACTCAAATTGCTCGACAAAGTGTTTCAATGGCACATAGGAATTGTCGACTTCATCATCTGTAGTTTTATTTCTAAATCGATACATTTGCTCTATTGGCAAAAACAGCACGACCTCTGTCCTGCCCGAACTCAACACCGTATGAAGGCTTTGCTTGTCAATGTCCTTATAACCGTATGGATCGATAAACAGTAAATTACGTGTTTGACTATCTTGTTTAGGCAACTCTGGTGCAATCTTCCTTAAAAACTCGAAAGCTTCAAAAGTCGAAAAAGAAATAGAAAATCGCTTTTCGGCAGATTCTTTGTTGGCCAATATCCCCCTCAGGTTGGCAACTTTTTCCACATTCAGATCGTTCAAATGCAAGTTAACGGCCTTTCTCAGCGTGTTTTTAACCTGGGCCGCCCAAACAGCATCCACGGCCCTCACAGCACTACCCGTGTTGCCATCAGAATACTGCCCAGCACCGCAGTACAGGTCGTAAATATTGATCTTGTTAATGCCCTGTGCGACCAAAAGGATTTGGAGATATCGCTCCAGGTATTTGGTATAAAACTGAAGTTTTGCTTCCGTGTGAGCCTGAACAGAATCTGCTGTTTCCTTTTTGGGCATTCCGAGCCTCCGATGTGTATATTTGTACAGTATCGCACGCTATGTGCTAACTTCAAGTAGTGAAACCGACTCTCACGATATATCCAACCAAAGATCCCAAATACAGTTGATCTTGAGCCACTGCGCCTCGATGCTTAATCACGTATCTAATACAGTGTCATCGAGCGCAGCAGGACCTAGCCATCCAGGTCCACCGATCAGTATTTCTATACCCTTAGCTTCTGCTTACGCCAGCAAACCCTCAGCATTAACAATGTCCATTATCTGTTTTAACAATACTTCAGAATTGCTCATGACAAACTCCAGCTCTATAGGATATTACATTATTGAAGCAAACCCTTTTAAATCTCTATTTTCATGCACATCATCATGGGCGATCAAAATGTACTCCCATGGTTTACCGCCATTTCTGATTAAGTAGTCTGTTGCATTCACACACCACTTTTTGGCAGCCTCAGCTTTGCTTTCCACCAATGTATCAGTCATGTCTCGGCGAGCTTTGGTCTCTACCATAATGACTCTGTCATCAAGCTCAGCGACAAAGTCAGGAAGGTACTCGCGGTGATGAATACCATCTTTATAGTAAATTTTGAATTGACCACTAACTGGTTTGAACCATTTAATAGCTTCGCGCTCTAGAATGAGAGCGAATGTACGCTCAGTATCAGAATCAAACTTCTGCACATCGTAGAGACATTTGCGAAAGCCACCAAAAAGCATTTTTTTAATCTTGCCTTTGTCTTGCAACGTGTTGCGTAGATTGTGAATTTCCTTCTCGCCGGTGGTGTAAGCGGCATCCTGCAATTTAACGAAACCAGCTGTAATCGAGGTTTCATAGCTACTAGCTTTTTCCCAATAGTGCTCAGCCATTTGCGCGTGAATATTCTCAGCGATTCGCTTACCAAAGCCGAAGAAGATATTGTGCAGTTCGTCTTCACTGTATTCGCTCACATCGCGAAAGTAGTTGACTGATTGTGTAGCCAAGTCGTAAATCAATTCGGCATGTTCATCGTAGGAAATATCGTCGTAGTCCACCAAGTGTTCAACAATATAGTCTTCTAATCGAGTATATTTTCGTTCTGGCAACGATGAAATACTCACTTGCTCATTGGTTTGCAGACTCTGTGAAATTAACTCGCGGTTAGTTGGCTGAAGATTTAATTGTCCCATTTCTAACAGGAACGGGGTATACCCGTAGGTGATTTCACCTGAAGGCATGACAACAATTCGGGGAATATCAATTGTTTGTTCTACCACTAACGCCGTCGCCTTAGAGATGACATCTTGTAAGCTAACTTTTTCTTCATTCTCTAAAAGGGATTGCTGCTGACCACTAAGCTGCTCAGAAACAGCTTTATATACTTCTGCTTGTACGTCTGCATTCAAAAGGGCTTTACTAGTAGGAGCCTCATTCGGTTTGGTTTGATAGCTTTGCAGAACACGCAATGTCGTTAACGCTACCTCACGTTCTGTTACCCCATTAAATACTGGCCTAGGAATTTCATACGTAGTTTTATTTGAACTTGAATAATCAAACCCTGTCGCGCTTTGTACAGATTTTCCTGTAAATAAACCTTCTAATCGAGATGTTACCGCTACGCTATCTTTAGATTGCTCGGTATCGTCTTTATCCAGAATAACTTGACGTAAACGCAAAGGGTTGTTGGGGTTATTTGCCTCATCAACGATTTCTTGGAAACGATCATGGGCTACGATATTTAATCGATCCACCACATCCACACCCGTGCGCTTGCCGTAAGGTAAACGTAAACCACGCCCAATGGACTGCTCAATAAGCGTTCTTGCATTTGCAGCACGTAAAGGGACTATGGTGTAAAGGTTAGTCACGTCCCAACCTTCTTTCAGCATATTCACGTGGATAACAATTTCGGTAGGTTCGTCCACGCTTTCAACCGCCAACAAGCGCAAAATCATTTCTTCTTCTGCTGCACCGCTTTGGGAACTATCTACCTGAATAGCTTTACCCTTATAAGCACCATTAAAAAATCCGTCAGACTCAATGCGTTCAAGTAATTGTGCTGCATGGGCGGTATCGCGTGCAATCACCAGCATAAAGGGTTTAACCACCTTAACGCTGTGCTGTTTGGCATAGGTAAACAACTCCAGCTTGGTCGCTTCATGCAGGCGCACCCCATCTTCAAGCTTTACAGTTTCCAAGCCTTCGGGGCTATATTGTTTCGGGTCAAAGTTACGTTGTGTTACAACAGCGGGCTCCTTTACGAAGCCGTCATCCATAGCGCAAGCCAGGGGATAATCCACCACTACATTCTTAAAGGGTACAGGACCGCGATTAGATTCGGTAAAGGGGGTAGCGGTTAACTCCAGTCCCAAGCGTGGTTTCAGTTCATTGATGGCCCGCATACCGGCATTTGCTCGATAACGATGAGACTCATCCATTAGTAACACCAAATCATCCAATTCGGATAGATAGTTGAAGTAACTGTCCCCCAGAACCTCGTTCATACGCTTCATCTTTGGTGCTTTACCACCACGCACTTCAGAGACAATTTTTGCAATGTTAAATACATTGATGCGTACCTCCTGAGCCTGACCAAACAAGTCTTGTCTAAGTTGTGCGCCTTTTTGCTCGTAATTATCTCCGGTAATCACAATCGGGCGTGTTACTGCGAACTCAGCGATCCCTCTAAATACATATTTAGCAGAAGCGGTATCATCAAAATCAGCTATCAATTTATTATAGATAGTGAGGTTAGGTGCCAACACAAAGAAATTATTAATGCCATGGGCTTGATGTAGATAGCTAATAAATGCTCCCATTAATCGCGTTTTACCTACACCCGTTGCCAGGGCAAAGCACAAAGATGGGAACTCTCGTTCGAAATCTGAAAGGGTTGGAAACTCAGCACTCAAAGTTTTAAGTAAAGACTCAATATCACGAGATTGCTCAAGCGTATCCGGAGCGGTCGCTATTGCCAGAGCTAGCGCAATAAGCGAATCTTCTTGAGGTTTTCGCAAACTCAAGCGACCAGTGATCGCTTTAAGAATTCGCGCATTTGTTGGGTTGATTGTATTTGTTGTCATTTTTTATCCCGCCCCTAGCCTTGTCCGTTATCGTCAAACATTTCATCTTGAAACAAGCCACCTTGCGATGGATCGGGTTTAGGCTTTTCCTGCATGGGTAGGTTTTCTACATTTAAGCTGTAATCATCGTGGCCGTACTCACAGCGTGACAACACCATTTTGGGGATTTTCTTTAACGTAAGATTAGGAAAACGATCGGCCTTGCAGCGAAATGCGCTGCAACAAACCAACACACTATAATCTTCGCCGACTTCCTCACATAATGCCTGTAACTGCTCAACAGAAAGCGTCTGAGTGGTGACATAGATTCTATCTTGTTCGGTGGAATAGCCATGATTCCACCATTCAATGTCGGAAGGTGCGTAGGTAAAGCCTTCCAATTTGCATATCGCTTCTGCCAACATGGCAGCATCATAATCTTTGCTGATCACCCAACGGCCCCAGCGATCTTGCTCTAATAGTGATGGAGCCAAACGGTAATAGCGGAAGCCACCACCACCTTGCCAGTTAACGGCCTTTGAAATGCCATCCTGATCAGACCCGTCAACGACCAATTTTAACCTGGGCAAAATATGGGTTTCACAATGTTCTCCTAGCTCAATCGTGATCCAGCGACGACGCATTTTATGAGCCACCGCGGCAGTTGTACCCGAACCAGCAAATGAGTCCAAAACAATGTCGCCAGGTTCAGAACTAAGCTCAATCACTCTTTTTATAAGCGCTTCAGGTTTCTTCCCTTTGGGGAATTTAATACCACCCTCTTTGTGGAGGTTATTGGACAAAAGATCACTCCATAAATTAGTTAGAGGCTCCCCCGCAACATACTCTCCGTCAATTAGTTTGAGCTTGTTTTTGTAAAACAGCCATCGCTGCCCTTTTTGAAAATACATATCCTCATAACCGTCTCGCTCCAGATGAATGACCAAGTCAGGATTCGCTTTTGATTCATCTATAGCATCTCTTACGTTTTGACCTACGGACTTGTAATCGGGGCGAGCAGGCTGTACGACACGATCCGCGTTTTTAATAACAAACTTATTAAGCTCCGATTCCAATTGATCTCCGAAAGTAGGCTTTAACTCCTTAGGTTCTAGTCCATTGATCGACGCGAAATACTTGTTTAGCGGCGCGAGTTTCCACTTAGAGTAATGAGCCTCGAAATTATCAATTACTTGTGAGTAACGCGAGTCCCGCTCTCTAGCCGTATAGAGGCGCTTCGGTGCCCACTGAGATTTATCTTTGGCATATACCAACAGGTAATTCGTTACCGTCACCAGCCCAGGATTTATTGCTTTATGCCCTGTCGCCGACCCCTGCTTAAACGTAATTATATTTATTCGATTAGACCGCCCAAATATTTCATCCAAAATAACTATTAAGTATCCGATTTCATTGTCATCAATATGCACAAACAAAGTTCCGTCATCTGTCATCAGATTCCGAAGGTAGTATGCTCTTTCTTTCATTAGAGAAAGCCATATTGAATGCTCAAGTCCATCATCATAATTATCAAATGCCTCGCCTGTGTTAAATGGCGGGTCGATATACACACACTTCACCTTGCCAGCATACTCTTGCTCCAAAGCCTTAAGTGCCAGCAAGTTATCTCCAAAAATCAGCTTGTTATCAAAAATATCGTTTTCGGTCACTTTGTGGCTTGCATGATAGGACTTCGATGGGTCTTCTAATAAAATCCTAGGCTCTAACTTCGGCCGCTTATCTTTTCCTATCCAGGTAAGCTCTAATTTTGTTTTATTTTTACTGCTCATTCTTTCAAATACCCCTATGCGTTGGCCAATGCGGCCATTACAGGGCCTTTTAATGTTTGTAAATCGGTTTGATTTTCAAATACGGATTTCGGGGCCTTCCCAAAGCCTTTATTGTTAAACTCCGTGATAAGCCGTTGAGATATATTTTGGGCCTCTATTCGAACCAGGTTTTTTTGAATCAAGGTTAACGTTATCTCTTGCTCAAGCTTTAAGTCGAACTTGCGACATATCACCAAATAACAGACCATCCAACGTGAATGGGAGATAATGTCTTTATCGGAACCGTGTGCACTTTTTACTTCCCGTGAAATAACGTCAATCACCTCTTGGCAAATTTGAACTACTCGCCACAAAACCCTTGCTTCGAGCGTGTCAGGGAAAATGATCTTATATATTGAATCGTTTTCGGCTGTAGTTACACGCGAAAAAAGTTTCTTACTGTCTTTTTTTGCCAATGCCACGAGGTGTAATGACTCATCAGATGAGTATGAACACGCTAAAGCGCGAGCAGCAAACTCCAAATTAAACGTTTCGTCGTCTTGCAAACCACCTTTATAGCGATAATTGACTCCGCTATTAGCCAATGTTCTTGCCCATTGCTGTTGGTTTTCATCAAGTGCGGCAAAGTCTACATCAGAAACAGCATTTTGATTGTTCCTGTATTGCGTAACCGATTCACCGAAACGGTCAGGTGCATTTTCCAAGCTAATGATTGTCGCCATTACTTTAGCGGTTGACTTATTTTCATCCTCACTGGCGGCATCAGCGATACAGCTAACGGTTTGAGCGCCATTAATTACCGAAACTCCACGCAACCTAAATTTACCAAGTCGATTGGTTTCATCGTGGGCTGATATTTGCTGTATTTCATCACAAAGCAGCGTCACACCATTGTTAAAGTAGAAGAAATTCTCAGGAGTATCGGTGAGTGTATTTACTATATCCTTATTAACCGCCGTATTACCTTTAAACTGGCGTATATTGGCGTTAAAGAGGTAGTCGCCATGAATCTGTTTAAATGCTTTTATTTGTTTAGCATCTAATCCTCCGTAGTAACTCGGGTAAGGTTCCGCCAGAAAACCAAACTGCTCCAATTCAACTTCCAGCGCGATCGGTTCTGGTAGAGTTTCATTCAGATGATATTGATGAAAGGATTCTAAGCCAGCATTTACAAAACGAAGAAAGTTCCTCCTCGCTGGAGAAGTAAATGCGTTTACAAGATCCCCCATCATTCGTCGCCGGTCATCAGATAGCGCACTACCCGTGTAAACTAAAACGGCTTTTGCTTGGCATACACCCGAATCTAACGCCCGATTAATAAGCGGAATCTTTGCTTGTAAAGAATCATTGAAACGATCGTATTGTTGGCGTAACAGATCTCTAACACCATTCTCGAATTTGTTCACATCCCCCAGGGCCGGCTCACCGATACCTCGATCAATATACTTTGATTGAATCAACCAAATTGTTTCGGTAGCGTCTACGAACACTGAGTCAATTCCATGATCGTCGCCTCCGTCAATAGAGGCTAATACAGCATCTTCAATGGTGGCGCCAGCCTCAGACACCAAATAATACGCGGCTAGAGCCTTTGAGAAAAAGTTGCGTTCTTTTACAACATCTCCCGAACCAGTACCTGTAATGTGACCGTCAAACTTCCCATGCAACAACTCACACAACTGGATCAACTCCAACGGCTGAATTCCTATTTTAGCCATTAAACAACTTCCCAAGTAATAGTAAACAAATGACACTCTTCAATTTTTTGATTCATTTTTTCTTCTAATCCAGAGATCAATTCTTCACGTCGATCATCAACTTCATCCTGCTTGTCAAATAGATCTCTACGTTTTCTATTACGCAGCTTCTCCAAATCTTTTAAGCGTTTTTGCCAATGAAGCTTTTCATTGAGGTCAGGCGCAATTTTAGCCGTTCTGCGCACTTCGCGAATCTCACGATCGGTTTCTTTTATATCTTGCTCTAATACCACTTTAAGGTCGTCTGACCAGGCTTCGAGCTTTTCAACTTCACCCTCAAAATACTGAAGATTTCGGCTAGTGATTTCACCAAGAATCTCTGTTTTCCTGCGTGATAGTTGATCTTGTAATTGCGGGGCTTCTAAAAAAGCTGCATTCGAAGACCTTAAAACCGGGAATGCCATTAGCTTTTCGAGGACCTCTGAACTCATGGTCTCAGCTGTAGTTGCATCGTTAAAACCAGTTAGTACGATATAGTCTTCCGCACGCTTCATGGATTCGACGGTAATCTTTGTGGCTTTTAGCTGACCGGACTGGCCTTTAAGCTCTTGCACTACGGAGACCTTAGTGTCTTTCGCGCCAGCACAAAAGACCAAATGTGATTGTTCTAACTGATGTGCCTTGGCGTTTTCAATCGCCCATTGCGCGAGGGGATGCTTTAACCGATATAGGTGGCAATCTCCCTTTCTACGAGGTAACTCATACTCACCGGTTGGGATTTCTTTGGGCGCTTGTGGAGGCAGATGGTTGATCACGAAACCACCATCAATAAGATCCAGACAGCCATCTAGCTCGCTTTTAGTCAAAGCAAGTAGCATACGTTCGTACTTACTAAGAGATTTAATGGTATCCACTTTGATGTTCTGCAGCACATCTTCGTCGAAATGCTCAAACAGCTTTTCACGGGTATTAACCATTTGAAGATTTATTTCGTGGGCAAGATCCTCTTGAAGCTTGTCGAATTCCCGTTGGATATCTTGAGCGTCGCGATAATTATCATAGATCTTTTTGATTCTTCGCTCGAAATCCACACCATTTTCAATGGCTCCAAGCACTTCATCTGACGCACCAAAAACACCATCAAATATATTAAATTTCTGTCTTAATAATTCGTGTACGCGTTTGTCGGCTTCATTAGTCGAGTCAATGAAGTTCAGTACTACAACATCATGTTTTTGACCGTACCGATGGCATCGACCTATACGCTGCTCTATCCTCTGAGGGTTCCAAGGCAAATCATAATTAATAACAAGTGAGCAAAATTGTAGATTCACCCCCTCGGCAGCAGCCTCTGTTGCAATCATGATCTTTCCCTGATCACGGAAATATTCAACTAGCGCGGCGCGGGTATCTGAAGTTTTCGAGCCGCTAATTTTATCGCTTCCGGCATGCTTAACTACCCAGTCTTTATATATTTTATTTGCTTGAGCATCATTGTTTGTTCCGTTAAACAAAACAATGCCGTCTTTATATTGACTCTTCTCTAGCGTTCTTAGCAGGTAACTTTGGGTTTTTCTAGACTCCGTAAATATGATTGCTTTCTCTTGTGCGCCAATCTCATCAAGCTTTTGAAACGCGATTTTTAGTGCATCTAAAAGCTTTTCACCCTTGGCGTTATCATCAATGCTCTCAGCAAGCTTAATATATGCACCAAGCTCTTCTATTTCGTCTAAAGCTGATTGCCGATCAGCGAGAGGGGTGGAGTATTGATCGTCGTCATCCCACTCTTCTTGGGTTTCTACAAAGGCTTCATATTCGCGTTCAAATGCCTGCGTTAGAGACTGATCAGTCAGGCCTTCAAGCAATCTTTTTCTAATGGTACCTAGGGCCCCAGCGATGGCGAAGGAGGATGAGGCCAATAGTTTCCACATTACCATGGAGATTAATTGGCGTTGACCATCAGGAAGCGCATTAAGGTTAGGGCGGCGTAGATAGCTGGATACCATCTGATAAAGTAATTGCTCATTCGACGACGGTGTAAACTCCTCTATCATCGGTATACGCTTGGTGTACTTAACGTAAGCTTCAACATCTTTTCTTAAAGTACGCTTACAAACGGGCTTGATACGCTGCCTTAATTCGCCAAATGAGGTGGCATCGTTAATTCGACCGTATTTAATACGGAAGCTATCTAGGTCACCGAATATTTTTTCATCAATAATACTCACCATTCCATACAATTCGAGTAATGAATTTTGTAATGGTGTAGCGGTTAACATTACCTTATAAGCATTCCCAAGGGCATCCGCGATGGCTTTTGCAATTTTATTACCTTTTTTGTAAACGTTTCTGAGACGATGGGCTTCGTCGATTACCGCCAAGTCCCACTGCGGGATCATTTGGATATCATCTGCTTTTGCTTTTGCAAATTGATAGGAGCAGATTACAACGCCTTCTTCAATATCAAAGGGATTTTTGCAGCCTTCTTTTTTTGATTTTTTGTAACTATCGCCATCAAGAATTATGGCATCAATACCAAATTTTTCTTGAAGCTCTTGATGCCACTGTTTACGAAGATTAGCAGGGACAATAATAAGGATGCGACGACGTCTTTCAGCCCATTTTTGGGCGATGACCAGCCCAGCCTCAATAGTTTTACCTAAGCCCACCTCATCAGCCAAGATTACGCCGTTTGATAGTGGGTTACGAAAAGCGAATAGAGCCGCATCAACCTGGTGAGGGTTTAGATCGATTTGGGCATCCATGATGGCACCGGTCAACTTATCTTCGTTTTCACTATCGAGTCGGCGAGTGAGCTGCCATGCAAAATACTGAGATTGATGCTTAGTGTATTTTTCTTTACATGGGGGATTGCTGTTTGAGTTCATCTCATTCATGACTGGCATCTGCCTCACTGTCATCTTTAATATGCTCAGCAAGCGCCCCTAGCTCTACATCAAAGAACTCGCACAGTTTATCGAGCACCTCTGTTGTGGTGTTGTAGCCTTTTTGATTAGACACCTTGGAAAGGGTTGTCCTATGAATACCCGTAGCTTTAGATACTTCCTCCAAAGTTATACGTCGGCCTTCTTGAAACTCCTTTTCCGCCATCAGCTCTTTAAAGCGAAATCTGACCATTCTCGATACCTTGGTTACGAAGCCTCCACTATACCAAAGCACAAATATAGATCAAACAAAATGAATGATGCTTATACGCTTCATTTATTCATTGAAAATCCCGAAAAGGGCCATGATCTTTGAATTTGTGACAGAAAAGCTGAATTACGCTTAGCTAACGTGTATTTAGACTATCATGAGGGCAATTCTTACCTCTAGAGTTCTCCCGAGGAGAACCACAGCCAATCGAAAGCAGTCGTTAGACAAATCATCTACTGATCAAATATTAAGGTTCACTTTAAAAGTACTTCTTCAATCGCTCAAACGCTATACGGACTGCCATTCCCAGCAGGCAGGCAAAGGGCAGCATGACAATTAACGGATTGATACTAAACGGCAAACTGATATAGACCACACAGGCCACTACAAACGCAGGCACAATTGACCTTCTAGCAAGATTGAAAACATTGCTACTCTCCCGTCCGCCGCCCCAGCGCCTAAGATCCCGCTCTACTAATCCATCAACACCGCCTACCAGTGCTGCGATTACGAAAATGGGCAGCGAAAACAGGATTAATGCCAAACGGATTACGAAAATTTGAGTGATATAGGTGGATGCTTGTAGGTAGTCACGATATTGTAGGTAGAGGTCATGCGCCCATTCCTGAAATACTTCGAAGCTACCCGCTGAAGCAGTTGATACTGATTGAATAATCGTTTCGAACCAGGATTGCTGGGCTATCCACCTTACTGCTTGATCAGTAGTGGCAACAACATTATTTTTTATTGTGATGGATTGGTAGTACAGCTGCTGGTTAAGATAGGCCTGATCAGTGGCAAGTACCGTTTTGGCGTGATCACTGCCCAGCTCTGGCCAGAACCAGATCATACCTACCCACTCGATGATGATCGACAACATCAAACTGATGATTAACCAAACCACCAACTGAACCAGTGCTGAAATTAAGTTGCCTAGAAGACCAGGCTCTTTTCTTCTGGGAGGCTGGTACTGTTGCGGTTTGGCCATGGGTTTATCACCCTCGCCTATCGGCCATAGTGGCTATCTACCATAATAATTGGGCCAATCCACTACGGAGGTATAGCTGCGCCGCATATGCTGGAGCATGCCGCCTAAATCGTCTGGCAGCTCTTGGTCGTCCGTTTTAGATGGCATGGGAATGCGGATTTTCCACAGTTCGCTACCTCTCAGCAGAACGAATGCCTGCCCTTTAGGTAGCGCTACAATATCCGCCGGGGAAATCATAGGCACACGGCTGATACTCACCCGGTCTTGATTGTTCGATGTAAAACCCATGCCCGCACCCGTCTCTGCATTATCGGTAACACCAGAGACGGCCATGATTTCGCTGACACTGACTTCTGGCAGTTGTTTGGTGAACATCTCACACGTCGCTATTTCTTTCACACCCATGATCAGCATGGTGCCTATATTGCCAGCCAACTGCCCCGCTTTTGCTTCACTGCCCAGTTCGGCAATCGGATCACTCCAGGTTTGGGTATAGAGATTAAGTTGGTACCCCGCACCGCCGCTTTTATTAATTAAGGTTTTGAATTGAGGGCCGATCAAATCGGAGAATTCATCCCCGTGGATAACAATGTTGGGCGGTTGCCTGTCACGATTACCAGGCTCATTAGGTGCGATGCCGTGTTTATAGATATGGCCTGCCAGACTGGTTAAATCGCTGAACATGGAAGCACCCACCGCGCTGGCCACTTCAGGATCGGTGAGCGCATCCAGCCCCACATAAACCACAGCGTTGGATCGTATCGCCTGCGCCCATTCCAACACGGGGCGCTGATCATCAACGTTAGCTTTATCCGGCGCCAAAATAGACGCGATGTTGCCGGTGGTTAGTTTTTCTAAAAAAGGTTTAATGGATACCGTGATTTTAAGGAAGTATTCACGGTCATAGCGAAAAGCTGACAGCAACCCTTCTAGCACCTGATCGAATCTTGCATGGGCATTCAGGTATCTGACCATCGCCACGGCTTCAAGGTCTTTACCCTGATCAATACGTGGCAGTGATTTTATATTGATGCCATCTTGCAACTCGCCCAATTCATCCTGCCAATCCTCAGGGCCATTTTCGGCTAACCAGTGTCGACCATACAAAATCAGCAGCGCATCGATGTCGGTAATATAGCGGCGTATTTTCAGGTAATCCGGTGTTTCGCCCATGGCCACCAACGCCACGGCAATGACATTGATAAATTGCCAGGCAAATTCTTTAAACGCACTGGCGTCACCTTCGCCCGGTAACTGACTGGCGATTCGGGTGGCGACTTCGGTAATACGAGAAAAGGAACCAATGGCATTGTAGCGGGCACTGAGTTCGGGATAACCCAAATGAAAAATAAGTAACTGTCGACCGGCTTTTTGTGATTCGACATAAATGCGCTTTAGATAATCCGCATCACCCTTGGGGTCTAACACAATCACACAGTTGTTGCCGCGCCGTATATCCTGGGTGGTGAGCACTTCGGCCAGCCGTGTTTTGCCGTGCCGGGTGCGGGCAATCACCACCATATGCCCCACTCGATCACTGAGCGGCATGGTGGCATTGGTTTCCCCTCTGATCCCGACACCGTGAATGACGGCATCGCCTCCAGTGGCCGGTGGAGGACGGACGGGATTCAGAGGGGAATCTGTGGCGGTTAATCGCATGATCGATTTTAGTAGGGGGAGATGCTCCCATTCGATCTCCTTGCGACGAACCCATTGTTTGATTACTCCAGGCTGTAGATAACGCTCAGCCCGTTTATCTCGGGCGGCATAAAGACGTTCGGTGTGAGTTTGATTCCAGCGAAAACCTCGCCCTAAAAATAACACCGATTGACTCACAGGCACTTGTGACGAAGACATAACATAACGTGGGCTGCGCCTGAGGTGGCGCTGGTACTGAATCACTCGCCAGGCTTGTCGCCCTCGCCACAAGCCAATGCCGCCGAGACACGCTGCACTGAACAAGGCAACCGACGGCGTCATCATCAAGATCCGTGGTGCCGCTAGCACAATTCCCGCACAACTCAACGCCACTATCGCTGACGACAGCTCGACAGGAGGACGTAATAACACCTCTATTTCATAACGGTCTGTCACTGTTCCCAACCTTCTTTTGAAAGCAGGATGGGGTAATGGGTTAAACCCAACTTAGCCGCGAAGCCTTCAGCAGAGGCAGGCACCAGCCTTAGCCCTTCGGCAATGGCTAAGACGGCCTCAACCTCTTGGCGATCCTTCGCCTCAACCAACAGGCCGACGGCACCGAGCTGAATAAGCTGTTCACGCCTTTCGGCCAACCAGTCTCTTGATACCTGATCAGCCCCCACCAGAAACAAAGGCTGCTGCAGATAACGCAATGCTTTAGGGGTGACCGTGGCCTTTCCCGGCTGCATCGAGGGTGTGGTGATGGGCAAATTGAAAGCCAATTGGCCGTTCTTTTTTTGAGTAGTAACCTTTTCTTGTGGCGCTCGTTTCGGCAAATAGGGTTCTAATGGCAAGGTATCACCCGAGTCATAAATTACCGTCAATGGTTCCCTGGCATGAGCGCCTAAACACAACAACAGACACAGCAGTCCGAATAACCCTCGCATTAGAACCGCTCCTGCCAATACTGTTTTACACGTTTACGATAACGCTGTGCGTTATTGAGCGATTCCGCATCTTGGCCGGGGTCATGGTAGCGCCCTACGGCCTCCCACCAATCGTCAGTCTGCTCAAACTGCTCATACAAAATTGTGGCACCTGCACTGAGGTTTTTAATAGGCACCAACGACTCATCAATAGTGGAAAACCGCTGTCGGTGCCAACGCCAGTTAACCTGCATCAACCCGATATCGACAGACTGTTCTTGTCGAATTGCCTGGATCACTCGGTGAATCGCCTCTTGCTGGGATTCGCAAAAAACACTTCGTCCATCGATATTCAGCGCCCACGGCCACGGATTCTGTTCGCCCTGATAGGGCTTACCGCTTTCAGCCAACGCTACTGCGTAAAGAATATCTACAGGCACTTGATGGCTCTTGGCGACAATCAGATAAGCGACGGGCACGTTTTCTAATGCAACAGTAGCGACCGGCTGCATCAACGTAACACCCGCAATCCACGGCATAGCGAAACAATAATTCATAGCCCCAAACTCTCCCTGTTTAGTTGGAAAAAACGTTCATTGCGTTTTAAGAAAATAGGCATAGAGCTGGGAGTTGAATCCGAGGATTGGCTCGCCAACCGCTGCAGTAAACCTTCATCACGGTTCAGGGTTAAACGCTGCTCATCTAGCCAATCGGATTGAATATTGTGCGCCTGAGCCCACGCCCTAACAGCCACATCATCTTGAGCATTTTTGACATACACATCGACACCACTTCGTTGCGTGCTCGATAATAGACTCATCAATCGGTTGATAAGCGATAGACACTGTGAACAAGTCGAGGGAACGAAGAGAAGTAGACGATCACCATCAACAAAGCGTTGCTGTGCTAATTGTTTGGCCTCCCTCATCGATGATTTATTTTGCTGGTGCGCAAAGTACGGCGCTAATAAACGCTGATCTAACATTGTTTTACTGGGGTACAAGCTATCAAACGCTACGCGGTAAGCTTGTTGAAATTGCAACGCTCGCTCGGTTAAATCGAATTCCTGCTGTGCATATAACTCAGCATAACGCTGTTCCTGCAGCGATGAAGTTGCAAACATGCCCAGAGCCAATAAGGGATCAAGGTCAGGATTCCATTTCCCTAAAGGGCCTTGCATTAAATCGAGATAACGCTGGTACTCGCCCTGATCTAAGCTCCAGCGTTTAGCTTTAGTCTTGAGCTCAATGGTTAAGCTAATTGGCGTTTCTGTGCTGGGCGTTTGTGCTGCATTCATTAAAGTCTCAGCCGCATCTGCAATCGAAGTGATAGAGATAGACGAAAGCAAAACTAACCCAATAGCTAAAGTCGTTTGGCTATTCACGGTGTTACCTCGCGCTGAACCCATAAACGATAGTGTTCATCGACCAACTGACTGGCTTCAACTGCAATCGGCAACGTTTCAGGCTCAACTGGAGCAATCGTCAATTCCGCGCCAGCCAGTAGGTAATTCATATTGCTGCTCACGAAGGCGTGAGGATTCGCTTGAAAAAGATAAACCAGTGCTTGATCGGTTGTTATACCCTCGATATCAAGTTCATTAGCAAAACTGCTTAAGCTGTCACCTGGCTGTACAAGTACGGAAAACTCTTCAGTGGTGAGCGATGGCGAGCTTTTTTCTTTTTCTTCTAACCACTGTTTTCTCGCGTAGGCCAATTCTTCATCAGTCACAAATTTCCCAAACCCATCACGGAGTTGATACCGTACTGTGCGTTTAACGGGATTGATTAAAGGTCGAAAGCTTGCACCTCCCAGCGTAGTCACCGCGTCCATTAATGTTATTGGCCCTAGCTGTCGATGCGGTTCGGGTAGCGCCAACATCAACAAAAGGTACTGCTCATTCGACTCAGGATCATCATCAATCTGAAAACCATACGGCTTTAGCAGATAATTCAATGATCCCCCGACCGTTTGAAACCGCTCCGGGACTTGTAACTCAATGATGCTTTGCAACAAATCAATTTGAGCGTACTCAGCCCCAACCTGGACGGACAGATAGCGATTCTCAAAGACACGACGATCCGGCGCGTCTGCCTGTGTGGCTGACGCAACAATAAACACTATTACTGCAACTACCCCACGTTTATTAAACATAACACCCTGCATAACACTCGCCTTTCATCCAATGATTGAAAACCGTCACTAGATTATCGACAGCAGCTTTCCATTAGCAGCGAAAAGCTTTCATGGACAGAAGAAAGAATAGGATGGCGATATTTTTGATGTGGCAGCGTGGTAAAAATGATAAAGACCTGACGGGAGCCAGGCCTTTATCGTGGGTGCTATACAGTAGGTTAGTTGGCAAAGACCAATTGATCAGTTACTTCAAGTCGCATAGTCGGTGCTGGCTGCCAGTGCTTCAGTACCACGAGGGTTTCCCATCGTACACTTGAGACACCTATCATCGACGTTTCTGTCAACTGACCCTGCAGCTTTGTCAACAACGCACGGATACTGTAACTTTCTGAAATCGTGCCTTCGGCACTGATACTCAGAATATTGTCCTCAATGCCCATGTCGATATAGCCTGCATCGACAAACTCTGTTTCTCGTAACTTATCAATAACAGAATACACAACAGATTTATCGGCATCAGCTTTGAGTTTTACTGCACCACGCATTTCTAAATACTCCATCATCTTTCTCCTCATCGTGAATAAAAAAGAGAAAGATGTCCCTACGGGAAATCATTTCTCCCGTAGGGGTGGTATAACTGGCTAACGCAACAACTGTTGCTGGCAACGCTCTCAAGTCATACCTATTTGTTGGCAGCGTAGCTGCTCGTTGCTATTGAGACTGCAATAACCACAGTGTGATTCGTTATGAAGCTTCAGCGTCAAGGAGGAACACAGGCGTTAGCCGAGTAGTCCTTGATGCGCCGAACCTTATTATCCTTTCACAGGGGTTGTAGCACTGCTGCAACCCTGCTACCGGCGAGGGCGGGAAGGCCCAGCGGCCAGGGCAGCGCCCGTTAAGCGTATCCGCTAGAAAATTAGCTTATCTTCCGAGATACACCGCTGTAATTTGCTCGCGTTCATGTCCGAGCTCCTGAGAAATCGCATAACGTGCCACTGTATCGTTGGCACGCTCCTCCTCACTCAGAGCACTACGAATTGGACCACCACAGGCCGGTGCGTGCTTACCAGTTAGCTCCAGATAGCGCTCTTGTGCATAGCGATGACGCAAACCATGTAATTTGGATAAACCCACTTTTTGCGTCTCACGTTCATAGAGTCGCATTTGCTGCACATACATCAAATGCGACGGAATCAATGAGCCTTTCCCGGCCACTAATCGCGCCCGTTTTAAAACATCGCGCTGCTCATCCGTACGAATAGGAATTTCTCGCGCCCTTCCACCTTTGCACCAGGTAGATTTAAGTCGAATAAATGTATTTCGATCTGCGTAGTCTGGACTAAATTTGATCGCTTCTTCTCGTCGCAGGCCAAAGGCTTTTTGCAATTCCAAACTGATTTTTAAATGGGGGTCACTGATTTTTTCGAGAAGTTCAAGATCCAGGTCACGGGCTTTCGATACATTGGTAACAAAAACACGAGACTCAATGCCGTAGTAGGCATTATCCTTCGCGACGACGTTTTGCTTACCGATTTTTTCTGCCCACCAACGCAACGCCGCCAAGCGATTTTTTATCGTACCTGATGCAAGCCCTTCATCAAGATACTTTGCGACTAATGCATCAACATGCTTTGGCTTAAGGGATTTTGACTCCATGCGCCGATAGCCCAACTCATTGAGATGGTTTGCCATGGTTTGTAACAACTGAAAACGTTCAGCCTGCGTACTACGACTGCCATCCTGATTGCGTTCGCATATGCTCTTTAACTGATAGTTGAGATCTTTCACAGACAACTCCTCGTCGAGAAATAAAACGTGCTCACATTCTCGGCAATGTGGTCGTGCGTAGTCGTCGTTTAACCTTTCATGAATGGAAGAAATAAAAAGGGATGAAGGGTACTTCCACTATCATCCGACTGTTGTTGAACAGTGCTTAACGATAGATAAACCCTAAGATATTTGCTCCCGTAACTTCAGATTTGTTGTGCCGCTGCTGCCATTCAATATCTAATCGGTCTTTGATGACCTATTCGTAAATGTCTATTCGTTCCGGTCAGGTTTGTTGTCTGTTCTTGAGTATCTATGACTGTTCTGAACAGACGGTGTGTCTT
>JARGPR010000028.1 GCA_029210125.1 Pseudomonadales bacterium | reverse complement strand
GAGATTATTCGCTTTAATCATACAAGACGTTCTGTTTGTTACTTTTAATACTCTAAACATATCCCGCAGGTGGCCTTTGATGGTGTTTTCAGAGACTTTAAGGTGTTGGGCGATAACCTTATTAGATAAACCTTGGGACATAAGATGTAAAATTTCATATTGTCTAGGTGTTAGTGTTGTATCTGTAGAATTATTGGATTTACAGCTCTGGGACAATAGTTCAGACCAACCGTCAGGTAAGTAGATCTCGCCTCCTAGTACTTTGTTAATCGCTAAACAAAGCGTTTCTGAGTTTGTCGATTTTGGCAAATAACCTGAGGTACCGTGCTCTAAAGCAATTTTGGCATCCATCATTGATTCGGATGCAGAAATGATAATGATGGGACTCCAAATCGAAGATTGTTGTAATTGTCTTGCTAAAGTTAAACCACTAATTCCAGGTAGATTAAGGTCTAACAAAATAATATCAGGAAATGATTTAAGGCCTTGGATGATAGAGAGGGCTTGGCTTGCATTAATGGCCGTTGTTACTGTAGCACTAGCAAAGCTCTGTTTAATCAATCCAGATAAACCATCTAAAAATAGTTGATGGTCATCTACAATAACTATGTCCATGCGTATACCTCATCCCCTTACTTATTCGATACCACACTAAAGTACTGGTACTTATTTGCTATAGCAATGCTTGGTAGTTTCCAAAACAATAGTGCATATATAGATTCAATGTTTAAGAAATTCACGATAGCCACGTTTAGTTAATGTGAGTTATCGAATCTGAACCCTTCTTGAAAGGCAATGGAACATGCAAATCATCTTTTTCAAAAAAACTCGCTTATTGCACATACCCTTCATACTGTGGATATTGATCGTTATTTCACTATCAGCGTGTTCTGGTGGAGGATCTTCCGGTGATAGCAGTAATAATGATAACAAAGATGAAAACACAGAAACTAGTGAAGAAACGGAAGAAACGCCAGAGCTGCCAAAGGTAACGATCACAGGGATTGTCGAGAAGGGGCCTTTTGTAGATCTTAATATGAATGCCTATGGCATAGGTCCAGATGGGAATAAAATTTCTTATCAACCGCAGGTCAATGGATCAGAGTATCAGATTGAGGTTTTGCAAGGCCAGCCAGTCGTTCTTGAAGCTACCGGAACCTTTACCAACGAATTGACCGGTGAGCCAGTGACTCTCGAGCAGCCACTACGAGCAGTTACCTTTCCCGATGGCGCCCCCCAGAATATCAATGTTTTTACCGATCTTATTGCTGCACGCGTACTCGGTCAGTTTGCAGATGGGTTTTCTGCTGTGCAGTTGCAAGAATCCGAACAAAATATGATGGGGCAGTTGGGGCTCTCACCGGATATAGATCCGGGTGGTCTCCGCATGAATAACATAAACGATGATGCTGAATTAGGTGACCCTTCGCTGCAGTTGCTACTTTTTTCGGCGTTCATACTTGAGTTGAAAGGAGAGCAGCTCGGTCTAGGAGACGCATATAAAGGCCTGATAGGGCAGCTTGAGTCAGGCTTAGTCGATAAAGTAGGCGGGTTTTTTACTGGTGTTGATCCTGTATGGCTATATGAACGAATGGTTATAGCGGAGCAAATCCCCAACTTACCTGAGATACAATTTTCCAATCGTCCTGTTTTAATCTGCGAAATAGCCTGTCAGTGGCTTTCACCGAATCAAATCAGCTATACCCTTCGTGGTACAGATGCGAGAGAAGTGGATGGTAAGTTACATTTGCAGGTGGTGCGAGGCGGCTACACGTTTGGGGAAGTACCAGAAGCGTTATCCGTAGGTGTGGTTGTTTCGGACGTAAGTACTGCCCGCAATGAGGACTATTTAGGTGAAGCGCTCGAAGTGGAGTTTAGTTCTGATCAACGAATAGCAGATTTAACGATTGATCTTATCATCGATAAACAAACAGAAGTGCCAGAACAAATTACCTTTGAAATAACCGATCTTGAATCATCTTCTGATAGTCAGAGTATAACAAGCTCAACACCCTTAACCGTCAATATATATGACGATATTCCTATTACCAACGCGGGGCTCCTTGAACCCGATTCACTTTGTATCATATCAATTGCTCATGCTGATGAAACAATTCTTTATTCAGACTTACCTCAGCCAATAGACAATGCATGCCAAGCCAGCGCCAACCCAGCCAGCCTTCTCAATAGTGCATTTCCATTGCTGCGTTTGGGGGTTGGTTTAAATGGCAATTGTGGAGCGTCATGCACAGATCAACTATTAAGCATCAATTTGACTAAATCGCTACAAAATGAAAATGATGAAGTCATTGATCGCATTGAACTAGGCCAATATCTTTACCCCGGCTCTGCAGTTACTAACTCTACCGGTAATGTAAATCAAACCCTAGTTGTTGCTTTGTCTGATCCGACAGTTGTTGAATTTCTTCAGCAGGCTTTAATCGATGAGCAAGAAGTTACTCTTGCGATAGAAAATACACAGTTAACTAATGAAGCAGTGACATTGGTTGCACCAGATTTATTGCTACTACCCGATGAAATTCAGTTTGGTGATCGTACATTAACCATAACCGAACAAGAGTTCGACAGTACGACCGAATGTATCGATTCGGTAGCGGTCACGGCCCAATTTGTATCTGTTTTTAACGATGAAGTCGAAGGAACAGAAATAAGTAACGCTGGCAGTGTGTGTGTTGTCTTTGATGAAAATGGACGAGCATTGGTAACAAATGGTGAGGTGGCCGTAGAACAAATTTTACTCGAATTGCCACCTTGGCATTACTTAAGGGTTGAACAAACAGGCACCGAAAATGCAAAAATTAAGCAGGCTGATGGGTTGGAGTTTTTGTTATGGGTTCAAGCACTGACAGCATCAACTTCATTCTATCTTGGGGTTGAAGAGCTTCCATTTATCTACAAAATTACAGCGGTCCATTTAACCAGTCAGGGGTTACGCCTGTCATATTCTGGAATTCAATTAAAAACGACTCCCTATTATTATCCCGGTGATACCCGAGGAAACTCCATTTTGTCTAATGCTGCACCTTTTTCACAGGCACAAGCAGGATCATTTATTTTATCGACAGAAGGGATTCAAGACCGCCCTAACTTTATAGCTGGTCAGGGCGTTACAGCTTATCCAATGGGTGACATTGCGTGGCAGCCATTTACAGCTGATGTGGTCGATGGACAATTGCAGGCGACGAGCACAGAGGTCAATTTTGAAATGAATCAAACGACCGCCTGCGCAGACCGTACTTGCCAAGGTGCAGGTGATACCACCATTAAGGTCAGTGCTGCTCAGGCACAATTAAGCAGTAGTGGCATTTATGCAAGAGTCTCCATGGCACAGACAGCATCCATTGGTTGGGGTGCTGCGGCAGGGGTAGATACTGTTTGGAATATGACCGATGCCTTATTGGTTAACGACAGCGCGCAATTAGTCATTCCTGGGGTCATATCTACAACATACGAAAATATGAGTGACGACTGGCTGAGTTATCGTGATGCGACATCGGTTTACGGACCAGAAAGCGATGAGTTTATTTTCGGTAACCACTATCCTCCTGGCATTACTTCCGGACCGCAATGGTATGCCACGGGAGTTGATGGTCAGCCGGAAATAGGATCTGGAAATCTGTTAACTAATAAAATTATAGAATTTGATAATGGCCTAAGTGATGTTTCGCTACCTGTTAATTTACCTGCATCTGAAGCCGTTAAATGGACGTTACGAAATGCAGGGGTGACGGGGGTATTCAACGCGAATCCGGCAAGTTTGCCCAAAGCCGTATCATTGCAAAATTTTGCTGTGAATTTAGATCGTTTTGCAATTCGAGTTAACGACAGTGCCATTGATACATACAACTGGGTTGATGGTGCCATCACTATTCCAGATCAGGCTAATTTTGATGTGCAATTTAGCAATCTTACCATTGGCTGTGACGGAGAATTAGGAAGCGCTATTTTAGACAATGAGCAATGTGACAATAATGTTTGTCGCATGGCGGGTTGGAACGTTGATAGTCAGTTGTTTGATTTACGTTTTGAAAAACCTATCGCTAGTTGTCAAGTTCCTGCATCGCAGAATATCTCCATAGATTTGCAAGCAAACTTTCTTGCACTTAATAAACCCATAGGATTATCTACTGAATGGACACCTGATGGTCAGTTAGTAGATTCAAGTAGTAAGTTATTAGGTGAATATATTCTTGATAAGGGCGATTTAGATAATGGTTTCCCAGTTCAAATTAAAGAAGCGAACCTAGAAAAACCGCGAAGAATTGATGGTGCCTACTACGGCAGTTTAATTACTGATGGTATTGTAGCCCTCCCTTTCTGGAATGCCCTTGAAGCCGATGGAAGAATAGCGAACACCCTGCAGTTGTCGACTCCACAAGCCGAACCTTCTGTATTAGTGCCAGACTATGACATTCTTTCGAGTTCACAAAAAAATCAAAAAAATTCTGATTTATTACAAACTCTTAAAGATACAGATCAATATGATTTTGAGGCAAGATATCAATGGGGTGAAACTGGATTTGGATTCAGTTTGCCTGTGTACTACCAAAGTTTGGTAAGAGATTTATTAACCGGAAGTTCTATACCAAAATTCACTGGAAAAGAACTTAGTAAAGATTTCGTAGTGTTAGAGGCTAACGCTGGAATTAATTTTATCGAACCCGTGCGTACCAGTTTGAGTTTTGGTGCCAGTGCCGATTTCGATAAATTAAGTGAAATTAAATTCCAAATTGAGCTAGGTAAAGGTGAAGGTCTTAAAAAGGTAGATGATCTCCTTTTGAAAGTTAAGTTAATTGATCAACCATTGATAGAACCAACGTTTGGTATCGTTAATGACCAAGTAGAACGGGTGAATGAGTTTGCTGATCGCGGTATGGATACCTTATTAGAGAAAGCACTTTTAGAGGGAATTGAACAAGCAGGGAGTGCATTTGGTGACTCGGTCTTGGGTGGTGAAGACCCGATTGATAAAATGGCAGATACATTGGCTCAACTAAGAAGTTTTCCTGAGCGCATTAACAGCATATTTACTGATGTAATCATTAGTCCAACACAGACAGCACTAGAGCAAGTAAGTAATGATATAAGAGCTCCTTTAGCTAGTTTTATTACTGAAATCGAAAATAAGCCCGCTGGTGAGTTACTAGCGATAGATCAGCAAGAAAAATTACGTAACCTTCGTGCCCAGATTGCATCAGTCAAGCGTCAAGTAGAGCAACCTTTTAATCAACTTGAGCAAACCACGAGTGAAATCAATCGGCAAATTGATAAATTTTCTGATGTTATATTGGAGCTAAGACAAAGTTCGAACGATGTGAATTCGATTCTTGAAAATGTTATTTCCACGACTCAATCGGTTTGCGCTACAGAGGGACAGTTGGGTATAGAGGCAAATGGTTTCCTCGATGCAGGATTCAATGGCATCAATAATTTACAACAACTTAGTACACTTTTAGGGGCATCTCCTCTCTTAGGGTTAATGGGAGAACTTATTACAGAATCTCCACAGGTTAGGGAAGTGCTTGTTAGTACTGAACGCGATATTCGCAATAGCGCTAACGATATCTCAAATCGTATCTCCGACGTTGAAACAACATTGAGAAACACATTGTGTGGCAAAGATATTAACGATTTATTAACCGATGTTAATCAACTTTTTGATTCATTAGATGGAGCAATCGATACCATTGAAATGGGCATTGGTGAAACACGAAATAATCTAAGTACTGTTCAGCAAGAACTTCAATCCATCAATACATTTCTTATTCTTCCATTGGATGTATTAGATTCTGAACTCGTTGCTATTACTGAAAGAATAGATAACTTATCGCGTTTGACTGGGGCAAGTATCGTTTCAGAAATCGAAGCAAATATCAGCTCTAAACTACCATTTCCTAACATAGATTGTTTGATACAGAGAACATCAAAACCAAATTGTACTGATTTCATATCGGCAATAAATGGTACTGTTTCTG
>JARGPR010000015.1:8322-52870 GCA_029210125.1 Pseudomonadales bacterium | reverse complement strand
ACCTAAAAAAACAGGTATAACACTCCAGTTGGCACCTCAACGCCGGGCCGTTAGGTTTCCAATCATGTCTAGCAAAGAAATCGCCAAATACTTTGATGCAACTGAATCTCGTGAGATTCGTGAAGATCTACTATTTTCTGCAAGCATGGTCAGCGAACCCAAAGTTGCTATCGATTGTGGTTGTGGTGCGGGAGCTGATATTGAGTACTTATCAAATAATGGATTCATAGTTTATGGATTCGATATCGAGCAAGAATCAATATCAAGATGTGAATCTCGTTTTAAAGGCTTAGATAATGTGATTGTATCTAAATCATCATTTTCTACATTCGATTACCCTCAAGCTTCGCTCGTAGTTGCTGATGCAAGCTTATTTTTTTGTCCCAGCTCCGAGTTTAATAAGGTATGGTCGAAGATATATGAGTGCCTACTTCCAAATGGTCTTTTTTGTGGCTCGTTTTTAGGTAAGGAAGATACCATGGCCGTACCAGGCGAAAACTCAAGCGTTTTCTGGCCAGAGGTAACGGCTTTCGAAGATTCTGAAGTTAAAGAACTTTTAAAAAATTATGAAGTCCTTCGTTTTAAAACACATAAATCGAAAGGTAAAACACCTCAAGGTGTCACTCATAATTGGCATATAATCCAAGTTGTTGCACAAAAACCTAACAAATCAATCAACTACGCGCCTTCGGCGCCGGACAGCTAAAAGCGTGGCTCCGCCACAACGCTGCCGGTTATTGAGGCGTTGAGGCTAAAGGTAAGCCTCAATGATCAAATGGTATTTAGAAGTAAATAGATTATTCCGCGAAATCAGAAAGAAATCGCTGGATGCTGCATCTGCGTTGCAAAATGGTGACGAAGGTGCTGCGAAGGTTGTCAATGGTTACCTGAAAACTGATTATGCAAGTCTACGGAGAGTTTGGGAGGAGCATTTTGATCCAAAAGAACTTGGATATCTTGGGCGGCATATAGGGTTTGGTGAGGCTCACGACTATAACGATATTCTAAATCACGACCTACCGAGTGCTGAAGCAAAAGCAGAACAACATCTTTTAGAAAATCAACATCAGCACAATGAAATCGGCTTTGAAGACTTATTGCATCCTGTGGTATTTGAACATGCTTTTCATCAGTATCGTTCTGGGCACCTAAGAGATGCGGTGTTAAATGCGTTTGTTTCGGTGTTTGACCTCATAAGAGAGCGCACTGGTTTAGATTTGGACGGGGCTAAACTGGCAGGTCAAGTTTTCTCTGTTCAAGATCCTAAGCTAATATTGAGCGAGTTAGACTCTGACTCAGGTAGAAACGACCAATCTGGATTTCTGCAAATATTCCAAGGCGCATACATAGGCATTCGTAATCCAAAAGCTCATAGTCTTAGGCATGATTTAACCGATGAAAAAGCGGCTCAATATCTAATTTTCGCATCATTGCTAGCCCGCCGTGTTGAGGAAGCAAATGAGCCCTAACAAGGCCAAGCACAGCGACAGCTGATCTTCCCCCGCTTTAACGGACACCTATATCTAGCAGATGAGGTGTCCCATGCCGAAATACACAAAACCCAGAAAGACCTGGCAGTACTCCAATGAGTTCAAAGTTAAAGCGGTTCAGTTAAGCCTGATCGATGGTGTTCAGGTTAAAGAGGTGGCTGATACGCTCGACATACATCCCTTCATGCTGTCACGATGGCGAAAAGAGTATCGCGAGGGCAAGATCGTGGCAGATAAACGTAAAAAAATAACGGATGTATCCTCTAAACAAGCCAAAGAACTGTTGAAGGTTAAGCGACTAGAAGCCGAGAATCGAAAACTGAAACAAGAGGTCGAGCTACTAAAAAAGTGGCAACGGTATCTTGCGGAGGCACATCAGCAAGGTATCGATTCATCGAAAGATTCGGATTAGATATGGGTATCCAATCACTGTGCGCCTGGCTTGGTGTGTCTCGAAGTGGTTATTACGACTGGCGCAAGCGTGTAGATTCGAGTCGTGCTTCTGAAAATGTAGCCTTAAAGATTGAGATCCAGAAAGTGTATGACCGCGTCGAGGGACGCTATGGCAGCCCAAGAATTTGGAAGGCGCTACAGCATCAAGGGATTGCGGTCAGCAGAAAGCGCGTAGCCCGTTTGATGCAGGAGATGGGACTCATCGCACGTGTCACCCGAGTAACCTATCGAGCACCCGGTATGAGACGTTTTCTTTCCTCTGGCGAAAACCTGAGATCGGATGGTGCGGTGCCCGGTGCAAAGAATAAAGTGTGGGTTGCCGATCTGACCTATCTCAACGTGAAAAATAAGTGGCATGACTTGTCAGTGGTGATGGATCTTCACTCTCGCCGCATTGTGGGTTGGAGCCTGGATACAAAGAGAACGACGGAAGTGACCAGGCGAACATTGGCAACGGCGATCAAGAAAAGAAAGCCGGAGAAAGGGCTTATGCTGCATACCGACAGAGGTGTTGAATACCGAGGGGCAGAATACCAGAAGGACCTTAAGCGACATGGCATCTTGCATAGCTTGAGCCGCCCCGGTAAATGTACCGACAATGCGCATATGGAATCCTTCTTCCATACCTTAAAGGCAGAATTAATCCGAGGAACTCACTTTCAATCGCGCGAAGAGCTGAAGTATGCTTTAGCTCGTTATATTAATGATTTTTACAATCGAAAGCGGCTGCATTCAGGGATTGGTTATTGTTCGCCAATGGAATATGAGAGATTAGCCGCATGAAAGTTCATGTGTCCGTTTTATCGGGGGAAGATCAGATGCAAATTCCGTCGAGCTCCATTTGCAACGTTAGCCTTATAAGTAACTGAGGAGCTATATGCATACATCAAAAAAACCAATTGGATTTTGGTCGGCTGTTTCAATGGGGGTAGGTGCAATGGTTGGGGCGGGGATTTTTGCTCTGATCGGTGAAGCAAGCGCTATTTCTGGAAGTGCAGTATATATTTCATTCATTCTTGGTGGAATGATAGCTCTATTCAGCGGCTATTCATTGGGTAAATTAGGGGCTCGTTACCCTTCTTCCGGGGGCATCATTGAGTATTTATCTCAATCCTATGGAACTGGTTTTTTTACCGGTACGATGGGGATTATGCTCTATTTTTCTGCCATTGTTTCCTTGAGTTTGGTTGCCAAAGCATTTGGTAATTATGCGGTCACATTTTTACCTCCCAACGCAGCATCACACATATGGCATCACTTTTTCTCAATCGGAATCATTTTTTTATTTGTTTTGATTAACCTTAAAGGAGCAAAAGATGTTGCTGTATGGGAAAAAATTACGGTTGGAGTCAAATTCGCTGTACTAACAGGTTTGTCCATAACAGGGATCATTTTTATAAAACCAGAATTATTGTCTCCCAGCTATTACCCTCCAAGTAACAACATATTCTTTAGTCTGGCGATTACCTTTTTTGCTTTTGAAGGTTTTCGTGTTATCACTAATACGGCAGAAGATATGCCTAATCCTGCTGCAACACTCCCTAGGGCAATGATGACAGCTATTTTATTAGTCATGGTACTTTATGTTGCTATCGCATTTGCTGTTTTTGGTAATTTGCCAGTCTCAAAAATCATTGAGGCAAAAGATTTTGCCTTAGCAGAAGCAGCATTACCCATATTTGGTCGAATTGGCTTTACTGTCGTGGCGATTACGGCGTTAGTTGCAACGGCATCAGCTATTAATGCTAATTTGTATGCGGTTACAAATGTGACTTACCAATTAGCTAAAGATGGTGAGCTGCCTGCTGAATTCGGAAAACCCATTGGACATAGCAGAGAAGGCTTAGTTATTAGTGGTATCCTAATTGTGGTTTTATCTTTGCTATTTGATTTATCTGAAATAGCTGCAATTGGGTCAATATCCATTTTGTTTGTTCATACAATCACTCATATTGGCCATATGAAAATTATATCTGAAACAGGCGCTTCTCTAGCTTTAGTTTTTATTGCCGCTATGCTGAGTGCTATCGCTATGGTGCTTGCTCTTGTTTATGTTGGTAAGAGCTCAGGTGATGTTTTGTATATTCTTGTTGCGTTTATCTCGACAGCTTCAATTACAGAAGTTGTATTGCAGAAAACAACAAAAAGAGAGATAAAGCCAAGGGTTGTATGATATTAAAAGGCTTAGTATCAAGTCCGAACGACGCCAACAATGTTTGTACTCCACAGGTATTGACCAAGCTACAAGAAACACTAAAGCACGGCTAAGTAGTATCGATAGAATGAAAGCAACATTCGATAATGATCAGGGCAGACATATTTACAGCAGACGACTGGGCACGATTGAGCCGGTTTTTGGCAAAATTAATACAACCAGGCCGCTCAGCAGGTTTAGCTTAAGGGGTAAATCCAAAGTGAATGCACAGTAGTTAATGTACTGCATGGTACACAATATTGATAAAATACGACGGTATGGTCAGATAGCCTAGATATGGTCACAGAACCAAGATTCAGGCATGATTGAAGCCATCGAATAAAAAGAAAGGCTGTTTTAATGTATAAATACAGGGGGGAAGGGAAATTAGCCAGTCTGACCAGGACTTACTATTGCTTTCCTCAGTTATATTAGTCTACAGCCTCGTTATGCATTATAAAATAATACCATCAATGAGGAACAATTTATGTCAAATGAAGGCTATCACGAACCAATAGAAGAGATTACTAACGAAACTAGAGATATGCATAGAGCAATCACATCTCTAATGGAAGAACTTGAAGCGGTAGATTGGTATAACCAAAGAGTTGATGCATGTAAAGATGAAGAATTAAAAGCGATACTTACACACAATCGCGATGAAGAAAAAGAACACGCTGCAATGGTCCTTGAATGGATTAGGAGAAAAGACCCTAGTTTTGATAAAGAGCTTAAAGATTACCTATTCACAGAAAAACCAATTGCTCACAAGTAGCCGCATGAAATTTCATATGTCCGTTTTATTGGGGCAAGATCATGCAGTCGCTAGCGCGACTGCCCCTTGAAGGCCGCCGTTATAAACTCAGGAGAAATTAGTGTCGGAAAGGAAAAGAATAGCGCTTCTAATTGATTGTGATAATGTTAGCCATAACTCAATAGAAGGGGTACTAGAAGAGCTTGCCAAATACGGCATGGTCAATGTTCGCCATGCACATGGCGACTGGAAAAATCCTTCCTTGTCAGGCTGGATAGATAGATTACATCCCCACGCAATAAGGCCGATGCAGCAGTTCGCCTATACAAAAGGGAAGAATGCTACTGATTCCGCAATGATTATTGATGCTATGGACTTGCTTTATAGTAAAAGTGTCGATGCCTTTGCACTAATGACAAGCGACAGCGATTTTACGCCTCTTGTACTAAGAATACTCGAAAGCGGCTTGCCTGTTTATGGTTTTGGTGAAAAGAAAACTCCTCAACCATTCGTAGATGCATGCTCTCCATTTATATACACGGAGAATCTCGTTGTTGAGCAAGAAGAAAAAAACGACAAACCTCAACAATCAGCGAGCAAAAAGAAGACTAAAAGTGAGCTACGGAAGGATACTTTACTAGTTAAGTTACTTAGGACTGCTGTAGAGCAAACGTCAGAGGATGATGGCTGGGCTCATATGAGCAGAGTAGGACACTACATCTCTAACAACAGTTCTTTCTCATCTATAAATTACGGCTACAAAAAATTGGGTGACCTAATAAGGGCCAGTGAGTTATTTGAAGTTGAGATGAGAAATGATGGTTCAGCAATGTACATCAAAGATGCGCGCAAATAAGTTGTCAGAAGTTTAAACTATGCCACTATGAATAAATCAATGAAACATTTATACACATTTACTGGGGTTATCTGCCTTTCGGTATCATCAACAATAGCCTTGGCGGGTGACTACAATTTCAAACCTGGTCTATGGGAGAGCACTGCGACGACAAAAATAACTGGTGTGCCGCCGGAAGTTGCCCAGTTTATGGCAAACATGAGTAACAATACCCATACGGAAACTAGGTGCGTAATGGATGTGGACACTATGCTCAATGCTGATAGTAATTGTGATGTTAAATATACGCGAGTAAATGCTGGGGAAATTCTTGTTGACCTTAGCTGTAATACGCCAGAGGGCCCCTCTTCGGGAAAAGGAGAAATTTATCTTAAAGGAACCACCGCCTCTGGTTCCCTGGCGATGGATATGCCTGGCGGACAATTTGGCGCTGTAAAAATGAAAAGTACTTTTAAGGGAAAGTACATCGGTGCCTGTAAATAGCGGTTTTCTCAAACGATATCTAGTCGCCGAATAACATGTGTGTGTGGGGGTAATACCCGTAGCTAATGCATCACAAAAAAACACCCCGTTTCAGAATGAAATAAAAGGTGTAATCCCCCCAATTTTGCGCAGCAGCTATTCGTAGAAAATCATGCTGCCTCTAGCAGTCGTCTCGGCGGTACTCCGCCAATAGCTGAGTTGGGTCTTTCGTTATTGTAGAGCCATAACCATTCTGTCGCGAGGTGCTGTGCCTGATCAACCGATTCAAAAGCGTGCATGTCCAGCCATTCATGACGCACTGTCCTGTTGTAGCGCTCAATGTAAGCATTCTGCGTTGGCTTGCCTGGCTGAATATACATGAGCGTAATTCGGTTGTTATTTGCCCAGCCCACAAGCGATTGAGAAATATATTCCGGACCATTATCTAGGCGAATAGCGCTCGGCTTACCGCGCCATTCGATAATCTGCTCCAGACTCCGGATAACTCGCAGGCTTGGCAGTGACAAATCAACTTCAATGCCAAGCCCTTCCCGGTTGTAGTCGTCAAGCACATTGAATGTCCGTAACAACCGCCCATCTGCTAGCGAATCACTCATGAAATCAATCGACCAGACTTGATTGACAGCCGCTGGCACACTCAAAGCATCAGGCTTGTCGCGTTTGATTCGCCGCTTTGGCTTGATCCGCAGATTTAGCTCTAGCTCCCGATATATCCTATAAACGCGCTTATGATTCCAGCCGTAGCCTTTCACATTGCGCAGGTACAGAAAGCACAGCCTGAAGCCCCAGCGTTTGTGTGTTGCCGTTAGCCTAAGCAGCCAATCGGCGATCTCCGCGTTCTCTGATGAGAACTTAGGGTCATAGTAGTAGCAGGACTCGCTGACACTCAGGCACTGACACGCAAACCGGATGCTGATGCCATGGCGCGCAATTGCAAACGTGGCCATCTCCTTGCGCTGAGACGGCTTTACAACTTTCCCTCAAGGGCCTCCTGTCGGATCTCAGCCTTCAAGCGTTCCTCAGCATACATCTTCTTGAGGCGCTTGTTCTCCTCCTCAAGCTCCTTAAGTCGCTTCATCATAGATGCGTCCATGCCGCCGAACTTGGCGCGCCATTTATAGAACAGGCCCTGGCTCATGCCGTGTTCGCGGCACAAGTCAGCGACCGATACGCCTTCTTCGTTCTGTTTAATGATGGCCAGTATTTGGCCATCCGTGAATCTGGACTGTCTCATAGAAAACTCCTTCCATTCATCTTAGTGGAATTTTCTACTTATAACCTCTGCGGATTTTTGGGGGGATTACAAAGGCTGCTCGACTATATGGTGGTATTTATGGAAGCCCATATCTTGGGCTCCCTGAAAAAACCACGAACGATATTCAATGAATGAAGGGAGGGTGGAGATTAACCCGGCATACTAATCTAATCCTTGCCTACATAAGTCTCGAATTTTTTCACTGGCAGTCCCTTGGCAAAGGCGATCACCCTTTCTTTGTCCGCGCCAGAAACTTCAAGATTGTAGCCGCCAATTGCGGCCATCAGTTTAGTTGAGCTACCCGCTGGTGTTACATTTGCCATTATCCGCCTGCCCAGTCGTACCTGATCCTGCTGCTGCCCATATTGTTGTGCAAGCGCTGCAAAACCAGCAAAGGGACTACCGGCACCCGCCGCGCCAATTGATACGAGCTGCATTTTAATTGTGTGCTTATCGACCGCATATTCTCGCTTGATGGTAGTCACGTTCATGGCACTTTGATAGGTAGCCGGGCCCACTGCGCTATACCCGGCTACCTTATCAAGGAACATAGTATTTTTGATGATCTCTATATCAATGGGGGCTATTAGGCTCCTGATCCACTCGAGCTCTTTCATCGCCGCACGCGGATTACCATCCTCAACATACGAAACCATACTGGCTGCTGTTTCCTTTATCTCGCTGAGTTTTGACTTGATCAGCTCATCAACGTCTGCCGCAAAAGAAGTTGATGACACGAGACTCATAAGCATCCATATAAATACTATTTTCTTCATCTGTCTGTCCTCGAAAATACAATTTTTTTAGTTCTGAAATCTAGATTCCATCACCGCAGCCTACCAACCTGGCAAGATGGTTGTTTTGACCACTATCAATAGTCAGAAAACTATCACCCTTGCGCTAACAACTAACCCCGACACTTCCGGACTGATTGGCAGGTAACATCAATGATCTGCCAATCAGTAAACCCAAGCCTGCAGCACCGATAATCGCCAACACAAGTGGTCACATATCAACCAGTTCATATTGAAGTTTGTTATGAGTTGATCATATGTACATCCCGTTGTGGGAAAGGAATTGTAATATTGTTTTGATCCAGTGCTATTTTCATCTGTTCATTTACATCAAAAAATACATCCCAATAATGCTCTGGGTTGCAGTGGGGTCTTACCACAAGATTCACGGAGCTATCGGCCATTTCAGCTACACCCACAAAAGGCACTGGATCTGCAATCACTTTGTCATGTTTTGTCATCACCTCCATCAACACATTTTTTGCCTTTTCGATATCCGCGTCATAGGCGATACCAATGCTCAGATCGACACGTATTTTACCCTCAACGGTGTAATTAATAATCGCGCCATTAGAGACTGCACCATTTGGAACGATGATGCGCTTATGCTGCGGAGAGGTAATTATGGTATTGAATATTTGCACCTCTTTGACAACCCCTAAGTGCCCTTCGGTTTCGATTAAATCACCAACCTTATAGGGTTTAAAAACCATAATTAGCACACCGCCGGCAAAGTTTGCAAGACTGCCTTGAAGCGCTAAACCAACCGCCAGCCCCGCTGCACCCAGCACAGCAATAAATGAGGTGGTGGCTATACCAACCATCGATGCGACCGAAATAAACAGCAGCAGTTTGAGTATCCATGAAACCAGATTGCCTATAAAAGGCGCCAGAGTCGGATCAACCTTAGACCTTTCCATAGAGGCCTGTAGCATTTTGCCCACGCCCATTATGATCCAAAGACCTATTATGAGGGTGACAATTGCCAACGCTAATTTGGGGGCATATTGCAGCCCCATTTCATACCCCTGGTTATATAGAGATTCCATTTGACTGATAGCTGTATCGACATCGTTCATATACTTACCCCTTTATCATATGTTGTGAACATGGTTTTAGCCGCTCTCATTCAGTACTTCTCTAACAATCTGCACAACTATTAATTCATCATCATGCAGTTTTTGGCGTAATGCAATCTTTGGTTTGGAGTCATTTATGGGGAATATTTTTTAGCGGTGGATTTTATATGCTCCATCCGGTTAACAAGATGAGCGAGAATATAATTGAGTGTGGGATTGTGATTATTAGAAATGCCGTTTCAGCTAATAACCCGTTTAACATCTTTCGCGTTATGCCAATGTAGAGACATTAATGCTCATAAAACAGACCAATAAAGCAGGCTAACAAAAAGGTCAGTCAAAGAAAGGCCGACAAACAGACCAACTAATACGAGACTTAATTTATTTCAATCAATTGATATAAATAGAATACTTGCTCACGACGATGATGACGTTCGCCATCACTCTTTCAGTCGCCATATGCTTACCAACAAAATGGCCGCAAGAGTAATCAGAAAAAGCTGTAGCTCTATTCTGTCATGTAGAATTGCAATGGAAACCGAAAAACTCACCACTACCAGAATTGTCGCTTTCTTTTTTGTTTGGCGAGAAACCGATCTCTTTTCCTCCCACTCCCGTAAGCTTGCACCGACCCATCGATTATTTAGTAGCATTTGGTGAAAACGTGTTGAGCTTTTCGCAAATAGAGCGAGGGATAAAATGAGAAATGGTGTTGTGGGAAGTATAGGTAGCACAACACCCAGCGCCGCTATGGCAACAAATAACCAGCCAAAGGAAATAAGTACAATTCTTACTACGCTATCTTTCATATGTATAGGTTATTGCTTACTCTTTCATCAGCCAAGTAATTATCACCTTAACGCACAAACAGCTAGTTTGTCGTGGATACCTATTTTCTGAAAATACCATCCTGCATTCCGAGATTCATTCAATTAAACAACCATTTTCAAGGAACGAACCATGACTTACCCCATCGCAATTATCGACGCCTTTACCGATAGTCCATTCAAAGGAAACCAGGCTGCAGTATGCATATTAAATGATAATGGTGCGAAACCTTCAGATACCTGGATGCAGTCCGTGGCGGAGGAAATGAACTTGTCGGAGACTGCTTTCTTATCGAAGCGATCAGAGGGATCGTGGAATTTGCGCTGGTTTACACCCACCACAGAGGTCAATCTGTGCGGGCACGCCACCCTTGCCTCAGCACATGCACTATGGGAGCTGCACAACGAGACCGCATCGATCCTTCGGTTTCAAACCCGCAGCGGTGAATTGACCGCCGAAAAAACTGCTGCCGGGATTCAGTTGGATCTCCCGGTCACTGAAATCACCGATCAAACCAACCCAACCGATTTTGAACACCTGGTTACAGCGCTTGAGCTACGCGGCACGGAATTAACCGCCGCACATGTTTTTCAGGCTAGTGAAGATCTATTGGTGATGCTTAAAAACGGCGAAACGGTTGAGGTTGTTCAGCCCAATATAACCCGACTTGCGGAGATTAGTTGTCGTGGTGTGATCGTCACCGGAGTGGGTGGCCGTGATGGTGTCGATTTCACCTCTCGTTTTTTTGCCCCCAACGCCGGAATAGCAGAAGATCCGGTTACCGGATCAGCCCATTGCGCGCTGGCCAATTTTTGGTCTGCTCGACTTGGAAAAAAATCGATGCGCGGTTATCAGGCCTCGAAACGTGGTGGTTATGTGGGCGTGACACTGCAAGGCCAGCGGGTACTATTGGATGGGCAGGCAGTCACAGTGATGAAGGGGACGCTTTGCTAATCCCTTTGAATCGCCCCGGTGTATATCGCGAAAATAAATTGGCGGCTTAGCTCGATGGTTCGGTTAACAGGATAACCGAAGCCATTCGGCCTGTTTGGCCATCGCGACGATAGGAGAAAAATTGCTGCGACTGCTCAACGGCACAGAATTGGCCGCCGGTTATGTTGATGATACCAACCGCATTCAGCTTTGCCCGCGCTATTGCGTATAGATCCGCCAGCCAATATCCGGGCTTGTGGCTCACCGAATTAAAAAACGGTTTGCAGTCCACCGCTGGGCCAGCTTGTTCGATTAGCTGATGACGAACCTCCTCCCCCACTTCAAACTGGCTCGGACCTATTGCCGGGCCGAACCACGCCAGCAGATCCGCTGGTTGGCAGGAAAAACTGGCCACTGTTTTTTCCAATATTCCCGCGCTTAAACCCCGCCAACCGGCATGGGCTACGGCAACCTGAGTGCCTTGTTGGTCACAGAAGAATACTGGCAGGCAGTCTGCGGTTAATACCGCTATAGGCAATCCAGGCTGGCGGGTGAAGATTGCATCTGCATCCGCCGGGGTAGAACCCGGCACGCCAACAGCCGCTGCTTCAATCACCGCGGTGCCATGAACCTGATTCAACCATTGAACCGGGCTGGCAGCTCCGTAATGCAGCCTTAGATATTGCTGTAGACGGTTTCGGTTTGTCTGCACAGATTCCGGTGAATCGCCAACATGCGTTGCCAAATTCATACTGTCCCACGGGCTGAGGCTAACACCACCACTGCGGGTGGTCACCAGCGCTTTTACGTTTGCGGGCGCTGGCCAATCAGGTGTGATCCAATCAAGCATGGTCCTGTTGGTCGCTTTTGAGTACTTCAAGCAGATCGAGCATATCCTGCGGCAGTGGAATTTCCCATTCCATCCATTCACCAGTCTCGGGATGATCTAAACCCAGAAACTTCGCATGCAGGGCCTGGCGCCCAAAACGCAGAATAGATTCCTTAAACTCTTCGGTGCCACCGGCTGGTAATCTAGCGCGGCCGAGATAAACCGGATCCCCCAGCAATGGGTAACGAATATGGGCCATATGCACACGAATTTGATGCGTACGCCCGGTTTCCAGCTGCACTCTAATATGAGTGTGGATACGGTAGCGCTTGACGACCCGGTAATGGGTAATCGCTGGTTTACCACCATGTTCGATCACCGCCATTTTTTTACGATGCACCGGATGGCGGCCCATTGGTTTGTTGACGGTGCCACCACCGACCATTACACCCTGGGTAATCGCCTCATATTGGCGGGTCATGGTGCGTTTTTGCAGTTGTTTAACCAGATTGGTATGGGCCTTGAGGGTACGCGCCACCACCATCAAGCCGGTGGTGTCTTTATCAATACGGTGCACAATACCGGCGCGGGGTATCTGGGCTAGCTCAGGGTAGCGGTGCAGTAATCCATTAAGCAGTGTGCCAGACCAATTACCCGCTCCGGGGTGCACCACAAAACCCGCTGGCTTGTTGATCAGCACGATATGATCGTCTTCGTAGACCACATCCAAATCAATATTTTGCGGCTCCCACTCCTCTGGCGCATCAAGCGCTGCCTCAATCACCAGTGACTGACCCTCATGCACCTTGTGGCGAGGCTTCTGGCTTTCGCCCTCTACGGTCAACTCACCGCTTTCAATCCAGCTTTTTAGGCGTGATCGCGAGTAGCTGGAAAACAGTTTGGCAGCGGCCTGATCTAGCCGGGCACCCTCTAATTCCTCAGGAATTTGGGCTTGTAATGAAATTTTTTCTGGTTCGTTCATCTAATGTGGGTCATCTAGTAAAGTGAGATCATTCTCTCAATCAATCTTTCTGGCTACTGAAGCCCTCGGGCTCCGTGCCTTTTTTAGCACGCATACGGCTTTGTGGCTGTTTTGTGCTTATAATGGCGGCCCGATTATACGCTGACTTCGAGCCATCGACGCATATGTTTCCAAAACCGCTGTTTCTTAACATTATTCTGCTCTCCACTTTGGTCGCTTTGTTTAGTGGTTGTAGCTCAAACTCCAAATCCGCTGAAAAGCTCGATGAAACCTCAGATCTCGCGGAATATGAAATTTACCAAAAGGCTGAAGCAGCCATGGACATTGGCCAATACGCTGAGGCTATCGAACTATTTCAAAAGCTCGAATCACGTTTTCCATTTGGAAAATATGCGCAGCAGGCACAGCTTGAGCTGATCTTCGCCTACACCAAAAACTTTGAACCCGAAGCGGGCATTGCCACCGCAGACCGATTTATTCGTCTAAATCCACAGCATCCGAAAGTTGACTACGCCTACTATTTAAAAGGGGTTGCGCTTTATGAAATCGACATTGGGTTTATTGAGCGGTACTTATCCAGCAGTACCCACGACAAAGATCCAGGCCGGGCCAGAGAAGCCTTTGCAGAGTTTTACCAGTTATTAAAACGTTTCCCCAATAGTGAATATGTACCGGATGCCCGTGCCCGAATGGTGTACCTTCGCCACCGCCTGGCAGCCTACGAAATTGCGGTGGGGCGTTATTACATGACCAGAGGGGCTTATGTCGCCGCCGCCAACCGTGGCCGCTACGTGGTGGACAATTATCCTTCAACCCCTTCGGTAGCCGACGGTCTGGATATTATGTTGCGATCCTATCGTGCACTTAACCTGGATGAGTTAGCAAAAGATACTGAGCTGCTAATCAAAAAGAACTTCCCCAAAATGGCAACGGATTCTTAATTTAACCCTGCTCTATTTAAACTTTTTACTGGTCAGCGGCATAAGAATAACCCCGCTCCATTTTGGCAATTTCAACCTGATAATCGCTGTACCATTTGCTCTTACCTAAAGCCTGAGCAGCGGCGTGGTTGGGTTGCTCCTTCCAACTTTTAATATCCTCAAGCGTACGCCAATAAGAAACCGTAATTTCACGGTTTCCTTTGGTGACACCACGTACCCCAAGATAACCGGGCTGGTTGTCTACCAGCTTCTGCAGGTTTCTTGCCATCGCCACATAACCATCGGAGTCTTCCGTCAAGGTCGCTGTAAAGATAACCGCGTAACAGGGTGCTTCCATGTGGTTCATTTTCTATGCGTCTCATTTCGCATATTTGAATTTTTTACTCCGCCATTCTCTGACGAACCGCTTCGTACAAACAAACTCCGGTAGCCACCGACACATTCAGACTTTCGACTTTTCCTGCCATTGGAATAGAGGCAAGATAGTCACAATTTTCTTTGGTTAATCGCCTTAGACCTTTCCCTTCGGAACCCATGATCATCGCAATAGAACCACGATAATCAAGCTGGAAGATGGTTTGCGGTGCTTCATCATCGGTGCCGACAATCCAGATGCCCTGCTCTTTTAAGCGATCCATAACCCGGGCAAGGTTGGTAACCTGTACGAAGGGCACTAACTCCACTGCGCCACAGGCAACCTTTTCTACCACCGGTGTTAAACCTACGGATTTATCTTTGGGCACCAGCACCGCATGCACACCCGATGCCTCGGCGGTGCGTAAACAGGCGCCGAGATTATGTGGGTCGGTCACACCATCGAGTATTAAAAGCAGCAGTGGCTCTTCCATGGTTTCAAGCAATGGCCACAGCTGTTTTTCGGTTAAGGGCTGACGCGCTTCGCAAAGCGCCGCTACACCCTGGTGAACCCCCGGTGCAATTTTGTCGATCTCTTTGCGCTCGACTGCGCTGACCGGGATTTTGTTTTTTGCCGCTTGCTGCTCTACAACTTCTATTGCCGCGTCCTGTCGGCCACGTTGCACAATAATTTTTTCTACCCGTTCCGGAGAACCTTTAAGCAAACGCTCAACTGCGTGAATACCGTATATCCAGCTTTGTTTTAGTTGTTCTTTCATAGAATTTAGTCTGTGCTACCGGTGGTTTTATTTCTCGGCCTCTTGCGCTTAGCGCTGGTCTTTACGTCGGTCTTTGGCTTGTTGGTGTTTGTGCCTGGTTTATCGTTTGTTTTAGCTTTGGCGGCGACTTTGCTTTTTGCTCTATTTTTTGCTGGGTGTTTTGGTTTTTTTCTAACTTTTTTATTTGTTTCGCTGGTATCAGATTCACCTTCGGCGGGCTTTGCTTTTACTTTCATACGCTTTGCCACGCTGCGTGGTTTTGAGGCTGATTGAGAATCAGAGTTCAGATCAGATTTCCGCTCTGCTCTACCTCGCCGAGGTTTTTTTCCGGAGGATTTTCGTTTAGGTTTATTTCCTCTGGTTTTATCACCAGCACCATCGCCGACCGCTTCGAAGTCGATTTTTTTCTCGTCAACACTGACCCGCATTACCCGCACTCGAAGTGAATCTCCAAGACGGAAACTTTTACCCGTGCGTTCGCCGGTCAGCCGATGTTTTACCTTGTCAAAATGATAATAGTCATTGGCCAATGCGGTAACGTGCACCAGACCTTCTACATAGAGATCCGCCAGTTCCACGAACAGACCAAACGAGGTGACAGCGGTTACTATGCCATCAAACTCTTCGCCGACCCGATCCTGCATATAAACACATTTTAGCCAGTCGGTGACATCACGGGTGGCCTCGTCGGCACGCCGCTCCGTCATTGAGCTGTGTTCGCCAAATTGCAGCATCTCGGCCATACCGTAGGGGTAACTTTGTTGCCGTGTCATGATTTCGGCAGATTCAAAACGCCGCACATGTTCGACCGGCTTATCGGAGCGTATCAATGAGCGTATCGCCCTGTGCACCAATAGATCCGGGTAACGTCGGATCGGCGAAGTGAAGTGCGCGTAACTGCTGTAGGCGAGTCCGAAATGGCCGAGGTTTTCTGGCTGGTAAACCGCCTGCTTGAGCGAGCGCAACATTACAGTTTGAATCAAACGAAAATCTGGTCGGTCTTTAATGCTAGCCAACAGTTGTTGATATTCACGGGTTTTAGGCTTTTTGCCACCACCCAAACTCAGACCTAACTCGCCGAGGAATTCCCGCAGGTTGGTGAGTTTTTCCTCCGAGGGGCTTTCGTGTACCCGATACAGCGCTGGCAGCTCTGATTCTTCAAGGAAGCGCGCAGTCGCAACATTTGCGGCCAGCATGCACTCCTCAATAATTTTGTGAGCATCGTTACGAACCGTGGGTACGATCTGTTCAATTTTGCGGTTTTCGCCAAAAACAATGCGGGTTTCAACGGTATCGAAATCAATCGTACCACGGGCAGAACGGGCGCTTCGTAATGCGCCGTACAGTTTATGCAATTCTAAAACAGGCTCAATCAAATCCGGATTTTGCTGCTGAATAATCTCCGCCTCAGCACTGCTCGCATCCTCCAGAAAAGCACCGACCTGGTTATAGGTCAGCCGCGCCTGGGAGTGCATCACCGCTTCGTAAAACTGGTAGCCGCCAACTCGCCCTGCCGGGCCAATACTGAGCTCACAAACCATGCAAAGCCGGTCGACCTTTGGCTTCAATGAACACAGCCCATTGGAAAGCAGCTCCGGCAACATGGGGACTACATGATCGGGAAAATAGACCGAAGTTCCGCGCTGGATTGCTTCACGATCAAGGGCGGAGCCGGGTTGAATATAGTGGGATACATCGGCAATCGCGACGTACAACGTCCAACCACCACCTTTCTTTGATTTGCAGTAAACCGCATCATCAAAGTCTCGTGCGTCTTCTCCATCGATGGTCACAAAGGGCAGGTCCCGCAGATCAAAACGGTCGAACTTATCCTGCTCGCGTACCTCTTCCGCCAGGGTTTGCAAAGCTTCTTCTACATCATCGCCCCAGGTATGGGGGATCTGAAACTGCCGAATAGCGACCTCAACCTCTACACCAGGGTCTGAGGCTTCGCCCAGCACTTCGGTGATTTTCCCAATCGCACGATGCCGAAAACCCGGTTGTTCGGTAAGCTCCGCTAATACATATTGGCCATGCTGCGCACCCCCTCTGGCATCCGGCGGAATCATCACATCTCGACTGATTCTGCGGCTCTCAGGGGTCACATAACTGATACCTTTTTCCTCAAAATAACGACCAACCACGCGGGATACTGCGCGCTCAAGCACCTCAACGATAACGGCTTCACGGCGGCGCGACCATTGCTCATTGCTCTCCCGCACCAGCACGATATCACCATCAAATACCTGCTCCATCTGGCGGCTACCGAGGTAATAATCCTTAGAACCATCCTCGGGAATCAAAAATCCAAAACCATCCCGATGCCCCTGCACCCGACCTTTAATCAGCTCCAGCTTATCCACCGGCGCATATCCATCCCGACGGTTACGCATCAACTGGCCATCACGCACCATCGCTTTCAGCCGACGGCCCAAAGCGTCCTGAGCTTCTTCAGACTCAAGCCCTAGTTCATCCACCAGATGCTTAAAATTGGCAGGGCCTTTGCGGTTCTTCAGATGTTCCTGAATAAACTCACGGCTGGGAATTGGGTTGTTGTAACGCCCTGCCTCGCGGGAAGCATAGGGGTCTTTCGGTGTTTTAGATTTTGGCATTCGTTACCAGCCCGCAAGGGCTATATTAAGAGAAGGAGTTTCAGCAGGATAGTCGTGGATCAAACCTGTGATCCTGCCGGCTATTGGATCCCAAGATCATATCACGGTGCTTGTGGCAAGTCCTTGACAACCTACAGGGCGCTCGGTAGAGTCCCGCGCCAAACCAGCGCCGAACTCTCGGCGTTACGCTACGCAGGCTTGGTAGTGAAATTGGTAGACGATGTGCAGGATGCACAAGTGTCGCGGGAGGCAGGACGCCGAGAGCGACCACGCTAGCCTGGCCTCAGGCCAGCAAAAGCTTGATTACACATCAGAGCTGATAACACTTCAGCAAACGATGCCCAGGTGGTGAAATTGGTAGACACGCTAGCTTCAGGTGCTAGTGATCGCAAGGTCGTGGAGGTTCAAGTCCTCTCCTGGGCACCAATTCAAAAAATCTCAAATCATTGAATAGGCTTTTAAAAGCCACAGTCCGCATTAAAAACTTTACGCCATTTCAGCAGTACAACTAATCTTCAGTGTAATGGTTAAAAGCCTAAACTCTAATACAGAGACCGCCATGCCATAGGCTTTTCGGTTTTGTAGCCCCCATTTATCCACTCCCACTTTCCCCGTTAGAGATGACATTAGTATGAGCAATGAAATCAATTACAAGAACAACCCCCTACACGGTGTTAGTTTAAAAAACTTGTTGATTGAATTAGTAGATCAATATGGTTTTGAAATACTCTTTGCCTATTTAAATATCAATTGCTTTAAATCGAATCCAAGCATTGATTCCAGTGTTAAGTTTCTAAAAAAGACCGTTTGGGCACGTGAAAAAGTTGAAGTGTTCTATTTGTATGAGTTTAAAAATTTGCCTAGAGCATCTTCAGAACAATTTTCACTACCTCCAAGGGATCGGATTATTCCAGAAGGCCAGGTGCCGCGCGATCCTAAGAAATTGAGCCTAGAAGATTCAGAACGGTTACGCGAAAAGCGTGCAAGCAAGTCAGCTGCGCGAGAGGATTGGGCTGCGCCAACTTCGGGAAAGAATGCCGATATATGGGGGAATGCGAAAAATAGATCCAAGCGATGATGGGCTTTGTTGTTTTTGATCAGAACCAGGTATTCCTTTCCTGGTGAGCTGCCAAGCCACCTACTCCAAAGTCGATACTGGGATGTGAGGGTTAATCATCTCCAATTGGGCCAGTACGCGGTCGTGCAGTAGAGTCTGGCGGTAATCGATTCGTTCAGCGGCTGGCTCGCCGGGGGCGATATCGTAGCCGATGAATTTAAACCATTCGAGGCAGAGCTATTCTAGTTGATCTTCTGTGATCGCAATTTAAGCCTCATGCCTTCTGAAAATAGAAATATATTCACTAAACAAAAAAATCCGATTTCTTTGTTTCCCCGTCATTTCAACCAAAACACCCCTCTTAACAAAATCATTAACAAGGGCAGAAGCGGTATTCGTTTTGATATCTAATTGATTAGCGACTATTTGAATATTCAATGCTGGTGACTGATAAAGCATACGTATCAAAGCTTGTGCATTTGCCTGCCTACGGGTACTAAAATGCGGCAATACCTCACGCTCAAGCCTCTCTTTTAGTAAAATAATATCTTTGAATACCTGTATTGAACTGCCTGCCGTTTCAATCACTCCGTGTAAGAAAAATATCAACCATTGCTTTATGTTATTTGCCTCACGTACTGCCATTAAGCGATCAACATACTCTGTTTTATTTCGCTCAAAATAATCAGATAAATACAGAGCTGGTTTGTGTAGTAGTCCAAAATCAGCCAAATACAACGCAATCATCAACCGACCTAAACGGCCATTACCATCTAAAAATGGGTGTATGGTTTCAAATTGATAATGAGCAATGGCAATTTTAATCAGATGCGGGACATGTAATTGTTCATTATGAAAAAATAACTCCAAATCACTCATAAGCTCCACCACCTCATCTTGATGTGGTGGAATAAATATCGCATTTTTTAAACTCACACCAATCCAATTTTGGCTGACACGAAATTCTCCTGGCTGCTTGGTTTCACCCCTCACACCCTGCATAAGTTTTTTATGAGTTTCTTTCAGCAAGCGATTGGACAATGGCAGGCTTTTTAATTGTTCTATGGCCTGATTAATGGCCAAAATGTAATTTTGCACCTCTTCCCAATCATCTCTTTTCTCAGGGTCGATATCCTGCTCGCTCAATAAAGCCTCTTCCATATTGGTACGAGTACCTTCAATGCGGCTTGATTGAGTCGCCTCTTTGGCAATATGCATACGAATGAAAAAGTCGATATCAGGTATTAGCTGAGAAAAGGCATTTAACTCGCCCAAAGCCCTATCAGCCTCACTTAACAATTGCTGTATTTCACCGTCTTCAAATGTCCAGTCGTGGTTAATCGGCTCGGGGGAAAAACTTTGGTACTCATATTGAGGTTTATAAGCACCTGATTGATAGTTGTTAATGTTCACTTATGTCGAATTACCGCTTAGTTTTGAATATAAGACTTAGCTTATGTCAAAAACCAACTCAAAACAACCGCTATATCAAATTAGCGGAGGTTTTAGACATAACGGATTTGTTATGTCTAAAACTGGTTTAAGCCGAGAAGGTGCCTCCTCGGCTCATTAGTTGCTCTAGCATGGTGTTTAGGGATTGTCGGGGGTGAGTTTACGAACCCCAACCTACGGGTTAGATACCGCTTTAAAAAAGTCTTCAGCTTTCCCGGTAACAGGTCTCAAAATACCAGCTAACACCCGTTTGAATAAATTCATCTAGTCCTTTTATCGCGCCTTGAAACTCACTATTTCTTCGAGTCGTACATTCCCAGACAACGGCAACACGCCAACCTTCTTCTTTCAGCTGACTTAACACACGCTGGTCGCGTTGCTTATTATCCAAAAACTTCTTTTTCCACTTGTCTGAATAACGCCTATCAGAATAAGCCAGCTTACAACCAGTATGCTGATGCCAGTAACAACCGTGTATAAAAACAGCCACCCGGTGGCGACGCAGAACAACATCCGGCTTGATTTTGCCTACCCTGCTATCCAGGCGAAAACGATACCCAAGCCGATGCAGGGCTTTGCGAGTTAGAATTTCTGGTTTGGTATTACTGGAACGTATGCCGGACATCATCCGGCTACGGGTCTTTTTATCTACAACATCGACCAATGACTACGCGTTCAAACTCATCGAATACTGATGTACATGAACATCTTCTTCATCCTTTAGGCTCAGAATATGCGGTTTCATAATTCTCGCGATTTCCTCAATGACCGGCACAACAACAGAATTACCAAACTGCTTATATGACTGAGTATCAGAAACCGGAATTTTAAAGCTAGCTTCTCCTGGCTTGTCATATCCCATCAAACGGGCACATTCACGCGGGGTCAATCTTCTTGGATTACCAGGCCCTCTAGATACCAGTATTTCCGAACCATCCTTGTAATATCTAGCCGACAGAGTACGCGCAACACTCTTTTTAGTCACCATGCCATAACCAAAACCATTACCCTTGGCTTTGTGTTTAGCTGCATACTCATACAAATAATTCCAAAGCTTGTCACTCAGAATGTACTTATCCAGCACCTTGCCTTTTCGTCCAGTAATATACCGTGAAAAATTTTCATGCTCAGCATCCTCGCTACCGTCATTGGGATGCAGAATATCGCCTATACACATTCTGTCGGGCGCCTGCTGACGAAAAGCATCCCATGAAAAGTCTGTGTCATCAACATAGCCAACAAGATAAATACGTTCACGATGCTGTGGTACAAAGCCCTTACCATCGACCACCCTGGGAAAGACTCTATAACCAAGTTCTTGCTCCAGAGTTTCTTTAATCACCTGAAAAGTCTTGCCTTTGTCATGACTCATTAAATTCTTAACATTTTCAAGAAGAAAGGCCTTCGGCCTTTTTGCCTGAATAATTCTTGCCACATCAAAAAACAAAGTGCCCTGGGTTTTATCCTGAAACCCATGTTTCCGGCCCAAGGAGTTCTTCTTGGAAACGCCAGCAATAGAAAATGGTTGGCACGGGAAACCAGCTAACAGTAAATCGTGATCGGGGATATCATCCACTGCCACCTTGGTAATGTCTCCAGCGATAGGGTGATCGACCGTGAAGTTCTCACAGTAAGTATTTACTGCGTATTTGTCCCATTCACTAGTAAATACACAACGTCCACCGTGCTTTTCAAAACCTTTGCGAATACCACCGATACCTGCAAACAAATCAATGAAAGTAAAATCAGCGCTTTTAGGGGTGCTGGGATCAACACTAAACAGTAATTGCTGTAATTGAGAAACCCTGTATTCCGGAGGCCCATCTTCACGAACCTCCCATCCACGCACAGTTTTAGCCGTCACATTCAGCTTTCTGGCAACATCCGCCTGCGAATAACGCTCGAGAGAAAGTGACAGTAATTCGCGAGAAGAGGCCTTCATATTCATAATCTGTAGTCATTTATCAAAAGGGAGATTTTGGGGTAATTATTTCTCCTTTTTGTCCCTTTTGCAACTATTTTATTTTACTGCTTTGGGTTCTAGATTGGGCTCAGAAAAGGTCTTTTTGATCAGCCTTGTACTCAGGCGGTGGGGGCTCGGAAACGTTCATACCCCACCTAGTCATAGCAGGATCTAAATGGTGTTTGAAAAAGTTCTCAAATGAAATGACATTATTAGCATGATTATAATGGTCAATTTCAACAAGCAAGGCTTCTGGAACGACCATATGCACTTTATGAATTGCCATCTGCTGAATTTGATTTATGCTTACTTTACTATCGATAGTCGCCAGAAAAAAACCATATCCTTTATTAGCTTCGGTAACGACTTGGCGCCACCTTTCACGCAACGTCCTCTTCGCAGTAAAGATAATACTTCCCAATGGATTCTCTCTAAAGTATTCATCACTGGGTAATACAAAATCGGGTTTGGCGCCTTCAATATTTACCTGGGTAGAAAATGGATACCCAAGACGAGAAAATAGCTCCTGAATAACGAACTCAAAAGCTCCTCCCGCCCTCGACTTCCTGGACTGGAACACCGACATATAAAAGCTATCGAGCTCTTCATAAAGGTTATCCAACCCAGAGGCAATACGGCCTTCAATGACCTGCTGACCCATTTTAGATTGGGCTTCAAGATATTTTTTGTATACCTGCTGATTTAATTCTTCAATTAAACTGGAGAAGTTGTTTTTGATGTAGGCGCTGCTATGACTCCCAAGGTACTCTTTAGCGGCATCCTCACACAGCTGAGCATTTGTCGGCATCTCTTCTTTAAACTTATCGTAAAGTCTCATAATAATTTACATAAATAGGTGCAATCATTGCCGCCGAATTCATAAACTAACAGCGACACCTGTAATAATTAAGAAAGTGAGCTGCAAATAAGCCTTATCCCATTCCAGCAAGAAGGAGGATAAGCAAATGTCTTATATACAACTGAAGAAAGAGTAACGTTATCAGCCCTATGTCAGCAAGGCCTTTCGATACGTGCGATAGCACGTATATTAAAGCACCATCATTCCACCCTGTATCCAAAGGGGTAAGGTGATGAATTAATATTATTTAATACCCTACCCCGGTTTAACGCACACTCTTTAACTCCTATTACCAAACTCAAACCACAAGTTAGGGCTTAAAACTATCACTTCTGCTATACCAAGTCGCGAGCGCCTTCCCATGTCGTTTTAGAAAACCGCCATTTACCAATTCTCTTAAACGCAACTTCAACGTATTTTGGTTGGCTCCGGTCGACGCAACGATCTCTTTAATCGTCAGCCTTTCATACTCATTAAATAACTCTAAAATTTGTACTGACAGTATTGGCAAATCACTGTCATCTTGTGGCTTATGTTCCTGAATTTTTAACCCAAGATTATTCTTTTGCTTTTTAAGGCACCTTAAGAAAAAGCCAAGCCACGGCTCCCAGTCTGGCTTATCGGATTTCAAGGTTGCTTGTGTTCGACGAAGTGCTTTGTAATACAGTTCTTTGTTATCTTCAATGACATGTTCAAGGGAAGCGTAAGGCACATAGTCGTACCCCATTCTTAACAGCATCAAGGTTGTGAGAATACGAGAGAGCCGACCATTTCCATCTTGAAATGGGTGAATGGCAAGAAATACCACATTAAATACAGCGATGATCAAAAGTGGGTGCATCGCCTCCTCTTCCGTTGCTTTGGATGCCCATTTGACCAGCTCTTCCATTTCTGTGGGTGTATCAAATGGCTTACCCGATAATACCCGATTCTGAAATCGAACCTTCTCCCACACAATCGGGTGGAGATGGACGGATTACCCGATGGCGAAGCTATTCGCCCAAGGACTAAGGGATCAAGTGATGAATTAATATATTTTTAGTCTTGCATAGGTTTTTACTATCTCTGCTCGCCTTGACTAGACCAGGTTGTTTACTGCCTGAGCCATATCCGATATATGCGTTATTCCAGACGCCTGACCAATTTCATTTAGGAGGCGCTTAGCCTCTTCGCAGCTTAAGAATAATGCCATCCATATTGGATTGAAGGCAGGCTCACTACCTCGATTCATCACTTGGTAATCAGCATCCGGGAGTTCTATTCACTGTAGCCTTTGTCAAAAGGCTGTATGTATTTGCATAGCTCGTATTCATAAGCAGATAAGCTGCTTTCTTGTGGTGCGCCACTGTGCGGCTTATTGGTGCGCTAGAGAAACGTGATCGTCTAAAAATTTTTGTAACTATTTGAATTAAAACATAAATATTAGTTGGCACTGAATCTGCTAAACAAAGGTCAGTGCCAGAGATCCTCAGTTTCATTAACAGGGGATATGCAATACAAACCCAATAGATGACTAGGGTTCCGGCCGCTTTCCTATAGCGGTGACTGGTCCGAGAGTTATCGACCTCCTCAGCTTTATCTAACAAGCAAGGGGGGTTACACGGAGGGATAAAAGCCCGGGAGACCTTGTTTACAGGATCTCTTGCGCCCAAAAACCACTGTGTAGCTCTTTGGAGGAGTCTCATGAAAAAATATTTTTCACTCAATAAAGTAGTTAAGGCGGTTGCCACCACTCTGGCAGCTTCTGTAATAAGCTTCGCCGTGCATGCCGCAGAACCCCTCAAGATTGGATACAGTGATTGGCCCGGATGGGTCGCGTGGGAAGTAGCCATTGAAAAAGGCTGGTTCAAACAAGCTGGTGTTGATGTCGAGTTTGAGTGGTTTGATTATGTGGCTTCGATGGATGCTTTTGCAGCCGGTAAACTCGATGCAGTCACCATGACCAACGGCGACACCCTGGTAACTGGCGCGACGGGTGCTCCGGGCGTAATGATTATTGTCAATGATTACAGCAACGGTAACGATATGGTTGTGGCACGCCCCGGTATCACTTCGGTTGCCCAACTTAAGGGTAAAAAGATCGGCGTTGAAGTGGGTTTCGTCAGTCACTTAATGCTGCTTAATGCCCTGGAGAGCGCTGGCCTTTCCGAACATGATGTCGAGTTGGTCAATGTACCCACTAACGAAACCCCTCAGGTTTTGGCGTCGGGTGATGTAGATGCGATTGTAGCCTGGCAGCCAAGTTCGGGGCAGGCCCTGGAGCAAGTGCCCGGCTCTACTGCGGTAAGTACATCGAAAGATGCCCCTGGTTTGATCTACGACACACTGGCTGTTAACCCCGCCTCATTGGCTACGCGCCGTGCTGATTGGGAAAAAGTCGTGAAAGTTTGGTACAAAACCGTCGATTATATTCTCGATGAAAAAACCAAAGCGGATGCGATTTCAATTATGTCCGCGCGGGTTGGTCTTGATGCGAAAGCCTACACCCCCATTTTTGCTGGCACTAAAATTCTCACCTTGCCGGAAGCCAAGTCGGTTTTACAAAACGGCGATGGCTTTAACTCTATCTATGGTTCATCCAAAGCTTCTGACAACTTCAACGTTAAGTACGAAGTGTACGGCAAACCACAAACGATCGATCACTACATCGACCCATCTTTAACACTCGGGTTGTAAAACTTTGTCGCCCCTTACGTGATAAAGGGGCGGCGTTTTGTGGTTCGGTTTTGTGGTTTTATAGGTAAACTATGTCGAGTACAACTCAGTGGCTGGCGGTACGAAAACCGCTGCCTCCAAAACAAACGGCTTTGCTGACGATTGCATCATTTCTGTTGCCTTTGTTGGTTTGGTGTTTTGTCAGCTATGTGCCTTTTATTTGGCACCCTAAAATCGAAGTGACAGAACCCGGTGGTGTCACTTGGTTCAAAAAGGGCATGCTGGTTGATCGCGAGTTGTTTTCTGATCAGGCGATGCTGGCGGCAGAAGACAATCGAGCAGCCCCCAAAGGGGATCGTGCCAACCCTGTGTATCTGCCAGCCCCGCACGAAGTTGCGACAGCGTTCTATAGCGCTTTTACAACGGAGCCAAAACGTAAAAGTGAAAAATGGCTGCATGAAAGTTTGTGGCACAGCATCACTGTAATTTTCTGGGGTTTTGTTCTTTCATCGTTGATTGGTATACCGCTCGGTATTCTCTGCGGTACTTACGCCGCAGTGTCCCGTTTGAACGAACCTTTTATTGAATTTTTTCGCTATCTCCCGGCTCCTGCATTTGGAGCGCTGGCGGTGGCTATTCTCGGTATTCATGACGGCCCTAAAATTGCCATTATTTTTATCGGCACCTTTTTTCAGCAGGTTTTGATTGTCTCCAACACCACTCGAAAACTCGACGTGGCCTTGTTAGAGGCAGCACTGACACTCGGTGCAAAAAAAATCAATCTGTTGTTTCGAGTGGTAGTGCCAGGGATTCTGCCGGAACTTTATCGTGACCAACGCATACTGCTGGGTTGGGCCTGGACTTATTTGATCGTTGCGGAATTAATCGGAACCAGTTCGGGCATCACCTGGTTTATTACCCAGCAGGCACGCTATAAAAACTTCGACAATGTCTTTGCTGCGATCATTATGATCGGCGTGATCGGGATTGCGACTGATCTATTGTTGGCCGCGTTAGGAAAACGTTTGTTCCCCTGGGAAAAACATCAAGGCAACTCTTAAGCGAAAGGCAATGTCATGAATTCAATGGAATTACCGAGTTATCTTGATCAGGCGGACCCTGTTCGTGAGCGCTTTGACCGTTTAAAACAGCGAGAAATTATTCTCGAAGTCAAAGACCTCAACAAAAAATTTGATACGTCACAGGGACAAGTAACTGCCCTCAAAGATATTAATTTTAAAACCCACCGTCGCGAGTTCGTCTGTGTGATTGGGCCGTCAGGATGTGGCAAATCAACACTGATACGAACCTTGGCAGGACTTGAGTCTCCCTCAAGTGGCGAAGTGCTACTCGATGGCAAACCGGTTTTTGAACCCGGCCCAGATCGCGGCATGGTGTTTCAGGGTTATACCTTATTCCCCTGGCTGACGGTAAAAAAGAATGTCATGTTCGGTTTAGAAATGCACGGGCATTCCAGGGCGACCGCTGAGGGTGAGGCGATGGAATGGATCGAATTAGTAGGGCTGAGTCAGTTCGCAGACTCATACCCTCATCAGCTTTCTGGCGGTATGAAGCAGCGGGTTGCCATTGCCAGAGCGTTGGCTAATAAGCCAAGAATTTTATTGATGGATGAGCCTTTTGGTGCGCTTGATGCGCAGACTCGCGGAAAGATGCAGGCCAATCTTCTGGAGATTTGGCGCAACATCGATATCACAATACTCTTTATCACCCATGATCTCGACGAGGCTATTTACCTTGCAGATCGTATTTTGGTATTAAAAGCTCACCCTGGCGAAGTCAATGAATTGATCGAGGTATCGGTGCCACGGCCACGAACTGTGGAGCAATTTATATCGGCGGAGTTTCTCGCGACCAAACAACGTCTGGAAGAGTTGATTCACCCACCATCAGAGGAGGATGAAAGCTTGCCGATGCATATGGTGCGGATGGCCAAAGTGGGCGACGATGTGGAACCTGTAGAGTGATCTGCGGATACGATTTTAAAACCACCTTTCGGGACGGCCCGCAAGGTATGAAACAATCGGGACGGCCCGCGGTGAACAGTTATGCCATCGCTAAAATATGCTGACGGTTTTATACCAACCCTGAGTGTTAGTCTTTATTTACTCGTAGCTTACCCGCTGTCATTAACTCTGCTGATTCAAGACAGTGCCCTATTCGGAATTTTTCTTCTAGCACACAGCCTGGTTGTGTCTGCCTATTTTTTGCATGACCTTATGCACAATTCAGTATTTTCTGAGCCGCGTCATAATGCCCTGCTGGGTCGTTTGGTTGCCTTTGTGGTCGGTGCTTCGGTGAGTCCCTATGAGCATCTGCGAAAGAAACATTTTCGTCATCACTTTGAGCGCGCCGATATTCTCGCGGTTGATTACAGTGCTTTTCTGACACGGCATGGTTCGCTCAACCGTGCAGTCAAAATCGCTGTGTGGTGTGGTTTTCCTGCAGTAGAACTCCTCTGCAAGGTGTTGGAAATACGTGAGGGTTTAACCGCTGGCGGTAAGACACGGTTGCGGGCAATCGGGGTATTGAGTATTCGCGCGCTACTCTTTATGGCCTTGGCCCGGCTAAACCCTATAGCCCCATTTTATTATCTGATTGGCTATTGTTTATTTTTGCAGTGCCTTGCATTTATGGATGCCTTTCAGCATAGCTACGAGCTGCGTTATGAATTAACTCAGCCCCAAAAAGCCAGCATGTTTGATCGCGACTATGAAGAAAAAAATACCTATAGCAATCTGCTTTCAACCCGTTTCCCCCGATTGAATTGGCTCGTTCTAAATTTTAGTTATCACAACGCTCACCATCAAAAACCCAACGAACCCTGGTACCGATTACCCGCACACCATCGGCAGCTTTATCATCAGAGTTGTCCACAGCAGGTGCCACTGCGAACACAGGTTCGCCAGTTTATGCAGCACCGCGTTAAGCGTATACATCACCCCGATAATCATCAAAAAACGGGTGCCGATGGTGTGTCATTTCTGGTGGGGGTGTAGTGATGGAGTTGTATTGCTTTAAATCGTTGTCGGCGCATCAGCCCTGGTGGCGAAAAATTTGGCAACAACAGTTCAATCGTAGTGATCGATTGACAACACTGACACCGGAGTTCGGACCAGACGGTTATCAAATGATTGACCCCGATAGCGAGCAGGCGATTGGCGATCTATGGGCTTACAACTGCTGGATAGCCCAAACACAGCGCCAGTAATTTTCAGAATTTTCTTCAACACAAAATATTAGTGGAGAACCCCAATGACAAAAACGGTTCATTATCAAGATACGATTCCCGGTGGCGCTCACTGGTCAATGGTCGTCAAAAAAGGTTTGACGCTTCGCCTGACGGACGACGAAGGCGGCGCCAATGTCGGTATGCTTTTTTACAACCCTAACAATCTTCTAGAACGCTACAACGCCCCCGATACATTAAAGTGCCAGCACACCTTTAAATTAACAAAAGGTAATTGTTTATATTCAGATATGGGGCGTATTTTTTGCTCCATCATCGAAGACAGTGCCGGATGGCACGATACGGTCTGCGGAAATACCAACAAAAAACTTACGCTAAAAAAATGGGGAGAAAAAAACTACCAGGATTATCGCAATGATTGGCAACTAAACGGAAACGATGCATTTCTGGTCGAGGTAGCTAAATATGGTTTGGGCAAAGAAGATCTGGCCGCCAACCTTAACTTATTCAGTCATGTCTATGTGGATAAACAGGGAAACCTGCAATACCAGGATTCATCGAAGGCCGGTAGTTTTATCGAACTACGGTTTGAAATGGATACCCTCGTAGTTTTTCACACCTGCCCACATCCGCTTAATCCGGCTGAAGACTATCCCAAAAAACCAGTGAGTTATCAGTTGCTGTCGTCGGCTCCGGTCACTGAGGACGATTACTGCAAAAATCTTTGCGGTGAAAATCAGCGCGGTTTTCAAAATACCGCACTCTATAACCTCGGTCGATAAGGAGTCTGAAAATGATTAAAGAGAGTCAACGACAAGCAAATGATGCCGTCTACCGCGAAGTCGTCGGTGCGGGTGATTACTATATGAAAATTCTCAAGGCGGGGCAGACCATTCGTATTCTCGACCTGGAGGGCAATCAAGCCGCTGATACACTGTTTTACAGTGCGAGCGATCCCACCGAGCGCTACAGCGCGATCGATACCATTCGCGAACAGGGCAATGTGTATCTCACAACCGGGACGATGCTGGTGAGCAATGAAGGTAACGACATGCTGGAGATCGTTGCCGATACCTGTGGTCGCCACGATACCTTGGGCGGTGCCTGCGCCACAGAATCAAATACCGTACGTTACTCACTCGATAAAAAATGCATGCATGCCTGCCGCGATTCCTGGTTATTGGCGGTTGCTGAAAATGAAGAATTTGGAATGAGTAAGCGCGACATCACCCACAATATTAATTTCTTTATGAATGTGCCGGTGACGCCAGAAGGCGGTTTGAGCTTCGAAGATGGTATCAGTGGTGCGGGCAAGTACGTCGAATTGCAGGCCCGCATGGATGTCATTGTACTGATTTCGAATTGCCCGCAGCTCAATAACCCCTGTAATGCCTACAACCCTACTCCGATTGAAATCTTAATCTGGAACTGATTCCGGAATTGCAAAAGGCTGTGTTTACAGCTGAGGAATTTCTATGTTTAACAAAGTATTAATTGCCAACCGAGGCGCGATTGCAACACGCATTATTCGCACGCTCAAGCGTTTGGGAGTGGGTTCGGTTGCGGTTTACAACGAGGCCGATGCCCAGTCTTTACATGTACAACATGCAGATGAATCGGTCAGCCTGGGTGCAGGTTCAGCGGCAGAAACCTATCTCGATATCGAAAAAATTATTGCCGCAGCCAAGTCGATGGGCGCGCAGGCAATTCATCCCGGTTACGGTTTCCTGAGTGAAAACACCGCGTTTGTCGAGCGCTGTGAGCAGGATGGTCTGGTATTTATAGGACCTAGTGCTGAGCAAATGTTGCTGTTTGGATTAAAGCATAAGGCCCGTGAAGCAGCCGAAGCAGCGTCCGTTCCGTTGGTGCCGGGTTCGCCTTTGTTGAAGAATCTCGACAGCGCCATTGCCTGGGCCTCCGATGTGGGTTATCCGGTAATGCTGAAAAGCAGTGCCGGCGGCGGCGGTATCGGCATGCAGGTGTGTGCTGATGAGACATCGCTGATCAGTGCCTGGGACAGCGTAAAACGCCTGAGCGCCAATTATTTTTCCAATGATGATGTGTTCCTGGAAAAATTTATCGGCAATGCCCGCCACATCGAAGTACAAATTTTTGGTGACGGCCAGGGAACTGCCGTATCACTGGGGGAGCGAGATTGCTCGGCCCAGCGCCGCAATCAAAAAGTCATTGAAGAAACACCAGCGCCCAATCTTAGCGATCCACTGCGTGTGCAATTGCATGATACCGCTGAGCGCTTGATGGCATCGGTCAATTATCGAAATGCCGGTACGGTTGAATTTATTTTTGATGCCGATGAAGAGTGCTTTTATTTTTTGGAGGTCAATACGCGGCTACAGGTCGAACACGGCGTCACTGAAGAGGTGTGGGGTGTCGATTTAGTTGAGTGGATGCTGATGCAGGCTGCCGGAGAAATCGATGATCTGGCGGTGATGAAATCGGTCTTGCAGCCGCAGGGCCATGCTATTCAGGTTCGGATTTACGCAGAAGACCCCATGCAAGACTTTCGCCCCTCGGCAGGTTTGTTATCTCAGGTCGAGTGGCCCGAAGCACCGGGGCTTCGTATTGATCACTGGATCGAATCGGGGATTGAGGTACCCGCTCTATTTGATCCGATGCTGGCAAAAGTCATCGTGCTCGCAGCGGATCGTCGCTCGGCACTCACCCAGATACAGGACGCGTTATCGCAAACTCAGCTCTATGGTATCCAAACCAATATCACTTATGTGCAACAGATTTTAGCGGGGCAAAGCTGCCAGCGCGGTGAATTGCTAACCCGCAGCCTGGTGGATGTCGATGTTATTGCCTCAACGGTGCAGGTGCTTGCGGCGGGCACTCAAACAACCTTACAGGATTACCCCGGCAGAACCGGCTTGTGGCATGTGGGTGTGCCACCGTCTGGGCCGATGGATTCGCTATCTTTTCGGCTGGCCAATCAGTTGCTTGGTAACGATCCAGCAGCAGTGGGGCTGGAAATCACGATGACCGGGCCAACGCTGCGTTTTCATCAAGCGACAACCATTGCACTCTGCGGCGCCTTAATTGAAGCGAACCTTGATGAGGTAGAAATCAACTTTAATCAGCTAGTCGAGGTCCAGGCTGGCCAGGTTCTAAAACTAGGTAAATTATTGGGGGGTGGTGCCCGCGCGTATTTAGCCGTTGCCGGCGGTTTTCAGTGTCCAGCTTATTTGGGCTCGTGTTCGACGTTTACATTAGGTCAGTTTGGCGGTCATACCGGGCGTGCGCTCAGAGTGGGTGATGTACTGCAGCTTGACGCAACCACAAGCAAACCATCTCCACCGCAAACCTTAAGTGTGCCGCCATCGATTGATGATAGCTGGACATTGCGGGTTATCTACGGGCCGCATGGCGCTCCGGATTTTTTCAGCGATCGCGATATCGATACATTTTTTGATGCCGAGTGGGAAGTTCACTACAACTCGAGTCGTACGGGTGTTCGTTTGATTGGCCCCAAGCCAGAGTGGGCGCGCGAAACAGGTGGTGAAGCCGGGCTACACCCTTCCAATATTCACGATAACGCCTATGCCTTTGGCACCGTCGATTTTACAGGCGACATGCCGGTGATTCTCGGGCCAGATGGCCCATCACTGGGAGGTTTTGTTTGCCCAGCCACGGTGATTCAGGCGGATCTCTGGAAACTCGGTCAGTTAAAGGCCGGTGCCAAACTCCGCTTTGTACCGGTAAGCCATGAGCAAGCCGTCACTCTGGAGAAAGCGCAGACAGAATCGATCAAGGCACTTGCTGTTGAAACAAACGAAACGGTAACCGGCCCACAACGACCCTCACCTATCATCTATAGCGGACGGGTCGGTGACGATGATGTTATTTGTCGTCTCGCTGGGGATCATTTTCTACTGGTCGAATTAGGGCCACAGGAACTTGATATTGAAAGACGCTTTAAGGTGCATGCCTTGATGTTATGGATGCAGGAAAACACCATGACGGGGGTTCGCGAACTGACACCGGGTATTCGTTCTTTGCAAATTCATTACGACTCTCAGCAACTGGCACTGCAAATACTGCTGGACTTTGTGGCTAGAGCGATTGAGACCTTGTCGCACCGCGATGACCTTAAAGTACCATCTCGCATTGTTCATCTGCCGCTAAGCTGGAATGACCAAGTTTGTCAGCAGGCGATTGAAAAGTATGTCCAGACTGTTCGTGACGATTCGCCCTGGTGTCCGAGCAATCTTGAGTTTATTCGCCGTATCAATGGCCTTGAGGATATCGATGCTGTTAAACAGATTGTCTTCGATGCCTCCTACCTGGTGATGGGGCTTGGGGATGTGTACCTGGGTGCGCCGGTGGCTACGCCACTTGATCCCCGTCATCGTCTGGTGACCACTAAATACAATCCCGCTCGTACCTGGACGGCAGAAAACTCGGTGGGTATTGGCGGCGCTTATATGTGTATATACGGCATGGAAGGGCCAGGCGGTTATCAGTTTGTCGGTCGGACCCTGCAGATGTGGAATCGTTACCACCAGACAGCGGTTTTTGAAAATCCCTGGTTGCTACGGTTTTTTGATCAGATCCGTTTTTATCCCGTCAGTGAAGATGAACTCAAAACCATTCGCCGTGATTTTCCTATTGGGCAATACCCGATAAAAATCGAACAGACCGAGTTTAGCCTGGCGGATTATCACCAGCTTATGAAGGATCAATCGGATGCAATCGGTGAGTTTCAGTCTCGTCGTGAGTGCGCCTATGCCGAAGAGTTAGCTCAGTGGAAGCAAAAAGGCCTGCTGACCTTTCAGCAGAATGAACCATCACCTATCGAACAACAAGAGCAAGTTCTGCCGGCGGGTGTGCGTGGTGTTGATAGCCCGGTGTCGGGCAGTGTCTGGAAAGTGCTGGTCAGCGAAGGTGATCAGGTTAAAACCGGCGATACGCTGATGATTTTGGAATCGATGAAGATGGAAATAGAAGTACACGCGACCTGTTCCGGCTCTGTGAAAAACATTCTCAGGCAAGATGGACAGTCTGTAACCGCTGGGCAGTCGCTCTTATGGCTGCAGGAAGAGGAGTAGAAAATGACAATTCAATTACGAAATTTAAGCCTTGCTGCACTGCGGTTGGCTTATGACAAACAACATCTAACGCCGCGCCAGTTGTGGCAGGATATTCAGCGCCAGGCCGATGCCCAGTCGGACTATAACAGCTGGATTTATCGGCTCAGCGAGGCGGAGATCGAGGTTTACCTCACACACCTTGAAAACAGTGATCGCAAGCAGTTACCGCTCTATGGCGTGCCCTTTGCGATTAAAGACAATATTGATCTGGCGGGTGTGCCAACCACAGCGGCATGCCCGGCGTTTAGCTACATACCCGAAAACTCGGCCCCTGTTGTACAGGCCTTGATTGATGCGGGCGCGTTGCCGATCGGTAAAACCAATCTCGATCAGTTTGCAACCGGCCTGGTCGGCACCAGAAGTCCTTTTGGCGAGGGCAAAAATGCATTCAACCCTGCGTATATTTCTGGTGGTAGTTCGGCCGGTTCTGCAACCGCGACCGCACTCGGGCAGGTGAGTTTTGCCCTGGGTACCGACACTGCAGGCTCCGGACGTGTGCCGGCGGCCATCAATAATTTGATTGGCCACAAACCGACCAAAGGCTTATTGAGCACCCGCGGCGTTGTACCCGCTTGCCGTACGCTCGACTGCGTGAGTATTTTCACACTCAATTGCGAAGATGCCGCAACCCTTTGCGATATTGCCGGACAGTATGATGAGCATGACCCCTATGCTCGTCCCAATCACTACACTAATCGCGCCCGCTATTTGAGGACCACGGCCCAGCAAGCTTTTCGTTTTGGTGTACCGGCCAGCCTCGACTTTCAGGGCAATGAAGAAACAAAAGCCCTGTTTGCTCAGAGTGTGGCGCAACTGCAGACGCTGGGTGGAGAAGCCGTGTCGATTAATTTTGAGCCTTTTCTAGACGCCGCTAAATTATTGTACGAAGGACCCTGGGTTGCCGAGCGCTGGCTGGCAACCAAGTCGATCGAATCGTCAGCCATGTTGCCCGTGATCGCAGAGATTGTCAGTAGTGCTGAAGGCGCGACAGCTGCTGATGCGTTTGCAGCACAATACAAGTTAGCGGCACTGAAGAAAATATGTGATCGCGCCACGGCTGATCTCGATTTCGTCATTACGCCGACTACACCCACCGTGTTTACGCGGGCAGAAATTGCAGAGTCCCCGATTGTGAATAACTCAATACTCGGAACCTATACCAACTTTATGAACCTGCTGGATTACAGTGCCACAGCCGTCCCAGTGGGTTTTCTAAAGTGCGGTATCACCTGGGGAGTCACACTGTTTGGCCAGGCCTTTGAGGATATTAAACTACTGAGCTACGCCCAACGCTTCCATCGCAGTGTGGCACTGCCGCTTGCGGCAACCGGTTTACCCACGGAGTTTGAAGGTCGCGATGAAGTGAGTGCAGCCGTACCTACGCCAATGGATACTGTTGATGTTGTTGTCTGCGGTGCCCACCTTGAAGGGCAGCCACTCAATTTTCAATTACTCGACCGCAACGCGGTGTTGCAGAAACGATGCCACTCTTCCGCCAACTACCAATTATATGCCCTGCCTGATGGCAAACGTCCGGCTATGGTGCGCAATGAATCGACAGGCTGTGCTATAGCGGTTGAGGTATGGCGCATGCCCGCGGCTAACTTTGGCAGCTTTGTGGCGGGTATTCCCGCTCCCCTGGGGATTGGTAAAGTTGAGCTGGAGGACGGTTGTTGGCTGAGTGGTTTTATTTGTGAATCGGCAGGGCTCGAAGGTGCTCGCGATATCAGCACATATGGTAGCTGGCTAAACTGGTTAGCAAGCCGCTAATTGACGCTTTTTTGTTGATCCACTTATGTTGGTCCACTGAAGAGTGAACGTGTGGTAGTAGCAACTAAACAACATGCGATTGACATCTATACCCAAAAACCAACCAAGGGCGTAAGGTAGAAAATCACCCCAACGAACATGGCTGAACTACCAAGGCAGGTTGCGGTACTGGTAGGAAGCTTTAGAACAAGCCCCCGTCTATAACCTGAAGCTCAAAGGATTAGCGGAAATACAAAAATGGAAGGTGCACCGTGCCCGCCAGTTACACCAGGGATTGTTTCCCTTAGTCAGCTCCCCTCAATCTTGCAAAAAACCCGCCAAATTGACTGTTACGTCTACTTTAGCCATTATGGATATAATGGCTATTACTAAGATATAGGAGACAGCAATGCTAAAAACCATACCCGCGGCTGAAGCAAAGAATAAATTTGGCTTACTGATGGATACCGTACAACGTGAGGCTGTTGCAATATCGAAGAAAGGTCGTACCAGCGCCGTTATGATGCCGGTCCATGAATACGAAGAATACGAACAGCTGAAGCTTGAGAAATTACAGCGTCATGTAGAAAAAGGCATTGAACAGGCGGACCGTGGTGAAACCACCGCCATTCACAACAAGGATGAACTTCACGCGCTTTTCAAGACCATCAAGCAAGAAAATCGTCGCAAGGATGCCTGATAAGTGAAGTTAGAATTTACCGATCTTGCCGTGGAAGATTTAGCATCCATAGAAAAATACACACGGGATAATTGGGGGGAGCAACAGGCGGATGCCTATATTGACCTTCTTGAACAGGCAGTGTCGAATATCTTGGATAATCCAGAAATTGGGCCTGAACGACCTGATATTGCAGAAAATTGTCGCTACCTACCAGAGGAAAGCCACCGAGTTTTTTATCGTATAGACGATGAAAAAATCGTTATTTTGGCCATCCCTCATAGCAGCATGGATATAGAAAAATATTTAGAGCGAGAATGAGGAAAAAAGACCCTATTTCAAAAGATTTTAACCGAGGGCGATAATGATGGCCCTGTGCACGTGAGCAATCGTTACCGGCGGCGCATCAAAGGAATATCATTAGAAGGTTTTTCTGGTATCCAGGGCATATGTTTATGAATCCTTATTATTTCGACATATAAAGCAGATATGTCGAAATAATAAATATGTGAAATTGACTCGCACGGGCGCCATCTACCTTCTCGCTCTATCCGCCCAATGACTGATGCCCCAAATGCACTTTGATCTGAGGGAACTCTTTCACCAACTGTTCCAGCATATTCAGGCTAATTACGCTTTGTTGCGGGTTTTCTGAAAAGGTACCCGGCTCGACTTGATGCTCCCAACCCCAGCGTGTGTGGCTGGCATCACCGGTTAATAGCTGAGGCCCGTCGGTGCTGTTGATGAGATAAGCGGTTGTGCCTGGGGTGTGTCCAGGGGCATGAATGGCCCAGACTGATCCGTCCCCAAAAATATCAATCACACTTGCTTCTTCTTCATCACCACTCTTAAATTGCCACTCTCGGAGTATTCCGGCGTTACTGAGTAGCCGGTCTGTTGAGTCTTGCACCATGGCATTGGTCACATTTGTTAAACCCGCATCGCCGGGGCCAATGTAAACCGGGGTGTCCTTCGGAAGATCGGAAACACCAAGAATATGATCGATATGAATATGGGTCAGGAATACACCTTTCACACCCTCTTCCAGCTTGCTAGCAATTGATTTGGTGGTGCTATTCACTTTGATTGCGTCGGTGCCCATCCCCATTTTTACAAGATAGGAAAGGTCTGACTCGGTACTGCCGGGTAGGAGTTTTTCTGAAACACCGGAATCAACCAGGTAATTGCCCCGGGTCGGATGGCTTAGGCTATACAGGTAAATTTCAATCGGCTCGGAGCGATCTTCAAGTCCCGCTTTAATCGCCTTTGGGTGCTCAAGGTTTAGCAGGCCGGATAAATTGATCTCCCAATTCGCAGACAGATGTTTGGTGAATTCAATGGTGCCAGGGCGAGTGAGGGAAGCGCGCAGCTGCTCCATAGAAGATGCTTTACCAAGCTGCGCGGGAACCGCTTCCAGATTTGTGGTTTCACAGCCTGACAACACCGTGATCATTATCAGCACTGATGCAGCGCGTTTGAGTAGCGTGATATCCATTTTGAGCTCCTGGTTTGCACATTTATAGGTTTACAATTTTTATCGTGGGGGAAAATCGATACAATAGTACGGTTTCGCTGGATACAGTGGAAGTGTTGTAACAGTGGGCCTTATGTAAGGGATCAGAACTATTTTCCCGTACTGCAATCCATTTCCAGCTCTGTATTACAAATAATTTTAGGATCAATACACGACGTCCAGATAATAAATAAACAGCAGCAACCGGGAATCATTTATGACAAGCCCACTAAAAAAGATTAAGACAAGAATTCACCATTCATCGGAGGAGTATGCAGTTGAGGTACGGAATACGCTTTCTAAGCTCCCCAACTTAAGTGCCAAGTTTGAATACCTTACTGCTAATCGACAATTTAGAGTTGATCAAAAGAAGCCCGAGTTTATGGCACTGCTCAATAAGATTGAATCACGCAAACCAAAGAGGATTTTGGAAATTGGGGGGCGGCGTGGTGGTAGTGCATTGATGTTTTCAATAGCGGCTGCGGGACAGTCTGAACTCGTTTCAATGGACATTAAAACCTCTCCACGAAAACTGAAAAACCTGAAATTACTATGCGCTGATCATGAAGTTGATTTTTGGGAAGCCGATAGTCATTCCGACGAAACTGTTCAACGTTTGTCGGACCACCTTGCTGGCGAAAAAATCGATTTCATGTTTATCGACGGTGATCATAGTTATGAAGGAGCGAAGCAGGATTTTATTCAATTCGCACCCTTCGTCAGTGATGGTGGCTTAATTGGGTTGCACGATATCCAACTCGATTTCACAACGCGCTTTAAGGTTAATACTAATTGCTGGACCGGCGGAGTTCCTGAGTTTTGGAAGGAGATAAAATCCGTTGGTTTTGATACCGAAGAATTGATATCTGATCCTTATCAGGATGGCTATGGAATCGGTACTGTTCGGTGGTCAGCCACTGACGATACTAAAAAACTGGAGCAACTTTCTGCTTTAAAGCCATCCTGACAAACCCAATTAAAAGAACCGCTGTACACGACTGGCGAAGAGTTTGCACTCTTCGCCGGTCGCTAATAGAAAAACTAACTGCGCGTCAGTTCATTTGCATCGGTATGCTTAAACTCTCGTCCATAAATATCCAACATAGTAGTTTTTGAATAGGATGATTATCCATGTCCTACAGTATCGGGTGAGAAAGCAGGCTTGGAAAATCACCAACAGCAAGTGCGGTTATCCCCGGGGAGATCCAGCAGGAAATACATGGCAACTGTGAGCCACACCGACGTTCGGTACAGTAGCCTTAACGAAAATAAAAAAGCCCTGCTATTGCAGGGCTTTCAACTTCAGAACCATCTGTAATTAGGGCCAACAAACATAACCCATCACTACTAGAAGAAGCTCATCCTAACTTAACGCGTTGCCTCAAACTCGGCGCTTAGACTGAACCCGAACAAGCCCTAGCGCACCCAGGCCCAAAAGCAATAGTGTCGCTGGCTCCGGTACCGGATTAGGATCGATAGGCACACCACCAACTGTTGCTCCGGAAATCGCCATGCCTGTGTCATACGCTGTATCGGCCCAGTTCGTCACCCCAAAAAGCAGATAATAATCACCCGATGCGGCAACAGTGTAGCTTGAATGAATCCAATCGGTATAACCACAACCTGTGGAATAACATGATCCGGAACTACCTCCCAGCGGCGACCATGCAGGGCCACCGGCAATAATTGGAGTGCTTCCAGGTGTCATGGTTGCAGCGATCGCAGGTAAACCAAAACCGGGTACGGTATCCGCTCCAGCGGTTGGGTTTGTCCGAGCGGTAAAGAGAAGATCAACCGGTAGCATTGCCGCATCAAGAATTTGTGCAAATGCATATTCTATGTACCCCGCTCCATCCGAGGTAATGTAGTTAAAATCAAACTCCAGACTATCTCCGGCAGTTGCGGAAAAAAGACCCGTAAGCAAGGTCGACCCATTGGTTTCAGACCCTATACCAAGATGTGTAAATGTTCCGGTACTCGCACCGCCATTGGTTGAGACCCATTCGTAGTCTCCGCCACTCGGAGCCGCAGTCACTACGCCGTCCGCGCCCAACGTGCCGCAGCTACCAGTACATGTCCAGCCAGCTGGAATCGCCGATGCAGTACCTGAGAACACAGAAATAAGTCCGACGAACATGCCTGTCGCCAGCCCTTTTGTATATATATTTTTCATATTATCCACCTTCGTTATCTTCGTATAATTTCGATATGCAAACGGTTTGTAATTAAGTCAAGATCTCAACTACTCACCCTTGCAACTAATAATGCATATAGTATGCCAATAAATAAACCGTCAATAATATCAACTAGTTACAAGGATGGTTTATCTTTCACGCTAGGGAAATCCGATAAATTGTAAAATTTACTGACAGCGAACTATTGCCCTTCCAGTTTTTTCGTCCATCCAGCAAAAACCGATCACAACTTCTAGTTACGCGTCAGTTCATTTGCGCCGGTATGCTTAAACTCTCGCCCATAAGTATCGAGTATAGTTGCTTCTGAACAGGATAGTTTTCCATTGCCTACCGTAAAGGTGTGATGAAATGATGTGGTTTTCGCATTTTTCTGCATAAAAGGATGACTGAGCAATAGTCCAATTTTCATTCTCTAGACTAGCATTAACTTCTATTGTCACCGTTTCTGTTTCAGATGCAGGCACTGCACAGGTGTCACCAGCAAGTACTGCAACGCCACGGGGAATAACTCGCGAGCGCATGACCGTATTGTCCTGCGGGTCCCACACCCAGTAGCAAGACAGTAACCAGGCTCATGATGAAATACTTCGTTAGTGGCTTTGTTGATCACCCCCCTGTGTAATGCAAAACAGGCAGTGCTTGCAGATTTGCATTGGTGGCGGCAGTTATTGCGGTGTAGGGAATGGTTTCAAAATAGCTGCTCTCTTCGGTGGCTTCTGGCTCGGGCGTTATACCTATTCCTTTATCGTCATTCCGGACGCCAATTAAACCAAGCAATGGGCCGTAATTTACTTCACTCACTCTTTATCCCTATAACAGCACCGTGGATAAGCGAAGGGTTCTCGTTAAGTGTCGCAGTAGCAGCGTAGACTTAACATTCAGAGGTCATAAATCTTAATACTCAAAATCCGGATCCCGGAAGTTTTAAAAACTCTAATTCTTGCTCCGTTGATGGGCGTCCGAGGATTTTATTTCTGTGAGGGTATCTCCCAAATCGATCGATTATATTTTTGTGTTTTATTTCAAAATCGAGGCTCGATTGAATGCCATTTTGCTGATGTAACGTCAACGATATTTCGTGTATCCGTGACGACTCGCTGTGCATAAAAGGTAAGTAAAGTACGCTGCGCTGAGTAGCATTCAATGCTTGATCTGAACCCGTTAAAACGGCTTCCTGAGAGAGTATTAGTGCCAATGCATCGTACTTAAATGATTCTGCGGAATCCCTGAACATGTTTCTGGAAAACTGATCTATGACGATCACTTCCGCCAACCGTCCTTCCGGAGTTGTTCGCCATTCGAATAGTTCACATCGAATAGCCTGTGCGTGTATCGATGAAAAACGATCAATGATCATTTGATCAAATTCCTCATTTTTAAGCCACCATTGGGACTGGTCAATCTCCTCGAACCAAAATTCTAATATCTTCTGATACATATCATCGCCCACCTAAAATCTCCTTGATCAGGAAAACTACCTGACCAATTATCATATCCTACGTAAGATAAGGTAACGTTATCCTCGCCCCACGCACTCTTATTTTCGCTTAGTTTCCACTTACTTATTGCGCATAAAGTGGAGCTTCGATAATTCGATTAGTTGTACCTTAATCCCCTATACTGGTCAAACTCAATCAGGTAGCTGAACTCAGATGAACCCGCTTTTTATCGTCGCGTAAAACAGGAGCCTAAAATGCCGCTTTCATATGAGAGACATATTTTTCGCTCGTGGGAAACCAATGCAGAAGCATGGACCCATGAAGTGCGACACAACAATATAGAAAGCCGGAAATTGGTGACCAATCAGACCATCATCGACGCGGTACTTTCCTGCCAACCTTCTAGAGTACTCGACCTCGGTTGCGGTGAGGGTTGGTTGACTCGTGCGCTTATCGATCGACAAATTGATACCTTCGGTATTGATGCCAGCACACAACTTATTGATTATGCCAACCGCGCATCAAGTGACCGGTATGCGGCCATCTCTTACGAGGAGCTTTTCAAAAAGGAGGCGATCGATAAATATGATACGGTCGTTTGTAATTTTTCGTTGCTGGGGCAGGAATCGGTCGAGCTGGTTTTCCGTAATATTAGAAAAATATTGGCAACCAAAGGCGCGTTCATTATTCAGACCATTCATCCGGTTGTTGGCTGCGGCTCTGAACAATATGTAGATGGCTGGCGGGCAGGAAGCTGGGATGGATTCAGTCCTACCTTAACTGACCCTGCACCCTGGTATTTTCGCACCCTGGAGTCCTGGTTTAGGCTCTTCTCCTCAAACCAATTAGATTTGGTCGACTTTCAGGAGCCGTTAAACCCCACCACCAATATTCCAGCGTCCGTTGTTTTTATAGCGCGCGTCGCGGATGAGAACTCGCCATTAGTAAACGACGGTTAAGGGACCGGAGAAACAGATCATGCCTCTTAAAATTCAGATTGCAGAAACCGACCAACAAATAGATGCCTGCTATCCCGTCATGCAAGAACTGCGTGATCATTTAAAAAAGGAAACGTTTGTAACGCGAGTTCGGTACCAGCAATCCAGTGGCTACTTATTAGCGTTTCTTAAAGATGATGGCATCGTTGCTGCTGTCAGCGGTTTTCGTATCGGTGAAAATCTGGCCTGGGGCCGGTTTTTATATATCGATGATCTGGTCACCGCGCAGCGATACAGATCCCACGGATATGGCTCTCGATTGCTCGCCTGGTTGAAGGATTATGCCAAGCAACAGCAGTGCGACCAACTGCATCTGGATTCCGGCCTGCAGCGTGTGGATGCGCATCGTTTTTATCTGCGTGAAGGATTACCCAAAACCAGCTTTCATTTTTCAACCACCATTTAAGATCAGGCTATGCCCAAAAATAAATTTGGCCGAAATATGGCTGCGCCTAAAGCGCCGATTGTGATCGCGCACCGGGGTGCCAGTGGTTATATGCCAGAACATACCCTGGCGGCATATGCGATGGCGATCCATCAGGGAGCTGATTTTATTGAGCCTGATCTGGTGATGACCAAAGATGGCCACTTAATTGCCCGGCATGACAATTTCCTGGACCTGACTACCGACGTATCTGATCACCCGAAATTCAACGCTTACAAAACGACCAAACAGGTAGATGGTGTTCTGGTAAGGGGCTGGTTCAGCGAGGATTTTACTCTCGAGGAGATCAAGCAATTGCGAGCGGTTGAACGGATACCGGAGGTTCGACCCAACAATACGCGCTTCAATGGTTTGTTTGAGATACCGACACTAGAAGAGATCATCCAACTGGTTAGGGGTTATGAGCCGTTGATGGGCAGGCAGATTGGCATCTACCCGGAAACCAAACATCCCAGCCACTTCCAGAAAATTGGGTTACCAATGGAAAAAACGCTGGTGGATATTCTTCACGATGCCGGCTACCACGGCCCCGATGCACCCATTTATATTCAATCTTTTGAGATCAGCAACCTGAAGGCGATTCGCAAACTAACCGACCTGCCGTTGATTCAGCTGCTGTGTCACGAGGGTCAGCCCGAGGATGTGGTGATGGCTGGCGGTGACACCCGGTACGATGATATGGCCACCCAGAACGGCCTTAATGAAATTGCCAAATATGCCAATGGTGTTGGACCGGAGAAATATCACTTCATTATTCCTAAGGATTCCGCGGGCAATATCAAAGCCGAATACACCACTCAGTTTGTAACACATGCGCACCAAGCTGGGCTTAAGGTACACCCCTATACCTTTCGTGCTGAAAACCAGTTTTTGCCCAATAACCTCCAGAACCCTGAAGGCAGCGCGGAGGCCAGCACGGAGAACAGCAAGGTGGGCGAACGGCAGATTGAGGAGATTACTCTTTTCCTTGCGGCGGGTATCGATGGCTTTTTTGTCGATCAGAGTGATATCGGGTTCGAAGCCAAACGCAGGTTTTTAACGCGATAACGACCCGGCAGGCTGCAGTCGGCGCTATCGGTTACGCGCCAGAAACCGATCCAGCTTATTGGCAAACTCCCGTCGATCGGCCTGGGACATGGTCGCCGGGCCACCGGTAACCTGCCCTGCCCCCCGTAGCTCCTCCATTAAATCCCGCATCGCCAGACGCTGACGGATATTTTCTTTCGAATAAAATTCGCCACGGGGATTCAGTGCGTGACCCTGCTTTTCAATCACCTCAGCCGCCAACGGAATGTCCGCAGTAATGACTAAATCACCGGCGTGCATCTGCTGAACAATATGATCATCCGCCACATCGAAACCCGCGGGCACCTGTACCGACTTTATATAGGGGGAAGGCGGAGTCTGAATAAACTGATTCGCCACCAATGTGAGAGGGATTTTTTCGCGCTCAGCGGCCTTAAATAGAATCGCCTTAATCACATTTGGACAGGCGTCCCCATCAATCCATATCTGCATAACTCATTACCTGTTTGCCGTAGCTTTGTGTAGTTCTGTGTAGTTCTGTGTAGTTCTGTGTAGTTCTGTGTAGTTCTGTGTAGTTCTGTGT
>JARGPR010000015.1:0-8222 GCA_029210125.1 Pseudomonadales bacterium | reverse complement strand
TTTGTGTAGCTTTGTGTAGCTTTGTGTAGCTTTGTGTAGCTTTGTGTAGCTTTGTGTAGCTTTGTAATTATTTATTAGGCGCTATATTAAAATAGATCAAACCCAGTTATAATGGCCGGCTCAGAAAAATCTCCATCCCTCGGGTGCTCCATTATTCAGTCGGTGATTCCGGCTCGCTTCGCGCCCCACAGCCGGTACCCCCAAAATGTCTATTGAAGAATCTCCAGCGGTCAGCTTCCATGACCTCGACCTGATCGATCCCCTGTTAAAAGTATTGGAAGAACTTGGCTACGAAACGCCATCCCCTATTCAGGCCGAAGCGATCCCGCTTATTTTAGAAGGAAAGGACGTGCTAGGACAGGCACAAACCGGGACTGGCAAAACAGCCGCATTTGCGTTGCCGATGCTTTCTCGCATCGACCTCAAACAGAAAAAACCCCAAATTATGGTGCTGGCACCGACCCGCGAACTAGCGATTCAGGTCGCTGAAGCATTCCAGCGCTATGCGTCCCGCATGAAAGGCCTACACGTACTGCCCATTTATGGCGGCCAGGATTATCGCACCCAACTTAAGCAACTAGCTCGCGGTGTACATGTTGTAGTCGGCACCCCCGGTCGAGTGATGGACCATATGCGGCGCGGCACACTCGACCTTAGCGAGCTCAAGTGCCTGGTACTGGACGAAGCCGATGAGATGCTACGAATGGGCTTCATCGACGATGTTGAGTGGATTCTGGAACAGACTCCGGATGAGCGCCAAACTGCCCTGTTTTCCGCCACCATGCCATCGGTGATCCGCCGTATTGCTCAGCAACACCTGAAGTCGCCAAAAGAGATCCGCATTAAAACCAAAACATCCACAGCTGATACCATTCGTCAGCGCTACTGGATGGTTAGCGGTCTGCACAAACTCGATGCCCTGACCCGTATTCTAGAAGCAGAAACCTTTGAAGGCGTGATCATATTTGTACGTACCAAAATTTCCACCACCGAACTTGCAGAAAAACTGCAAGCCCGCGGGTACGCCGCAGCAGCATTGAATGGCGACATTCAGCAGAAGCAGCGCGAACGCACTGTTGAAAACCTCAAACGCGGCAAACTGGATATTGTAATCGCTACCGACGTTGCAGCCCGTGGACTGGATGTTGAGCGGATCAGTCACGTGATTAACTTTGACGTGCCCTACGATACCGAATCCTATGTACACCGTATTGGCCGAACCGGCCGGGCTGGCCGTACCGGTGATGCCATTCTGTTTTTAGCGCCCCGCGAAAAGCGCATGCTGCACAATATAGAACGCGCTACCAAACAGAAGATCGAGCTAATGGAGTTGCCCTCCACAGAGGTGATCAACGACAAGCGTATTGCCGAGTTCAAACAACGCATAACCGACACACTTGCGGCGGAGGATCTGAGCTTCTTCCACCAGCTGGCATCGCAATACGAGCAGGAGCACAACATTCCAGCTATTGAAATCGCCGCAGCACTGGCCAAAATGGCCCAGGGTAATACTCCGCTACTGCTGAAGGATCAACCTCGTTCCGAACGTAAAACAGCGAAAAGAGACAAACGTGAAGCACAAGACCGAAACAGGGACAGCAGAGGCCAACGCCCTGATTCCCGCGATAACCGCTCACGTGATGAAGCACCTCGACGAGAGCGCAAATCCGATGATGCGAGACCTACCCGCCCACCACGTATGCGTGAGCCGGAAGAGGGCATGGAGCGCTTCCGCATTGAAGTAGGTTCGATGCACGAAGTGCGGCCAGCGGATATCGTCGGCGCAATCGCCAACGAAGCAGGCATTGATGGCCAACATATTGGTCGCATCAATATTCTTGATGATCACAGCACCGTAGATCTGCCCGAAGGTATGCCCAGGGATATTTTCCGCGATCTAAAAAAGGTCTGGGTTACCGGCCAGCAGCTGAAGATTTCGAAACTAAATGACGGCAGCCACGGTGATCGATCAAAGGGCAAACTAAAGATGAAGAAAAATAAAAAGCCTCAGGATTAATCCAGCACCAACTAAGCGTCAGACCGCGACCATACCGCTATAAACCCAACGCCCTGGTTTATAGCGGGTCAGCGCCCGAGCCTCAGTTAACCCCACCCGTCACAACCAACCCGCCACAAAAAGACCCGCCCAAAAGGCCCTCGTCACATCGCTTTAATTCTCAGGGCTGCTCGCAACCACATTCACAGCACCGCACAATTTTAGCGCAGTCAAAATACCCAAGCACGACTTTGGCGCGACTCACCCCAAATACCCCAAAACTCCATATAAATCGCTCGTAGCGCTACAGCCTCTCAATACAAGCCTGTCTTGCAAGATAGCGAACCGGGCGAGAGCATGAAAACCACAGTTAAAGTCGTTATCTATCAAGCCACTTCACAGGCATAGTTTTTGCATTGACGGAATCAGTCAATATTTTATCTGGCATATTAGCGCCATTTTGAGGATACAAATGAATAACAAGCAGACGCTGGTAGTCATCGGCAACGGCATGGTTGGGCACACCTTCCTGGAAAGCTTTGTTAAAAGCGAAGCGAGGGATCAATTTAATATCGTAACGTTCTGCGAAGAACCGCGTGTAGCCTATGATCGTGTTCAACTCTCGGCATTTTTCTCGGGTAAAACCGCCGAAGACCTATCGATGGCGGATGAAGGTTTCTTTGAAAACAACGACATACAGCTGCATTTGGGTGACCGTGCCGCCACGATTGATCGTGAAAATAAAACGGTAACCTCGGAAAAAGGCGTCACCATCTCCTACGATAAAATCGTACTGGCAACCGGCTCCTATCCGTTTGTACCCCCGGTACCCGGTCACGAACGTGATAACTGTCTGGTCTATCGCACCATCGAAGACCTCGAAAAAATCAAAGCCTCCGCCAAAGACGCCAAAGTAGGTGCGGTAGTCGGTGGTGGTCTGCTGGGGCTGGAAGCGGCAAAAGCGCTGAAAGATCTGAACCTTGAAACCCACGTCGTTGAGTTCGCACCGCGTCTGATGGCGGTGCAGCTGGATGACGGCGGCGGAGCCATGTTACGACGCAAGATCGAAGATCTTGGCGTATCGGTACATCTCAACAAAAATACCAGCAATATTAGCGACGGCGATGATCGCTTCCACAAAATGTCCTTTGCCGATGGCGAAGAGCTGGAAACCGATATCGTGTTGTTCTCCGCTGGCATCCGCCCCCGGGACGATATTGCCCGCGATTGCGGACTGGAAACCGGCCCCCGCGGTGGTATCACTATCAACAACAACTGCCAGACATCCGATCCGGATATCTACGCAATTGGTGAATGCGCTCTTTGGGAAGGTCGCATCTACGGACTGGTAGCCCCCGGATTCCAGATGGCCCGTATTGTTGCAGACCAGCTGTCAAAAGGTGAGATGAGCTTCACCGGCGCAGACATGAGCACCAAGCTTAAATTGATGGGCGTGGATGTCGCCAGTATCGGTGACGCTCAGGCCCAAACCGAAGGCGCTCTGGTTTACGCCTACCAGGATGATGCGGAAGAGATCTACAAGCGACTGGTAGTCAGCCCTGACAAAAAGAAACTGCTCGGTGCGGTTCTGGTTGGTGACGCAGCCGGGTACGCTACCCTGCTTCAGTACAAACTGAACGAAATTGATCTACCGGAGCACCCGGATTCACTGATCCTGCCTGGCCGATCCGACGAATCCGTTGGCCTTGGCCCAGATGCGTTACCCGCTTCTGCTCAAATCTGTTCCTGCTACGATGTCACCAAAGGACAAATCTGCACTGCCATAGAAGATGGCAACACGACGGTCGCAGCGCTGAAAGATTGCACCGGCGCATCTACGGGTTGCGGAGGTTGCTCGGCGTTACTCAAATCTGTACTGGATTGTGAACTGACCAAACTCGGTATCGAAGTGAATACCGATATCTGCCCACACTTCCCCTACACCCGCCAGGATATCTATAATCTGGTGATTGTTGAGCAGATCAAAAGCTTCGACGAGCTGCTGGACAAACATGGCAGCGGTAGCGGGTGTGAAATCTGTAAACCAGCGGTGGGCTCAATTCTGGCCTCCTACTGGAATGATCACATCCTTGAGCAATCTCATCTTTCGCTTCAGGACACCAACGATACCTTCCTCGCGAACATGCAGAAGGATGGCACTTACTCTGTGGTGCCACGAATTGCGGGTGGTGAGTTAACACCGGATGATCTAATCAGCCTGGGCCAGGTTGGCAACAAATATAATCTTTACACCAAAATTACCGGTGGTCAGCGGGTCGACTTTTTCGGCGCGCGAATGGAAGAACTACCACTAATCTGGAAAGATCTGGTGGATGCCGGATTCGAAAGCGGACACGCCTACGGTAAATCACTGCGTACGGTTAAATCCTGCGTCGGTAGCACCTGGTGTCGGTTTGGAGTCGACGACAGTGTTGGGCTGGCGATCGAACTGGAAAACCGCTACAAAGGTTTACGCGCACCGCACAAAATCAAATTTGGAGTCTCCGGTTGTACCCGTGAATGTGCAGAAGCACAGGGTAAAGATATCGGCGTAATCGCCACTGAAAATGGCTGGAACCTTTATGTGTGCGGTAATGGCGGCATGAAACCTCGCCACGCCGACCTGTTTGCAACCGATCTCGATAAAGAAACCCTGATCCGTTATATCGATCAAATCCTGATTTTCTATGTACGCACCGCAGAGCGTCTGCAACGTACCTCGGTGTGGATGGAAAATATGGAAGGCGGCCTCGATTATCTTAAATCCGTTATTATGGATGACCGCCTCGGCATCTGCGCACAACTCGAAGAGCAGATGACTCACGTCGTAGACACCTATCAGTGCGAATGGAAAACCACCATTGAAGATGAGAACAAGCTAAAACGCTTCCGCCATTTTGTGAATAGCGATGATGCCGATACCAACGTAGTGTTTGTGCAGGAGCGCGGCCAGATCCGCCCCGCCCGCGAAGAAGAACGCACACTCGCAGCCGCATCCGGAGAGATCTAACATGAGCAACTGGACCAAAATCTGTAGTACCGATGACCTGCAACCTAACTCCGGCATTTGCGCACTGGTCGATGGCAAGCAGGTCGCCATTTTTTATATGCCCAAACTGGGCGAAGTTTATGCAGTGGATAACTGGGATCCCTTCGGTAAAGCCAACGTGCTATCCCGAGGGCTAATTGGCGACATTGGTGGTGCACCAATGGTGGCATCACCGCTTTACAAACAGCACTTCGACCTCAAAAGCGGCCAATGCCTCGAGGATGAAGAGGTCAAACTGAATACCTATGAGATTCAGATTAATAACAACTCTGTTGAAATCAGAGTTTAATTGAGGCCAAAGAATTGAATAATCATTATTACATTGCCGATGTATTTACCCAGGAAAAATTCAACGGCGCCCAGATAGCCGTTTTTCCAAAGGCAGAAAATCTTAGCGATTCGCAAATGCAGTTACTCGCAAGGGAACTGAACCTTTCTGAAACTGTTTTTGTGGTTCCCGATAGCGCTAAAAAAAGTCACTTTAAGGTGCGAATATTTTCGCCCCAGAATGAAATCGATTTTGCCGGTCACCCGATCATCGCCACCGCATATGTGCTAGCGAGCTGCGGCGAACTGCAACTGACCGATGGACACAACCCACTGACTCTTGAACAAAATATCGGCTCAATTGATGTAAGCGTAACCAGCGAAAACGGCCAACCCAGCTTTGTGCAGTTTAGCCAGCAGGTCTCCGCTGTTATAGATCGTTTTGCCCCAACAGATCAGGAGTTATCTGAACTACTCTCCATCGACTGCAAAGCAATTGATACCAAAAAATACTCCAGCCGCCTGGTTTCGTGTGGCTTCCCCTATCTAATCGTACCGGTATTTAATTACGAAACCGTTCGTAATGCGCGTTTCAATTATTCTTCCTGGAGCCAGTCCACCGCACCACAAACCGCCGCCCAGGAGATCCTGCTGTTCGCTGAAAAGAACCCCCATCAGGATGCTAATTTTAACGCCCGGCTGCTCGGCCCCAGCATTGGCATTCATGAAGACCCACCGGTCGGTAGCGCGATGCCTGCATTTGCCAGCTACCTGACCTCCTTCGAACATACCCAGGAAGGCACCCATACCTTTGCGGTAGACCGGGGCGATGACCAAAGCCGCCGCAGTGTACTGAACTTAGAGATGGATCATAAAAAAGGCGCGCCACTCACCGTACGAATTGGCGGTGAAGCGGTATTGGTTGCGGAAGGGCATATTGCCACGCCGTAGCTAGACGATCAGAAATACAACTAAAAAGCCCCATCGGTTTTATATCGATGGGGCTTTTTAGTATTTGTGGGATAGAATCTGGGCAATAACAAGAACTGCTCAGAAATCGTTAGTAGCTTCAGAGCGAACCCAAGAGAAAGTGACCATAGAAAATAGTCGAGATACATGATTTGCTGCAAAAGCGCTTGCGCGCCCGTTATCCATGTTTGCTGTGTTAATATCGTAATAGATGGAAAACCTATTCACCTATGTGTAACTAATACGTGGAAAATGGGTTCCGCTTGTTAACGCGATTAGGTGAAGCGCGAATTGAGGAAACTGTGGAATTGATAAGACCAAGACTTACAGACCATCATGGATTACATAAAGGCCAAGCTGAGCTCGATTTTGCAATTCAGTTCTTTGATGAAGACATACCGCTGTATGTTGACCCATTTCTTCTTTGGAGCTCTCCCTCGCAGCAAGATCAAGCTTTGCATACTGCGATAACCAATTCTTTCAATCATCTGAATTTCTTAAGTAAGAAAGGAAAACCAGACCAAGCTATTGAGGTTTTAATTAATTTATCTGAATGCAGCGAAGTTGGTCTGGGCGTATCAAAAACAAGGAAAGGGGTAAAAATAGGTAAAAAGCAAGCCTTAGAAATCCTTAACCTATTTAGCGATATACCTGAATATAGTCAATTTGGATTTACACACTTTGAAATAATACAGTTGTATATTAAGGGGATTTCTAAAGACCGAATCAGCGATTTCTCTTGCAACTACATAAAATCATTTTTGATTGACTATACCACTGAGCAATGTGAAATAACCGGCACCCCTATGGAAGGGGTGATTTTAGATTCCGTTTATAACTACCAAAAAAACAAATTAGACATAAATCAAAAGGCCTATTTACCTGTCAACCCCGTTTCTAATGAACCAATAATTTTCACTCCGAAAAGGTGGCTAAGATTTAACCCTTGGATTAACTACGAAGACTATTTTCAGTCGCACTGCCCTAGGGATGAGGTATTTAATCCGAATGAGCCTATCGAAAGAGTTAAAGTTCTTAATTTTAATAGGGGAAATTACGGAGTTGTTGAGGACTATTTAGAGTATAAGATTAAGTCGTCAACAGATTGTAAGAACGATCCATTGTTTAGCCAAATACCAATCCTTTCTGCAAAAAGAAAGCTAGCCGAAATACTGAGGCTTGATAGCGGAAAGGAAGATGGTGCCGACATGAAATATGAAGACCTTTCGGCTGATCTAATGGCATCCCTATTTTACCCACATTTAGACTTTGCTCAGACGCAAAGCAGAACAGAATCTGGGCGCCATATAAGAGATTTAATATTCTACAATAATCGCGACATTGATTTTCTAGATGAAATTTTTACAGATTATGATAATCGTCAACTAGTAGTTGAAATGAAGAATGTTAATAAAATTGAAAGGGATCATATCAATCAACTAAACAGATATCTTCAAGGTGGAATTGGTCGATTTGGGATATTTCTAACTAGAAACCCGCTTCCAAAAGCCATGTTCCAAAACACTATTGATCTATGGTCTTCACAACGAAAATGTATTATTGCCATTACAGATGAAGACCTTAAGTTAATGGTTGATGTTTATGAGAGTAAACAGCGGGCTCCAATCGAGGTTCTCAAAAAGAAGTATATTGAATTTAGGCGAAGGTGCCCCTCATAAGGATAAAATATGAATAAAAACGATGTGGATGTTTTTGAGAAATTATCAGGGCAGTTAATAAGTGTCTATGAAGAGATATCGCTACTCTCGAAAAAGAACCCAAATGATGCGGTTAACAAGTTCAAACTCAAGTTTGTAAACAAGCTTATTAATGATAGCAATGAATATTTGAGTGATAAGTACAGGCCCTTTGATGATTTTGAGATATGGTGTTCCCCACGAAAAGTAGACACTCTAACTATGCGGCCGTAGCCGTCATTTT
>JARGPR010000014.1 GCA_029210125.1 Pseudomonadales bacterium | reverse complement strand
TCCATATAGGTTATCTAACTATATAGGGTGTCTACTGTTTGTGGGTAACACGGTTCTTTAACGCCGATCAAAACGGATAAGAAATACAGATGCCTAAAGCCAATGAATTAAAACGTGGGATGATTGTAGAGATCAATGATGCACCACATATCGTCAAACATTTAGATGCAAAAAGCCCATCATCCCGTGGCGCATCTACGCTCTATAAAATTCGTTTTAACAACCTTAAAACCGGCCAAAAACTGGATGAGTCATTTAAAAGTGATGATTTTCTGAAGGAAGCGGATTGTCAGCGTGTTCAGGTGCAATACAGTTACAAAGACGGTGACGAATACAGTTTTATGAACCTGGATGACTACAGCCAATACAATATTAATGCGGAAGATCTTGAAGGGCTGCTAGAATACCTGGTTGAAGGACAGCAAGGTATTATCGCTTTAATAATGGATGGAAACGTATTAGGCATCGAATTGCCTCAAACCATCGAGCTGGAAATTATGGAAACTGCGCCGGGCATAAAAGGCGCTACAGCGACAGGCCGAACCAAACCTGCACAGCTGGTAACAGGGCTTGAAGTACAGGTTCCGGAATATCTTGAACCGGGTGAAGTAGTACGAATCCATACCTCCAATGGTAAATTTATTTCCCGGGCCTGATGTTTCAACCATCCTGAATTTAAACACTAATAAACCAATCTATTTTTTGATATTAATTAATAAATATAACAAAGGTCAGATATGTTAAAACTCCACGGCTTTGCCATCAGTAATTATTACAACATTGTTAAACATGTAATGCTGATAAAAGGAATTGCGTTCGAAGAAGTGTTTGCGCCACCTAGTCAGGAACCTGAAATGTTGGCGCTCAGCCCAATGGGTAAGGTTCCATTTCTCGAAACAGAGAGTGGTATTTTGACAGAGGCCAGTGTAATTCTTGAATACCTTGAAGAAGCTTACCCCGAGGTACCTTTGTACCCCGCCGATGCGTTTGAGCGTGCGCGGGTCAAACAAATCATTAAAACCATAGAGCTTTATATTGAAAGCCCAGCCCATGATTTAATCGGTTTTCTGTTCGGCCGGGAAGTTTCTGATCTGACTAAAGAAAACTCTGCAACCATGTTGGATCGTGGTATTCCTGCACTGAACCGGCTGGTAACTATTTCACCTTACCTATTTGGTGATACCTTAACTGCCGCAGATGTCTTTGCGCTTTATGCCTTTAAACTTGCAAATAACGCGACTAAAGTGACCTACGGTCGTGATATTGTTGCTGAAGTGCCTGGCTTAAATGGGATGATGGATCTGCTGGAAGCGAGAGAGGATACACAAAAAGTTTTGGATGAAAATCGGGCGGCGTTAAAAATGATGCAGGCAGCTAAATAAATCGCGCCAGTCTGTTTGATTTGAGTACCAGATATCCCCCGCTGGCCATTCGGGAACCAGCGGGAGATATCTACACCTTAATCGTTACAATAACTGCCTGGATTTAAAATTCTACTCGTCGTTATTTAACGTAAATACGTCCGGGTACTTCTCACCAAACACATCGTAATAGACCGTTTCATACGGGAAATCAGTCACCGCTCCATAATCCTTGATATATTCCATATGCTTGCGGTTTTTGTTGTCGTACTCATGAAATAGAGCGTGGCTCTTCCCATCAAACTCCAGTGGTTTTGTGTCCAGCTTTTCACACATTGTTAAGTTAAAGGCCGGGGATGCTTTCAGCCATTTGCCATCCACATACAAAACCGAATACCCGTGAAATATCGGCTTGTTGTCACCGGTTTCATCGAGCATGGAATCTGGCATCAAATGATTTACAACATCTGCAAAGCCAATGCCGGATGGGATGCCTTGTGTTCGCGCCAGCGTCGATAGTAATACCGCTTTCGGCATACAAAACCCACGTTTATCCAGCAGAACCTGGCGGCAGCAAAACTGCTTTTTTGTAAGTAGAAAATGGCGTGGGTCGTAACGAAACTCGTCGCGGACTGCGTAATAAAGTTTGACGATTTTTTCAATATCGGTGGTCGAGTTGCCAACCACCTTCGCTGCGTATGCCTGCACACTTGGCTCGTCGCAGTCGAAATAACGCGTTGCCTGTAAGCAAGCTTCCGAGGGTGGTGCGTCCAGATCAATTGCATTGCTATGCGGTACCATCTTAATTAACCCCATAATTGTGTAGCAGAGAATGGCTTTTATAGTAGCTATATTCGACAAAAAAATCTTCTTTACAGCCAGCTCTCGCTGACCGACGAGAGGTTTCCTGCTGTGCCGCTGGCTCCCTATGTAACATCCCTATAGAATTCACGGCGTTGCTACTTCTAATCAGTAGCTGTTGAATTCGGAGAACAGATACGAGTGGAAGTTTCAGTTGGATTGCTATTAGCCTTAATTGTGGTTTTGGGCATCAGCGCGCAATGGTTAGCCTGGTGGTTAAAGCTGCCGTCGATTTTGTTCTTGCTCTGCTTTGGGATTATTGTCGGCCCAGTTTCTGGAATACTTGATCCTGATGCACTGTTTGGTGATCTGCTTTTTCCAATCGTCTCGATTGGGGTTTCGATAGTGCTGTTTGAGGGTGCGCTAACCCTTAAATTTTCAGATATCAGTGGTCATGGCGGGGTGGTAACCGGTCTGGTCAGCTGGGGCGCACTAATGAGTTGGGGGCTGATCAGTGCTGGGTGTTGGTGGATTACCGATCTTTCAGCAGTTCTTTCTCTCATGTTTGGCGCCCTGGTGGTAGTGACAGGCCCCACAGTGGTCAGCCCATTGCTGCGCATCGTTAAACCAACGCCCGCCGTATCCAATATTCTTTCCTGGGAAGGTATTTTGATTGACCCTATCGGTGCGTTGCTAGCCGTATTGGTATTTGAGTTTATTGTATCAAGCGCTCAAGGTCATTCGTTATTGCTATTCGGCAAGGATCTTCTGAGTGGTTTGGTGATGGGCGCAGCCGGTGGGCTGTCGATGATTTCACTGCTCAAACGTTATTGGATACCAGAATATCTGCAGAATGTGGTGATGCTAGCTGCGGTGGTATTCATTTTTTCCTTGAGTAACCATTTTGCCGAAGAATCGGGATTGCTTGCGGTTACCGTGATGGGTATCTGGCTCGCCAACAGCAAGGATGTGGATATTCATGAAATTCTTAATTTTAAGGAAAGCCTCTCTATCCTGATCGTCTCCGTACTCTTTATCCTGCTTGCGGCCCGTCTGGATCTGAATCAGATTAGCAATTTAGGGTGGACAGGTGCAGGAGTGGTAGCGGTAGTGATGTTGGCTCGCCCTATTGTTGTATGGTGTGCTTGCGCATTCTCTGACTTGAAATGGCAGGAAAAAGCGCTGATTAGCTGGATTGCGCCTCGTGGTATTGTCGCAGCTGCGGTTTCCGCGCTATTTGCCATTCGATTGCAGGAACTCGGATTTGATAACGCCAGTATGATCTCGGCACTGACTTTTTTGGTAATCATTACTACCGTGCTAATACAGAGTATTTCGGCCAGACCAATTGCACGCATATTGGGGGTTGCTGAAGAGGAAGCTCGGGGCGTGTTGCTCATCGGAGCAAACGCGTTCTCCCGTGCGATGGGGCTTGCGCTTCAGAGCCTTGATTATCGTGTAAAAATCACAGATGCCAGTTGGGATGCCATCAAGCAGGCACGCATGGATGGGCTAGATACCTACTATGGAAACCCAATGTCAGCCCATGCGGATCGTTATCTTGATCTGGTGGGTATTGGCTCGGTGTTTGCCATGTCTCGCCGTCCCGCACTCAATACACTCGCCTGCATTAAATTCGCTGACGACTTCAGTAAACAACAGGTTTTTACCCTTCGTAATGCTGAAGAAAAAGATGAGTCTGGCCATACCCGCATCTCTAGAACCTATCGCACTACTCGGCTTTTTGGTGCTGACGTGACCTCACAAAAACTCAACAGCATGCTAGGACAAGGAGGTGAAATAAAGGTGACCTCCCTCTCTGAATCCTTTGGTCTGGATGAATATCAAGCACTATATGGCAGCAGTCCAGTGTTGCTGATGGCCATTGATCCCAAACAGCGCTTGCATCCATTCACTGAAGATAACGGACTTAAAATAGGGGCGGGCTGGACGTTGATTGCGTTACTATCCAAAGATGCCCTGGACGACGCAGAAAATACAAAGGAGCAACTGCTAGCTACAGATGAACATACCACTGTTCAATGAGTGAATGGGCTGTTGAGCTGACAGCAGAAGCTAACCCTGGGCTATTTCGAAGCTCACATCAACAATCGTGTAGTAGCATTTTCCCGCTGGTGTATTCACCTCAACCTCGTCCTCTATCTGCTTTCTGAGAAGCGCTTTGGCTAGCGGAGAATCGATGCTGATATATTGCTTATGTAGATCGAGCTCATCAGGCCCAACAATTCGGTACAGCGTTTCCTGGCCTTCCTCACTTTGAAGAGTCACCCAGGCACCAAAGAAAACCTGCTGACGATTTTCCGGTAACTGCCGAACAATTTGTAGCGCCGGAATTCTTCGCTGCAGATAGCGTATTCTTCGGTCAATCGACGCAAGCTCTTTTTTGCGATAAATATATTCAGCATTCTCTGATCGATCACCCTCAGCCGCTGCAGCGCTTAACGCTACGGTCACCTCATTACGACGCGGCCAAATTTCCTGCTCTTCCGCTACTAGTCGCTCAAAACCTTCGGGCGTGATATAAGGTGCTTTAGGTGGATCAGGTGCGCGATATCGGCCCATAGGGATCTGCTGTCCAAAAGAACTGTTTTAAAAAGTTGAATATATATGTCAGTTTAAGTTGTAAACTCGTACATCTATAGCATAACAATAAATGGAGAAAAGGCATGACAAGACAGATTTTTGATCAAAACAACGTGAGTCCAGCAATTGCTGACCAAGTTGGCGGCGGCTATGAAGATACCGTTACCGAAGCGGTAAACGCCGTCGCCAATAATGATATCGTCGTGATTGGAATGGCACAAAACCCCTTCTGCAAAAAAGCCCGTAGGGCTCTGGATGAAACCGGAAAACCCTACAAATACCTTGAGTACGGCAGTTACTTTAAAGAATGGAATCGTCGCGGCGCGCTAAAAATGTGGAGTGGTTGGATGACCCTGCCAATGATTTTCGTTAAAGGCACCCTAGTTGGAGGGTTTTCTGATCTGGAAGCATTAATTAGCTCTGGTGAGCTCGAACGGATGACGTCCTAAATTACTAGTACATTTCGAGTTGGTGGTTTTTGATATAAAAAATCTATAGCTCCGACCAGCTTTGCCAAGCACAAGGCTGGTTTTCCCATACCGAAGCACTCATAGGCGCCTATGCCACCCGGCCCTCTGAGCACAGGTGCGAACTCCGAATAATCACAATAGGAGCTACAGCACCACAGAAGATTGTAGCCCGGCAGTTCGTTCCATGGCTATAGAACACACTCACCTAACCTAGGCTCTTATACACCTAGGTTAACTGCATAACCCAATCAGTGTGTTCGGCATCCTTTTCATATCACGAGAGTTTCCTATTTTTTAGACCCATAATTTTTCGGAGGAATTTTACGCCTTTACGCATAACACAAATGACTTAAATCAATTGAAGTTGAATTGTTATGCTGTCAGCTATTGGCTGCACTATATATGATTTAGAATCGCTGCCTAGTATCTCAACGTGGCATTTAAAATATGACTAACCTTACCGCTCGGCAGGAACAGGTTTTCAACCTGATTAAAAGATATATTGATGATAGCGGTTACCCACCAACCCGAGCAGACATCGCAAAGGAATTTGGATTTAAATCACCCAATGCGGCGGAAGAACACCTACGGTCACTACAAAAGAAAGGCGTCATTGAGATTATACCTGGTACATCCAGAGGAATTCGCGTAAACGAAGATGCTGGGCTACCGGTTTATAGCTTAAAAAGAAATTCAACAACCGGGCCTGCTTGTATTGGCCACTGTGAAATTAATCCGCGCTTTTTTAGCCCAAAAGCAGATTGCCTCGTCCAGCTCGAAAACCAGTCATTCGCTGATTTAAATCTAAATAAAGGTGACCTTCTCGCGGTTACAAAATCAAACAAGGCAGCTAGTCAAGATCTGGTTATCGGTGAGCTAGATGGCAGTTTTCGACTAGGAATACTCAAAAAGACCCGCAGCAAATACCTGCTCAAACTTTCAACTGGTGAAAAAAGAACCCCAGAGATTGAAATCGATATCAAACAACAAAAATGGGAGATAAAAGGTAGAGTAATCGGGTCAATCAGAAACGGGTTGTAACAGGGGAGAATAAACGATCCAGCAGGTCAATAATACGAGCCAGCCATAAAGGGATGAAGCTTGTTTCCTTAGTTTTTTAGCGGGCAGTAGCCTGCTTTTCATAACCATATATGTCGTGTTAGGAACAACACAACGGGTACGCCATTGTTACTTGCTGAAAGCTAGTCTAGTGAAGGACGGCGCTCTGGCCGTCTTCAGCCACAGGGTTCTCCCCTACGATCTCTCCAATCATTTTGATGCCTTTTTGCATCATCTCTTTCGCAACTAAAGGATATGCCCCTTCGAGAACTTTCATAAGAGGTTTAGAAAATTGAATTTTAATCACCATTGGATCTTCGCCCTTATCGGTCCTCCTTAGCGCAACTTCACCATCCCCTAGTTCCACAATCTCATACACGGATGTACTCATTTACTTTACCTGCCTCTCTATCGAGAGGTCACAAATACTGAAAAGCCTTACTGGAGTATACCAAAGGGTATTTAGACATCCAACAGTGAGGGCCATCACGTCAAATAATGTAACATTAAACTTGTTTGCCAGAATAATAAGCCCCTAACCCCTGGTTTTTAGCTATTTATCTGTCTTCCACTACTAGCTACACCGCTACCATTCTACAAGCCCTTCTCTGTGTCGATCAATCAACTCCGTGAGCTGACTAAGCCAACCTCCGGTATCGGGCTGCCTGTGGGCTTGACTATTCTGCACAAAATGCAGAGGCTGAATGCTACTTTCTTTAGGCTGTGCAGATACAGTTCCTGAGCAATTCTCACTGTACCGAGCCATAAGTGCAGATATCCAACCATCACCACTCAGGGATAGTAATATCTCCTCTACTTCTGGGGAAACTATACCTTGGAGAGCAAGCTCTGAAGCAAGTGTTTTTGCATCTGAGCAGGCGGGGTCGATCCCATAATTATCGGCAACTTCACTTAAAAATGCCCTGAGAGTATTCACTAGCTCAAAGATCATTGCGTCCTGAAACGCAGCACGCTGGGTGACATCAGCGTTGGGCCGTTCAGGCTCAAGCGTTTCAATTTGAGCCTGAAAAAAACGTGCATAACTCAATTTTTGCCCTACTCGGGCGTTATACCGATAACTCATAGCATGCTCGCTCTCATCACCGCAATCCGTTACACACAAACAGTAATCTCATTTGGACTTTGGTTTAGTCTTTGATTTTGCTTTCGACGCCGTTTTCGGCTTAGGTTTTTTAGCCAACTCCTCGACCCATTTTCCATCTCGATAAAACGCGCGCCAACCGGTTGCTTTACCCTCAATTTCTGTCATTACGTATTGCTCTTTCGTCTTACGACTAAAACGAACAATGGTGCGATTGCCTTCAGGATCCTTTAATGGTGCTGATAACAAAAAGTTGTATTTCACATCCAATTGGTCTTTAACCGGTAAAATTTCGTCCACACAAGGTGCTCGAGTCTCACGATTTTTCGGGAATTTGCTGGCAGCCAGAAACATGCCGGAAGCGCCATCACGCAACACATAGTGATCTTCAACCTTCAGACAGGCGAGTTCTGGCATATCAATGGGGTCCATTTTTGGTGGCGCGGCTTCACCGCTTCTCAGTAACTTTCGGGTATTTTTACAGGTATCATTGGTACATCCGAAATACTTGCCAAAACGGCCGGTACGAAGCTCCATATCCTGACCACACTTATCGCATTCGATAATTGGGCCATCGTAACCTTTGATCCTGAACTGGCCGCTTTCAACCTCATATCCAAGGCAATCAGGGCTATTACCGCAAACATGCAGCTTACGGTTCTCATCAATCAAGTACTGATCCATCGCACTATTACAGAATTTGCAGCGATGTTTTGAGATCAGTAATCGAGATTCCGCCTCGTCATCTTCACCCTCTGAGATCGCCTCCTCACCTTCGGTGAGGTTAATCGTCTGCTTGCAACGCTCCTTGGGGGGTAAGGCGTAACCAGAACAACCCAGGAATACACCCGTGCCGGCGGTACGAATCTGCATATTACGTCCACAAGCGGGGCAAGCAATATCAGTTTCAACCGGTACATTCGGGCGCATACCGCCCTCGGCATCGGAAGCTATCTGTAGCCGATTGCTGAAATCACTGTAGAAGTGATTTAAAACCTCTTTCCAGTCCTGATCACCATCAGCGATACTATCAAGGGATTTTTCAAGATTAGCTGTGAATCCATAATCCATAAGCTCGCTAAAACTTTCCGATAGGCGATCGGTGATGATATCTCCCATTTTTTCAGCGTGAAAACGTTTATTTTTCAGGGATACGTAACCACGATCCTGAATCGTTGAGATAATCGAAGCATAGGTTGAAGGTCTGCCAATTCCTTGCTTTTCGAGCTCCTTGACCAGGCCCGCTTCAGAAAATCGAGCCGGCGGTTTGGTAAAGTGTTGCTTTGGTTCAAGCTGGTTTAAGTCAAGCATATCACCCACCTTCATATCAGGCAGAATGACATTATCGTTAGCTTTAGAAGTCTGTACTTTCAGGTAACCATCAAAACGGATAATACGACCCTTCGTTTTCAATTCGTAGTCACCAGCAGTAACGGTAACCGTGGTATTGGTGAACTCTGCTGGAGTCATTTGGCAGGCTACAAACTGATTCCAGATCAGTGTGTAAAGTCTTTCAACATCCCGTTCAAGACCAACGATTCGTGTTGGTGTAGCACTCACACTGGAAGGTCGAATCGCTTCATGAGCCTCTTGAGCATCTTCTTTGCTGGAGTATTTGATCGATTGTTCCGGCAAATAGCGTTTACCAAAATTATCGAGAATATACTCTCTACAACTGTCGACAGCTTCGGTACTCAGACTCGTGGAGTCTGTACGCATATAGGTTATGTGCCCAGCCTCATAGAGCTTTTGGGCGAGGGTCATGGTTTTCTTGACACCAAAACCGAGTCGTGTGCTGGCCGCTTGCTGCAGTGTCGATGTGATATAGGGCGCAGATGGGCGTGATTGTGTCTTACGATCATCTCGAGCACTGATTCGATACTGTTCGCTGCGCAGTTTTAGCAACACCTCTTCAATCTGTTTTTCGTTGGTGGGTCTAAACGCAGCACCCTGATATTTACTGACCTGAAACCGGCAAACCTCCGGGGTTTGAGTCGCTAAATCTGCGAATAACTCCCAATACTCCTCCGGGATAAAGGCTCGTATTTCACGCTCACGCTCAACAATCAGCTTTACCGCAACCGACTGCACCCGGCCAGCAGAAAGGCCCCGTGCAACCTTGGCCCACAGTAACGGCGAGACCATAAATCCAACCACACGATCTAAAAAACGCCGGGCCTGTTGTGCATTTACACGATCAATATTGAGCGTAACGGGTTTTTCAAAGGCTTCCTGAATCGCTTTTTCGGTAATCTCGTTAAACACCACTCGTTTGTATTGACTCAGATCACCGCCAATCTCTTCCTGCAGGTGCCAGGCAATGGCCTCCCCTTCCCTATCCAAATCAGTCGCGAGGTATATAGCATCGACCTTACTTGCTGCTAACCGCAAATCCGAGACAACTTTTTCCTTACCCGGTAGTACCTGATACTGAGCAGCCCAATCGTTTTCCGGGTCCACACCCATTCTCTTAATAAGCTGAAGCTTGGCCTTATTTTTCTTGTAGGTCTCTTTTTTCTTATCAGACATTTTGCGAGTTTTTGCCGCTTCTGCCGCCCGTGCTTTGGCATCCACGGGCTTGGCGCTACCACTGGTGGGGAGGTCTCGAATATGTCCGACACTGGATTTAACAATAAAGTCTTTCCCTAGATATTTATTGATCGTTTTCGCTTTTGCCGGTGACTCGACGATAACTAGTGACTTGGTCATGCTTTGCTAATGGATCCTGAAAAATTTATCACGTTAAGGATTACAGGCGTTATAAAGCGCTGAAAATGCCACACAAGCACTGCAATACCAATATAAAATATGGAAAAGGTCGACATATATATAGCGAACCGCGGTTTTGGTCAAGCTTATATAGCTAGCTAACTTATTGTATCTCTCATATACCTCACTTGGTCTCAGCGTAGAAATACCAATATTCAAACATCCATGACCACCCAAAAATCTATTCTGAACAGGCGCAACACCGGCCCTTAAAACACGATTTACCTAATTAGAACTACAGATCCAGACATCACAGTTTTTTGTTACTCCATCACGATTTGAGCTTCATCAGCTGTAGAACAATTAATGCTTTCGCACTTCAAATTTACATGAGAGAATGATTTCAGTTTATCTTTAAATTTCAAATTTGCTAACGGGAGTTAGGGAGTATGGGCAAGTACAAACATATTTTGGTCGCAGTTGACCTTACCGACGAGGGCAAGCAGGTGGTTGCCAGAGCCTCCGATATTGCTCAACCTCAGGGGTCCACTTTGAGCCTGGTGCATGCAATTGAACCACTTAGCTATGCCTATGGCGGTGATATACCCATGGACCTGACTAGCATACAGGAAGAGATCGAGCAGCAGGCCAAACTTAAACTGGCAGCCCTTGCCGCAACCCTTGATATTCCAAAAGAACGGCAACATATCGTTTATGGACGCCCTGAAGTAGAAATTCACAAATTATCCAAAAAACAGGAAGTTGACCTCGTTGTGATTGGCAGTCATGGCCGACACGGTTTCGCACTGCTACTGGGCTCCACCGCAAATGCGGTTCTTCATGGCGCAAGCTGCGATATCCGGGCGTTCAGATTAAAAAGCGACTGAGATAACAACCGCAAAAAATAACACAAAAGCGAACCCTGGATTATTTAGTCTTTACTAAATAATCCAGGGTTCGCTTTTTCTTTATCTGCTCACTGGCAAAACCAATCACCTAAGCTAATCTTCCTGTATATAAGCTTTCCGGCCAAATATCACACAAGGTTACCACCAAGCAAAATGAAGGCATCTACTTCAGAACGTCCAGATCTTGACTGGAGCCAAATACGGGAAACCTTAACCATGGTTGCCTTAGCTGTCGTGCAGATCAAAGCTTCAATGAGCGAAAGCAATGAATCTGCAGAGAGGCTCAGCACCGCCGTCACCGAAATTTCCTCAAATTTAAAAAAGATACGATCATCCTATCTACAGGACAATCACACCAGCGAAGAATTTGATCAAATCGAGCAACAAATCCAGAAAAGTGTAGTTTCTCTTCAATCGAATGACCGACTAAATCAACGGCTCGAACACGTCGCCGACAGCTTAATTGACCTCGGTTATTTAATAAAAGATCCCACAAAACTATATAACCCTAATGCCTGGCATCAACTCCAAGAAGGGATAAAAAATAGTCACACCATGGAAGAGGAACGTATTATGTTTGAACATATCATGATGGGTGCCTCGATCACTGAAGCACTGGAAATTTATCGCCACCATTTTAATAACAAACCCGAAAATGATGGTACTGACGACGAGATCGAACTGTTCTAAGCGGCCCTTTCTAGCCCGTTATCAGAACCTCATCCGCAACATGAACTAAACCATCGCCTTGGTTGATCAGATTTTGGCCCAGATAGATCTTCCCGTCTGCCGCTCTCCTAAATTCTGCTAACTGAGTCATAACCTCACGATCTACCTGACCGCTATCCTGGTCAATCGTTGGCATTGAGCAGCGGGCGCAGGGTTTAGCGACACGAAAATCCACGCCGTTAATCTGAATTGAATTCCAACTATCCTCTGCAAAGGCCTCACATCCCGAAACGACAATATTCGGCCGAAACCGGCTCATTGCTACCGGTCTATTTAATCGGGCACTCAACTGCGCCAATGAAGCCTCTGAAATCAAAAGAACTGGAAAACCATCGGCAAAGGAAACGATATCCTTTACATCTCCAAAATCTGGATCCACCGGCCGATTGGTAGTTTCGGGCATATAGACAAGCCGACAGGGACGACTCAAAAACCGACTCATCCACTGAGCAACCCTATTTCCTATATCTATTGCGTTACATTGGTCCTTCCACACCGTGACTCGCTTAATCAAACCGCGTGTCGGAAATGCAGGGATACTCAGGGGCAACATCCACGGTGCAGACAATTCTAAATTTTCGCCTGAGAGCGTGACCCGAAGCAATGACATCCGAGGTGTTTGCCGTTGAGTAATAAACTTACCTTCAGGGTCGACCACCATCCATCGACGATCGTTACTTAAACCGAACCGATCCAACTGTGTGCTCGCAACACTGATTTGACCTGCCGATTTGATCGGATATATATTCAATTCAGATACTTGCACAGTCACTGCTTTTCACCCTTAATTTTAAATGATAAAAAAGGTCATTTTATGCATTACCCAAAGCGAATCAAACTAACGCTGCTGAGCCTCACGATAGGTTTGGCAACTATGCTCACCGGCTGCGGTGGAAATATGCCAGATACACTTGGCATCACCAACGGAAAGCTAAGCCCGTGCCCCGACAAACCTAACTGCGTCGTGAGCCATAACTACGATGAACAACATTTCATTGATGCACTCAGTTATCAGAGCGAATTTCCCGCAGCCTACAAAAAATTACTAGACGCCATTACACAAATGCCGGGTAACAAAATTATCACAAAAAATGAACGCTATATTCACGCGGAATTCACCAGCCGTATCATGCGCTACATCGATGACGTTGAGTTTCTTTTTGACAGAGAAGGCAAGCGCATAGAATTGAGATCGGCATCCCGGCTTGGGCACTCTGATATGGGGGTTAACCGTGAACGAATTGAAACCCTACGGGGGATTTTTGAGCAGTCGAATGATCGCTAAAATTTAGCTGTTGTGAGTGGTTATATCTGCGAAGCAATAAAAGTCCGCTACACAGTGCGCTGTGATCGACAACTTTACAGCGCACTTTATATGCATCAACCCAATAAAATCAGGTTCCAGATTCCACTGAGTCCAGTGGCTGTGCGGGCAACGAATCAGGCAACAACAGCGCGCGGACTCGGCCCATCAGCTCATCAGCAATCTCTGGATTTTCTTCCAAAAATTTAGTGGCATTAGCTTTGCCCTGCCCGATACGATCGCTGCCATAGCTATACCAGGCACCAGATTTTTCGACCATGTCATGCTTTACGCCAAGATCAATCAATTCACCTAATTGATTAATTCCTTTGCCATAGATGATCTGAAACTCGGTTTGTTTAAAAGGTGGGGAAACTTTGTTTTTCACCACTTTAACACGGGTTTCATTACCTATAATTTCGTCACCCTGCTTCACTGCACCTATGCGACGGATATCCAGTCGAACCGAAGAATAGAATTTAAGCGCATTACCACCGGTTGTGGTTTCAGGGCTTCCAAACATCACACCAATTTTCATTCGAATCTGATTGATAAAAATAACTGTGCAATTTGAACGACTGATATTACCGGTTATTTTGCGTAGCGCCTGGGACATTAATCGAGCTTGTAAACCCACATGGTGGTCACCCATTTCACCGTCGATCTCCGCCTTGGGTGTAAGGGCCGCAACTGAGTCGACAACCACCAGATCAACCGCACCGGAACGCACCAACATATCGGTAATTTCCAGTGCTTGCTCTCCAGTATCTGGCTGAGACACGAGTAGATCGTCAATATCGACACCGATTTTCTCAGCGTACGCCGGATCAAGAGCGTGCTCAGCATCTACAAAAGCAGCTGTACCACCCGCCTTCTGACATTGCGCGATCACTTCAAGGGTCAGCGTAGTTTTACCCGATGATTCCGGTCCATAGATTTCAACTACGCGTCCCTTTGGAAGACCACCAATTCCCAACGCTATATCCAGACCAATTGAACCGGTTGATATAGCAGGGATACGTTTTATTTCATTGTCCCCAAGCCGCATTACCGCGCCCTTTCCAAACTGTTTATCAATTTGTGAGAGCGCCGCCTGTAGTGCTTTTTTCTTATTTTCGTCCATCAATCCAACCCAAAAAATGTGCTAAAAATATCTAAATTTAAAAAATGAATTCTACTTTCTCAGAAAATCATTAACCTTCAAAAACAGCCAACAAACCTAGCAAAGCCTGCTCCACAGCTTGAGCTCTGATCTGATTTCGATCCCCTCGAAAGCGATAACGCCTGGTACGAGTTTTTTGCCCTTCGACGGCCCAACCAAACCAAACTGTCCCAACCGGTTTTTCTAATGTTCCACCACCAGGACCCGCTACGCCAGTGATAGAAACCGCTACCTGCGCATTGGATTTTCGCAACGCGCCCTCAGCCATCGCCGCGGCAACCTGCTCACTTACTGCACCAGATCCATCAATCACAAAAGAGGGAATATCCAGCATGCTTTGCTTCGATTCATTGGAATATGTGACAAAGCCACACTCAAACCAATCAGATGAACCCGCCACTGAGGTGCAAACTTGTGCCAGCCCGCCACCCGTACAGGATTCAGCCGCTACCATGCGAGCATTCTTGGATTTTAGAGATTGTCCAAGGTTAACTATCAATGACTGAATATCTAAATTTCTCATTGTCCTTAACTTATCCGAAACTCGTAAACAGAATACCAGATTTCCTACGCAATAGTTTATCTGCTGCAGCCAAATCACGTAAAATGATCCGATTTTATTTCAGAGTTTTCCTCACCTCCCATGCCCCCATCGAATACACACACTCCGATGATGCATAGGTATTAACTTCAATAATATCAATAAGCTATTGGCATAAAACTAGAAATACTACACTTTTTGTTACACATTTCAGCGTTAAGGCGCGGCATTTCATGGAATTTCACGACATTGCAAATACATCTCCCTATCCACCCATCTCCAACCCTGACCTGACCTGACTAATGCATCGATACATAAAAGATCTGTCTAAAGTATAGTTAACGGCCAAGCCTGAAAGAGTAAAACTCAAGCAGCTCCAGCGTGATGAAATTGGTAGACATAGGGGATTCAAAATCCGCAAGTGATTTTACATCCCAAGAGAAAAGAGTTAAGTTTTTAGAAATGCCAGCGTGATGAAATTGGTAGACATAGGGGATTCAAAATCCCCCGTTCGCGAGAACGTGGCGGTTCGAGTCCGCCCGCTGGTACCATCTAACACCAATCTTAGAAGCAACAGATTTTTTTAAGTGGTAAGCGCCCAATTAAACTTTGGGATGCACCGGGGATGCAAAGGCAAGTAATCTTGGCCGCGGTGAGAAATGCTTAAATATAATGCGAATCCAAAAACTCCACATCTGTAAATACTCGCCCTCAGTGAAACCATTCATCTAATAGCACACCAGTTGTACGATCTAATCCTTCAGGTTCTGCAGCGACAGCAGTGGCTACTGGTTCCTTTGTAACGGGAAGAACAACGTAAATTGCGTTATTTCTTGATCACTAGACACCTGTACCCGTCCCCCATGAGCGTCAATAATTGATTTTACAATCGCCAGGCCCAACCCAGCGCCATCACTTTGGCGAGCACGCGCCGGATCGACCCGGTAAAAACGGTCAAATAGTTTTGTCAGCTGTTCTGGCGGAATTTCTGGACCGGGGTTTTGAACAGTCAGTGTGACCTCATCATTCGCCGCTGTTGCAAGCTGTACCTTCACCTGTTCGCCAGGTTGTGTATAACGGATAGCATTTGATAGCAGATTAGACACCGCTCGACGCAGCATGGAACGATCACCCAACACCTTCGGTGCATTACCTTCCAGCCGCAGCTGAATGTGTTTTTCCTCAGCTAAGGCCTCAAAAAATTCCAGTATTGCACGAACTTCACTCGCTAAATCCAGCCACTCAGACTCAGGTTTTAGCAAATCGTGGTCAGTCTTGGCCAACCAGAGCATGTCGTTAACCATTTTTGCTAGGCGCTCCTGCTCTTCCAGATTGGAATACAATAACTCCCGGTATTCCCCTTCACTGCGGGCCTTACTCAACCCCACCTGAGTCTGGGTAATAATATTGGTCAAAGGTGTACGCAGTTCATGCGCAATATCAGCGGAGAAGTGTATAAGACGTGTGAAACTGTTCTCCAGGCGGCCAATCATTAGATTGAAAGATGCAACCAGACCCTGCAACTCTCGTGGCACATTCGACTGGTCGAGGCGCACGGACAATCGATCTGCCTGGACGGTGCGTAAACTCTCACTCAGCTCACGTATTGGTGTGTGGCCCTGACGTACCCCGAGCCATGCAGCAAAAAGGGTCACGGTACCCGCCAGCATCATGATTAACCAGAGGCTCTGGCTAAAGTTGCTCAAAAACTGCAGATGGAAATCCATGTCAATGGCCGTTGCCACCCGAAAATTCTGACCATCGACCCTGATGAGGCTGATCGCTCCGTTATAGGTCGTATCATCCGCTTGCCAAGACAGTAGGTTAGCCGCGTGAATGGTCGACGTCGGTGCGTCGACCACGGCCTTTTCTGACAATCTGTCTTTAAACGTAGAATACAGAATCTCACCGCGCTGATTCTGTACCTCAAAATACACTCCATGATGACCTGAAATAGCATGGGACAGCGCCTCAACAAGATCAGTCGACTGTCCCAGACTTTCGCCCAACACCCGCTCTATTGCCGTCGTCATCACCTGAAGCTCCTCGGCATCTTGCTCGGCGAAATGACGGTGCACCGCGCTTAATACCAAGTGGCTGATTAACACCAGACTAAGACCAATAGCTAAAGCGACAAAGACAGTCACCCGCGCAGTGAGTGACAAGGGACGATGCTGGCGAGCAGTTTTCACAGCAGTGTTTTTGCCTGAATCAATCATGCCTGTGCGGACCTCTGCCTGACCTAATCATCTTCTTCAACATCTAACATATACCCCATACCGCGCACGGTATGGATTAACTTCGGCGCAAAATTATCGTCAACTTTGGCGCGCAGGCGGCGGATCGCCACATCAATCACGTTAGTGTCAGAGTCGAAGTTCATATCCCATACCTGCGATGCAATCAGGGAGCGCGGTAACACCTCACCCTGATGCCGTGCCAGTAACTCTAACAAACAGAATTCCTTGTGGCTGAGGTTAATTTTTTTACCTGCCCTTTGCGCCCGTCGCCGGGGCAAATCAAGAACGAGATCAGCAATGCGAAACTGATCCATCATGGGTAGAACTGCCCCCCTGCGCAGCAGCGTGCGCACTCGGGCCAACAGTTCAGTAAAGGCAAAAGGCTTGGTCAGGTAATCATCAGCTCCCAGCTCCAGCCCCTTAACCCGATCATCCACACCATCCCGCGCGGAGAGAAACAAAACCGGCGTCTGTCGCTCCGCCTCACGCAGGGATTGCACAATACGCCAACCATCCACATCGGGCAGCATCACATCGAGAATAATCAGGTCGAAGATTTCCGTCATAGCGAAATGATGTCCATCCAAGCCATTACGCACCAACTCAACCACAAAACCCGCTTCGGTAAGACCCTGAGCCAAGAAATCACCCGTCTTGACTTCATCTTCTACTACCAGTATCCGCATCGAATTCTTTCTCCTGTTGATTTGGCAACAACCAGTAATTGAGGAAAGTCTAGCGGGGTAAGCCCAACAGCCAGATGACACATAAATTACACCTTTGTCATCTGGCTGTCATCCTGACGAAAGACCGAGTGACTTATTGTCACTATCAAACTATTACACAAAGGAAATATCGCTCAATGAATAGAAAACCTTCGTTGGCTTTAACCACCCTCTCAAGGCGCCAATTTGTGCAAGGTTTAGCCGCGGGTGGCGTACTCACTTCTCTCCCCAGCCTGGGCTATGCACAATCGCAACACAAATCCAACCAACCTGGATCGTCCCCTGTACTCAGCGGTCGTGAGATTGACTTGGTGGTCGCTGAAACGCCGGTCAACTTTACCGGCGTGACTCGTATGGCGACCACAATTAACGGCACCATTCCGGCACCCACACTGCGTCTGCGCGAAGGTGATGACGTAACAATTCGGGTCACCAATCGCCTGTCTGTCTCTACCTCGATTCACTGGCACGGTATCATTTTGCCCTATCAGATGGACGGCGTACCTGGCATTAGTTTTAAGGGCATAGCGCCCGGCGAAACGTTTACCTATCAATTCAAGCTGCAACAAAGCGGCACTTACTGGTACCACAGTCATTCCGGCTTTCAGGAAATGACCGGCATGTATGGGGCGCTGATCATAGAGCCGCGCAATGGGGAACGCATCAAGGCCGACCGGGATTACGTGGTGCAGCTCTCTGACTGGACTGACGAAGACCCGATGCATGTCTTCAGCAAACTGAAAATGCAGAGCGATATCTACAACTTTAATCAGCCGACCTTTTTTGATTTCACCAGTGACGTTTCAAAAATAGGTATGCAGGCAGCATTAGAAAAACGACAAATGTGGAACCAGATGCGCATGAATCCCACCGACCTGACCGATCTGTCGGCGGCTACACTGACCTTCCTGATGAACGGTGTAGCGCCAGCAGGCAACTGGACCGGACTTTTCAAACAAGGCGAACGTGTACGCTTGCGCTTTATTAATGCCTCCAGTAACAGCTTTTTCGATGTGCGTATTCCCGGCTTGAAACTGACCGTGGTGCAGGCTGACGGTCAGGATGTAAAACCGGTTACGGTGGACGAATTCCGCTTCGGCGCTGGGGAAACCTATGATGTTCTGGTCGAACCCGAGGATGAGGCCTACACCTTATTTGCCCAGAGTATGGATCGCAGCGGTTATGCTCTCGGCACGCTGGCTGTACAGCAAGGTTTATCAGCACCAGCACCCGCCCTCGACCCTGTGGAGTGGCTGACCATGACCGATATGATGGGTGCCATGAGTCACAGTGGCATGGAAGGCATGGAAGACATGAAAGGTATGTCTGGCTTGGAAAGTATGGCTGGCATGAAAGTTATGGACCATAGCCAACACGGCGGTATGGCCATGGATCACAGTATGCATGGCATGCAGCACGGCACGCAAAATCCGTTAGCTAAACCATCAAAAACCGTGAACCACGCGCGCACCGAATACGGCCCCTCCGTGGATATGCGAGTCGATATGCCACGCACCAATCTCGACGATCCTGGCATAGGGTTGCGTAAGAATGGTCGCAGAGTATTAACTTTGGCCGATTTAAAATCTATTGATGGCGTACTGAATGACCACCGCCCACCCTCAACTGAACTTGAGCTGCACCTAACCGGAAATATGGAGCGCTACAGCTGGTCATTTGACGGGTTGGAGTTTGGGAAAAGTACACCTGTGTCCCTGCGCCACAATGAGCGCGTTAGAATCATTCTGCAAAACGACACGATGATGACCCATCCCATGCACTTGCATGGCATGTGGAGTGACCTGGAAACTGACCAGGGCGAACTGCTGGTCCGCCGACACACCATCCCGGTACAACCGGCACAGCGCATTAGTTTTTTAACCACACCGCACGATCTGGGTCGCTGGGCTTGGCATTGCCACCTGCTGTTTCATATGGATGCGGGCATGTTCCGTGAGGTGGTAGTTTCATGAGGAATCTTATGAAGAAAAATAAACCCATGAAACAGTTCATTAGCATGTTAATAGGTGCCACCACTTTGCATGCTTCAGCCTTGTGGGCGCAAATGGATCACGACGAACCAACTGATAAAGGTATGGAAATGAAGGGGGGCAGCGCACCCGATGACGCCCGCGACCCTCACGCCTATTCCGATGGTTACACCCTTACCGAAGGCCCTTATGCTCAATCTGGCCCGAGGCAATTGAAGATGGCCGACGAACACGCCTTCTGGTCAGTGCTGGGCAATCGTCTTGAATACAATGAGGGCAGTGATAGTACGGTGTTCGATTTACAGGGCTGGTACGGCACCACCTACGATCGCTTCGTCGTTAAAACAGAAGGCGATATCGTCGATGGCCGAGTAGAAGAAAGTCAAACTGATCTACTGTGGGGCCATGCACTCACTACTTATTTTGACACCCAACTAGGCGTGAGGTTTGATCATTACGATGAAGGTACGGACCGCCAATGGCTGACTTTCGGTATTCAAGGCCTTGCACCCTATTGGTTTGAGTTGGATGCCACAGCATACCTAGGAGACGGCGGGCGCACGGCTCTGTCCATCGAAGCCGAATACGAGCTGCTATTAACTCAAAAGCTAATCTTGCAACCACGTGCAGCTCTATCGCTGTATGGAGAGGACGATCCCAATAACAGATTGGGCAGTGGCCTCTCGGGTTTATCTATCGGTCTGCGGCTGCGCTATGAAATCAACCGTCAGTTTGCACCCTACATCGGCGTGGAATGGTCCGATGCCTATGGCAATACGGCTGATTTTCGACAAGCTGCAGGACAAGACATCAGTGATACAAGCTTTGTCGCTGGACTGAGATTCATGTTTTAACTATCGACTCCCTAAAATTAATTTTCCACTTCGACCATAAGGAATATTCCTATGAAAACTAAAACACTGACTTTTACCATTGCACTCTCTACATTGGTTTTTACTTTGTCAGCTCAGGCCCATGACCCCAAGGAACATATGAAAGACGCCAAAGCTCCGGAATGCGCCGCAATGAAGGATATGGATCACAGTAAAATGGGCATGGACGACCCTGTGATGCAGGCCATAATGAAACAATGTATGAAAGACATGCATGGTGATGACACTGGTGAAGAAGAGTCCCACGAAGATCATGAAAAAGAGAGTGATACCCACAATTCAGAACACCAGCACTAATCACAGGTCGGAGCAGAGATGAAAAATTATTTAAAAAGCCTGGCCCTTATAAGTGCCTTTATCATGCTGAGTGGAGGGCTATTTCTTTACTCCGGTCTTTACCCCATGGGCGCAGATACACCCCACAACCAATTGACCTATTGGCTACTGGAAACATTGCGCGAACGTTCCATTGCACGTGCTGCCAGTGATCTAGAAATCCCAAACGATCTCAATTCGTCGGATCGACTGTTGGCTGGTGGTGCCGATTACAACGATATGTGCACGGGCTGCCATTTAAAACCGGGCAAAACCCAAAGCGATTTTTCAATAGGTTTATACCCAGTACCGCCCAACTTGACCCTGACAGTCGATAGGCACGATCCCGAACATGCCGACAGCACAGGCTCTGACAATGAAACTATTAAACGCCAGTTCTGGATCATCAAACACGGCATTAAAGCTTCAGGCATGCCCGCCTGGGGTTCGGGACATGACGATGAGCGCATATGGAATATGGTGGCTTTTATTCAGCAATTACCAACACTTTCGCCTGAGCAATATCAGATTCTTAGCGCTCGCCGAAATAACAATGGCGGTCACCATTAAGCGAGTCATACTGCAGTGTCATCTGACAAAAATAGGCTTAATAATATTACTACTAGCATCGCTGTCATTTACAGTTTTCTGCTGGGAAAATGGTAACGAGGATCCTAATCAAAACTTTGGAAAAAATAAGCAAGCGGTTTACTCACGATGATATACGTACTCTAACGCCTATTTCTATTGGTGCTTCCACTACCATGGCGTTGTGGGCGGTATGCTATCCGCTGATCACGATTAGTATTCCCTACGCGCCAATAATGTTAACGGCATTTTTTCGGGCAGCTAGCGCGGGCGCATTTCTGATTTTAGTTGCACTCTTTTTAAAACGCCCTATTCCCTCAAAAATAAAAGATTGGGCCTATATTTGTGCGGTCGGAATCACTGCCACCAGCACTGGGTTCTGGGGAATGTTTTATGCGGGCAGCCTGATTTCACCGGGCCTTGCAACTGTGATTACAAATACTCAACCGATCATCGCAGGGCTATTAGGCTGGTATTTTCTTAGCGAACGAATGAACAAACTGTCATCGATAGGAACGACCCTCGGGTTTATCGGTATTGCAGTGATCAGTATTAACGGTCTGACGACATGGGAAAAGCCGTTTATAACCGGCATTTTCTACATATTAATAGCCGCTACTGGCATTGCTATCAGCAATGTATTATTAAAAAAAATGGCGAACGGCATCGATGTACTATATGCGATGGGATTTCAATTACTGATCGGATCAATCCCACTCGGGATAATAGGCGTAACTCAAGATAGCCTACAATCTGTCAATTGGCATTGGCATTACGTATTGACACTTGCAACGCTAGCCATCCCGGGAACCGCAATGCCCTTCATCTTATGGTATTGGTTGATGAACAAGGCGCCTCTTTACCAACTTAATGTCTACAGTTTTTTGACACCCATTTTTGGACTGACTTTCGGATTCGTATTTTTTTCTGAAGTATTAACGCTGAATCAATGGCTTGGCGTCACCTTGGTAATTATTGCTATCACACTCGTTTCTATGGCAAATAAAAAACATCAGAACGCAATCGGTAAAACCGCGACAAACACAGAGGAGGTGTAATGAAAAAATCAAAGAATGAGACACCCTATAAAGAGTAGCTCAGAGAGCTACAAACCCAGCTAGTCAAACTACAGCGCCACATTATAAATAACGAGCTGCAATTGCTTGTTATTTTCGAGGGACGGTATGCAGCCGGAAAAGACGGCATAATAAAAATAATTACCCAATATTTAAGTTCACGTGAAACCCGAGTGATAGCGCTCGGAAAGCCCTCAGAACGGGATACAAACAATTGGTATTTTCAACGTTATGTTAATCACCTGCCGAGCAGACAAGAAATGGTGTTGATGAATCGCAGTTGGTATAACCGAGCAGGTGTCGAACGAGTCATAGGGTTTTGCAGAAAACCCGAATATAACGCATTCCTGCAGTCTGTGGTGCCTTACGAGAAAATGCTAAGTGAATGCAGGGATACAAATTATTAAATATTATCTCGACATTTCAAAACATGAACAACAACGAAGACTTGAGGATCGTCGAGAGAACCCGCTAAAACAATGGAAAATCAGCCCGATAGATGCAAGCGCCATAGAACACTGGAAAGACTATTCCAACGCCCGTGACAAAATGCCACAGCTCAGTCATAGCAGCCACTCACCCTGGCACATTGTCAATGCTGACAATAAGAAGCACTCTCGATTAAATGTCATAAGACATTTATTGTCGGTTGTTGATTGTCCTGATCAAGACCAACATTTAGCAAAATCGGATACCAAAGTCGTATTTCCATTTAGTAAAGAACAATACGAGAGAGGAAATATCTACCCATAACGAACGCCCCCTGAATGGGTTATTCATTATTTTTACATTAACCAGCGCTAGTATTCAGCCAGCCAATAACCGTTGTATCAAAGCGAAATATATCACCACATCAATCCTCACTTCATTGACCCGCTCTCTGAGCAAGGTTGGCAAAATTTCATTCGGTTCATAGCCAGCAATGAAAAAGAGGCCGACCAAGTAATCAGTACCAGTCCATTAATAGCTTCCAGCCCATAGAGAATTTTTAACCAACCCGAAGCCGACAAATCACCGGCTCCCAGCGAACTGTAGGCTACAAATGAAAAATACAGAGTGTTGATCCAATCATCAAAACTAGTCCCCGGCAGTTCGCCAAACCCTGGGATCAGATGCGCAAAATAATAAACAAAGGCATACACCACTACTTCAACGACATGAGCAACAAACAACCCGCAAATAATCGCAATCAATTTAATTGACTGTGCCAAGCTTGTATCAAGTATCGCCATCAGCCGCGTCAAGAATCCATAATGCACGGTCACGGTTAATACCAATAGAAAAGGAAATAAAATTATCAGAATCATCACATCACCTTATTATCATCAATTCAGCTTACGGCGTTTTTACAGCCAACCAGTGTCGATGTTCATAAAATGCACTCCACATGGCTCCAAGCGAAAACGCAAATAGCAATTCCTCCACCGGAATGCCAGCAACTTGTATACCGCTGATATTGGCATGATTCCAAAACAGCGCCACAAAGCCCTGATGTGAAGCCGCCATGGCGCTAAAAAACAGAAAATACAATCCTGTAAACATCAGTGCACCTTTTATTGCCTGCGAGAACAAATCCGGTCGACAAACTACCGTTGCCATTGCACCTCCTAGCAAGCTCAGTGAAGCGGTATAGATGGCATTCCACGCTGTAAGTCCCTCTAGCCCTAGGAACAACCACACCGGCGAGCTGAGCAGGAATTTATGGTAACGATGACGTTTGTTGGACTTATCGCAATCAGCTAGCGGCTTGAGCGCGTATTTATCCGACACCCCAAAGAGACTACTCGCCAAGCCACCCACCGCGAATGAAAAAATCAGACTTTCGATATCAAAGCCGGTGGATTCGCCTAAACGAAACAGGGTCGGTGGAAACCAATAGTTCGGGTAAAACAGTGTTTCAGACAGTCCCAGCGGCGCCGTCCCGATACTCATCACCAACATCTTTACACGCTGAGTTTTTTGCGCAAAAAAAACGACCAGCCAAATTAGTAACAGGATAAGGCTCCAAACGAAGTAAGTGTATTGCATATCCATCGGAAGCTATCTCCGGCCAGTATCAATTTGTTTGGATAAAACAGGAATAAAGACAGAAGAAATCAGCGCTGTTACTAATGTCATAGACACCAACGCAATCATTCCATGGTCTGAAATATGCGCTTGCTGTAATCCAATACTAGCGACGATCAGCCCTACTTCGCCGCGAGGTAACAATGAAACCCCCAGCAAATACTTCTCCCTTATTGGGAGCATAGAAGGTATAACCCAGGGACAAAAAAGCTTACCTACAATCGCCGCAGCAACTACCAATATTGAATACGCTAACACCTCTGCTTTGTCAAAATCGATACCCGTGATCTGAAGACCTACACTCAGGAAAAAAAGTGGCGCGACATTATCGGCAATGTTGTCGAAGTACCGGCTATCTTTTTCTCGGCTTTCATCTCGAGAGAGAGAAAACATCATCCCGGCCGCAAACCCTCCGACTACAGGAGAAAGACCAAATCGATGACTTATCCAGGCTGAACTCATCGCCATAATCAGCGCTACTAATCTTCTAGCCCACACCATCTCTGCGACAACCGTTTTATAAAGCAATGTTTTCAGGCACCAAACAGCCCCACATAAAACAGACAACATCAATAAACTCAGAGTCAGGGAGTAAAGTACAAGCCCCAGTCCATTGTTAGTGGTTAATCCGAGATGCGCCGCCGATAATAAATACAGCGCCAAAATATCATCGACAATTGCCGCAGCCAGTAATATCTGGCCAACTTTAGAATCAAGCATTCCAGCTTTATGTAATACCGGCACACTGAGACCGATGCTGGTGGCTGCTAATGCAATACCGATATAAAGCGCTTCATCAAGCCGCTCTGTTTGTGAATAGCTTGCCAAGAAACCCAGTACGACACTCAATACAATTCCTGCAACACCGACTAATATCCCTGGCTTAATAGCCGCAATAAATCGTGACCAACGAATTTCATAAGCTGCTGAAAAAAGAATAACAACCACAGCTAGCTCTGCCAGTAACTTTACGTTCTGACCGTAATCTATAACATCGAAACCATAAGGGCCTATCAACATCCCCAGTAAAATAGCGACTGCCGCCATTGGCAATTTAAATCGTTCAAATATCCCATCGCAGAAAATAAGTAAAATCGTCACTATCAAGAATAATGTCGTATTAAAAAACAAACTCAACACCTCTTAAAAATTAACCTGCTATAGATTCCCATAACGGCTCACATCGATCAGGCCTTCGCCACCACCCATACGACTTCGATAGTGATGAAGCTTATCCAGAACCAACCAAATTCGGTGATCGGTCCTGCGGACGCCATAACGCCCAACCCATCTCGCCATACTCACCGAGTTGGTAATTTTGCCTGCTTCGCTTGTAAAATTATCAAGCTTTTTACGTTCCACCCAAAAAATAAAATTCGGATAACTGCCAATAGTCCCGTCCACCAACATCATCGTATCTTCTTCAGGTATACGACGATCGTCTTCCCCGAATATAAATGACACATTCGCGTGCGCCTTGTTGATGATCATGGATACCACCTGCTCTATCTCACCGTCTTCGTTATGAATCACCAGATAACTCAGTTCGGGAAGATTTAGTATCCAGTGAGACTGCTTTGCCGACAGCTGATCCAGTGGTTTAAGGGCTATCGACACGCGATCGTTTATAGGAACTACTTTTTGCCACGTGACTGAAGATTGATCACGTATCATCTCAATTAGCTCACTTTTGACATCATGACTGGCATACTGGATCGCAGCGGGGGTATCAATCAACAACTTGGAATGGCCATAAAATACCTTGGCCTGCGCCAGCGCTCCCCGATACCAATGTTTAAGAATGGTCTCCCTATCGGCAACGGGCAGAAAGGAGAGAAACAACCCCTCGCTTTCCATCCGCAGATAGTCCATGTACATCCGGCTCAACATTTGATGGGACACACTGCCGAACACATCGAAATTCACCACTAAGTCGTAGTAAATGCGTTCCAGTGTCGGGTAATCAATAACCCAAATTGTATTCGGATTCTCACCTATCCACCCTTCGGAAACAGAAGCGCTGTCAAAATGCCTGAACACGGTGAGCACCGGTGCCGATTGATTATCACCCTTCCAGATGGCAGTGATCGGCAAGCCCTTCCGAGTGAGCGCGTGGGTCCGGTAAGCATTGTCCCGGTATTCCAGGTAGTGTCGATGACCGTGAAGCCCCTCATGCCACAACCCGGCAAAGTCCAAGGGACCTGCAGTTGTCGGAGGAAGGTCCAAAAAGGGTATTGCGTTAGTAAGATAATCTTTATCGGCCGCCGACAAGTCATACTCCGGCGACAGGAAGGCCACGAAGAAATAATCATTGATAACATTCAACGCAACCTGCCCGCGACAGACTGGGCCTTTGATAAAAGATTCAACAAAAAACTGGACGTTATCCAGCATAAATCGGTAACGGGCATCCGAGGGAATGGCACTAAATGTTAAAAACGGATTAGCTGCATTTTTCGTGGAATAGCTAGCTGTCTCAGAGACCGGCCAGTCGCTTGAGAAAAATAAGGTATGCCATCGAGCCATCCGCTGCTGATCAAGTGGATAGACGATATGCGTTTTATCCAGGAGTGTTTCCCTGATAGGAATGACCCGATAGTAAAACGGTTTTTCCCCCGGATCACTGTTAGGACGACGGGTTGCGATTTCATTCGGCGCGAAACCTGTCGGTGTCGATGATCGGATCAACCGAAAATAATAGCGTTTTTTCTGCTCGCTAATTGCCAAATGCCCCAGAAACAAATGCTCATATAAATAGCGTGCAACCAGTTTATGTCGCGGTGATGTTTGGTTGAAAAAGGCCTCCCACTGGCTGACTTGCGCGATCACGCTGGATGGCAGATAAAGGGGTGCATCAAAATCCGGATAGCCTCGTTTCATCCAGTTTTCCAATTGCTGCTTTTCCTGGCCCGGAAGAGGTGCCATACCATAGGGCATAGCAGCCATCGGTTGCCGGGCGAAAAAATCATCCACCTCGGCTTTTGCCGCACAGGACAGTTCGCGATTGATGTCCAACGGGAAATCTTCGGGTAATTTCTCTCCGGGAGGAAAAAGTATTCTGAGGCGTCTGTGTAATAAGCCGGTATAACAGGTCATCCTGATAATCGGTGGTGGTCGGCAAAGCTGACGGAGCAGTAACCACCTCGTGAAAGCCTAGCTTGCGCCAGTCGGTAACCGACCGACCATCAATAAAAAGTCTTGTGGTGATGTCTTCTGAGAATCTGGAGGGATTGTAGACAGTTTGTGGCGTCGCTCCGCGCAAGAGTCCTTCATAAGCACCAAGTTTCAACTGGCAGGGGGCGTCATAGCAGCCATGGCACACCACACAGCGTGTATCCAAAATGCGCTTTACGTCGGTGCTTTCCGAATATTGGGTAGCGTCAGCCCAGCCATTGGCGATCAACAGTAAAAAAACGATAGCCAACACTGACTTGGCTTGCAGTGGAATCATTGTAACCAACCTGTTCACAGCCACCGTTTAACTATCATGGCAATCCGCTCCAAACCTCGCGATACCCCATTGCGTCGTTGCCACGCCTGCGGCTGGATGCCCTCTGACTGAGATAAATCTTCAAGAAACTGTTCTTTAAGTTCAACGGCCAATCTCCTGTCGGCTGTTGCCAGATTCAGCTCGTAGTTGATAAAAAAGCTGCGGTAGTCCAAATTCGCCGTTCCTACCATCGCCCACTTTCCGTCGACCACCACCGTTTTTGCGTGCAGCATTCGCGGCAGGTATTCAAAAATGAGCACACCAGAATCGAGCAAGGAAGTATAAATATGACAGGCAGCCCAACGGGCTATACGCATGTCACTCTTACGGGGAACCAGCAGTCTGACGTCCACACCGCGCTCTGCGGCCTGACGCAATTGCTTGAGCGTATGGCCATCGGGGACAAAATAAGGTGTTGTCAGATAAATATACGTCTTCGCCTTATCGAATGCTGCGCCATACACACATCGCAATCGGTGTCGGCAAGTTAGTGTATGATTGTGCAGTAACCTGCTACCCGCCTCCTTTTGTACCGGCTGCCAACGCAAGCGGCCTCGCCAAAATGCGTCAAACAACTGCGCGGCCATGTCGACAAGTGAGCCGTCAAAATTCACATGGGTATCACGCCAGCGCGCATCCCCATAACACTCTCGTGAATTCTCCTGATGAATATTGAAGCCCCCTAGAAAGGCAACACGATCATCCACAATCAATAACTTGCGATGATTACGGCGGTTGTAGCGCCAGGGGCTCCGCCAGCTCCAACGATGAAACCAGCGCAACTGCACGCCGTTGCAGCGTAAGTTGTTTTGCATCTTGCGCGAAAACCAGAACAACGAGCCCGCCGCATCAAGATGCACCCTCACCTTGATACCCGCCTGCGCCCGTTCAATAAGCGCCTGACAAAACCGATTGCCTACTGCGTCATCGGCAAAGATGTAGCATTCCAGCCGGATACTCTCTTGAGCACTCTTTATCGCCGAAAGCATGGATGTATATAAAGTATCGCCCTCGGTAAACAGCTGAAACGTTTCCGAAGCATGATCGGGCAACATAACGCATTCGCTGCCATCACATCGATTTTCCCGCCCGTCAGGAGTCACGTTCGCCCCCGAGCGATATTCAATCATCGGAATTTAAACTGGAACTACTGACAAATTCGCGCCATTGCTCCCTTCGCGGAATAAACATGGGGACACGCTTCTGATAGGCGCGATATTCATCCCCAAATTCTTCCAGCACATGCTGCTCCTCCCTTCTAGCCAGCATCACATAAGCGAAAACGATCACGGGAAAAAGCCCTACGGAAAATATTGTTGGCCAATGCACAACCCCCTCTCCAAACAACGCGATAAAAAGGCCTGTATACTGAGGGTGCCGAACCAAGCGATACAAACCATCTGTCACCAGTCTCCCCTGCTGACGAGCACGATGTACTTGGCGCCAACCCTGAAAGAAAATACCGATACCTAGAAAAACTAGGGCATAGCCAAACAACATGGAAATCATCATCCCTGTCTCGCCCATGCCTAATAAGGTGGACCACAGGCTCGCATTCAAGTCACCCCGATCAAGACCGAAGAACCGAGAGAGTAAATAGATGGTTAGTGGAAACCCATACATCTCAGCATATAGCGCGATGATAAAAGCCTGCACTACACCAACACTGGCCCATTCGCGCCATGTTTTCGGAGCCAGATAGCGATATAAAAACCAGGAAATAACCACAATCATTAAAATCGCAAGTGCCCAGGCACCCGAATGCGCAATATTTTGTTCCATAGTAAACCTCTGCTTTACCTAAAATTTCCGGTGATTTTTTAAATCCAACTTTTTTGTAAACCACACATTGCAATCACTGCAAAATATCTGTCGTTATTGTCCTGATAGCTCAAAACTTCTCACAAAAAAAACGAACTCATTATCGGAACAGATCAACCTTCCGCCTATTCGAAAATCACAGATTTTCAAGCAAGTCCAGCAAACGGCAAGCGTAGGCGTATTCATTGTCATACCATACCTGCAGTTTGACGGTGTTATCGCCAATGACTCGAGTGGATAGCCCGTGAACGATGGCGGAATGAGAATTTCCAATAATATCGCTGCTTACCCACTCCTGTAGGGTGAAATCCATCACGCCTTTAAGTGTTTTTTCGCAGGCATCAGATAAGGTCTGATGAATGTCATCGACGGTGACCGAATTCTGTAGACGCAGGGTAATATCGGTTAAACCACCATCAGCAATTGGCGCTCTAACCGCTAAAGCGGAGAACTTTCCCGCCAGCTCGGGTAACACCGCCACTACGACTTTATCCGCGCCGGTGGAAGTCGGCACTAGGTTGAGCGCCGCTGCGCGACCCCGAATACGTTTCTTGGAGGCGACATCTACTAAGCCCTGAGAAGAGGTATAGGCATGGATGGTGGTCGCCGATGCTGTGTCGATACCAAACGTGTTGTGTAATACTGCGAGTGGTGGCACGAGTGAGTTAGTGGTGCATGATCCGCTGGAAATAATATGATGCGAATCGGGCTGAAAATCAGTCTGGTTTACGCCGTAAATAATGGTTAGATCCGCTGATTCCGAAGGTGCAGTGATTAACACTTTTCTCGCGCCTGCAGATAAGTGCTTAGATGCGTCTTCACGCTTTCTGAATATGCCCGTGGCTTCCAGCACCCAGTCAATACCTAAATCCGCCCAGGGCAATTTTTCGGGATCAGTTTGCTGGTGAACCGGGATGGATACTCCAGATAAAATGAGTGTATCGTCGCTGTACTCAACGGGAGTGGATAAGCGACCATGAACAGAATCAAACTCCAGCAGATACGCTAAGGTTTCTGTATCTGTCAGGTCATTAACGGCAACTAGTTGCAAATTGTTCGGCTTGCGACGCAGATATTCACGGATGACCAGTCGCCCGATTCTTCCAGCTCCATTAATGGCAAAGCGTTTCATTGTTCTGCTCCTTATTTTAGATGTGGTTATTCAGTGATCCTGACTTAACCAGACAACACTACCAGCTTGTTAGGTAATTCATTTTTTGGGGTCGTTGCCGGATAATGTTCCATCAACACGTTGCCACAGGATTGAATACACTCGATAAATCCTTCTGCAATCTGGTTGCGCTTCACTTGTTGCACAAAAACAGAAACGATCTCCTGCCATTGATCATCGGCAATTTTTTGCGCTATGCCACGATCAGTAAGAATTTCCACGTAGCGCTCCTGAGCGGATACAAAAATCAGTAAACCCGCGCCTTCCTGCGTATGATGCAGGCCGTTCTCCAGGAACTGCCGCCTCGCCATATTGGCGGCGCGCCAATAGCGAACGGATTTAGGAATAATGCGTTGAAACAGTGGCCGCCAGCGAAGCAACAACCAGAACACAACAAAGACCAATAGCTGTAAAAGGGATACTGCGTTACTCTGCCCCCACCAAGGAGTTAGTACGAGCAGCAAAGGTGATACCAAAGCGATCAATGCTGCCCACAGTGCTGGGATGTAGTAATAATCATCACTGTGAGGTGCGAGAACACACACCACCTCAGCATCAGTGAGCCGTTCAACATCACCGATGGCCTGACTAATCTTTTGTTGTAACTGTGTTGAAAAATGCATTACCAACCTCCTGAGGCACCGCCGCCACCAAAACCGCCACCACCACCTCCAAAACCACCACCTCGGCGAGACCCTCCGTGATGACCGTAGAGCCCCCCCATGCCAAAGCGACGTAAAAAAATTAGCGGAATAAAGAAAATAACCCACCAAGGCGGCAGCTCAGTGGATTGATTTTGGGGCGAGTTAAATCGATATTGACCACCCAGAGCCTGAATAATGGCGTCTACGCCAACAGCAATACCCTGATTGAAATTCTCCTCGCGAAAAGATGGCAAAATTACCGTCTGGATGATGTTCGCGGACAGCGCATCGGTCAGCACACCTTCTAGGCCATATCCCACTTCGATGCGAACTTTGCGCAGACTTGGCACCACTATCAACAGCACGCCATTGTTCTCGCCTTTCTGGCCAATACCCCATGCCCGCCCCAACTGGTATCCATAGTCCTCAATGGCCAGCCCTTGCAAATCCTTCAGAATGACCACCACCAGTTGGTTTGTTGTTGCTACCTCGTGTGCCTGCAACTGCGTTTCTAATTTTTTTGCTGTGCTGGCATCAAGCAACCCGGCTTGATCAACCACGCGACCAGTGAGCGGGGGAAAGCTGACAGCTGCGATGAGTGGCAGACTAAGCCAAAGCAATAGCAGGCCAACAATTATTCGCCGTGCATCACTCATTGAAATTTACCTTCGGCGCCTGTTCGGCACTTTGAGTTGTGGCTTCGTAAGTTTCCCGCAGCGGCATATCGCTATAGAGAATCTTGTGCCAGATCAGACCTGGAAAGGTTCGGATCTCGGTATTGTATTTCCCTACCGCTAAAATAAAGTCGCGGCGGGCAACACTGATACGATTTTCTGTCCCTTCCAACTGAGATTGCAGTGCCAGAAAGTTCTGATTGGCTTTTAAATCAGGATAGCGCTCAACCACCACCATTAGTCGTTGCAGGGCAGAACCGAGCTCACTCTGTGCAGACTGAAACTGCTGTAGCAACTGGGGATTATTCAGGACTTCTTTACCCGCCTGAATGGAGCCCACCTTCGCCCTGGCCTCAGTAACGGCTGTCAGTGTTTCCTTTTCATGCGCCGCATAGCCTTTGACGGTGGCGACCAGATTAGGCACCAGATCAGCCCGGCGTTGGTATTGATTCTCTACCTGCGCCCAAGTCGCCTTCACCTGTTCATCGTAGGTCGGAATATTATTAACGCCGCAGCCACTCAACCAAGGCACTGTCAGCAATAGTAACCACAGTGATCGAGTAAAAATACGGTTTGATTTCCATTTGGTAAGTAGCATTCTGTTCTCCTCTAAATGTCTGCCTACTAAAGGCTTGTTAACTAAATCAATTAAATGAACTTATTGGCCACGATCCCCAGCGCGATACCATCTTTAGTGGCTATCTTTGATGATAACCACCGTCTTTGCTCAGGTGCGCGAGGTTATCAAGTTGACATTCCTCACTGTAATGGATCAAACCGCGCTTGAGGTTTTCCAACACCGCTCCTCGTAAAGAGGCCGCGCTGTCCTCAATGTTTTTTTCAATCGTTTCCAGCGAAACTTCCAACAGGTCGTAGGTCACGAACAAATCCTGTTGGTCAAAGGTGATTTCTCTTATCCCCATCAATGCCAACAACGATTCACCCAACACCTTTTTAACATCATCGCCAATAACTTCATTAAGACGAATCCGACGCCGCTTCAACACCTCCTGATTTTTTTGTTTGACTGATAATCCGTGTTGCGGATCGCCGACATACAAATGAGGGTGGGATTGAAAGCGTTTGAGACACTGGGATGAACAAAAGTAGTGATCCACACCCTGATAGTTCAATAACAGGTCACGGTTGATTTTTGACATGTGACAAACAGGGCAATGAATAGTGAGCTCGAGTTTATTCATTAGAGTCGTCTCCTAGTTTACTGACCAACGCCATTTAACAATTGGTAAATCTCACTATCCGTGGTTAGCACCAACGTAGTACTTGGGTCAACCACAGATTTATAGGTCTCCAGCGTTTTGACAAAGGTATACAGCTCTTGTGCTGCTTTGGATTGGTTATACGCTGATGTATATATTTCCGTCGCTTTTGCGTCGGCAACACCCTGGATGGCTTGAATTTTTTGATAAGCCTCTGATTCAATACGTTGAAGCTCCTTTTCTTTATTACCAATAATTTTAGCTGCCTCTCCAGCGCCCTCAGATCGAAAGCGTTCAGCAATTTGCTGCCGCTCACTGATCATCCGCGCATAGATTTTTTGGCGAACACTTTCATTATAATTAATACGTTTAAATCGAATATCCAGTAGTTCTATGCCGAACTCTGAGAGCTTCCCTGATGCTGCTGAATAAATATCTTCTTCTACTTGTCTACGGCCACGCGTTATCGGTAAAAGCCTGCCAATATCGGCATCAACTAACAATGGATCAACCTCAGGCTTTCTACCTTTAGTGGTTCGTATGATCTCTATCAGTTCATGTTTAGCAACGGCATTGCGAGTTTCACTACCAAGAATATCCTCTAATCTGGATTGAGCGCTTCGCTCATCCCTTAATCTTAAAAAATACTGAAGCGGGTCTTTAATACGCCACCGACCGAAAGTGTCAACCGTGATATAAAGCTTATCTTTTGTTGGCATATCATTCGCCGATCCATCCCACAAAAGAATCCTCTTTTCAATTCGGTTAACTTTTTGAATAAACGGTGTTTTGAATTTAAGGCCGGAGTCACTAATAATATCTCCCACAGGCTTGCCGAATTGAGTAATAATTACCTGTTCTGTTTCATCGACGCGAAATACAGATTCATAAGCAACAATCAGCAAAGGAAAAAACAACGCAATAATAATGTAGGCATATTTCATTTTTCATTTCCTTTGATTGAATTCAGTTGCAGCAACGGCAGTATTGACGTCGCTTTGTCATCCAGAATTACTTTGTTTTTAACTCGGGGAAGCACTTCGGCCATCGTTTCAAGATACAATCGCCTCTTGGTGACAGCCGGCGCCTTGACATATTCTGTTAGTAATGCGTTGAACTTGCTGAAATCACCTTCGGCTTGATTGACACGTTGTATCGCATAGCCTTCTGATGATTGAATGGTTTGACTGGCTCTCCCTTTTGCCCTGGGAACAGTTTTATTAAATTCTCCTCTGGCAACGTTAATCATGCGCTCGCGTTCTTGTTGCGCTTCATTCACCTCATCGAACGATGCCTGTACCGGCTTAGGCGGGTTGACATTTTTCAGTTGTACTTGGTCTATGCGCAAACCCATTTCATAAAGATTGGTAACTTCCTGCATTTTAGTCTGTGCACTAGCTTCAATATCCTGACGCCCAATAGTCAACACTTCATCAACCGTTCTATCCCCAATCACTTCCCGCATCACGGACTCAGATATATCACGCAGTGCAGCACCCGGATCACGAACTTTAAAGAGAAAATCGAATGCATTTTCTATACGAAATTGAATTACCCACTCGACTAGAGCTGTATTTAAATCGCCGGTGACTATCGTCGTTTCCAGCTCCCATTCCTGCGGGTTAGTGATTTGTCGATTGAACGTAGCTCCGGGTGTGCCAAAACCAAACTCCTCTTTTAATTGTCGTTTAACAGGAACCTGAACCACAGTGTCAATTCCAAACGGGATTTTGAAATGCAACCCAGGTTCAACCACTTCATGATAATGACCGATGCGTTGTACGACACCGACTGATTCTGCAGATACGGTGTAATAACTGCTGTATGCAATGTAACCCAGTAGCGCAACCACTATACCAAAACCAATTTGGCGCGGAGATACTGGTATATCCGCTAGTTGATCTTTTGATTTATCCATTGTTATTTGCCTTTAAAATTTTAGTAAAATGAGCTTGCCTGCTTTTTGGCTAACTCGTTTGCTCATCAGCGCCGATTTCAAGCACGTTATTGTCTAGATACTGATGGGGAGGAATGATCAAATTCGTCGGTGCGGGAACGGCCTTAAATACCCGCCCGGCAAGATCAAACTTTGAACCGTGACAGGGGCAGAAAAAGAGTGCGTGCTTCACCTCTGCTCGTCCATCCGGTTCGTAGTTAGGTACACAACCCAAATGGGTACAGATACCCACGGCCACAAAAAACTCTTCTTTGATACTGCGATAAGTATTCTTGGCGTATTCAGGTTGTTGATTAAATTTAGAATCAGGATCTCTTAATTCTTCTCTATGCTCTTCCAGAGCAAGATTTTTTAAGTTTTCGCCAGTACGTCTAATTATCCACACAGGTTTTCCCTGCCACTCCACGGTAATCATGGCGCCTGGCTCAATTTTGCTGATATCTACCCGCACCGGAGCACCAACGGCTTTTGCCTTGGCACTGGGATTCCATGATTGAACAAAGGGTGTGGCAACGCCTACCAGACCAGCACCGGCAACAAAGGAGGTAGCGCCTATCAAAAACCGTCGCCGAGGTTCATTTACTTCAGCCATTCCATGCTTTTCCTTTATTTATTTGCTGCATCACCACAGTGGTAATTGACTGCGCATCACACCCATTCGCCCTTAATAAGCCTGCCGTATTCAATGTGCCGCCCTGATTGCAGTAACCAAAAGCGACACATCGATCGATGCCAAGATCCAATGGGCGGCAGACACCGAGCAATGTTTCCGGTCGCAAATGCGATACAAAAATTCGCAACTGAATGTCATCAGGAAACAGGCTTACGCGGGTAGCCACATCGCAGACATGAGCTTGCTCATAAGAGTCACGCGGCTGTCGAAAACGACCAGGTTCTAACAGGTAAGTTACACTGCATTGAATATTTTCTTCAGCCAACGCACGTTTTACGGCCTGACAAACACCTAATTGATAGGCGCCTACTGCGACCAGCTGCACCTGTGCACCGTCTGCCTTATCCAACGTCAACGCGCCCTGCTCTACTAACTGGGCTGCCTGCTTGGGCGTGAATTCTGTAACAACTTCATTTTTGGGGATCGTCATCCCCCAGATTTGACCCTGAGTCTGGTAACAGGCATCGAGGCAGGCGACAGCACTATTAGCGTCGGCGGGATACACGACCCGCGCCATATCGCTCATCTCCCCCAGCAGCACTTCACCGAAGGCAGAATCCTGATGGGATTGTTCATTCTTGCCGTTTTCCCACAAATGCGAGGTAGCGATAATAGGTACTGATAGCCAACCCGGTGCACGCCCTAGCGTCTTTTGATGGCGGGCGAAAATAATATCTTGACGCAGAGCTCCAATCATTTTCATGGCGAAGGCTTCATAGCTCACTACCAAATTCAGACCACCTTTGTTACCCAACGCCGCGTTTACGACCGCCTCTTCATTAAGTGCGGTAATCACCGACCCGTGAATGGATTCGGCCACGCCTTGCTCCGGCTTCAGTACCCGGTGCTTAAGCAAATCCAGTGTCTTGCCCATGCGGTTACTTCGCAGTTCATCGGGATTGCCGAGACGCACCCGCCTATCGGGATTACTCCAATGCCATTCGCAGAAGCGAGTGTCCACCGCTGCCATCGGCGATAGCTGTTCGCTCTCGGTATGCCAATGGGGTTCTGTGGGAGGTTGAAGCGTGACGTTGCGCATACAGAGCGCATGGTTTTTTTCCTGCACGCGATCATCCGAATCGTGCTGCGCAATCTGGGCGATGGCCTGATCCAGTTCGCTTCGCGGGAGAAATAATTTTGCTACGTGGTCGTTAAAGAGCTTACGGGATTGTTCATCTCTACTAGGGTTACCCGGCAGGGGTGTGCCGTGTGCGGCATTGGTACCAGCGCCGTAAAAGCCGTAGCCTTTTTCCGTTTCTGCTATCAGGTATGGCAGTTTCACCGGGTAGTGCATATGGCCTTCACGAATATGTGCACTGCACGCCTCGAGCCGCGCTTCCGATTCAAAAATCCCCCAGATAAAGGCTGCCGGATCACGCCCGTCAATAGCGATGGGGTGGAAATCATTCTGTTCCAGGTGCTCGTAGAACCAGGACAAGCCTCCCTGTTGATACATAGTGGAGCGTTGGTCAATACGCCTGCCATTAGCGATCATCACCGGCGTCACCAGGCCGCAATCTTCCGCGCGCCACCAGCGACTAGCCCAATCACTGCCGCGCTGTTCTTCAAAGGCACCGTCACTTAAAAACGCCACTAGCCGCTCGCCCGGCAGCGGCATGTGAACGTACTGCAGTTCGGCAAAACCGAGATAGCCGCCTTCAATCAGGCCACCAGCGGTATGCGGATTTACGTGGCTACCCAGTGGAACGCCAGGTCGACCATCATCCGTTATGGCGTAGCTGTAAAAATCCTGTACAAACTGTGTCAGCCCCTCATCACTTAGCGGATAGCGCGCAGACTGCTCTTGATAGAGGTTTTGCAATAACACATTGGTGGCATCGATGGCCGCCACGCAGTGCCCCTGCCCCATCAACCAGCTGCGGGTGATACCGGCCAGGCGATTGGCAACCATATAACCCACATAGGCAGGCACCATATTCAGGGAGCCGCCGGTATGTCCCTGGGGGTTAGGTTTAAAGTCGTCTGGATCGAGTGCGTTGCCGCTGAAATCCACTCTGCTGCTATAGGTCATATGCACCACCAACCACATGGAGGCACTGGCCAAGCGATCAGCGGCAGACAATATGCCCAGTATTTCATCGATCTGTTTAAAACGCCCTGTACACAGAAGTTGCTGGCAAAGATCAAACACTCTAACCTGCGTTTCATCCCGGTGTTGGATCACGCCGTAACCCTCCGCCCAGCGCGAAAAGGCACTGTAAGTATCACGATATAACTTTGCGCGCTGTTGTGTCCGATGATCGTTTTGTTGATCTATGGCATACATAGAATTTCCTCAATCAGCCAACGACTGAAATTCATTCTCAAAAGAAAAGTGATGGTGTACGGATCGCAACATGGCCGCTGCCTCATCGGCGGCCACTACCCAACATTGCACCGGCGATACCGGTGACGATAAAAATAGTGGCAAAGGAAAGCTAGCAACGGGATCTTCTAACGCGATGCCTAAATGGGAAAGACCGGACAACAAACGACGGCAAATATCGACATTGTTTTCTGCAATACCACCGCTAAGGACAATACCGTCCAGCCCCCCCAGAATGGCGAAATACGCGCCCAGCGTTTTCTGGAATCGATAACGGAAAAGCTCAAACGCCAGTTGGTGTTGCGGTTGTTCGCTTGCAAACAAATCCGCCATGTTATCGATACCGCCGGACAGGCCCCGCCAGCCGGAATCGTGATTTAAAATATAATCAGTTTCTTCGGGCGACCAGCGTTCCTGCCGCTGCAACCAGGTCAACAAACCTGGATCGATCTCGCCGCTGCGCGTGCGCATAAGCAAGCCCTCATTAGGCGTATACCCCATAGTCGTATCGACTGGTTTGCCGTCGAGAATGGCAACCATCGAGCAGCCGCTCCCCAACTGCGCAGTCACCAGAGTGAAGTGTTCGGTATCGGGATTGATTGTCTCCCAGTGTGTGACCATGGACTCGTGGGCAAATCCGTGAAATCCGTAACGGCGTAATCGATATTTCTTAATGAGCGCGGCAGGCAGCCCGTAACTCTGCGACACCATCGGCAGGTCGCTGAAATACTCACTGTCAAAGACGGCAACAATGGGAATGGAAATCCGAGAATGTCGAAGCTGATCGATTAATTCAATTGCGGCTTCGTTATGCAGTGGCGCTAGTGCTATCAGGTTTTTCAGCTGCCGAAAATTGTCGTCGTTGATGGATACAGGTTTAAGATATTCAGAGCCACCGTGTACAACTCTGACGATCACCGCGCGAACATCATGATTTTCCAATACACGGGTCAGCAATTCTGCTGCCTCAAAATGTGTTCGCGCATTTGAATGATCAACACGCGTTTGTCCCGCTACAATTGGTTCCATTGCACTCTGAGATTCAAGTACCGCCGCATTATGCACACTCCACTTGATGGATGAACTACCCGGATTCAATACCAACAGAACGGGATTGTCAGAGCGCGGGAAACGGGTCATCAGCAGGATAATCCGTCGGCTTACTGTAAGCGGTTATAAATGGCTGCCAGCAACCACCCGGCGATGCCCGCTGACACTGACCAAGCCACCAGCCCCGCAATAACGCCAGTGAGTGTCAAGTGCCAACCCATGTCATTCAGTTGCATATGCACCATTTCCCCAGACATGGATAACATCATGGAGGGCATTAACATCACCAACAGGCTGCAAGCCAGCCATAGTATCGCCGCTGTAATCGCGCTGGACATCCCGAATTTGAACGCATTAAGTGTCATGATTATTCCTCCGTTTATGGTGTTGTATCTGTAATAAATTAGTGTCTCTACATATCCCCGAACCGGTTGGCAGACTGCACCATACGCATCATTTCGTGTTCCTCCAGCGACCGGAGTGATTCCATCAACTCCTTGGCAGAGGGGATATCCGCCCTGGAGGCGAGATAGCGATACAACTCAATCACCTGCTGGTGCTGATCGACAATCACCTCCATGATTTGTGCAGCATCCAGCTCGGCAAAAGGGGCGTCGCAATGTGCATGTCGGACGATGGGATGCTTTGCCACATATTCGTAACACCAAGTGTTCAGGGCATGTTCATCGCCCGAGGTTTCGAAGCCACTGACAACTTTTGTGAGACTTTTTTCGTGATCGGACAGGTAGGCAAGAATCATTCGTGCCCGCTCATCGGTGTTCTTGTCCGCGCAATGGGTTAGACACTGGCCAAGCTGTTGGTGAAATTCCTGGGTCCAATGAAGAACATCTTTTAAGGTTTCGATTTGCATAGTATTTTCCTCTTGTTCTGACCTGACTCAATTGTCACAAACGCAAAATGTCACGGTATCCCGCCACTGCAACTTTATATTTTGTATTTTCCTGTAAATGCACTCGCAGGCCCTCTAACGCTTCTGGATCACCATGAATTAATTGAATCGGTGTGGTATCTGCTAATTCTGACTGCGTTAACCATTGAGTGAGTTCGAGGTAATCGGCGTGACCCGATAGGCCTGAAATAACCTCAACCGTGGCGCGAAGGGGTATCCACGCACCGTGAATTTTTACCGCATCGACGCCTTCCAACATTTTTGCACCACGAGTACCGCCCGCTTGATAACCGGTAAACAATACGGTGGTTTTTGAGTTATCTAACAGGCGTTTAAAATGGTGAAGAATACGCCCACCTGTGGCCATGCCACTGCCTGCAATTATGATGTGTGGAAAAGCCTGCCCAGCAATAGCCTTAGATTCATCCACTGTCCGGGTGTAAGTCACAACATCACACATGCGATGGCATTGCTCGTGGGTTAGACGGTGTTGATCACTGTACTGACAAAAAACATCCGATACCTTGATTGCCATAGGACTATCGAGATAGATTGGCATTTTGGGAATGTCGCCCTTATCCATCAGAGTCGCTAATAGATGTTGCAACGCCTGCGCTCGCCCTACCGCAAAGGCCGGAACCAGTAATACGCCGCCACTCTTTGCGACACGGTTAACGACAGCAGCTAATTGCTGAAAAGAATCTTGCGTATCGTGCTGGCGATTGCCGTAAGTAGATTCCATTAGTAGCAAATCTAGCTTAGGCAATGGCCGAGGTGGTTTCATCAGCACATCATCAAAACGCCCGACATCGCCGGAAAAGCCAATACGTTTGCTATCAGCCTCAAGAATGATACTCGCCGCACCAAGAATGTGGCCTGCTGGCTGTAGATGAAAACGGATATCGCCTACTTCCCCCTGCTCATCAAAATCTACAGACTGGAAAAGCGCCATACTGGCTTCAGCTGTTTTTCGATCATAGAGAGGTTCAGGATGTGCGTGTTTGCTCAAATTATGTTTGCTGTAGTATTTCGCATCTTCTTCTTGAATATGACCACTATCGGCTAACAGGATTTGACACAATGCTTTTGTCGCGTGATGGGTAAACACCGGCCCACGAAAACCACGTTTATACAAAACGGGGATGTAGCCAGAATGGTCCAAATGCGCATGGGTTAGAATTACCGCGTCAAGGTTTTCAATATCAACCGGTAGGGGTTGCCAGTTTCGTTCCCGCAACCATTTATAACCCTGAAACAATCCACAATCGACCAACACTTTGGTGGTCTCAGTTTCGACTAAAAACTTGGAACCGGTAACAGTTTCGGTACCACCGATAAAGGTAATTCTCATAAGGCCTCTCCTACTTATCCTGCGAATTAAGGCAGCTATTGATTGGGTCAATTAACAACGGTGCTATATCGATAGCATTTGAACGATGACCAATGGTGTTACTGGTCACCAGCGATTCCAAGCCAGCAGACATTAAATCGGCATCAACTCCGTCGGCGAAAATTCCGTGCACGGCAACGCACTGAATGCTGTGAATACCAGCTTTTTTTAAAGTTTCTATGCATTGGAGAATGGTCTGTCCGCTGGATATAACATCATCAATGATCACCGCTGTGTGTGATGAATATTCGCTAATATCGGGCAAGGTCACTTCAACCCGCCGATCACCCAAGCGTTGTTTAGCGCCGATGACAAACGGATGGCCGCTGTAACCCGCAATGCCCGACACCCATTGCTCGCTTTCGGCATCGGGACCAACCAGCAATAAATTAGTTCTAGTTTTCAACCACTCGGCCAGCGCAGGTGCTCCCTGTACAACACGAGAAGGAACAGAGTAAATCTCATCCAGAGAGTGGTAGCGATGTAGATGTGGGTCAACGGTTACCAACCAATCAATATGCCGGGAAATATCTGCAGCAAATATTTTCGAAGTAATCGCCTCACCCTCAACAAATCGACGATCCTGACGCATATAACTAAGGTAGGGAGCAATCAGGCCAACATTAGCGGCACCTAGCTCTCTCATTGTCTCGAGCAAAAAGATAAGTGGTAAATATTTTTGGTTGGGGTGGGATAGATCACAAATGACCACACAACGGCGATTTTTAACTTGACTGACAACTCTAAGATAAGACTCGCCATCGGGAAATTCGCGTGTGGCTATGGCACCTATTTCTGCATCCAACGCAACAAATAACGACGTTACCAACGGATGATCTTGCAAGGAAAATATAATAGGCTGTTTATTAATGGATTCGACTTGTCTATTCATCACTATTATCGCCACACTTGGGTTCGATGGTAAAAATTGACGACTGCTGGCGATAAAAATCCAATGCGTAGTCGCGCTCACCAGTACTTTCGGTCATCAGAGTAAATAGAGGAACATCATTAGATACTGTGTCACCCAGGCGGACATGTAGACGTAAACCAGCCGTGTGGGTTGAGGGCGCGCCAGCTAACTTTGCCAATCGTGCTAATTGACGGTTGTCGATAGCGGTTAAAGTTCCTTCACTTTGTGCGTATTCGATGTGCTGATATTTTGCTGAAGGCAGGTTTTTCAAACCTCCTTGGGCATTTACAATGCGTTGAAATTGTTGCCACGCTTTGCCCCCATCAAGTATCTCTGCCGATTTTTCCAAGCTTCTCTCTAAGCTTTCCCCATTTGCTAGAGAAAATAAATGCGCTGATAAAAACAGCGCGCGCTCACGCAAATCTTGAAGATCGCCAGCACTTCCTTGTAGTACTGACAATACATCACGCGCTTCCTCTACTGGCCCGATGCCCCGCCCAACAGGTTGGCTACCATCAGTGATAACACAGCGAATTTGGATACTGCAGGCCGCGCCGACATCGGTAAACAGTGAGGCGAGACGCTCTGCCTCTTTATGGGTGCGCACTTTCGCTGTGTCACCAACGGGGATATCAATGACTGCATGGGTGGATCCCGCTGCAATTTTTTTGGAAAGAACTGAAGCAATAAGCTGCCCTTCTCCATCCAGATCCAAGGCCCGTTCGATACGAATTAACAAATCATCAGCAGGGCTTAAGTTGACCGCGCCGCCCCAAGCGAGGCAGGCGCCTGTTTCAACCACTACTCTTTGAATATCAGCTAGGTTTAGAGTGACGGTAGTTAATGATTCCATGGTATCTGCTGTACCAGCAGGGGATGTGATTGCTCGCGATGAGGTTTTTGGAATGAGCAACCCTCCCGCACTAACAATCGAAACCACGAGAGGCGTAGTGCGATTACCTGGCAGGCCACCAATACAATGTTTATCAAATACTCGTGTGTGACCAGGCCAGTGCAGGCGTTTACCACAGTTAACCATGGCCTTGGTGAGCCCAACAATTTCATCGATGTCCAATCGACTACCGACACAGACGCTCAGAAAACTAGCAATTTCAATATCGCTGTAACGATGATCACTGATGTCTTCAATTATCCTCGTAATGTCGTCATCACTAAGCTTTTGACCAAATACCTTTTTGCGCACAGCACTCAGTGAAGTCACTACTGGCGCATGCTCTACTAGAATTTTGCTATTAGGGGTTACATGGAGGCGCTGTAATGCAATATGTGACAAACCTATGGTGCCGTGAGACAAAACCCTTTCGTCCACCACGTTCAACGTCGCAATAATGGAACGCTCTTTATACGAAAGTGAAATACGGCTGCTGGCAGCGAAGCCCTCCGCTAAACAGATATGACAGTCGCGACGCATATAGGCTACCGGCTCTTGATGTGTATTGATGCCCATATCAACCACACTCAGATAATCGGGAGACGAATCCGGTATCTCGATGCGATTTTTCCGCTGATCGATTCTCATAAACTTTTATCCATTAAAAGTGAGCGAATATAATCAGGAGCGGACTTAACAGAAGATAATTCTGATTTTGAGGCGACGCTATTGAGCTTTTGTTTAAGTTTATTCAACCCTTCTTCTAGTGATTCAAAGCGATCCTGTGGTAGCTGAATACTCCTTTGAGCGCAGACTCCAGATGTACCAGCTAAAAATAACAATCCTAAAAGTGGTTGTCGAAATAGCATTCTTCTACATTGATCCATATTTCGATATCCTGTTAGCGTTTATTGTTAAATCCTGGAGGCATCTTGCTGCAACATGCGGCTTCGTGTTTGGCATTCTCTTTTATGTTGTCGTCAGTCTGTCGTTGCCAACCAAGCTTTGTCCGGCTCCACCAACTGTCTTTAATGACGCCACCATGCTTCTCCACAATGGCGATCATTTCATCGATGTTATGATGAGACGCGTCGTAAGCGACCCGAAGCGTTTGTTTATCTTCATTCAACGAAACATCATCGACACAAGGAAGCTGATCGATTTCTGAAACGATCGATTGCTTATTACTTTGATTTAGCCCTGACAAAGTCAATGTATGTTTAGCCATAAATCCAGGATTTATGCCCAGTCGATGTTCAGTCATAGTTACACCTTGTCCTATGTCAGTTGATACCAGTCTTTGGTTGCGGCTATTTCTTTAAGTGCTTAGGTTGGCCTTTACGCGCCTCTACCATGCCATCCATCATTTGCCCCATCATCATCTGCATCATATCCATGCGTTTGTTCATCATTTCCATTCGCTGATCCATCGGCATCGATGCGTTACCTTCTCCACTACTCTCGTTCATCATCATCATTCCCTTTTGCATAGCTTGCATATGCTGTTCAATCAATTCACTGCGTTTTTCATGATTAGATTCTTGTTTTAGATTTTTCATCATTTCTTGCATAGACTGCATGTGCTCTTTCATGCTCATCATCATGCCACCCTGCTTACCATGTTGTCCCTGTGCCTCCATACCACTCATACCGCCTTCATGCTGCGGACCTCCGGCAGCAAATGCCATTGACACGAGAAGAGGGTAAATTGCGATAATTCGAATTAATGTTTTCATTTTTCATTCCTCATTAGATTTGTGGTTAATCAACTTAATCTTTGTAAACCACGCAGGTGTGGTTTCCATATACCGGAAATATTCATCGCCGAATTTTTCTAGGGCTATCAGTTCTCTTGTAAAAGTTTTCAATGCTGATGACCATGGCTATCGTCCAAATGCATTGCTTTTTTCCTCGATTCGGATCTCAGATATAAATGCTCACCAGTTGCAATCAATATCATGACAAAAACAGCCACGCCGATAACATAAGGATCGGAATCCAGCTTCACCCAGACAAATCCACTCAGCACAAACAGATCCAGAATAATGGCAGTCACTGGCACCCAAGATTTGGCTTTAATATCGTCCAACAAGTAACGCAGAACGCCCCAGTGAATGGCAATATCCATGACGAGGTAGAAAACAATACCGAGAGCAGCAATGCGAGAGAGATCAAAAAATGCGGTGAGAAAAACCCCCAGCACGACGGTATATACCAGCGTGTGTTTTTGGATGCTGCCAGGCATACCGAAATGGCTGTGGGGCACCAAATGCATTTCCGTCAGCATCGCCAACATTCTGGAAACAGCAAAAATGCTGGCAAGAATGCCTCCCGCCGTTGCTGTCATGGCAATGGCAACGGTGAACCACACACCATATTCCCCAAATACAGGACGCGCCGCCGCAGCCAAAGAGTAATCTCGGGTTTCGATAATTTCGCTGAGAGAAAGGTTGCCCGCTACCGCAAAACCAACCAGCGTGTAAATAACAACACAAGCAGCGATTGAAATAACAATGGAACGGCCAATGTTTTGGTGTGGATCAATCACCTCGGAACCACTATTGGTAATGGTGGTAAAGCCCTTAAAGGCCAAAATGCCAAGCGCAGTAGCTCCGAGAAAGTTTCCTAACGTTCCTGGTTCGCTCTCACTGGTAAAATCGATTGCGAGGCTGTCCGCCAGTAAAACACCTGCCAGACCGATAATCAGAATGCCGCCGATTTTCAGCATGCCAATAAAACCGGCAAAACCTTGAATAAGGCGATTGCCCTGAAGATTAATAACAAAGGCCGTCAATATGAGTGCCACACCCAGTATCGGCACCATAAGACCGGATTCATCACCACCGAACAGTTGCATCGTGTACGAGCCGAACGTTCGAGCTAGAAAGCTTTGAGCGATGACCATTGAGAAGTACATCAGCAAAGCATTGAACGCGGTGGGTAATCGATCACCATAGGCTTTGTGGAGATACATACCTATGCCGCCCGCAGAGGGATAAGCATTGGATATCTTAATGTACGAGTAAGCACTAAAGGCAACGATTACAGCGGCGGCCAAAAAGGCCAATGGAAACAATGCGCCCGTCATTTCGGCCATCTGTCCGGTCAGCGCAAAAATACCGGCACCGATCATCACTCCGGTGCCTAACATTATTGTTCCAGACAACGTTAAGCTGCCTTCATCGTAATGCGTAGTGCGATCCTGATCGCGGGACATGGACTCTCCTTAAACGGATTGTGTTTTTTCAGCAGTAAATCTGGGAAACCACGCAGGTGTGGATTCCATATACCGGCGATAGGTATCACCAAATTCATCCAGTGCCATTTGTTCTTCACGTTTCGCCAAACGAACATACACAATAACCAATATGGGAAACATCACTACAGTAGGTAGCGTTGGCCACTGCAACAGGAATCCGAACATAATCATGATGAAGGCAATATATTGAGGGTGGCGACAACGGGCATACCAGCCGATGGTGGCCAAAGAACGAGTTTGCTGGGCCTTATGTAAAACGTTCCAGGCCGCTGACAATAAAAAGAAGCCGAGAATGATCAGTATATTGCTGGTGATATGTAACGGATCCCAGTGAGCATTGCCTTCAAACCCAAAAAGGGTATGCAGTAAATGGCCGTTCTCATGAGAAAGAAAGTCCACGCCGGGATACTTTTCCGCCAGCCAGCCGGAGAAAAAATAGATCGTTAGCGGAAAGCCATACATTTCTGTAAATAAAGCGACGATAAAGGCTGAGAAGGCACCAAAACTTCGCCAATCTGTTTTGGTTTGCGGCTTGGCAAAGCTAAACGCAAAAAAGATAAAAATAGCGGAATTTAGAATAACCAACGTCCAAAGCCCATAAGCAGAATCACCGTGCATTGTGTATTTCCTTCTGTAAGTTTGGTTTGTTAGTGGTGATGGTTATCGCTCTTCTTACGGCCATCTTCCAATCCTCGCTGATAGGCATCTTGATCAGACTCTTCTTCATCGTGACCATGACTGCCATGCCCACCATGACTCCCGTGCCCACCATGCATAAAAATATGCATAAACGGGCAGGCCAATAAAATGAGAAATGGCAAGTACTGCCAAACATGCTGACTATGTTCCATCAACAAAAAATAACTGGCAGCGGCAATCAACCCCAGCGCAGCAAAACCTTTGGGTGTAAACCAAAACGAACTCTTTTGACTAGTCATGACGCACCTCGTGATAGTGAAAATCTTCCTGATTGGCAACTCTTTTATCGTGAATCCACCACAGCTGATTGACGGGAACAACACTCACCAAACCCTCACTATCAGCGTTAGTATGTGCCACATCGACAATTAACTGCGCAATATCCATCGCCTGATCGGCTTTGGCATAAACTTCCATTTGAATATGTTTGATCAAATGGTTCTCGTTAAAACTATCGAAATATTGACCTCGACCTCGCACCGGATGCAATGTAAAACCCGATACCCCATGCCGAACGAGCGCATCCTCTACGTCTTTAAGTCGAAACTCATCGAAGATCGCAGTGACTTTGTTAATTTTCATAACGCCCTCCTATTCCACCGTGATCTGTCCGCGATACATCTGCATTTGACAATGAAAGGCATATTCACCGGTGGACAACGCGGGTAGTTGGATTGTTTTTAACTTATTCAATGGCAGGGTGTCGCTGATTTGTAAGTCCGGGATCAGCAACGCTTCCGAACAAGGTGATTGATCTTTGCGCATGAATTTAATTTCTACGGGTTTTCCGGATGGCAACTTAATCCGCGATGGGTGATAGGTACCGTTTTCTACCAGAATCACTAAGTCGTCTTCGCCTAATTCAGCCTCCTTGGGCTTGTACAGCCAAAACCACCACACGATTAATCCAATTAGCACAACGCCTGCAATATTGATAAATAACATGTCGTGCTCCTATTAATGTTCTTGGGCTTTAAATAAGCGCAGTCGATTGGCATTTGTTACTACCGTCAACGATGAAAATGCCATCGCCGCACCCGCAATGACTGGATTGAGAAGTAATCCAAAAAAGGGATACAACACACCCGCAGCAAAAGGAACGCCCGCCACGTTGTAAATAAACGCACCAAATAAATTTTGTTTTATATTGCGCAACGTCGCCTTGCTAACGGCAATCGCGTCGGCAAGTCCGTGCAGTGAGCCGCGCATCAAGGTGATATCGGCACTTTCAATAGCGACATCTGTGCCCGTACCGATAGCAAATCCCACATTGGCAATAGCGAGCGCGGGAGCATCATTAATGCCGTCACCGGTCATACCAACAACTTCACCCTGCATTTGCAGCTCTTGAACTTTTTTGGATTTTTCTTCCGGCAGCACTTCAGCAAAAAACTCGGTAATACCAGCTTTGTTGGCAACAGCTTTGGCAGTATCGCGATTATCACCAGTTAGCATCACGACACGAATACCGCTATGTTGTAGCCGCTTGATGGCAGCAATCGAATCTTCTTTGATGGGATCGGCCACGGCGATAATCGCCGCAAAGGTATTGCCGATGGCAAAGTACATCGGTGTTTTGGCATCCGCGGCCAAGGCCTGTGCTTTTTGCACGAAGGCACCCAGATCGATGCCACGTTCGCGCATCAATTTTTCATTGCCAAACAATAGCGTTTTTCCATCCACTTCGGCTTGTACGCCATGACCTGCGATGGCGTTAAAATTGGATACTTTTCCGGTTTCAATACCGCGTTCCTGTGCAGATTCCACTATAGCCATCGCCAGTGGATGCTCGGAACCGCTCTCCAATGTGGCCGCCAGCTGCAAAACAGTTTGCTCGTCGTACTCTCCGGCGATAAGTACATCTGTTACTTTTGGCGCGCCCAACGTAATGGTGCCGGTTTTATCCAAAATCATGGCGCTGATTTTTGAAGCGGTTTGCAGTGCGGCACCATTGCGTATCAACACACCCGCTTCAGCCGCCTTGCCAACCCCGACCATGACTGACATCGGCGTCGCCAACCCTAAGGCGCAGGGACAAGCAATAATCAGCACAGTAGTCGCCGACACAATGGCGTAAGCAACAACAGGATCAGGCCCAAAGTTCAACCAAATTAGTGCACTGCTCACCGCAATAATCATGACTACGGGGACAAAATAGGCCGAAATAACATCCGCCAGCCGCCCTATCGGTGGCTTTGAATTTTGCGCGCGTTTGACCATATTGATGATTTGCGCCAGCGCCGTGTCTTTGCCCACGCGAGTGGCCTTGAATAATATGGAACCCGTTTTGTTGATAGTGCCCGCGGCCAGGGTATCCCCCACGGCTTTTTCAACAGGCATAGGTTCACCGGTCAACATGGATTCGTCGATTGCAGTGTGACCTTCAATAACTTCGCCATCGACAGGAATTTTTTCACCGGGCCGTACCCGAACAACATCGTTTAACAACACTTGGTCGATAGCAATATCCATTTCTTTATCGTCGCGAACGACACGTGCAGTTTTTGGCTGTAAACCAATTAAGCGTTTAATCGCCTCCGAGGTACGTCCGCGCGCTTTTAATTCCAAAGCAAGACCCAGATCGATCAAACCGATAATAATCGCAGTCGCCTCAAAGTAGACATGCCTTGCTTCCTGAGGAACGGAACTCGGAAAAAACACCACCACCATTGAGTACAACCACGCTGTACCAGTACCCAGAGCAATCAACGTATCCATGTTGGCTGAATGATTAAGAAACGACTTCCAAGCGCCAACATAAAAATGTTTGCCAGAAACAATCAGTACACCCAACGTCAAGATGCCTACAATCCCCCAGACAACTTGCTCACCCGTGGTATTAACATTCATTTCACCGGTAATGAGCGCGTAAGCCATCAAAGGAACGCCCAGTGCCAGCGCGATCCAGGTTTCTTTCATAAGACGTTTGTAGTACGCCTGATCCGCTTTTTCTTTTTCGTCCAGTGCATCCTCTTCAGTCTCTGCTGAATGTGACTTGGCGTTATAACCTGCTTTTTCTACTGCTTTTATCAGGTCAGCCACATTGGCATCGCCGGTTATTGAAACAGTGCGCTGAGCAAAATTCATCTCCGCTTGGTTAACACCTGACACTTGCTTTAATGCGGCTTCAATCTTTCCGACACAACTGGCGCAGCCCGCCCCTTCGATAATTAATTCCTGATGCATCGATGAAGTTGCTGACGCCGAACTTTCAGGCGTTACAACCTCATCATCACAATGGTCCTTAGCAGTATCAGCAATAGATTTATTCATTTGTCTTTTCCTTAACGGTAAGCCTTAATCTTTCGTTATTCTGCCTTGCTGGCCGAGAAACCGACATCTTCCAACGCTCTAATGAGTGTTTCTATTGCCACATCACCAGAGACAATGGCCGTTCCGGTTTGTAAATTCATCTGGGCTTTCTCAACGCCATAAATAGACAATAAAGCCCGCTCAATTTTTCCGACACAGCCGCCACAACTTGCACCGTTGACGGCCAGTACATGCAGTGGTAAATCTGTATTATTGGTTTCAGCCACTAGATCATTTCCTGTATTACGTGTTTTTCCTGAACAGCAACAGCCGCCACTTTTTTCGTTTTTTATTTTCTCGTTTTCTTTTGTATTCATCACACTTACTCCTACGATTCTGCTATAAAATCTTCTATAAGATGGCAAATCATATGGCCAGTGGGTGCCCTATCTGGTTTTCCACCCCACTCATCAACTGCCGACACCATCCGCTCGCGCAACCGCACCATTTCCAGAAATCGCTGCTCGGTATCGTGTAGGCGCTGATCGATCAATCGTCTTACAGTTGGGCATGGCGATTCTTTTTTATCTGCCTGCGCCAATATTTCCTGAATATCATCGACGGTAAACCCAAGCTGCCGTGCGCTAAGTACAAACTTCAGACGGCTAATATCTTTCTCACTGTATTCGCGATAGCCATTACTTTTGCTTTTTTTAGGTTGTAGCACCTTGATGCGTGTATAGAAACGTACCGTATCAGGAGTAACACCCAAGGTTTTCGCCAGCTGATTCACACGCATTAGCTTGAGCCCTCTGTATTTCTTTTCACAAAATTGACCGACAACAATTCATTTCTTTGTAGCTACAGAATTAACCGATAGCAGTATTGATAAATTCACAACCAGCGCTCCTTATCTGCGGTCTGACTGCTAGGACTAATTCACGGTACACCTGTGTCCATGACACAGGTCAAGCAAAAAAATCAAACTGTTTATTTGCTTCTGTAAATACGTTTACAAACAACCTGTTTTGCTAGAAAAAACAAATTGTTCAACTAAAACAATGCCCTTCAGAGACTACAGGACTGAATCTGTCACTAGCATGATCGCAGGATTACAAAGCTGTAATCGTACTGTCATGTATGATGTGTACTGATTACTTGTGTCCGACCATTGTTACGTAGAGTTCGTATTCAGACTGATAACGGGATGGATAATCAGAAGCCAATCGATCCATCACGCCGGAGGTTAATTAAGCAAGTTTTGGAGGATGAAAAATGCGGGGGGGCAGACGAGACAGAAGCAATGAGGAGTGATTGGGAAACCGAAAGGACTGTAAATCAGTAAATGCGGAATTTAAGGAAGAAACTAAAGTTACAAATATGCCAGTCGCCGAACAGGAAGTAGCGCAGGCCGAACTTGCTGTACAGGCGGAGGCGCAATGGCTGGATTGGCAATGATCACAATGTTTAGTGCTGGACGAGCGAACCTTGTCGCTAGTAACTGCAGCGCCCATCTCATGACACCGCATTGTTGAACGACTCAACAGCGCGTCATCACTTTTTACATTGCCATGATCCATACTAAGCTGTTCGTAATTCCCACTACGAACAACAGTAGTAACCTCTCTTGCATCCTGGATGCGGTGTATCGCGGGATCATTGTTCATCACTATCTTCACAGGTGTCATAGCCATAAGCGGCTGAGTTATCAACGCCCATAACACTAATACCATGCTGAAATAGTGAACCATTATTAACTCCCTTTTTATACACGCCGCAGCATACACCGCCCGCCTTCTGAATCATTGATGTAAGTCAACGGATTGAACCGCTGGAGAAAATTATTGATATAGACCTGCAAAAATTGTAAAGCGCGATGCAATCTACGCTTGATTGATTGGAGCAACCCGCTGAATGCAGTCGTTCCAATGACCGCTTATTCCTCAGTACTAAGCGCCCTCGCGCGCCACAATAAATAAACTGACGGCAACACCAACAGTGTTAATATCACCGCACTCAGCATTCCTCCCACCATGGGGGCGGCGATACGGCTCATAACTTTAGTCCCCGCCCCATACATAATGGGCAGCAGTCCCACAATATCCGAAGTCCCAGCCAGTATCGGCAACGCCATAATTACTTCCATTTCTGCTTGTGTGGTTATCTACCTGTTAGTGGGGTTCGCTGTTTCCAATAATCTGTCACTTGATGAAATCGTCGAGACCAAAAACTACTCTTTGGCCGCAGCAGCCAAGCCAGCACTCGGCGATATTGGAGTTTGGCTTACCGTTGCCATCGCAATTATGGCAACGACCGGTGAAATCGCTGCAAGCATCTTTGCGGTTTCACGTATGCTCGCGATGCTAACGGAAATGAAACTTGCACCTCATTGCCATTTTGGCATGCCAGGAAGTATTCAAAAGCACACGCGGGTTTACACCGGTGTATTGGGCTTTATTCTCACAATATTCTTTGATCTCACACGCATCGCAGCTTTAGGGATCGTATTTTACTTGGTCAGGATATCGCTATTCGATGGGGTGTTCTTCGTCACTTGCGTAAAGATTTAAAGGCAAATGCAGTGATACCCGGCATTTCCATTATTTTAAATTTGGCGGTTTTGGGTGGATTCGTTTAGGTGAAAATACATTCTGACCCTTCGTTATCATCGTTTCCATACTAACCATGATGGCGATCTTGATTATGAATGGGAATTTCTCAAGCATGGAAAAGCAATAAAATAAGCATGCGCATGGTGCAATCGACTAATCGATTTGGGATATGTAAGTGGCCGTTTTTTGATTACAGTCACCAAAAGCAAATTGAGATTAACGGAACATTAACCGCAGTCGATTTTACTATGATGAGTTTATTAGCCCTGCACGACTAATGATCCGCAAGATGAGGTACTGCCCCCCTAATTTTAAAAAATATTGTCGGTCGTTGATTCAGTCGTCAGTCTGGAGCAAGGTCAGCAATAAAGACTGGCGCGAAGCCACCACCCTCAGTTCTAAAATTAGTTGTTTGCCCTTGATAAAGACGGGCCGCCAATAATTGAATATCACCGCTGTATACATAAGCTCGAAGATCCATCTTCAAAGTCGTTTCTTGTCCATCGACCAATATACCTCGCTCACTTGGTATCACTATTTTTTGCGCGACATAGTCACCTTGCAATATATCATTCCATACTCGCTTGGTGAGTTTGTCGCCACGATAAGTCGCACGGCTACCAAACCCCGCAGTTGGCTTGAAAAAGAGTTGCTTTCGCTCTTGCCATAGCTCCGCGGCGTTCTCGCTCGTAACTTCTCGTGTGGCTGGAATACCTGCTTGTAAAATAGCAATATCCCCTTTTCTCGCGCCCAATTTGGCTAATGCATCTCCATCACTTAACAAAATTAGGTTACGTTTATTTGCGTAGATTGCGTGATGATATGGATTTGGCGTCACAACTACTGCATTAGTTTCAAAAGCTTGGCGCAGTGATAGATTTTCTTTCTGTTCTAACGTGAAATCAGTTAACCGATTGTAAACTAAATCAATAATCTGATTTTTATATTGAAGTTTACCATCAATAAGTTCTAGCTCACTAGGGTCGGCAATAACGGCGGTTAATCCTGCTTTTTCGAACAAACGTTGCGCCATTACAAATTCAGGATATAAAAATTGTTGCTTTGGATTTTCATCAATAATGGCGATGACTTTGAGCGGCTTGTCTTCGCGCTGTAATGCCCACTCGTGTAAAAACATAGCCATGAACCCTGCTTCAAGGTCTGTTTTTAATGGTGGTAAAGGTATACTTTCTACTCGACAGCATTTTATTTGAGCACTCACCAGCGCTGCATTTAAAAATGCACCACCTGCATTGGTATTAATTTCTATAAGTTTTGGGCCTTGTTCACTCATATGAAAGTCATAGCCCATAAAGACACCTTCGGTCTCCATACCA
>JARGPR010000027.1 GCA_029210125.1 Pseudomonadales bacterium | reverse complement strand
CAATCAGTCAGGAACGTTGCCTGATGGACATACACCAGATTTGACAATAACTCCTGTTTACGAACCTGATCCCATTCAATCTTCGTTTGGGATGACATAGATTCCAAGGATTTCTATGCGAATTGCGTATTCGGTGAACGTGAACAACTATTATTGCGGACGTGAACACCGATTTTTCTCAACGCATCACCCGGATCGGTGGGTGCCTCATGTGTTCACGTTCAATCAACTGATGCCATTGTTTTACACATAGACTCACCCTTCAGAACGAGCCGCTGCGCGTTATACATCAGGCGGTCAACGATCGCATCGGCAAGGGCATTGACCGCCGATGCTGTTGCGCCTCAGAACTGTAGATATCTGGCTGATGACCAGGTGGAGCGGTAATCTCCCAGTTATTGGGGTCTCTGCCCATGTTGCCCTCACTTGGCCGCCAACGAAAAAGGCTCAGAAGCTTTCGTCCCCGTTCGTTGCCTTGTACCAATCGCGCCACTCACGCCAAAGATGTTCAGTACCAGGGATCATTTGGTGGATTTCTTTCCGGTAGTTAAACAGTCCCATTCGCATAACCTCGATCACGTGTAGTGGCCAAATTCACTTGACCACTACAATTGGTGTTATTTCCAGTGGTGGGCATTTGACCAATCGGGAACCATGGTGGTAATGTATATTCGATAGTCTAATTAGGTATAGGTCGTGTACCGAAAAATTGTTTTCGCACTGCTGCTAGTCCTGCACTACTCGATGGCATCTGGAGCAATCGAGGCATCTACTGTGGAAAATGATCAGCACCATTTGGGGGCCATTGTCCAACACGACCACAATCACTCACATGAAACAACTCACGACCATCACTTCAGTTTTTCTTTATCGACGGAAAGTACTGAACAACATCAAGATAATGATGGCTGGCACGAACATCAACATAAACACGGTATAAATATTCAATTAAACATTGACTTACCTTCCTTGTTTGCACTCGACTTTCATAGCACAGCACTACCCCCGCTAACTGCATACCGATTTACCCTCAACTCACTTAGTCACGCGCCCGCCGTACCCCCACCCAACAACCTGTAATTCTGGGCGATACGCCCGTTTATATCGTTTTTAAAGTTCGATCAGGTTTTGTCACCTAGTTGATGGTGTCAGCCTGTATCGGTTCGCGATACTCGATAATCAGGTTATTTCAAAATGAAAATTTATTTTAACCACCCTTGCTCCGTTTTACGGTTTGCAATGGTGACGTTACTCCTATTCTTGTCCTTAGCTATTTTTCCTGCAGATGTGCTAGCGCATGGCGTCACCGAAGGGGATAAAGGTTTTATCCAGGAAAGTAGTGGGATCATGATTCTCCCATTTATATATTTAGGCGCAAAACACATGGTCACCGGTTATGACCATCTACTATTTTTAGTTGGTGTTATCTTTTTCCTTTATCGGTTTAAGGATGTAGGCATTTACGTCAGTCTTTTTGCGCTAGGGCACACCCTCACATTAATGACTGGCACACTAATGCAGATAAGTGTCAATGCATATCTTATTGATGCCATTATTGGTTTTTCCATTGTTTACAAAGCGTTAGACAATCTTGGTGCATTTCAGCAGTGGTTCGGTTTCCAGCCGGACACTCGCATCGCCACCATGATATTTGGTCTGTTTCACGGTTTTGGTTTGGCAACAAAAATACTTGATTACCAAGTATCAGCAGACGGGTTAGTCACAAACCTTATTGCATTTAATGTCGGAGTTGAGCTTGGGCAATTATTGGCATTGGGTGTCATTTTGATTGCCATGGGTTTCTGGCGTCGCTCCGAAAGATTTTCTCGCCAAGCATACACTGCGCAAGTGCTCTTAATGACCGCAGGCTTCTTGCTGACAGGTTATCAACTCACTGGCTATTTCATTGCCTGACATTTATCAAATATTAAGACAGGAAAATAATCATGCATATAAACAACGAGTCATCAACATCGGCACTGCCCTCTTCTATACAACTTTTAAAATCAACGGTCTACGCTTCGATAGCTGCATTGGTTTTGCTGCTGACGATTGTCATGCCAGCAGAATATGGCATCGACCCCACCGGGGTTGGCAGTGTTACCGGTCTTAAACGTATGGGCGAAATAAAAATGGCCTTGGCTGACGAGGCTGCTGCTGAAGCTCAAGCAATCGCGACTGCAATTAATTCATCATTAGCAGATTCAAGCATTGAACCTGACTCCCCTGTTGAGACAAACCCCGCCATTCCAGAAGTTTCACAGGCAGATGCTTCACAACAGACCATTGCTGGGGAAAACGAATCTATGGCTACCCGAAATGATGCAATGGAAGTGTTGCTTGCTCCGGGTGTAGGAAAAGAGATCAAAGTTAAGCTAGCGAAAGGCAAAATCGTTCAGTACAGCTGGCAGTCTGAGGGAGGTATCGCCAACTTTGATGTTCATGGCGACTCTGTAGCACTTGATATTGATTATCACAATTACAGCCGTGGAGCTGAACATAGCAGTAGCGGTGAGTTAGAAGCTGCATTTGATGGCAATCACGGGTGGTTCTGGCGTAACCGTACGGACAGTCCGATTGTTGTGAAAATACAAACAAGTGGCGAATATACCGACATTTTCCTTGTTGAATAGGGAGCCGTTATGCAAGTCCGAAAGACAATATTGATAGGAACAATAACATCGACCCTATTCATGTTACCTGGCTGGCTACTTGGTGCTGAGAAACTCACATTGGAACAGGCTGTTAACCGTACCATTACACAGAATCCAGATCTCAGGGCTTTTGGGTTCGAAATGCGAGTACAAGACAGTGCCATTTTACAAGCTACTCTGTCCCCAAAACCTGAATTGACCATTGCTGTTGAGGATGTGCTTGGTACAGGTGTAGCGCAAGGACTATCCGGATCACAAACCACTGTCAGTATCAGCTGGATTCTTGAAGGAGAGCTGCGTCAACGTCGAATAGATGCGGCTCGTACTGGCTCCTTAGTTTTGGCCAGTGAAGCAGCAGTCATGCGCCTGGATGCAGCAGCGCAGACAGCTCGTGAATACACAAAGGCAATGGCCCTGCAGGCACGTTTAGAGTTAGCCGAGCAGGCAATTGCTCTTGCCTCTGACGCTGTAGCAATGATTAGCCAACGAGTTAATGCAGGTACCTCTCCTAGGTCTGAATTGGCCAGAGCTCGTGCAGAGTTATCCATGAGGGAACTGATACTGGAGGATCTGAACCACGCATTGCTCGGGTCTTTCCATCGTATTGCAGCTCAATGGGGATCACTAGATCCAAGCTTCGATCGTGTGGAAGGGAATCTTATGAACCTTCCTGCTGTAGAGAGTTATTCAACACTGGAGAGTCGTGTTGAACAGAATCCAGATCTAATGCGGTTCTTGTCAGAGAAGCGACTATACGAAAGCACCCTTCAATTGGAACAGGCTAGAAAGGAATCGCCATGGCGTTTTAATGCAGGGGTGCGGCGATTAGAGAGTAGTTCAGATGTTGGTTTTATAGGTGGCGTAACTATTCCTTTAAATCGCGGAAACCTTAATCAAGGCCGCATAGAGGAAGCCAGGGCTAGGTTGGAGCAAGCATCTGCTAGAGAAAATGCCGAGCGAGTTCGTGTAATGACATCGTTATTCCTGTTTCATCAGGAGCTGGAACACAGTTTGCACATAGCAACATCTTTGCAAAACGATGTGATTCCGGAATATGAGCAAGCATTAACTGAAGTCAGTCGCGCCTACAAGCTTGGTAGTTCCAGTTATATGGAGTGGCTGCAGGTTCAAGATGATCTACTCACAGCTCGAGAAGAATTACTCGAAGCCAGTACTCTTGCACATCAAAACATAATTGAAATTGAACGACTGACTGGCGTGCGCATTGCGCAGGCTAAATCTGTTGAATGAGGCTAACCATGTACTCAATTTTGAAATCTTTAATAAATACTGAACGTTTACGGGGAGCCGCTTACATGGCTCCGTTGATATTGATATTACTGCTTATCTCGTGCAGTGAATCAACGCAAAAAGATATAACTATGGCTGAAACAGATGGCGTGAACACTGATGAGCGTGGGCCTAATAACGGGATCATGTTACGTGATGGTGATTTTGAACTTGAACTTGCTATCTTTGAAACAGGGGTTCCTCCTGAATATCGAGCATGGGCTACGAAGGGGAATAACCCTATTGATCCATCTGAAATCAACCTTAACGTCCAGCTTACTCGCCTAGGAGGTGTTATAGATGATATTGATTTCGTGCCGACTGGTGATGCACTCCGTGGTGATATGGTGATTTACGAGCCGCACTCTTTTAGGGTTTCAGTAACTGCACAATATAATGGTGCCATTCATCATTGGGCTTATGACAGCTTTGAAGGGCGCACGATGATTGAGCCTGTCGTAGTAGAGGCACTTGGCATCCAAACAGAAATTGCTGGGCCTGCGATTATCGAGGAACAGATTTCCGTTTATGGCCGGATAGTGGCTAATACCGATAGCATATCTAAGGTCCAGGCACGGTTCGATGGGAAGATTGAAACAGTTGCATTCTCTCTAGGCGACTATGTCAATGCTGGCGATACGTTGGCAGTCATTGAAAGCAATCAAAGTCTGACTACGTTCAATCTTATCTCTCCTATAAGCGGTCTTATTACTGAAAAAAATGCAATTAGCGGTGAACCAACAGCGGGTAGAGTGCTTTTCACCATCACTGACACCTCAACTGTTTGGGCTGATTTAGCCATATTCCCAGCTGATTTAAATCGTATTCGTGGTGGGGAGCAAGTACGAATACATACGCCTTTTTCAGAAACAACCTTAACCAGCAAAATCTCAAGAATTATGCCAGAAATAGCGAATAATCAGGCTGTAACAGCGCGTGTTGTGTTGGAAAACCCGACCGGCTCCCTGCGGGTAGGCACCTGGGTCGAGGCTAGAATTAATGTTGCTGAACATGAAGTCCCGTTAGCGGTTAAACGAGAAGGACTGCAATCATTTCGTGACTTCACTGTCGTTTACGCACAAGTAGGCTACGAATTTGAAGTCAGAATGCTCGAAATGGGACGCCAGTCAGATGAGTGGGTAGAAATATTGGGAGGCCTTGAGCCTGGAACACGATATGTCACAGAGAATAGTTACATATTAAAAGCAGATGTTGAAAAGTCCGGCGCATCTCACGACCACTAAGGAGCCATCATGCTTGAATCAATCATTAATTTCTCCCTGGCTCGGCGTGGTTTAATACTGACACTAACAATCATGCTAGTTGGTCTGGGGGTCTGGAACTTTAACCGCCTACCTATCGACGCTGTGCCAGATATCACTAATGTACAGGTAGCTGTAAATACATCGGCTCCAGGCTATACGCCTTTGGAGGTTGAACAACGGATTACGTTCGTTCTGGAAAATGCCATGAGCGGAATGCCGGGTTTATCCTACACACGCTCTGTTTCTCGATATGGGCTGTCTCAGGTGACAGCTATATTTGAAGATGGTACTGATATTTATTTTGCTCGACAGCAGGTCAGTGAACGTATTGCCGCAATTAGAAATGAGTTACCTACAGGGCTTGAACCAGAAATGGGTCCAATCGCTACTGGTCTTGGCGAAATTTTTATGTTCACAGTAGATGCTGAGCCAGGTGCAACTAACCCTGATGGTTCTATGGTCACTCCTACTGACCTGCGCAGTGTGCATGATTGGATCATAAGACCTCAACTTCTACGCGTACCTGGTGTTGTTGAAGTTAACCCTATAGGTGGCTTCAGAAAAGAGATACTCGTGGCTCCAGATCCGACTAAATTACTCACTTTTGATGTTAGTAGCTCTGAAGTTTTTAATGCTCTGCAGAAAGATAACAGAAATAAAGGTGTCGGTTTCATCGAGAATAATGGTTCGCAATTACTAATGCGTGTGCCAGGCCAGGCAAGCACTCTTGATGATTTGCGAAATGTTGTAATTAAGCAACGAGACAGCATACCTGTACTGGTTAGTGATGTTGCTAAAGTATCGATTGGGCAGGAGTTGCGCTCAGGCGCCGCTACTCAAAACGGGCGAGAAGTCGTCATGAGCACTGTGTTTATGCTGGTTGGTGAAAACAGTAGAGAGGTCGCTAACAATACAGCTATCCGTTTACAGGAGATTCAATCAAGTTTGCCACCCGGCATTACAGCTACCGCTGTTTATGACCGCACTACCCTGGTTGACAAAACTCTTCAAACAGTTGAGAAAAATCTAATAGAGGGTGCATTGTTGGTAATCGCCGTACTCTTTCTATTATTGGGCAACATAAAAGCGGCCCTTTTGACGGCAGCTGTTATTCCAATTGCCATGTTAATGACCATAACCGGGATGGTTCAAACACGTGTTAGTGCGAACTTGATGAGTCTCGGGGCGCTAGATTTTGGTCTAATCATCGATGGCAGTGTCATTATTGTAGAAAATTGCCTTCGTCGCTTAAGTCAAGCGAGCGAACAAGGAAAACTAGAGCTCAAACGACGATTAGAGGTAGTTTCAACTGCTACACGTGAGGTAATTCGCCCTGCTTTATTTGGGGTGTTTATCATTACCGCTGTATATATACCTATTTTCGCGCTGGATGGTGTAGAAGGTAAGATGTTTCATCCGATGGCGATCACAGTTGTGATAGCTCTGCTATGCGGTATGTTGCTTAGTATTACTTTTGTGCCAGCTTGTGTCGCTATCTTGTTCAATAAACCGGTGGTAGAAAAGAAGAATCCAATTATGACGGTGGCACATTCTTTATATAGACCTGCGCTAAAAACAGCACTTCATCTACGTTGGTTGGTTGTTGTGATTGCTGTTGTGTTGGTTGGTTTGTGCGGGTCGTTGGTCATGCGTATGGGCGCAGAATTTATTCCAAATTTAGATGAGGGTGATATTGCCATGCATGCTCTGCGCATACCAGGCACATCGCTTGACCAGGCTATAGCGTTGCAGTTTAAACTTGAGGAAGAAATACGCCAAATACCAGAAGTGGAGCGTGTTTTCTCCAAGATAGGTAGTGCTGAGGTCGCAACTGATCCTATGCCGCCAAGTGTAGCCGACACGTTTATTATCTTAAAAGAACGAGATCAA
>JARGPR010000026.1 GCA_029210125.1 Pseudomonadales bacterium | reverse complement strand
CCGCAATCCTCGGCGCGCCACCAGCGGCTGGCCCAGTCGCTACCGCGCTGTTCTTCAAAAGCACCGTCACTTAGAAATGCCACTAGCCGTTCCCCGGGCAGCGGCATATGCACGTATTGCAGTTCGGCAAAACCCAGATAGCCGCCTTCAATCAGGCCACCAGCGGTCTGCGGGTTTACGTGACTACCCAATGGAACGCCAGGACGACCATCATCCGCCATGGCATAGCTGTAAAAATCCCGCGCCAACTGCGTCAGCCCTTCATCACTCAATGGATAGCGTTCAGACTGCTCCGGATAGAGGTTTTGCAACAGCACATTGACCGCATCAATGGCGGCCACGCAGTGTCCCTGTCCCATCAACCAGCTGCGGGTGATACCGGCCAGGCGATTGGCAACCATATAGCCCACATAGGCAGGCACCATATTCAAGGAACCGCCGGTATGCCCCTGTGGGTTGGTTTTAAAATCTGATGCCCCGAGTGCGCTGCCTCTGAAATCCACTCTGTTGCTATAGGTCATATGCACCACCAACCACATGGACGCACTGGCCAGGCGATCTGCGGCAGACAATATGTCCAGCACTTCATCGATCTGTTTAAAACGCCCTGTACACAGCAGTTGCTGACAAAGATCGAACACTCTCACCTGCGTTTCATCCCGGTGTTGGATCACGCCATAACCTTTCGACCAGCGCGCAAAGGCAGGATATGTATCACGATATAACTTTGCGCGCTGTTGTGTCCGATGATCGTTTTGTTGATCTATGGCATACATAGAATTTCCTCAATCAGCCAACGACTGAAATTCATTCTCAAAAGAAAAGTGATGGTGTACGGATCGCAACATGGCCGCTGCCTCATCGGCGACCACTACCCAACACTGCACCGGCGATGCCGGTGACGATAAAAGTAATGGTAAAGGGGAGCGAGCCAGGGGATCTTTTAACGCGATGCCTAAGTGGGAAAGACCGGACAACAAACGACGGCAAATATCGATGTTGTTTTCCGCAATACCGCCGCTAAGAACGACACCGTCCAGCCCGCCCAGAATGGCGAAATACGCGCCCAGTGCTTTCTGGAATCGATAACGGAAAAAATCAAACGCCAGTTGGTGTTGCGGCTGTTTACTCGCAAACAAATCCGCCATGTTATCGATTCCGCCGGACAGACCCCGCCAGCCGGATTCGTGATTTAAAACATGATCAGTCTCTTCCGGCGTCCACCCCTCCTGCCGCTGCAACCAGGTCAGTAATCCGGGATCGATATCACCGCTGCGCGTGCGCATCAACAACCCTTCATTGGGTGTAAACCCCATGGTGGTATCGACCGGTTTGCCATCGCGGATGCCAGCCATGGAACAGCCGCTTCCCAGTTGCGCAGTCACCAGGGTGTAGTGTTCGATATCGGGATTCACTGTCTCCCACTGTTTGACCATGGACTCATGAGCAAAACCGTGAAACCCGTAACGGCGTAATCGATATTTCTCAGTGAGTGCGACGGATAGTCCATAAGTCTGTGACAGCACCGGCAGGTCGCTGAAAAACTCACTATCGAAAACCGCAAAAACGGGAATGGAAAATCGGGTATTCCGAAGCTGCTCAATCAGTTCAATGGCCGCCTTATTGTGCAGTGGCGCCAGTGGTATCAGGGTTTGCAGTTGCCGAAAGTTATCGTCGTTGATGGGGAGAGGTTTAAGATATTCAGAGCCCCCGTGTACGACTCTGATAATCACCGCGCGAACATCATGATTTGTCAGCACATCGGTCAGCCAAGGGGGCGCGCCAGGATAAGTCTGCGCAGCTGATTGGCCGACACCTGCTTGCCCAATAGCAACAGGCACCGTTGCACCCGCATATTCAAGCGCCGAGACGTTATGCGTGCTCCACTTGATGGATGAACTACCCGGATTCAACACCAACAGAACCGGTTTGTCATAGCGCGGCAAACTGCTCATCAGCTGGATAATCAGTCGGATGACTGCAAGCGGTTATAAATGGCCGCCAGCAACCACCCGGCGATACCCGCTACCACGAACCAGGCCACCAGCCCGATAACGACACCAGTGAGAGTCAAGTGCCAACCCATCTCATTCAGTTGCATATGCACCATTTCTCCGGACATGGACAACATCATGGAAGGCATTAACATCACCAACAGGCTGCAAGCCAGCCACAGTATCGCCGCGGTAATCGCGCTGGCTATCCCGAATTTGAACGCATTAAGTGTCATGACTATTCCTCCGTTTATGGTGGTGTATCTGTAATAAATTAGTGTCTCTACATATCCCCGAACCGGTTGGCAGACTGCACCATACGCATCATTTCGTGTTCCTCCAGCGACCGGAGTGATTCCATCAACTCCTTGGCAGAGGGGATATCCGCCCTGGAGGCGAGATAGCGATACAGTTCAATCACCTGCTGGTGTTGATCGACTATCACCTCCATGATTTGCGTGGCATCCAGCTCGGCAAAGGGCGCGTCGCAATGCGCATGCCGAACGATGGGGTGCTTTGCCACATATTCGTAACACCAGGTATTCAGTGCATGCTCGTCGCCTGAGGTTTCAAACCCGCTGACTACCTTGGTCAGTGCCTTCTCATGATCGGACAGATACGCAAGGATCATCCGGGCCCGTTCATCCATATTCTTGTCCGCACAGTGGGATAAACACTGGCTGAGGTGTTGGTGAAATTCCCGGGTCCAGTGCAGCACATCTTTTAAGGTTTCAATTTGCATAACTTTTTCTCCGCTGTGGATTATCTCTTCGATTACAGGCGCAAAATATCGCGATAACCCGCCACATTCACCGCAAACGTGGTGTGCTCCTGCAAGTGCACCCGAAGGCCTTCAAGGGCTTCCGGGTCACCGTGAATCAGTTGAATTCGAGTAGTATCGGTCAGCGCTGACTGCTGTAACCACTGGGTCAGTTCGAGGTAGTCTGCGTGCCCCGACAAACCGGAGATGACTTTGACAGTGGCTCTCAACGGTACCCAGCCTCCGTGGATTTTCACCGCATCAACACCCTCCAGCATTTTTGCGCCGCGAGTGCCGCCCGCCTGATAACCGGTAAACAGTACCGTGGTTTTAGAACTGCCTAACAGGCGTTTGAAGTGGTGGAGAATACGACCCCCGGTAGCCATGCCGCTGCCAGCGATAACAATATGGGGGAAAGCCTGTCCGGCAATCGCCTTCGATTCGTCCACCGTGCGGGTATAGGTCACGCCATCGCATAGGCGGTAGCATTGCTCGTGACTCAACCGGTGCTGATCACTGAACTGGCAGAAAATATCCGATACTTTGATCGCCATGGGGCTGTCGAGATAGATGGGCATTTTGGGGATATCGCCCTGATCCATCAGGGTCGCCAACAGATGTTGCAAGGCCTGCGCCCGCCCTACCGCAAAGGCCGGGACTAGCAGCACGCCGCCGCTTTTGGCGACACGGTTAACAATTTCCGCCAACTGCTGAAACGGATCTTGGGTGTCGTGCCGGCGGTTGCCGTAGGTGGACTCCATCAACAGCAGATCCAGCTCCGGCAATGGTCGAGGGGGGGTCATCAGCACATCATCGAAGCGACCGACATCACCAGAAAAGCCGATTCGTTTCCCTTCCGCTTCAACGATAATGCTGGCGGCGCCGAGAATATGACCGGCAGGCTGTAAATAAAAACGGATATCCCCGACCTCGATCTGTTCATCAAACTCCACAGACTGAAATAGCCTCATGCTGGCTTCCGCCGTTTGACGGTCGTAAAGCGGCTCAGGGTGCGCGTGCTTGCCCAATTTATGTTTGCTGTAATACTTGGCGTCTTCCTCCTGGATATGGCCGCTGTCGGCCAATAAAATCTGACACAGGGCCTTAGTGGCGTGATGGGTAAACACCGGGCCGCGAAAGCCGCGCTTGTATAGCACCGGGATATAACCGGAGTGATCCAGATGTGCGTGAGTGAGCAGCACCGCATCCAGTTTGTCGATGTCCAGGGGCAAGGTTTGCCAGTTGCGTTCCCGCAGCCACTTGTAGCCCTGGAACAAACCGCAATCGACTAATACGGTTGTCGTTTCAGTTTCCAGCAGAAATTTTGAGCCGGTAACGGTCTCGGTGCCGCCGACAAAGGTAATTTTCATAATGATTTTCCTGGCAATTTAAGCATGCTGATAACGGGCGCAATCAGTTGCGACGTAATATCAATAGCGTTGGAAGGATGGGGGATGGTATTGGATGTGACCAGTTGGCTCAGGCCTGAGGCCAGTAAGGTTTTATCGGAGTGATCGGCAAATATGCCGTGCACCGCCACGCACTGAATGTTGTCGATACCTTTGGACCGAAGTGTTTTAACGCATTCCAGGATTGTTTGCCCGCTGGAAATAACGTCGTCGATAATCACTGCCGTTCTATCCCTGAATTCGTTGATGTCGGGCAGCATCACTTCGACTTGGCGATCCCCGAAGCGCTGCTTTTCTCCAATCACAAAAGGATGTTGACTAAAGGCAGCAATCTCAGCAACCCATTGCTCGCTTTCGCTGTCCGGCCCTACCAACAGTAGGTTGCTTTGCGTTTTGAGCCAGTGCGCCAATGCCGGAGCCCCTTGCACAACACGACTGGGTATGGAATAGATTTCATCCAGAGAATGATAGCGATGCAAATGTGGATCGACCGTAACCAGCCAATCAGCATGTTGAGAAAGGCACTTGGCAAAAATACGTGAAGTAACCGCTTCCCCATCGACAAAACGGCGATCCTGACGCATATAACTGAGGTAAGGCGCCACTAACCCCACTTGCGACGCTCCCAGCTCCCGCAGTGTTTCCAATAAAAACAACAACGGCAGATATTTGATGTTTGGGTGTGACAGATCAGCCACCACAATACAGGCGCGATTTTCTACATCAGATTGAATACGCAGATAGGACTCCCCATCAGGAAACTGCCGAGCGTTAAACTCGCCAGGTTGACCACCAATCGCGTTACTGAGTGACTCAGCCAACGGATGATTGTTCAGGGAAAACACCACTGGAGATTTATCTTTCACAGCCATCGCCTCGCTCATCGTTCCTTCTCGACCGTAAAAATTGTCGATTGGCGATAAAACGCCATCGCATACTGTTGCTCTCCGATCGTATCGGAACAGAGCGTAAATAAAGGTTGTCCGACGGTGACCTTGTCGCCGACTCGAGCATGTAGACGCAACCCCGCAGCCGCTGTCGCCGGAGCGCCTGCCAGCTTCGCCAGACGCGCGAGTTGACGATTGTCGATAGCGGTAAGTGTGCCCGCTGCTGTGGCCGCTTCGGTATGTTGGTAGCTGGCGTCAGGCAGGGCTTTCATCCCACCCTGCGCGGCCAAAATGCGCTGGAACTGCTGCCAGGCTTTACCTTCATCCAAAATCGCGATCGCTCTTTCCAGCCCTTGTTCATAACGCTCTTGATAAGCAAGTGAAAACAGATGTGCAGCCAGAAACAAGGCACGCTCCCGAAGATCCTGTGGTGCACTGTGCTCGCGCTGCAATACTGCCAGCACATCCCGCGCTTCTTCTACCGGGCCGATACCACGCCCAACCGGCTGACTACCATCCGTAATAAGGCAGCGAATTTGAATACCACAGGCGGCTCCCACCTGGGTAAAGAGTGAGGAAAGGCGATCGGCGTCGTTCTGGGAACGCACTTTAGCGGTGGGGCCGACGGGAATATCTATCACCGCATGAGTGGAACCGGCAGCGATTTTTTTTGATAAAACCGAGGCGATCAACTGCCCTTCACCATCCAAATCCAGGGCCCGTTCAATGCGAATCAACAAATCGTCGGCCGGACTCAGGTTGACAGCGCCACCCCAAACAAGACAGGCATGGGTCTCAGCCACTACACGTTGAATCTCATTGAGCTCCAGATTGACGGTAGTCAGTGCCTCCATAGTATCCGCAGTACCGGCGGGAGAGGTGATCGCCCGCGAGGAGGTTTTAGGGATGGTGAGTCCCGCAGCGCTGACAATGGACACCACGAGCGGTGTGGTGCGGTTGCCCGGCAGCCCACCGATGCAGTGTTTATCAAGAACCATGGCTTCGTCTGGCCAGTTCAGCCGCTTACCACAGGCCACCATGGCCTGGGTGAGACTGATGATTTCATCTACGTCTAAACGGCTACCCGCGCACACACTGAGGAAGCTGGCGATTTCGATATCCGAATAGCGGTGGTCGCCGATGTCCTCGACAATAGCGGTAATCTCTTGATCACTGAGTTTGTGTCCAAAGATTTTTTTGCGCACGGCGGCAAGTGATGTCACTACCGGTGCGTGGTCGACACTAACCGCGGCGCCATCATCGACGTCCAAGCGCTGCATGGCACTTTTAGACAACCCTGCACTCCCGGAACTCAGTACCTGTTCGTCCACCACATTCAGCGTGGCGATAACGCTGTTTTCCCCGTACCGCAGCATGACACGGCTGTTGGCAGTGAAACCTTCAGAGCGGCAGATGTGACAATCACTGCGCATATACACCACCGGTTCCTGGTGGGTGTCGATGCCCATGTCGATCACCTTAAGTGTGTTAATTTGATCCATTAGCATTTCCTGAACAACAAAATTTAGCCATTGCCTTTCTTTCAGTGGCCAGCAGGCTTTCTCCACCACCATTTTTAATGGTGATGTTCATTATCCTGACTCAGGTGCACAACCTGCTTTCGTTTTTTAGATCCCAGAAATAGTTGCTCGCCGATAGCGATTAGCATCATTGTGACAACGGCCACACCCAACACAAATGGGTCTGAATTCAACTTCACCCAAACAAACCCGCTTAGTGCAAGCAAATCTAATATAATCGCAGTGACGGGAACCCAGCTTTTAGCTTTAACATCGTCCAACAAGTAGCGCAGAACACCCCAATGAATGGCGATATCCATCACTAGATAGAAAACGATGCCAAGTGCTGCTATACGGGAAAGATCAAAAAACGCTGTGAGCACAAGACCGAGTACCACGGTGTATACCAATGTATGTTTCTGAATGCTGCCAGGCATACCGAAGTGTCGGTGAGGCACCAACTTCATCTCTGTTAGCATCGCGAGCATCCTGGAGACCGCAAAAACACTGGCAAGAATCCCACCCGCCGTCGCAAGCATGGCAATCGCAACAGTGAACCACACGCCATACTCACCGAGTGCGGGTCGAGCGGCTGCAGCCAGGGAATAATCACGGGTCTCGATAATCTCACTGAGTGAGAGGTTACTGGCCACCGAAAAACCAACCAATGTATAGATGACGACACAAGCAGCAATCGAAATAACAATCGCGCGACCAACATTGCGGTGTGGATCGATCACCTCGGAACCACTATTGGTAAT
>JARGPR010000006.1 GCA_029210125.1 Pseudomonadales bacterium | reverse complement strand
TAAGCTTTTAGCAATGACCTTGGCTGTGGGTATTTTTCTACAGCCTGAACGCCGCCATAACGAGCCGAACATAGCGAGGTCCAGGGTACAACGTGCCCTTACATTCATGGCCTGGTTATACATATACTCTGATCAAGATAGTACATATTGACCACATTTCTCGGTTAGTTTTTCTAACTCAACTAACAGCCCACCTATATCAAATTTTTCGCCACGAAACATGAATACTTTTGTTAGCGGATTATATTCTCTATGTGCAAATTGCTCGATGCCAGAAACTCCTGTTTCAAAAGGCTCGATTTTTGAATCAATATACACGGCTGATTGATTTGTTTTACACCAATCCCCTATGCGTTCATCATAGTGCTCGAAATGATTTCTTAGCTTCCGCTCTTCAAGCATATTACCATTCTCTATTCCGAGCAGTGACCTAAGGTTTTCTCCCCGTTCTTTCGACCTCTGTCGCGAAGGCCATAGTATTTTTGATACATTCCCAGAAGCGATAAGTATTGATTGTAATGAGCACCAAATCTCCAACGAGTTCGTTTCATCGTCTTTTGATTTCAAACGGGTAGCTGATAGTTTTGCTATCTCTGCTTGCCTCACTATCTCTGACAAGAATACAGTTTCAGCCAACTCCATCGATTAAACTCCATCCATAAAATGTTTATCTGTACACGATATTCAAATTGCATAACTCCCGGCTCACGCGCCGGTTTGGAGCCGCGAAGCGGCGGAAAATCGGTCGCCGTGAAACCGTCTGTTATGTGCATTTCTCACCTTGGCACTACTAGCATTTAGACATGGCTTTGTAGTGGTCCGGATAGCCCGTTTTCTCAAAAACCAGCCTCAATCCCTCCTTGAAGACGTCATAGTTGAACTCCTTCATATCTATAATGTTTTGGCCAAGTGAGTGTGACTCCCGATTGATATATCGGCAAAAGGCTTGGAACTTCGTATCCTGGAGTTCCGGCATCTGGAAAACGTTATTCAGGTCTTTCTTGCGAACAAAGTTGAAAAAATACTCAACTATGTTGCGCATACAGTTTGCAATAAGTGCCGCCGGTTGAGACTGGTCATTAACAACGGACCAGTACGCTTGATAGTCGTTTTGAATTTCCTCGTACTTCATCTCCTGGATGACGCTGCCAGAAGAAGGCTTTGAAAGTCTAAACAATTTCTGTGTTTTCTCACGGCGGTCGTGATTCGGATCTGTCATCTCGTAGAAGAAGTAGAGACTATGGGTCAGGACAATGACCTGACTGAACCGATCCCCCTTGAAGAACACCGAACGAATGAGTTGCCCGACGTTGAAGATGAATATATGAGAAAGGCTCGAAATTGGATCATCTATCACCGCGATTCGCTGAGCGTGAGTGTCTTCTGCACTAGCCTTACCCTTACACAGCTCACAGAAGTACAAGAAGCTGATCATCATCTTCTCTCCCTCGCTTAGAGAATGGAATGCGTCTTTGGAATCGCCTGCGCGCACCACACGATAGAGGTTGTCAGAGTGCTTCTGTACGCTGAAGTCATCTATGCCGAGGTCAATAAGACCTGCATTGATAGCAGTGACCGCCTGGTCAATATTGACAGTTTGTTTTTGTGCCTCAGCAATTTCTGTCCTCGCCTTAACCAGCTCAGCATTAATATTTTCAATCTCCACACCTAAGTCTTTCAATGTCTGATTAGCAGCCTGTCGGTCGGAATCAAACCTCTCCATTGTTTGGTCATACTGCCACCGCATCAGTTGCCAAAATTCGTTGCGGAAGTTTTCGAGCGCAGATTCACGATTCTTGAGCTTGTCGTTGTACTCATCGACTTCCGAGTTAATCTGATCGATTGCTGAGTTGAAATGGACGATCAGGCCAGTCGTGTCAGACAACGCAGTTGGAACCTTTGGACTCTTTAACTTTTCTTCAATTTTTCCGGCATTACCCTGGAGCGCGTCCACAAGTACTTGATATTTGTCGGTTATGTAGTCCTTGCGCTTTTGTACAAATGGATGGTCGGTAAAGGAACTCAGCCCCGGCAACGAATCAAAGGCGGCATGGTACGCCTTTAGAAGTTGCGAAAGCTCGCCCAACTGCTGCTCATAGGTCACATCAAAGTACGACCTTACGTTGTCGACAAATTTCTCCGAAATCGTTGTTTCCTGGCAAAAGGGGCATTGCGCGTTTGAATCAACTACGTTCTCCGGCAAGTATGAAAGGCCTTGCTTTACCCAGTCCGAATTCCCAAACTTCTCGATTAGAACCGCAACCTCACTATCGGTATTACCAAGGATGGATTTTCCAAGCACTGGGTCCGACTCTACACTGTGAGCAGCAAAAGACAGCGTTGCCAAGCGCGGTTGAAGCTGAGCATCATCACCTTTGAGTGCTTCTACATCCTGCCGGATCGTTTGAACGTCTTTTTTTGGTTCGCTGGCTGGTTTCGGGATGCCCTGGAGATGAGCAAAAAGCTTGTCTTTTTGTCCCTTCAGGCCTTCGAGACAGTACTCAAGAACGCGATCACCGCCAGCATAAGTCTGTTTGATGCTCCAAACCTTTTCTATGGCCTGATGTTTTTGTTGGGAAAATGCCTGTGTTGCCAATTCCTTCTCACTACGCTTCTCTTGTAGTTTTTGCTCAAGCTTCCCTTGCTTCTTTGTCGCGCCGGCTATCTTTTGTTCAGCTTCTTTGTTCTCTTTTGAAAGACTGAAGATGCCTTGCAAACTATCCGCGACATAGAAGTTGTCTCGTATAAAATTTTGGTTGTAAACGTGAACTGGAACAGATGATGCGGGCACCTTTTTGCACAAGCTGAACGCAGAATTATTGGGCTCATAAAGGAAATTAGAGATTGTTGATTTACCGGTGCCGTTTAGGCCGTAGATAAGATTTATTCTCTTATCCGTAACGAGCGACGTAGCTTGCTTAAAGCTCGCCACTGCATCCATGTGAATTTCGGTGATCACTTATCGCTTCCTCCTCTCCAAAGCACATAACGCTTGAGTTAACTTGACGGCGTGTTGTTTGCGCCGGTCAAGTTGGACGATTTGTTATATTTTTTACCTATAAGTGCGCCTGTTACACAAAATGACATGTACACGATTAGCTCAAATGTTGATGTGAATAATACCAAAGAAGCTATACAGACAGCGCAAGTAAAGCCGACTTGTACTATTGTGGCTTTATTAAATATATATTTGCATGCAGCAAATGCTGAAAATAATAACAGCAGTGCAAATGATAGCTTTGCACTTAATAAATAATCTAATTGGTTTTCATTGCCAAGAGAGTTGACAAATTCATTTTCTTTGTTTATGAGCGCTTCAAATTCACTTTGTGTTAGAGATCCTTTAGAAGCCTGCGCATCATAATCCTGCTGGTACTCAACTGTTTCTTGTGAAGGTGGAGGGTTGGTGATTTTTCCTTGCACCAGACTTAGAATAATAAAAATAGCAGCTACGACAATGTATTTTAGTATGAGCTTAATATTCATTTTGAAATATTACGCCCGCATTTGGGGCGACCGGAACGCGGTGTAGGCCGTCCCAGCCCGAAGGGCGATAACATGCGCTTGTTAGTCTGGATTGACTTCATTGCAATGAAACCCCAATGAAAACTTGTAACGGCTAAGGCTAACGCCATATATAGTGTTATCTTCTTTGAAGCCTTTGCAAACTAGCGCCACAATATTTCCATTCATGTCGGCTATCGGTGCTCCACTGCACCCTTGAAATGCATCGTGTCCAGGGTGCTCTACGGGAAGCTTAAACACATGGAATGGGCCTTCGGTTTTGAGATATTTAAGGCCCGGATATACTGTAGGTTGAGTAACAAAAATTGCTTCGCCATGCCTCTCGGGGAATATTTGACCGAAAAAAGCATATACGGACTCACTGTTTGGCTCTGAAATATCTTTCTCAGTAAATATATGCTTCTGAACCTTTTCTGACTCCGGCCCTCGCGGAGTTATCGGTTGGTAAACGGCCCGGCGTTGAGGAGCCAACTGGAGAGTTATACCTGTTTTTTAGGTATGGCGCTCCAGTTGGTCTCTTCGAACCCCTTGTTGTTTTTCGGGTACCGACGCTGTTGAACGAAGCGCACCTCAACGCCGGGCCGTTGTTAGTCGGCGCGTATAATCGGCACACAAGTAATTTGAAATAATTACTTATTACAACTGCACTGTGCATTAATTTTTCCATAGCAGCGCCGACTAACAACAGGATGTACATCCTTAGCTATTTCAGCGTAAGCATAATCAATGTGATTCATGTTGCCTGAATTGATGTTTAGCTCACCTAAGTATGAAAAATAATTTGGCTTATATATTTGGGTTCCGTTATCAGGGTCATAGTCCAACTCCATAACCCAATCAGTACTTTCCATTTTAACGGCATGGGAAACTGTTAATAAGAACCTTTTACCCCTAAAGTCAATAAGCGTGCCGGATGCGATACCAATAGGCATTTTGTCCTCGGATAGCTTACGCAACGGAATACTCGTTAGAGTCATCCAGTTGAGCCACTCTTGTATTTCTGCTGTTAATTCCATAGTAAGACTAATAGTGTGAATAAGCGGAACCCATTTTTCCACGTATTGGTTGTATATAGGTGGAACACTACTCCACGTATTGGGATATCAAGACACCAAACGCGGGCAATTACCTATTTGTTCAATTGAGTTGTTCACTGGTCAGTCGCTGTTCTACTTTTAATACGTGTTCTACAGTTTTAAGTACGGTATCTGGCGTTAGACTCATTGAGTCAATACCGATCTCGACCAGATACTCAGCCATCTCTGGATAATCCGAGGGTGCCTGCCCACAGATTCCAGCGTGCCGTCCGTTGCGATGTGCGCCTTCTACGGCAAGGCGGATCATCTCTTTGACCCCTGGGTCCCGTTCATCAAAATCAAAGGCGACGATTTCTGAATCCCGATCTACACCCAGGGTCAACTGGGTTAAATCGTTGGAGCCGATGGAAAAACCATCGAACAATTTGGCGAAAGCATCAATAAGAATCACGTTGTTGGGGATCTCGCACATAACGTAAATCTCTAGACCATTTTCACCCCGCACCAAGCCGTGGCTGGCCATTGCAGCCACTACTTTTTCGCCCTCTTCGACACGGCGGCAGAAGGGGATCATTAATTTGACGTTGGTCAGGCCCATCTCATCCCGCACCCGTTTCATTGCCCGGCACTCTAAAGCAAAGCCTTCTGCATAGGCGGGATGGGCGTAGCGGGATGCGCCGCGAAAACCGAGCATTGGGTTATCTTCTTTTTGCTCAAAAAAGATACCGCCTAACAGGCTGGCGTATTCATTGGTTTTAAAGTCACTCATCCTCACGACGCAGGGTTTTGGGTAAACTGCTGCCGCGATGGTGGCTACACCCTCGGAAAGGGTTTTAATAAAGAAATCTTCCGCGCTGCTGTAAGCATTAGTGAGGGTGGCGATTTTAGTTGCTGTTTTATCGTCCAGCTTTTCCGGTTGAACCAGCGCCATTGGGTGCACCTTGATGTATTCATTGATAATGAACTCCATGCGAGCTAAACCAACACCATCCACCGGCAAGGATGTCAAGCTAAAAGCCATGTCAGGATTACCAAGGTTCATCATGATTTTGGTTTTTGGGCGTGCCAGCTGGCTTAGATCGGTTCGATGAATCTCGAAATCGAGCAGACCGTCATAGACTTTGCCGGTTTCCCCCTCGGCGCAACTGACGGTGATAGCCTGCCCTTCGATGAGAATTTCGGTCGCTTTGTCTGTACCCACGATGGCGGGGATTCCAAGCTCGCGAGAAATAATCGCGGCATGACAGGTGCGGCCACCCCGGTTGGTGACAACGGCCGCTGCAATTTTCATGACCGGCTCCCAGTCCGGGCTTGTAACATCGGCAACCAATACATCGCCAGCCTGAAAATCCCTAAGCTGTTGTATATTATCGACGATACGTACCCTACCCGCTCCAATTCGAGTACCAGCGGCTTTGCCCTCGATCAGCAATTTGCCTTTGCTGTTGAGGTGATACATTTCGTGTATCGCACTGCTCTTGCGAGACTCGACGGTTTCAGGCCGTGCCTGCACGATATAGAGCTTGCCATCGATACCATCCTTGGCCCATTCCATATCCATTGGTTTATAGGTGTTGGCCTGCCGGGAATAGTGTTTTTCAATTTTGATGGCATAATCCGCCAGCACCAATACGTCCTCATCGGAAATACAGAAATGCCCACGTTCCTGTTCGCTGGTATCCATATTTTTGGTGTATTCCTCCGCGATATTGCTGTTATTCAATTGCTCGGCAAACACCATTTTTTTCATCTTTCTGCCCAGGCTTCGTTTTAATACCGTACGAAACCCTTTTTCATAAGTTGGTTTATGTACATAGAAGCTGTCGGGTTCAATGGTGCCTTGCACGATGTTTTCACCCAGACCCAAAGCGCCATTAACATACACCACATCTTTAAAGCCTGTTTCTGTATCCATCGAAAACATCACACCGCTGGCGGCGAGATCACTGCGCACCATCTTCATTACAACTACGGCAAGATCGACCTTAAAATAATCAAAGTTGTTGTCGTATTTATAATGAAGTGATCGGTCGGTAAAGTTGGAGGCCAGGCAATGCTTGTAGGCATCCAGCAACGCTTCTTCGCCATTGATATTGAGATAGCTTTCATTTTGGCCAGCAAAGGAAGCCTCTGGGGAATCCTCGGCGGTAGCGGAAGAACGTACCGCCAGTGACAGATCATCACCATATTCCTGCTTAAGCTTGCTGTAGCTTTGTAGTATCGCCTTTTCAAGGTCTGCCGGTAGTTCGCAGTTATATACAATGCTGCGAGATTTTTCACCAGCTAGCTGTAACTCTTTGATATTGTCAGGATTAAGGTCGTCCAAAAGGGTATGCAATTGCCCCCAGGCATCATTTTGTTCAAGTACATCACAATAGGCTTCGGCAGTAATTGCAAAGCCGTTGGGGATGGGTATGCCTTCAGCTGCCAGGTTTTGGTACATCTCTCCCAGAGAGGCATTTTTGCCACCAACCAGTGACACGTCCTCAATGGTAATTTCATTAAACCAGCGGATATAATTTTTAGATGCATTCATGACCAGATGCCTTTGTAAAAGAGTGCTTTGTTAAAATATGCGGATGCCGTAACTAAATCCTAAGCTCCGACCCTAAGCTTCCATCCTAACCTTTCGTTCTCAGCTTGCGCCCTAAGCTTCCATGCTGCTTTGATACTCCCCTAGTTGGGCGGCACCATTCAACCTTGCTCGTTTCAACAAACTTTGTTGTGCGTTAGCGACGTTTTCTTTTTTTCCCTGCCAGCTTTGTAATACCGGTTGCTGCAGAGCGCGACCGTAGGAAAATGACAGCAACCAGGGTGCATTTGGAAATCCCGCATTCAGCGCGTTGAGGTTTTCAGTTGATTCCTCTGGACTCATACCACCTGAAAGAAAATTAATACTGGGTACTGCCGCCGGAACCGTACGCTGGAATACCTTCATAGTTGCTGCGGCAATCTCTTCTGCGCTAGCCCTAACGGAATGTTCTTTGCCTGGCAGCACCATATTGGGTTTCAGGATGATATGTTCCAGCGCAACATGATGACGATGCAGGGCGTTAAAAACCTCATGTTGCACCGCTTCAGTCACTTCAGCACAACGGGCCATACTATGGGAGCCATCGATCAATACCTCGGGCTCAACGATGGGTACAATGCCCTGCTCCTGACACACGGCCGCGTAACGCGCCAGCATTTCAGCATTGGCGGCGATACCCAGCGTTGAAGGGTTTTGTTCGCTTATTGAATACACCTCGCGCCATTTGGCAAAGCGTGCACCCTGGCTTTTATAGTGCTGCAGGCGTTCTGCCAACCCATCCAGACCATAAGTGATCAAGTCACCCGGAGAGAGCGCCAACGGACCTTTGCCCTTATCGACTTTAATGCCCGGTACAATGCCGCGTTGGGCAAGTAGCTCCGGCAGTGGTTTACCCTCTTCAGTCGTCTGCCCCAGAGTCTCTTCAAACAGAATGACTCCACTGATGTAATCCTCAATGCATGGGGTGCTAAACAGCATAGAGCGATAACTACTGCGACTTTGCTCGGTGGATTCGACATCAATAGACGCAAAACGACTCGCGATTGTAGGCGCGCTTTCATCCGCCGCAAGAATACCTTTGCCGGGTTGCACCATCTGTTTGATGGTGTTTTCAAGAAGCTGTTTGGTATGCATCTTTGATCTCCTTTTGATATTCGAAACAAGTTGGCCTCTACTGGAATCTTTTATAGCATACAAATAGTTCAAGTAACGTGACAGGGGATAACCAAATTGATAACAGGAATTATTGTCGCCTGGATCATCACGGTAATCGGTTTAGCTATCGTCACTCAGGTCTTGCCGGGAGTTCGGGCGTCCTCAATCGGCGGGCTATTTTGGGCGGCTTTTGTATTGGGGCTGGTTAATGCTTTTATCCGGCCAGTTCTTTGGGTATTAACCCTACCTCTAACGGTATTGACCTTTGGGCTATTCGCATTGTTCGTCAATGCGTTCACCCTGTGGCTAACCTCAAAAATGGTTTCGGGTTTCGAGATTAACCATTTTGGAAGTGCACTATTAGCAGCCCTGTTGATGGCGTTGCTGGGAGTTGTTGGTTTTATACTGTTCAACTGGATGATGTTAGGCGAAGTAAATTGGACAATACAGACTAGCCGCCCAATGCATTACTAGGCTCTATAAATAGCCCTATATAACCGCGCTACATAACAAATGCAGAAGACCTGAAATGTGTGAATTACTTGCGATATCCAGCCGATTTCCGGTCACCACCAAGCTGTCGTTGATGAGGTTTGCAGAACACGGTGGCCATAGCGCCCCCCATCAGGATGGTTGGGGTATTGCCTACTATCACGGCAACGATATTCAACGAATTCGAGAACCCTGCGCCGCGGCCGACAGCGACTGGGTACGTTTTGTCGCAAACCACCACCTGATTAGTTCGATGCTGGTCGCGCATCTGCGCAGTGTCACCCGGGGCGGACGAAACCTTGCGAACACTCAGCCCTTCACGCGAGAACTTGCGGGCCGGATGCACCTGTTTGCCCATAACGGCGATTTACCGGAACTGTTTAACCTGCCGCAGTTTAAATCCAGCCGCTATTTACCACTCGGCAATACTGACTCTGAACTGGTCTTTTGTTGCTTGATGGATCGCCTTGCGTCCATCTGGCTAAACAGGCATGAACCACCACCGCTGACCGAACGCCTCGACATTATTACTGAGCTGGCCAAAGAGATCCGCAGTTACGGCCCGGCCAACTTTCTGTACTCCGACGGTGAATATCTGTTTGCTCACTCGCACCGACGTACTAACCCGGTCACTAAACATATAGATGCCCCAGGCCTGTACCTTCTAAAAAGACATTGCCCCGCTACCGAGTTGAATAACATTGAAATCCCCGGGCTTTCAGTCGGTAGCCATGAACAAACCCTTACCCTGCTAGCCAGCGTTCCACTTTCTGATGAACCCTGGCAACCCCTTGATGAAGGAGAGATTGTGGTCGTTAAAGATGGTGAGGTTGTTACTCCATCAAAGAATGGGTAAGCCGAGACCTTTGCTCCAGAGCCATATACAATCTGCACCTGCTCTGAACCTAAACTTGCGATCCTATAGAGTCGCCCCAATTAAACGATGTTAACGAATGCAGCTTCGGTTTACAGCTGCAGGTTTTCAGCTACTTAGATTTACAGTAGCAATCAACAATGATCGCAGATATAAATACAACCCTATGCCCGCCACTCACGATTTAGAGATACGAATATGATTATGGGGCAACACCTGTTAATCGAGTGCTATGGCCAGCATGCAACGCTGGACAGCGATAGCCTCGAAGATTTAATGACCCAGGCAGCACGCGCTGCGGATGCAACTATAATTGCCAGCCATTTTCATAAATTTGGTGGCCACGGCGGCGTGACCGGAGTGCTGATGCTGGCGGAGTCACATATAACCGTTCACACATGGCCTGAAGAACACTACGCAGCCTTTGATATATTTATGTGTGGTGATGCCAAACCGGAAAAGGCTGCCCGGATTATTGCCGACCGGTTTCTCGATGGAGAGGTTTCCATCAAGGCTGTGAACCGTGGTTTTGGTTCTGGAAATGATAGTCATTTCACAGGGCTCGCGGCCGATGTTACCCTGTCGCCCGAGATATAGCCCCGAGATATAAAACGGCAGTGGTTATACCCAAACAATAACGTACAGAAAGACTATATCGTCAATCGTTTTAACTGGTTATTTAGGAAAGTATCGATGGAAAAAACTAAACAATGGTTAGTTTTACTCCTGTGTCTAAGTGCACTGCTGGCTGGCTGCTCGTCGGAGAAGGACAAATGGCAAAAGCAGTTGGACGTACAGGTTTTATCCACTGAGGTTGCCATCGATCGGCTTAAGCAGCGCATTGATACCAACCACATTAGCAATACGGCACTGCTGAAGCAGTATGCAAACATCGTAAAACGAGACCGGCCCGAAGTAGCTCAACTAGCGGATGCGTTGGCGGAGAATGCCAAAACCGACGGCCCCATAATCAGCGGACTTGAAGCTCGGTTGGCCGATGCCAAATCCGATGTTCCCCGTGCGATATCAAGTGGAATTGAACCTGTTCAAAACGTTTACAACGAGTTGTCCGCTATTGAAACTGCTGCTAATCCAGATACTTACGGAATGATTCTGACAGACCCTATTAATGTTTTAGCCGATATGTCCGATGGCAAATTAGCCCGGGTAGCCGCGATGAGCCGCGATGCCAGCGCCCGTATTAACGATGCGGATGACTTTGGGCCGGGCAGTCAGTTAGTGGGTAATCCGCAATATGGTAGCTGGCAGACTAATAGCTCTGGTGGTTCATTTTGGCACTGGTATGGGCAATATGCGTTCTTCTCTACCCTGTTTCGTTCACCCATTGGTTACGGTGGCTGGAGCCGTCACCGGGACTACAGTTACTACAACGATTACGGCCGCTCAGCCTATACCTCACCCGCTCAACGGCGTAGCCAAAACTCTGTCGAGCGCCGTACCAGGGATCGTTTCGCCAGAAGTGGAAAAAGCTTTAACAGCCCCTACTCCAAAACAAAACACACCACTTCCCAAGTGGCCAGATCCCAGTCTCGACTTCAATCACAACGTAAGCCCAGCAGCTTTTCGAGGCCGGCTTCAAAGTCGACGACTTCGAGCTACCGCAGCTCCAGCTATCAATCATCCCGTAGCTCCTTCGGCGGCAAATAAGCAGATTAAATTCACCGGATACCAGAACCCCTTAGGTCAGGCTGAAGATCAAAACTGACTGGGCCGGGTAAAAAAACAAGATGGAGAGAAACGAATGATTAACGAAGTCTCAATATGGAATATCGCAATCATCGCGATCAATCTTCTGATCGCGGTGGCCGCTATCTGTGGGTTCCGGTTTCTATTCGGTAAATTGGCGGGGGTCAGTACGACGGTCGAACTATCGGAAAAAGATAACCAGGCCTTTGGCATTTCATTTGCGGGCGGAGCGGGTGCGCTGGCACTGGTGCTATCGGCTGCAATTACCGGCGACGCCGCCGCCAATTTGCTTACAGAGGCACTTAACGTAATCACCTACGCGGTGGCAGGTATTTTGCTGCTGAAGATCGGTTCCTTAATCAACGATTTCGTCATTTTTCATAAGTTCTCTCTTAAAAATGCAGTTCATGAACACAACGTCAGCGCTGGAGTTGTTCAAGCAGCCAATTTCCTGGCATTGGGTTTTGTTATTCATACGGCGATGAACTGGGTTGAGCAAGAAAATTGGCAGGGGTTGCTGCCGGTATTGTTGGTATTCATCGCGGCTCAGCTGATTCTATTATTGGTTACCCGTTTACGTACGCAAATATTCAGCCGCCGCCATAATGGTGAAAGTTTTCAACACGCGATTGAAGTGGGCAATACTGCCCTGTCGATCCGTTATGCTGGTCATATTATCGGTACGTCGCTAGCGGTAAGCGCCGGCGGCAATATTGCCCCCTATCTCCACAATGAGCCCTGGTTATCCGCTGCCATCTGGGGCGCAGTCGGGATCGCTTTAACCCTGACATTGTCGCTGCTCTCTCTTATTGCACGCTCTGCTATTTTAGCCAAAATCGACGTAGTTGAAGAGGTCGATAACCAACAAAACGTTGGCGTTGCTTTTGTAGAAGCGGTTATTTTTATTGCCATTGGCTTGTTGCTAGGCGGAGTGCTCGCGTAATAGCGACCGGGCACGCCGGTTAAGCACTCATTCGATATGCCTATCGACCCAATCAAACCAGCGGGCAAACCAACCGGTCGTGAGCGGTTTCTGCACGATGCCTTTCTCATCATCACCATGGGGATGCTCGCTGCCTGCGGCCTGATCTACGAATATCTGATGGCTCACTATGCCGGCCGGGTGCTGGGGGCGCTTGAGTCCACCATCTATACGATGATCGGTATTATGATTGTCGCGATGGGTGTTGGGGCTTTTTTGGCCAAATGGATACGGGCACCCTTTACAAGTTTTGTCTGGCTTGAAGTCGCTATCGGCTTTGTTGGGGCCAGTGCGGTTATTGTAATCTCGGTGAGTGTTTCACTGACTTTCTCCCTTCCCACCTACCTACAGGAGATCTACGGATTACATCCCAGTATCACTACCGATGGCGGCGTGGTTCGTGGACTATCTTCGGCGGTCCGGGTGATGCCCTTTATCGCCGGTGCCATTTTGGGCTTGATGATTGGGATGGAGATACCCTTAATCGCCCGAATCCGCGAACATCTGCACCGCAAACACCTTGAACACAATATTGGCATTATCTATGGCGCTGACTATATCGGTGCCGGAATTGGCGCGGCGATTTGGGTTTTAATCTGTCTGAAATTACCCATTGTAGTGGCGGCGCTCAGTACTGCCCTGGTGAATGCGCTGGTAGGTGTGGCTTTTTTGATTCGCTATCGAGCCTATTTAACCGGCCGCATAAAACTGTGGATCGCCCATGGGCTACTGCTGCTGCTGATCACGGTGCTTGCGCTCGGCGGCGCATCCTGGATGGACAATATGCAAAGCGCGCTATTCAAGGATCAGGTGGTTTACACCAAAATCACACCCTATCAACATCTCACGATCACCAACCGGCTGATCGGCAAAGGTTTACCCAAAATTACCAGTCTGTATATCAATGGTCGGCTGCAATTTTCTAGCAATGATGAGGTGATTTACCACAGCTTTCTAACCTATCCGGCGCTGCTGGCTTCGGCCCGGCAGGAACATATATTGGTGATTGGCGGCGGCGATGGGTTGGCTTTGCGGGATATACTGCGCTGGAACCCGACATCCGTTACTTTGATTGATCTTGATCCGGGTATGGTCAATTTGTTCGCAGGAAAAGATCCATCGGTGCCGAGACCGGTCAATCGGACACTATTAAAGCTTAACGAAAACTCATTGAACGATGCCAGAGTTAAGCTGATTTATGGGGATGCTTTTATTGAGGTTGAAAAGCTGGTCAGCTCAAACCGTCATTTCGATACGATTATTGTTGACCTTCCCGACCCCAGTCACCCAGATATCAATAAGGTATATTCTGAGTTTTTCTACGCACGCTTGAAGGAGCTGCTCAGTGCGGATGGCGCAATCGCTATTCAATCAACCTCCCCTTTTCATACTCGTGATGCCTTTATCTCGATTGGCAAAACTCTCAAAGCTGCGGGTTTTAACACTGAGCAGTACCACACCAATGTGCCCACCTTCGGCGAATGGGGCTGGACCATCGGTACTGTAATGGGTGGTTCAGCCTCTGCGCGTATCGCTCACGTCGAGTCACTTCCTGTACCCTCTCAATGGTTGTCTAAACAGCAGATGCTGGCGGCCTTTGTATTCGCGCCCAATTATTTTAACAATGCTGCTGAAATCAAAAGTAACCCATTAGGCTCACATCAACTGTATCAATATCACCAAAATGCCTGGAAAAAACAGGATGGGGTATTTTTTATAGACCAAACCAGTCATGGCAGTAAACCTTGATCAAAGCTAATTAGAAACCAGATCAGATTTGGGGTTGTGAATAAAAAGGCGACACCAAAAATTAATCGAATATAAAACTTGCCACACGCCATAATATGGCATACATTAAAACCCGAACGCCATAATATGGCATTTGAAGAACAGCCAGGAGCTAAACATGTCACTGAATGAACTCGCGTTTAAACTCAACGCCCACACAACCGACGAAGGCACTCGCTTTGATGCGGTGGTTTCCGAGGATGGTGTATTGGAAGTGTTCTGTTCCAATAACGATGAATTTCCCATTAATCTTGTCAAAACAGAAACTCAGTTACTGGCCATCACACCGCTGTTTTCGGTAGCGGAGGTTAAACCTGACCAATTAAATGAATTGAACGAAGAGCTACTCTTTATCAGCCCAGCCATTCCACTCAGCTCAATAGGCCGCCAGGGCGAAACCTACATTTTATTTGGCGCAATGGCACTCAATACAACCCTTGAAAACATCATCCACGAACTTGAGGTTCAGGCTGAAAACACCCTGGACGTACTGGAGGTTGTGGAACCCCTTTTGATTTAACTGCTTAGCAAGCAGAACCAAATTTTTTCAGTATATCGGAGCAAACAGATGAGTATATTAAAAAATATTTTAACCGCAGTACGTGGTGGTGCCAGCGAAGTGGGTGAAGCCGTAGTGGATGCCAACGCAATGCGTATTTTAAGCCAGGAAATTCGCGATGCTGAAAGCGCGATCAGCAAAGCAAAACAATCACTGACTAGTCTTAAGGCCAGTGAAATAAAGCTAAAGCGAGAGATCAACTCACTCCAGCAGGATATCGCCGATTATGAATCCAAAGCACTTCAGGCTTTGGAGGCAAATAACGAAGCGCTAGCTATTGAAGTTGCAAACCGTATTGCAGAGCTAGAGGCGGAAGTGGCGGACAAAAGCACCGAACATAGCGGCCTGAGCGCCCAGGTAGACAAAATCAACAGCCTGATTCGTACCCGCGAAAAAACCATTCAAAAAAACAAGCGTGAAGTGGAAAAGATCAAAACCGTTGAACAGCTTCAGAAAGCCACATCCACCATGTCCACTAATTTTGCTGCGACCAATGCTAGTGAGCATCGAGTGTCAGCAGCGCTAGAGCGTGTCAAAGCCAAACAAACCAACTGGGAAGACCGTATGGAGGCGGGCGAATGGATGGCAGAATCTTCTCAAAGTGATGAGTTGGATTCGAAACTGAAAGCGGCTGGTATTGGTGCTGGCGCAGACAGCGGTGGCGCAAGCGTGCTAGAACGGTTGAAGGCTAAAAAAGCAGGCTAGCCGTATCTAAAATTATATCGATATACCTATCACGCCTTGCTCTGCCAACTAGGCTCAGGGCGTGATCAACCAATTGGCAATACCCTATGTTCAGAAAACTATTCTCCAATAAAAAAGATGAAATACGGAGGCTTGAATCCGTTGATCAGCTTCAGGCTGGTGATATCGTCCTGTTTAAATACCGTGAGTCACTCCCCCCTGAACTACGGGAAAAAGAATTCCAGGTTAGCAAAGTTGGAACCTACGAGTATTCGTCCGGCACCAGTAAGGAGGTGGTATTAAAGGATGCCAACAACAGCGTCTACTTTATGGCGCTAGAAGAAGATGACGGTGAACAATATCTGACCCTTGGCAATAAAATTAGCCGACAGCAAGTCTACAGTTTGTTTGACGGGGACGCCTTTTCAGAACTATGGTCGGAACAGTGGGTTGAGCTTGAACTACTACAACACCCAGAAGATCTTGATGGTTGGGTGACCGAGCGCTATTCACAAACCATTAAAGATCAACCCGCCTACTATTATGGGCGCGATTGCCATGACACAGATCTTTCACAAGCGGAGGATGGTGAAGAGTTACGTTTCCACGAGTGCGAAGGTGATGACGACCATTACGGCCTGAATATCGAGATCAGTGACGATGGATCAACCGACGTATTCCTGCAGGTCTATTGCCCTACCGATGTCATTGCGGAAATGTGGCCCCATGGCGATTAAGCACAACGATAAATGGTCCGATGAAAAGAAGGCCCTCAAGAAAATCCAGATGCACTTTGTCTTTAAAGAGCACCTCAACAAACGCATCCGCCACGACGCCGCCGATGAAAACATCAACCCAAGCGATGTGATTCGAAAAATAGCCGGCCTACCCTATCAGCGTATCCAGCGGCCCCGTATCGGTTTATCATTCAACCAACAAGACCTGGCGTACCTGGCAGAACGTTACGGTATGGACAGCTCTGACGAAAAAGGCATCAAGCAGCGCGTCATTGAAGAAGTTGATCTTTATTACAAATTAAAGTGACCGATAGTCACCAGCAATAATAAGCTTACCGACTCAAACATGTCACAACGCATCAACCCCCGCAGCACCCAAACACTGATAGAACACCAGCAAAATACCAACAAATATTAATCTCCGACTCAAAGCCATTTCTAAATAGTACAGAAACCCTGTAGAGCATTGCGCTGTCTAGATACCTCGATCAATACCTGGTTCGAGACATAGATCAATTGATCCCCATCAAATTCACACATCCCCACTGCTAAAGCAGCTAAAATCAGTTAATATGGCATAACCGCCTAGTCTAATATAACTTCAACAGTATCATCACCAAATACCGCTCCCAGATATGACAAACACCACCGACAACCCATCTCCTCAACAGCCCCCGCAAACGCAAGCAATCATAATCAACCCAGAGCAATTGTACGGCACTAATACCGATGACGAGATAGACCTGCGTGAACTCTGGAATACCATATGGGCCGGCAAATGGATCATTTTGGCCACCACAGCCGTGTTTGCTATTGCTGCCGTCATTTATGCTCTCAGTTTGCCCAATATTTATAAATCAACAGCAACCCTTATTCCAACAAGCGGCGAAGAGCAATCAGGCGCAGCCTCCCTTGCCGCAAGTTTTGGCGGCCTTGCATCTATGGCAGGTGTTAGCTTGGGCGGCAGTGGCATAGACAAAACACAAATTGCCATAGAAACCCTTAAATCACGCGAATTTCTTAGCAAATTCATAACAGAACACAACCTTAAACCCGATATTCTCGCAGCAAAATCCTGGGATATCACAAACAACCGAATCGTTTATGACAACGAGCTGTATAACCTCGAAACAAAAACATGGAATTGGGAATCAAAAAGCCAGTGGAAAAAAGAATCACAACCCAGCGCTCAAGAAGCCATATCAGAATTATTGAAAATAATTAGCTTTAACTATGATGATAAAAGCAGCATGGTGAATATATCCGCATCCCATTTATCCCCTTTTGTGGCACAGCAATGGGTTCAATGGGTAATAAAAGATATTAATCAACACATGCGCAAGCAGGATATTGCCGAAGCAAATATAAGTATTGGTTACCTTACCAAAAAACTGGAAGAAACTTCTTTGGCTGAAATGCAGAAGATTTTTTATGAGTTGATCGAAGCACAAACGAAAACAAAAATGTTGGCAGAGATTCGTGATCAGTATGTATTGAAAGTTATCGATGCACCGGTGATTCCAGAAGTTAAAGATAGACCAAACCGACTTCTTGTTGGTTTTGTAGGAATGTTTCTTGGGTGGGTATCAGGAATTTTGGGTTGTTTTTTGAGGGTATTAGCGAATAAAAACCGTTAGCATTTAGTTGAATTTAAAGAAAAATGGTTGCTGTGGGTTTACAGTGTGTTCTCAATATATTTGGCTTTTTTTAGATGAATAATGCTGAATTACTGCTCAAAGGGGGGTGGACTCTACTTTGTAGGGGAGTAGGGGCAGGACTCGCTTTTTGTTCGGTGCTACTTTTCTCTCGAGTTCTTGGCGCTGCCGAATTTGGGCTGTTCTCACTAGGTTTGACAATTATCACGGTTACGTCAATTCTCGTCAGAGTAGGACTGGATAATGTCGTATTAAAGCAAGTAGCAGCACACTCAAGTGATGATCCTACGGTTTCAGATGGGTATATTTACTCTTCGTTGGTAGTTATATGTACTGGCGGGATATTTTTTGCAGCATTGCTTTGGCTGTTCTCAGGTTTGATCGCGGAAAACATATTTCAAAAGCCAGAGCTTAGTCCTATATTGCGCTTGTTTGGTATTGTCACTATTCCGTTTTCAGTAGTTTTTATTTTATGCGAAGCGCAAAAAGGGTTAGGACGCTCCGTGTTCGCCGCATTTTTTCAAGTGGTGTTGCCACCGGCAGTGACATTGGTTTTTTTTGGTTTATTGTACTCATTTAAACAGATAAATATTAGCGATGTGGTTGTAGCTGTGTTGTTTGGACATATTGTTAGCGCAACTATTTTTTTTTATAGCGTACGTTCGAATATATGCAGCTCGTTAAAACACAAGGTTCGGCTTGTAAAGTTGATTAAGGAAGGATTGCCGATGTTTTCACTTAGTATTGGCACCCTTGTTATGTCTTGGTCTGACACCCTTATTTTGGGAATATTTCGTGCTGCTAGTGAAGTTGGAGTATATTATGCGGCATCACGTACCGTCCTGGTATCTACCTTGATTTTAGTTGCTGTAAATGCCGTCACTGGACCTATTTATGCTCGCCTATATAAAAAAAATAAGCTAGAACCCATAGCCGCACTTGCTCGCAAATCTTCGAAGCTTATGATGGCTATCGCGATATTGCCAACCAGCGTTATTCTATTCTATCCTGAATGGATTATGAGCTGGTTTGGTGATGATTATACTTCGGGTGTAATGGTTTTGGTGGTCTTAGCCGTAGGTCAGTTTGTAAATATTGCTTGTGGATCAGTCGGAAGCTTGCTTGTAATGACGGGAAATGAAAAAACGATGCGTAATATTATCGCTGTTACAGCGTTAATTAATATAATTTTGAATGTGGTTTTCGCAAAAATATTTGGTCCAATTGGGGTTGCTTATTCAACTGCTTTTGCAGTGGTAATGTGGAACGTGTGGGCTACGCTTGCAGTTAAAAACAAATTAGGTTTTTGGATTTTATGACAAATAAGTTAAAAACATTAATGTATATTACTGGGTCAGGGCGGTCTGGCTCAACTTTGCTCGACATGCTTTTAAGCACCAACCCAAATATAGCAGCTCTTGGAGAAGTTCACCGTTTTTCAATGAACCTTGGAAGGACTAGAATGCCATATCGGTGTACATGTGGATCAGTACTAACTGAATGTGATTTTTGGAACCCTGTAATTAGTAAAATTACCGCTGAAGGTATAGATCCCAAAACGTTGAAAACGACTTGGTCGGTAAACGAAAATATTGGTGAGAACGAAGACGATACGAATATTGTTGAGCTCATCCCTCCTAAATCAATCTTTAGCGCTCAAGTAAACGTATTTAACATTTTATTAGGCCTAGGCTTGAAGTGGCCAGTTTCTGCATTTTCACCTTTAATTAAGAACTTTAAGGAAGGAATAGCCCTTTCTGAAAATAGTTGGTTTTTGTATAGGAAAGTATGCGAAGTCAATCATAGAGAGGTTGTGGTTGATGGAAGCAAAAGCCCCGGTAGGTTAAATGCTCTGCTGGCCTATAACCCGTATAACATTCCTGTAAAAGTTATTTACTTGTGTCGCGACGGTAGAGCAGTGACTCATGCAAGAATGAAAAGACAGGGTTTATCAATGCATCACGCCGCAAATATATGGATTAGGGAGCATCGAAAGATATTCGTTGTCTTGAATAAATACAAAGGTCTTCCTCTGAACGTTAAATATGAAGATTTATGTTCTGATACGCAGATTGTCTTAGAACGAATATACGAATATGCAGGTATATCGGGTGTTGAGGGCATGCCTGTTTCGTTTAGAGGTAGCTCTCATTCTTTGGGAGGCAACCCTATGAGGATGAGGACTTCAGAAGAAAATATAGTATTAAACGACTCCTGGAAGACGGAATTAAGCAAAAAAGACCTGGCGGTGTTTAATGATATAGCGGGAAAACTTAATGCCAAGCTAGGATATGTTTAAACCAAAGTTAGATTGCGGACAATATGTCGCTGTTTATTTTTTCCCTGTTATATTGTTTTTTTTGGTAGCAGGCTTAATACTTTTAAATGCCCTCGACGGTTTAGAATATTATTCTGCCTCAATGCTTTTGTACCTGAGGGGAATAGTACACATATTGCCCCTTATTGGGTTTCTCGTATACCTCGTATTCTCAACAAATAGCGTAAATTTAACTCTTAATATGGACCTAGAACTTCGTATTGTTATTGTCTTTTTGATGATGATGATTATGGGTTTTAGCGTAATAAAGAATGGGCCAGACATTCAAAATTTTTTGAGGCTGTTTATCACGAGTCTTCATATCTTGAATTTATCTATTCTGATTCCATTTGCTATTCGGTATGTAGATACATCTCGGTCGATCAAAATATTGGTTACGCTTTATACGTGGTTCTTATTATGCGTATGTGCTTTTGTTATTGCTGAATATGTTTCCGGGAAATTTATCCGGTTTAGATTAGGGTACCCTTTTATCCCTGGCGTTTATGCGTATATGTGTCTTATTGGTTTACTTGGTTCATTAACGGTTATTAGATCACATATATTTGGGGTATTTTTTCTATCAAATATATTTATGTCAGGTTCTCGTAGCACATTGATTCTTGCGCTTCTAGTCTATTTGTTTCATTCTCCCACTAAAGTTTCGTTGAGATACTTGATTTTGATAGGAATTGTTTTTGGCGGCCTTCTCTTGGCGCTAATGTTTTTAGACGATTTTTCTCGTCCATTTTTGATTGATCGACAAGATTTAAGCTCTGGTAGAACTTCGATATGGAATGATGCGGTGGAAACGATATATAAGTCACCGTTACTTGGTCACGCAAAAAAAATTACATTTGACGAGGAATTAGATGGGGTTGGTTTGGCTGCGCACAATAGTTTTCTTGATTTATCCTTATTGTATGGCTTGTTATACGCAGTTTTGGCTTATGTATATTGGTTTTTATTTATTTTAGGATTTTCTCGTCTTAATGGTAAGTCGTTTAGATTTGCTTGGCTGCTTTTTTTAGCGGTTACAGCTAAATCTTTGATTAGCAATATTTTTTGGACGAATATGGGAGATGGGACTACTTACCTCGTGTACGTGCTGTTGATGCTACTGATTATGCAGTCCCCTCGTCGGAGTAGAATAGCTTGATTCAAATTAATAAAAACACCACAGTTGATTTCGATTTGTTGTTTGCTGGTTTTTTTGTAGATGATGATACATTTTCTGAAGCTACAAAGGGAGAAAAATTTCCCCAGCATGCTGCGCATCGATTCCAGAAAAATATCATTGATATGCTATTGAAGCTTGAATGGAGTTCTGTCGATATTCTCGGTTCTATCCCTGTTTCCACCTTTCCAAAAAATGGAAACATTGTTTTTTTTCCGAAATCGTGGAACTACGCAAATCACAAAGGATATATGATTCCCATTATAAATATTCCGGTCTTGCGGGCGGTATCGAGGCTTGTCGGATTTTTTATATACCTAGTAAAATGGAATTTTTTTAAAAAAAATAGTGACACCAAACAAAAAGTCATATTTCTATACGCACTGCACTCCCCACATTTTATACCTGTTTATTTAATGAGGATTTTATTTGGTGTTAAGGTTTTTGTGTTTATTCCTGATTTACCGAAATTTATGCACGGATCTGATCGTTTATTTTTTCTTAAGAAATGGATGAAAAATCTGGATTCCCGCCTTCTTCTTTGGTTAGTAAATAACATAGATGGCCGTATCGTGATTACAGAAGGGATGTTTTCGTTTCTAGAACGGGAAAATTCTTTACTTCTAGATTCTATTTCATCTGATAATATTGCTAGCGAAGACGTAAAATTTGATACTCCGATCGGGAAGAATATTTTTTATTCTGGTGGTTTAAGTGAGGAATATGGAATACTGGATCTAGTTAAGTGTTTTACAAATCCAAAAATAGTAGAAAAAGGATTGAATTTGGTCTTATGTGGAGGAGGTCCTTTGAGTGAATGGTGCAGTCATACAGCTAGCGAGAATCATAATATTTACTATTTGGGTATACTTAAAAACGAAGATGTCGTTTCCATACAGCAAAGCTCTTTTGCGTTGATTAATTTGCGACAAAATACAGCTGACTATACCAAATACTCTTTTCCTTCAAAGATTGCTGAGTATATTCAATCGGGTGTCCCTGTTATAACTACGGCTTTAGATGGTATCCCACAGGATCTTATAGAATACCTCAATATAGTTAGCGGTAATCCGGTTGACGTAATCTTGGATATTGTTGATCAATATCCAGATGCACAGTCAAAAGCTAGAAAAGGTGCTGATTTTTACAATCGTAGTAGGTCCAGTCGAAAACAGGCAAAAAGATTTGACATCTTTTTTACAAGAACTATACAGCGAGGTCTAGGTGAATAATAGAAACATGCTAATTACAGGCGGGACTGGTTCCTTTGGTAGAGCCGTTTTGGCGCGATTTTTGGATACAGATATTTCTGAGATTCGAATTTTTAGCCGTGATGAAAAGAAGCAAGATGATATTAGAAAGCAATATTCCAGCCCAAAATTAAAATTTTATATTGGTGACGTGCGTGACTACCAATGTATATTGAACGCAACACGTGGTGTGGATTTTGTATTTCATGCTGCTGCCCTTAAACAAGTCCCTTCTTGCGAATTTCATCCGATGGAGGCAGTCAAGACGAATGTACTGGGCACCGAAAATGTTCTAGAAGCTGCGATCCAAAATGAAGTGAAACGCATCGTTTGTTTAAGTACTGATAAAGCTGTATATCCAATTAATGCGATGGGAATTTCTAAAGCCATGATGGAAAAAGTTATGGTTGCCAAATCACGAAACCTGGATGATACCAAAACCGTTATATGTGGTACCCGTTACGGTAATGTGATGGCATCACGTGGCTCGGTTATCCCCCTTTTTATTGAGCAGATTCGTACAGGAAAGGCGCTTTCTCTAACAGACCCAAATATGACTCGGTTTATGATGACTTTGGATGATGCCGTGGACTTAGTTCTTTATGCGTTCGAGCATGGTGAAAACGGTGATATGTTCGTACAAAAAGCCCCAGCAGCAACGGTCGAAGTTTTAGCTAAGGCCTTGACTGGCATTTTAGGTAAACCAAATCATCCTATCGAGGTGATTGGCACTCGCCACGGGGAGAAATTATACGAAGCACTACTTAGTCGAGAAGAAATGGTATGTGCTGAGGACCTGGGGGAATACTTTCGTATCCCCCCAGACCTCCGTGATCTAAATTACACCAAGTTTGTTGAGCAAGGAGAACAAACCATTTCTCGGGCAACGGATTACAACTCACACAACACTATTCGTTTGGACGTAGAAGGCATGACGCAACTACTTCTTAAACTCGATTTTATGCGCGCAGCTCAGCGGGGCGAGTATGTCGCTCCGGAGGAGTAAGGCATGAAAGTATTGATAACCGGCTCAAATGGTTTCGTAGGTAAAAATTTACGGGCACACCTTCAAGAACGTTCAGATCTCGAAGTCATGACTTTTACTCGTGGTGACAGCCTTGCTGAGTTGCCTGCCCTTGTTGCTAGCATTGATTTTATTTTTCACTTAGCTGGTGTTAATAGGCCTGATAACATAGAGGATTTTGAACGCGGAAATACCCACTTAACCCAATGCTTATGTGATGCAATAGCAGCAAGTGGTAAATCTATCCCTGTTCTGTACACGTCATCAAGCCAAGTAGAGTTAGACAATCCCTATGGGAATAGCAAGAGAGGTGCGGAATTAGCACTGGAAAAATTAAGTAGTGCTTATGGCTCGACAGTATATGTTTTTCGTTTGCCCAACGTATTTGGAAAATGGGCAAAGCCAAACTACAACTCGGTAGTAGCGACCTTTTGTTATAATACTGTCCGTCACTTACCTCTCCAGATTAATGATCCTTGTGCGGAAATTACGTTAGTTTACATAGATGACGTAATTGAACACTTTATTTCAGTGTTAGACAACCCAGTCGCGCCGGGTTACATTCTAAAAGACGTCCAGCCACGATATACGAGTACAGTTGGAGAATTGGCAAATCATTTAATCGCTTTCCGTGATAGTCGTGACAATCTTATCAGTGAGCCTGTGGGCACTGGATTTGTACGAGCGCTGTACTCCACTTATATAAGTTATCTACGCCCTGAAGATTTTAGCTATGAGCTTAACAAGCATGGCGATGAACGTGGTGTATTTGTAGAAATGTTAAAGACAAAAGATTCGGGCCAGTTTTCATTTTTTACAGCGCACCCAGGTATTACCCGTGGTGGCCATTATCATCATTCTAAAACTGAGAAGTTTTTGGTGATTAAAGGGGAGGCTTGCTTTCGCTTTAGGCATATGGTGTCCGGTGAATTTTATGAGCTGTTCGCCACTGGTAATAAGCCTACAATTGTGGAGACTGTTCCTGGGTGGACGCATGATATTACTAATATCGGTGACGATGAAATGATAGTAATGCTTTGGGCTAATGAAATATTCGATCAGGAAAGACCTGATACCTATTTTTGGCCTGTTGGAGTAGAAGCGTAATTTTGCGGACTAAGTACAAGTTATGAAAAAATTGAAAGTGTTAACCGTGGTAGGTACACGGCCTGAAATTATCCGCTTGTCACGAGTGATACCAGCATTGGACGATGCGTGTCAGCATATTCTTGTGCACACTGGTCAGAATTATGACTATGAGCTCAATGAGATATTTTTTCGGGATCTCGGTATTCGCAAACCTGATTATTTTTTGAATGCAGCCGGAGACAATGGGGCAGAAACCATTGGGAATGTGATCATCGCGGTAGATCGAGTACTTGCAGATGTAGCGCCAGAAGCGTTACTGGTATTGGGTGATACCAACAGTTGCATGGCGGCTATTCCTGCTAAGAGAAGAAAAATTCCGGTTTTTCACATGGAAGCGGGTAATCGTTGTTTTGATATGCGAGTACCTGAAGAAATAAACCGGCGGATCGTTGATCATACCGCCGATATCAATCTGACCTATAGCGGTATAGCGCGAGGTTATCTTTTGAGCGAAGGTTTACCTGCTGATCGAGTAATCAAAACAGGTAGTCCGATGTTTGAAGTGCTTAATTACTATCGCGAGGGAATAGACCACTCAGATGTGTTGGATAGGCTTAACCTTACGGCTGGACGTTTCTTTGTGGTCAGTGCCCATAGAGAAGAAAACATAGATTCAGACAAAAACTTCCTAAAGCTGGTTGATGTCCTAAATATGATTTCCGAGGAATACAACCTACCCGTAATTGTTTCTACCCATCCACGTACGATGAAGAGGGTGGATGCAATGGATACTAAATTTCATGATAATGTACTGTTACTGAAACCCTTAGGTTTTAAAGATTACAACAAGCTGCAGCTTGCAGCGAAAGCCGTACTATCTGATAGTGGGACGATAAATGAAGAATCATCAATATTGAACTTCGCCGCACTTAATATCCGGGAGGCGCACGAAAGGCCCGAAGGTATGGAGGAGGCAGCTGTTATGATGGTAGGGCTCGAAAGCAACCGAGTTATGCAGGCTTTAGCCATATTGGAAGGACAAGCACGCGGCGAAAATAGAACCCTACGTTTAGTCGATGACTACAGTGTGCCAAATGTTGCTTCGAAGATCGTCCGCATTATACATAGCTATACCGATTACGTGACGCGAGTCGTATGGAAGAACTACTGAGGCCAGGATAATAAATTTTGAAAATCTTGTTACTAACCCAGTGGTTTGATCCGGAACCCACATTTAAGGGTTTGCTTTTTGCTAAAACCCTGCAAGAAAAAGGTCATGAAGTAGAAGTTATTACTGGCTTCCCCAATTATCCTGACGGTAAGATTTACGATGGCTATCGTATGCGCTGGCTTAAACGTGAAGATCTCGATGGGGTCAGAGTGAATCGAGTGCCATTATACCCGAGCCACGATGGCTCTGCTTTGAAGCGGATTTTCAACTATATAAGCTTCTTTTTTTCAGCGACTCTGTTCGGGATTTTTTTTGCAAAAAAACCAGATATTATTTACGTTTACCATCCCCCCTTAACGGTCGGCCTCGCTGGTGCACTAATCGGGCTGTTCCGCAAGACTCCATTTGTTTGCGATATTCAGGATCTGTGGCCGGACACCTTAAGAGCCACTGGAATGATTTCTAGCCCTAGCGCTTTAAAGCTTGTCGGTAGGACATGCAATTGGGTATATGGTCGGGCAGCACACATTGTCGTTTTGTCACCTGGGTTTAAAAATATCCTCATTCGAAGAGGTGTATCCCAAGATAAACTTACAGTGATCTATAACTGGTGTGACGAACCCGCGCTGGGTACATTTCCCGAGTCTACGATGGATTTATTACCCAAAGGCTTTAACATAGTGTTTGCGGGTAATATGGGTCATGCTCAAGCATTGTCTACGGTGTTGGATGCGGCTGAAATTGTTGGGAAAGTTGAGACGAAGTTAAATTTCGTACTGGTAGGATCAGGTGTACAGTGTGACTCGTTAAAGCAAGAAGCTGAAGATCGAAATATACAAAATGTATATTTTGTACCACGTATACCTATGTCGGAAGTTGGTACTATCTTGAATTCTGCCGATGCACTGTTGGTCCATTTGAGGAAAGATCAACTTTTTGAGATCACTATTCCATCTAAGACACAGGCCTATATGGCTATTGGTAAGCCTATTATCATGGCAGTTGGTGGTGACGCCGCAAAACTAGTAACCGCGGCGGATTGTGGTTTATGTTGTGAATCTCAAAATGAGAAAGCGTTGGCGGTAGAAGCCCTCAAACTAAAAAACCTTTCCCTCAGTGAACTAAATAATTTGGGCACGAATGCGCGCACCTATTATGAAAGAAAATTATCGCTTAATGTAGGTTCAGATCATTTTATAGCATTATTTAATAGCCTGCTGCTTAAGCAATTGTAGTTACGTTATAGCTACTATCACTGATTGATTTCCGTTCTTTTATCTAATGTGATCATCGTAGAAGAGGTTATAAGTTGTACATGTTTGAATATTATCTTCCAGGATTGAGATCACTGTCTTATGAAACGTCTGTTTGATATATTTATTTCAGTTCTTGTTTTGGCGGTTTTTAGTCCACTGATGGTAGTGATAGCAGCGTGCATTGCTTGGAACATGGGTATGCCTATATCGTTCCAGCAAGTTCGTCCAGGCATTTACGGCAGTCCCTTCAGTATGCGTAAGTTCCGCACCATGCTGGATGCCTATGACAACGAGGGTAAGGCTCTACCCGATGCAGAGCGCCTTACACCATTGGGTAATTTTCTAAGAAAATCTAGTTTGGATGAGCTGCCTGAATTATGGAATGTCTTGAAAGGGGATATGAGCCTGGTGGGGCCGCGGCCGCTTTTAATGGAATATTTGCCCCTGTACAGTTCGGCACAGCTTAAACGTCACAATGTTAAACCCGGTATCACGGGTTGGGCGCAGGTTAATGGCCGCAACGCTATCAGTTGGGAACAGAAATTTGAATTAGATGTTTGGTACGTTGAAAACCAAAGCTTTTGGCTGGATGTTAAGATACTGTTTAAGACTTTATTCAAAGTGATGAAAAGGGAAGGTATTAGCCATGATGGCGAGGCTACCATGCCGAGATTTAGAGGTAATTTAAAAGGAGGTGGTTGTGGGGAATGAGCTAATCGTTATTGGTGCCAGTGGATTTGCAAAAGAAGTAGCTTGGTTGGCGGAAGAATGTGGTTACGAACTGAAAGGTTTTTTGGATGATTCACCTAGTTACTTCAATACACAAGTTCTAAATAAACCGGTACTTGGATCGATTGACGATTGGATTAATTTTGGTGACTGTGAATTTATAATTGGAATCGGAGCGCCGGAAACTCGCAGTGTCGTTGTTGAAAAAATGACGGCGTCAGGTAAGCCAAAATTCGCTACTTTAATTCACCCTAATGTTGTCAAGTCGAAATATGTCGATATTGGTGAAGGGTCTATTATCTGCGCAGGTTCAATTATTACAACTAATGTGAGAATTGGCGACCACGTTGTTATTAATTTGAACTGTACCGTGGGTCACGATGTGCTTCTTCATAACTTTGTAACCATTGCACCTATGGTTGCTATTTCTGGAAACGTGACGTTGAAAGATCTTGTCGAAATTGGAACCAGCGCCTCAATTCGACAAGGTATAACTGTTGCTCGGAATTCAATGTTGGGGATGGGTAGTGTGCTCACAAAGGATATTGCTTCACCGGCGTTGTATTTTGGCGCTCCAGCTAAAAGAATAAAAAGTAAGGAGGGAAAATGAAGGTGACAATAGTTGGTTCTGGTGTTATGGCTACCAGCATCGTGCAGTTTTTCGCCATTTCTGACGATGTCGAGAAGCTATCTATCGTCATAAGAAGCGAACCAAAAAAGGATAAAATAGTTAATTCTATTAATAAATACTTTAAAATTGCTGTTAGAAAGGGAACGCTTGAAGCTGCCTCAACAAAGGCAATGAAAGAACGGATCCACATTACTGATCAATTTGCATGTGTCGAGGAAAGTGATTTTGTCCTTGAAGTTGTTTCAGAAGATTATCACGTAAAAAAAGACATCCTTCATAGGATTAACCAATTTGTTTCGCCCAGCACAATAGTTGCATCCAACACTTCATCCATACCCATTACAAGCCTGGCTAACGAAGCCAAATATCCAGCGAGATTTATAGGGGCGCACTTTTTTAATCCTGCCACTGTTATGGAGCTTGTTGAGGTCGTATCAGGCTTCCATACCACAGATGAAACCGTCTCATCGGTTCTTACATTTATTGAAAAGCTTGGGAAACAACCGGTTATTGTAAATGATTCTCCTGGGTTTATAGTGAATAGAATGCTTATTCCCATGATCAATGAAGCCGTCTGTATTCTTTCCGAAGGAGTCTCTTCAAATGATGATATAGACAAGGCAATGCGGTTGGGCGCGAATCACCCTATGGGGCCATTGGCTCTATCTGATTTTATTGGTAATGATGTTGTGCTCGCAATTATGGAAACTCTTAGACAGGAAACAGGTGACCCGAAATACCGCCCTCATCCTTTATTAAAAAAGATGGTGCGCGCTAATATGCTAGGAAGGAAAACGAAAAATGGTTTTTTTGAGTATTAAATAAAAATGGAAAGTTCATCTTTTACATGGCCAGCTTTCTCCCAACAAGAGGCCGATAAAGTTTCCCATGTACTATTATCCAATAAAGTAAATTATTGGACTGGTGAGGAAGGCCGCAATTTCGAAAAAGAATTCGCCCATTTTTCTGACTGTGAACACGCTGTGGCCCTTGCTAATGGCACGCTGGCGCTGGATTTGGCCCTGGTGACGCTGGGCATAGGTGCTGGTGATGAAGTTATCGTTACCCCGCGAACTTTTCTTGCATCTGTTTCCTGTATTGTAAACGCCGGTGCCATTCCCGTTTTTGCCGATGTAGATAAAGATACTCAAAACATTACCGCAGATTCTATTCGTGCTGTTTTAACCCCTAAAACCAAAGCTATTATTTGTGTTCATTTAGCAGGCTGGCCCTGTGATATGGGTTCCATTATGGATTTGGCCGATGAACATGGTTTGTTTGTTGTTGAAGACTGCGCTCAAGCCCATGGCGCGAAGTATAAGGGGCGATCTGTAGGCTCAATTGGCCACGTTGCGGCCTGGTCTTTTTGTCAGGATAAGATCATGACCACTGGCGGCGAAGGCGGAATGCTGACGACCAATGATTCCGAAATTTGGAAAAAGGCCTGGGCCTTTAAGGATCACGGAAAAAGTTATGATGCGGTGTATCATCAAAAGCACCCACCTGGCTTTCGCTGGTTGCATGATTCTTTTGGTACTAACTGGCGTTTAACTGAAATGCAGTCTGCTATTGGGCGGATTCAATTAACGCGTATGGCTGATTGGCATCAAAAACGCACAAATAATGCCCTGGCCATTGCTGAAGCCTGCCTGCCTTTTCAACAAAGTGGCTTGCTAAGAGTTCCCTTACCTGAACCAGGTATTGAGCATGCATTTTATAAATTTTATGTTTTTGTTGAGCAGGGCCGGTTAAAAGAAGATTGGTCTCGTGATCGTATTGTTGGGGAGATTAATCAGCAGGGGGTGCCCTGCTTTCAGGGTTCCTGTTCAGAGGTTTATTTAGAAAAGGCCTTTGATAATACTGGCTTTCGCCCTGCGGAAAGGTTACCCGCTGCCAGAGAACTTGGTGAAACCAGCCTTATGTTTCTTGTGCACCCTACCTTAACCGATGCTGAGATAACGCTAACCGGGCAAACTATCGATACCGTGTTTAGTCTTGCAAGCCGTTGAACGACACAGGATTTTCCAGAACGGCCAACATATTGCTGAGTGCCGAAATGGGGGACTATTGATTCTCTGAATAAACTTTTTCATAGCAGTAAAAATACAGATATACACCTTTTTAGGTGGCAAATACTGGGGATAACTTTAGGGCTAACCTAAAGATTTTTATACAGTAATCGTGAGGTAACAGGGCAAAACAATGGAACAGGATATTCCCTGGAAACAACGATTTTCTAACTTTGGCAAAGCCTTTTTACAGCTCAAGGAGGCGGTTGAGCTGTATGGCGATACTGAGAATGTTGAAGCCATCATCAAAGAAGGTATTGTTCAGCGGTTTGAATTTACCCACGAACTGGCGTGGAAAGTGATGCAAGATTTTCTGGAGTATGAAGGGCATCAAAACATTAATGATTCAAGAAGTGCAACGCGGGCAGCCTTTAACATTGGTTTGATTGATAGCGGTCAAGTGTGGATGGATATGATAGAGAGCCGTAATAGGACTGTTCACACATACCGGGAACAGATACTCAATGAAGAATTTGAAAATATTGTTGATCGCTATTTTAGCTGTTTTTCTGCATTTAACGATAAGTTAAAAACCTTGTTATGACCTTTGGTTTAGACCATCAAACAATTAGCCGCATCCAGTCTGTCTTCTACCGATATCCCGAGGTCGTGCAAGTCATTATTTATGGATCGAGAGCTAAAGGAAACTTCCGCAATGGCTCAGATATTGACCTGACTTTACGGGGTGATGGCTTGACAGGCCAATTGTTATCGTTGATCAGGTCTGACCTGGATGAGTTAAACACGCCCTACCTGTTTGATATTTCAATTCAGGAACAACTGGATTCAGCTGATTTGGAAGAGCATATTAAAAGGGTTGGAAAGGTTTTTTATGACCGTACATCTCCTTCTCTTTAATCAAGGTTTTTGCACTCAAATAGCCTCTTTTCAGGCCTGGGTAGATGCGCGTCTGGTAAGTCCTTCATTTCATAATAGTCGAATCGTTACAACCATTACCGAAGCGGCAAGCACGTGATTCAACCCCTCATGGTCCTTCGCTACTGGAAGCGACGTCATTATCTAAAGTATACAGAACAGCAAGACCAGCAGGTTTTATTTAAACTGGGCCGTTTGCTTCTATTACTGTTTGCCCTGCTGTTCATTCACTCCATTGCGATGGTCTACTTTGAGGGACTATCCTGGGGTGATGCAATTTGGTTATCGATAACAACCACTACTACGGTAGGTTACGGTGACTTTTCAGCAGCAAGCTGGCAAGGCAGACTGTTTACTATTTGTTGTATTTATGTATTTGCCATCGCGCTATTGGCGCAGATTGCAGCGGAATTTTTTGAATACCGGTTAAAAACCCGTGATGATAAGCAAAAAGGCAACTGGATATGGAGCGACATGGATAACCATTTACTCATCATTAATACACCGGATGAAAACACAGAGATTTATCTGAAACAGTTGCTTGGTCAGTTTCGGGCTACGCCAAAATTTGAGCAATTGCCGATTCAAATTTTGACTCATAAATTTTATGATGGCCTTCCTCATAGAATTAGTCGGCTTGGGGTTGTCCATTACAATGGAGTGGCTGAGGACAATAACAACTTAACCGCAGTTAATATCAGCAGAGCTCGCTATATTGTGATACTAGCTAAGAATGCCGGTGATGCAGTTTCTGATAGTCTCACTTTTGATATTTTAAGCCGTATTCAGGAGCTGGGGACAGATGCCACTATCGTCGCAGAATGCTCAATCGATACGAACCGAGACCGATTAAAAAAAGTAGGTGCCGACGTTGTAATTCGCCCAATCCGGGCGTACCCGGAACTGCTGGTTCGTTCACTTGACTCTCCCGGTACCGAAACGGTATTGGAAAACCTGTTTACGCATAGTGAGAGCCACATGCGGCGGCTTGATGTTGATTTTACCAACCTACAATGGAAACAGATTGTCCTGGCGTTCTTGAATAATGACCTGGGTATGCCGTTGGCCTATATCGATGAAAAAGGTGTTCATAGCAACCCCACATCCGACGCTAGCTGCTCTGGAAGCAGTATTATTTCGTTGGTACGAGAAGAGCAGCAGATATCAACTGAGCGTGTATTAAAAGCTCTTGAAGCTGAATCTTCAGTTAGTTAAGCAAATGATGGAACCAATAAAATTCAAATTCCCGGATGTAATTTACCTGCTTGCTGTTATGTGGTTCGTGCACGCGGTGCAATGGTTAATGCCTGGTAGTCTGCATCAATTCGGCATTTTACCGAGAACATTCTCTGGTCTGCTGCAAATTCCCCTGGCCCCTTTTATTCACAGTAGTTGGTTTCACTTGATTGCCAATAGCTTCCCATTGTTGGGGCTTGGCGTTTTGGTTCAGTTAAAGGAGCGTGCGCTGTTCTGGGAGTTGTGCGCGATTATTGCGGTACTTGCAGGTTTTAGCACCTGGTTGATTGGTGGCACTTCTTACCATATTGGCGCTAGCGGGCTAGTTTTGGGGCTGTGGGCTTTTGTGCTTGCGGATGCCTGCTTCAGACGATCAATTAGAGCAATCGTGATCGCGGTGGTAACTTTAATATTTTATGGGGGGCTGATTTTTGCGGTATTCGATCTGCGCCCGAGCATATCCTGGTCGGGTCATGTGTCCGGTATCGTCGCGGGTATTTTAGTCGCCTGGTTGAACGCAAAGGGACAGGCGATAAGCAGAAGCAAATAACGGCTCACATGAAAACGAGGCTTTTAAAAAACTAATGCCTTTTGAATTAAGGCCAGATAGTTATCCGTGTTTTGTCCTATCACTAGAAAGCCGAATAGCTGTGATTTCATGACCTAATCTTTTTAATATTCGTTTACGTTCCTGATCTTTCATATCGGGGCCGTAGTTCAAATAACTGTAGAGGTTGGTGATAGTACTTATACGGTTAGCCTCGCTCGGGAATCGGCCTATTAACCGTAGAGAGTAATCCCTGGCTCCTTCCCCTGCCCCTCTGGCTACGCCTCTTTTATCCATTAATTTGCAAAACTTCAAATATAGCTGATCGCATTTTTGTGATTTTTTGACGTTTTCCTTTCGAGTAAAAAAAATGGTTACCACTATCAAAAATAAAATAACTGAACCTATCAGCACTCTGGTTTTCTGTTCGCTACTCACTAACCCGAAATAGCGCTTCAAGAAATCCGACTGGCGGTTTGCGTTGTAACCTAATACCCATCGGTTCCAGTCATATTCTATTGCATCCAGTTTTAACCGTAGCTGACTAAGCCAACGGTTATTCCGGTACCTTAGTAGCGAGAAGGGTGAATCACTTAAAAAACTATTTTCATAGGCCGTTGCCTCTTCAATACCAAATTCGATTCGCTCTGGCGCGACCTGTGCTGTGGGATCAACACGCACCCAGCCGCGATTCGGTAACCAGACTTCTGCCCATGCATGCGCGTCAAACTGGTGTACCAGTAAATAATCCCCTTCGGAACTCTTTTCGCCGCCCTGATAACCGGCAACAACCCGAGCTGGAATACCCGCAGCCCGCATCAAGAATACAAAGCTACCGGCATAGTGTTCGCAGAACCCTTTGCGGGTATCAAAAATGAATTCATCGATACTGTGCTCACCCAGTCGTGGTGGCTTTAAACTGTAATAGAAGGGTTGTCGGTGATAGTAGTTCAGTATTTCATCTACAAACTGTTGATCACTTGTCGACTTTAAACGTGTTTTAATCGCGAATTGCTTTGCTCGCGTATTACCGCTGTCTGGTATCTTTAGATTGTGATTTCTGATCGCTGGATCAAGTATCGGATCAGTTATCCAGCTTGGCGATGACTTCATCTCGTAGCGGCTACGCTTATTTATCATGCCTTTGGCTAGTAGTGTATATTCCGCTGTCAAACCCACTGTCGAACTAGAAGTTACGGGATAATCCAACGCGTACAACCAGGGTTGGTGCGAGGGCTCAAAGGTGATTTGATATTTTTTAATCTCCAAAGAAGCAGGCAGGTTGTCTAGCAAACTATTTTTGTTACCCCAGATTGCGCTGCGCCTTTGCTGGTCGTGGGAGTTACCCATCCGCCAGGTTCTGCCATCAAAATCTGAAAATACTAAACCCCGCCAATAGAGTGTTTTTGTATTGGGAATACTCCCTTCAAACTCGACCCGAAACGCAAGCCCATCTGACTGTGCCAGGCTGGCGATATCACCTGGACTCATACTGTCCGAAGGCCCGGTTTTGGCCTGGCCTGAGGGTAGCGGTACGGACCAGAGTGGCCCAATTCGAGGCACGAGTAAAAATAGTACTAACATCAACGGAACCGCTGACACAAACATCTGGCTTACCTGTTTTATATCCAGCCATCCGCTGGACTGGTCAACCGGTTTAACGATCTTCACCAAAGCAGTTGTGAGAGCAGTAAGGGCGACCAACACATACAATGTCATCACAATCGACTGGCTAAATAAAAATGCAATGGGCAGACAGAAATAGCCGAGAAAGATCACCAATAAGCCATCACGAATACGCTGTGCTTCCAGAAACTTGAAGATAAAGGCTAGCAGTAAAAAAGCAGCGGCGGGGTCAACGCCCAGCAGGTTTTGATAGCCTTTTCTGATGATAATTAACCCGATGACAATTAGCGCCAACTTCACCAGGGAATGGGGCATTTGTGCTTTGCCATAATGGATGAGTGTGCGCCAAATCAGACAAAAACCATAACCGGCCAGTAAGCTAATCGGTAGCCTTGATATATGTGGGAGCAATATCAAAAGCACGCACACCAGCAACCACAAGTAGCTGCTTCGAGCCAATGGCGCTTTTATATCCATTAGCTTTCAGCCCTGCTCATCTGAGCCAAAAAGTGCCAACGCACTTAAAAGCTGGTTTTGATGTTGAGGTCCAGATCCGAGTTCGAAAATTTGATTGGCTAACCGCAACCCGTACCTGCGATTTTCCGCTTCCAGTTTCAGAATCCAGTAACATAGAACCGACAAACGGTACTCAATATGACCGCCTCTCACTTCATCCAGATCTAGCCAAAGGTGTTCTGACTCATGCCCTTCAAACTGCTTTACGTTTAACTCTCCGGTTGCGGCGAAACTTTTCCAGGCGATCTGTTTGGGTGAATCCCCTGGTACATAGCTTCGTAACCCGGAAATTTCATCCGTTGTTGTGTGACTTTTTTTAGCATCCGATTCCTGACTGTACATACCGCGAACCGGTATATCCGCTTCGATTGGTTTTGGGTAAACCAGTCCGTGCAACTCTAGCCGCAGCCAGGACCATGCGCGAATAAGCCCGAGTGGATAATTTGTGTGAAGGTAAAGCCGATCTGTTTTTAAAGGGCCACGTTGAGTTGCTGGTAGATAGAGCGCTATCTGCTGTTGATCATTTTCAATCAAGTTTGCAGTAACCTGACTGGAATTTTGCCATTCAAAATGAAGCTGTTGGCGTTGCCTAAGATCAGCTCTGGAAACCGTTAAATCAATTTTTGCGGATTCACCAACAAAAACTGAACTGCAACCCGAAACGCGGACGGTTATTCCAGAAAGATTACGAAAGGTGAATATAATCACCACTGGAAATAGACTGGCAAGTAAAAATGTGTAAGCAAAAATCATACTGTTTTGATAGTTGATCGCCATCAAAAGCAATAATATGAGCACGGTACCAAACAACAAACCAAGGCGGGTTGGTAAAATAAAAATACGTCTTTGGTTAAGGGTTATTTCGGCAGACTTTGGCAGCCTTTTATTGATCCAGCGATGGTAGCCAGCCTTGATCTGAGGGAAGAGGTGAAGCCCGAAACGTTGGAAGCCAGGTTCCATTTTATAGTCTTTAAATGACGGCAACTTCTGTTAACAGGGATTGAGCAGCACCGCCCTCGCCTTCTGTATGCCCTGTATGTAAACGGTGTTTAACCACCGCTGGCAGTACCGCTTGAATATCTTCAGGAACCACATAACTACGTTTATCCATAAACGCCCAGGTTTTTGCGCATCGTAACAAACCGATTGAACCCCTTGGTGATAAACCAACATTAAACCGTTGCGGCATACGACTAAAAGCAATGAGTCGTTGTAGATAATCCAGTAGGCTATCTGAAGTTTTAACACGCTCAATTTGATGTTGTATATCCAATAACTCACTGGGACTAATACAGACTGGTAGCGCATTGATAGCCGAACGATCGCCTCCTGTGGTAAGCAGAAGGCGCTCGGATTTTGGATCTGGGTAGCCAATTTCAATGCACATTAAAAATCGATCAAGCTGGGATTCAGGTAATGGAAACGTACCGGTTTGCGTAGTGGGGTTCTGGGTTGCAATCACAAAAAAGGGTTCTGGCAGCGGCAATGTACTCCCTTCAACGGTGACCTGCCCCTCCTCCATAGCTTCTAATAAAGCGCTTTGGGTCTTTGGTGTGCTGCGATTAATTTCGTCCGCTAATAGTAGCTGCGAAAAAATTGGACCCCGGTGAAATTCAAAGCATTCCTTTTTTTGTGAATATACCGAAACGCCGATTACATCGGCGGGTAACAAATCACTGGTAAACTGAATACGCTGGTAGGAGAGTCCAAAAACACGGGCTAGCGCGTGGGCAAGGGTTGTTTTGCCCATTCCAGGAAGGTCTTCAATTAGAAGGTGGCCACCGGAAAACAGGCAGCAGAGCGCCAGCCGTATTTTGTCTTCTTTGCCAAGTACAACCTGGCTGATTTCATTGAGTGCTTGCTGGACTTTTTGCTGCATAGGTTTTTGGTTCACAGGTTGGAACGGCTGAAAAAGGAGGCGCACACCACCTTTTCACTATTCGAATTTATGAAACAACCGGTGCTCAACCATCCGCACAAACCAGGTCACGAATGAAACAACCGATCAGAACCTATTGAGTATAGACTAGCGTATTACCGAGGGCTCCGATTGAAAACCGTGTTTTGGTCATTGGTTTGCAAAACAAAAAGCATGGTTCAAACGGCAGCGAAACCCCGTGACATATCAGCTTTGATATCTGCAATATTTTCAAGCCCTACGGCGACACGAATCAGGCTGTCGCGAATCCCTGCTTCAGCTCGCTGTTCATTGGTGAGCCTGCCGTGGGTGGTGGTTGCCGGGTGAACGATAGTTGTTTTGACATCACCAAGGTTTGCAGTCAATGAGCAAAGAATCGTCGCATCAATAAAGCGCCACGCTGCACTCTGATCTCCTTTTAGTTCAAAGGAAAGCACACCACCAAAACCACTCTGTTGCGACAAAGCCAGTTCATGACCGGGGTGGGTTTTTAGCCCCGCATAATAAACTTTTTCAACCTGTGGTTGTTGATCTAACCATTCGGCAAGTTGCTGGGCGTTGTTGCAGTGCGCATCCATCCGCAATTGTAATGTCTCTAAACCTTTTAGAAATACCCAGGCATTAAATGGACTCATGGTTGGACCAGCCGTACGTAAAAAGACAACCAGCTCTTTCATGTGTTCAGCCCGACCTGCTACCACACCGCCGACACAACGGCCCTGGCCATCAATATATTTAGTCGCGGAATGTACGACTATATCAGCACCTAACTCCAATGGCTTTTGCAAAGCGGGCGTACAAAAAACGTTATCAACAACCAGTAGTGCCTCAGCTTTTTTAGATATTGCCGCCAGAGTCCGTAGGTCAATTATTTCTGATAATGGGTTCGACGGCGTTTCTAAAAACAGCATTTGGGTGTTTGGTCGAACGGCATTTTCCCATTCGGTAAGATTGGTTGGGGCCACGAAAGTAACCTCAACGCCGAAGCGCTGCATGATATTTCCGAACAGCGAAATGGTGGTACCAAATAGACTTGATGAGCAAATAACATGATCACCAGCCTTTAATAAACTCATGCAAGTGCTTAATATTGCGGACATTCCTGATGCGGTAGCGACGGCTTGTTCAGCACCTTCGAGCATTGCTATGCGTTCTTCAAAATTACGTACGGTGGGGTTGGTATAGCGAGAATATACGTTTGAAGGCTCGGGTCCTTTAAATCGAGCAGCCGCATCTGCCGCACTTTCAAAGATAAAGCTGGAGGTAGCAAAAATAGGTTCTGCGTGCTCACCTTCGTGGGTTCGATTGTGACCAGCTCGAATGGCCTGTGTCGCAAACATACTATCGGGCAAAGGGGTACGTCCTTCTGCTCGATTTCTACTTTGGCTTTGATCTGACTTCGGATCAGGGATTTTAGGGTCTGACATAACAATAACCTGGTGTTACAAACTCATTACTAAATATGCGAGCGCGGGTTTAAAGTGCCTCGTTTTTCTGTTTTTGAAGATCATTTCTATCCGCTTCAATACGTTCGAGGTAACTCGTATCAACGTCGCCTGTTACGTATTCACCGGTAAATACTGAACATTCAAAATCAGTGATATTCGGATTGCCTTCTTTCGCACATTCAATCAAATGTTCAACGTTCAAATAGATCAGACGATCAGCACCAATCAATTGTCGAACTTCTTCTGTGGTTCGATCGTGGGCAATCAATTCCGAAGCGGCGGGCATATCTATACCGTAAACATTCGGGTAACGAACCGCTGGCGCAGCGGAAGCAAAGTAAACATTTTTAGCTCCAGCATCTCGCGCCATCTGCACGATCTGTTTGCAGGTGGTACCTCTGACAATGGAGTCATCGACTAGCAATACGTTTTTACCTTCAAATTCGAGTCGAATTGCGTTGAGCTTTTGCCGAACAGATTTTTTGCGCTCGGTTTGGCCCGGCATAATAAAAGTCCTGCCGATATACCGATTTTTGATCAAACCTTCGCGGAATTTTACGCCCAGTTTATGAGCCAGCGGGATAGCTGCGGTTCTTGCTGTATCGGGAATCGGGACCACCACTTCAATATCGTGATCAGGCCACTCTTTTTCAATTTGCGCCGCTAATTTCTCTCCCATTCTAAGACGAGATTTATAGACCGAGATACCGTCCATAATCGAATCAGGTCGAGAAAAATAGACATGTTCAAAAATACAGGGCGCGTGAACCTTGGGTTCTGAACATATTTTCGAATGCATGTTGCCATGTAGATCAAAAAACACCGCTTCACCGGGGGCAACGTCGGCAATCAGTTCAAAGCCCTGTGTATCGAGGGCGACACTTTCGGAGGCAACCATATATTCGGTGCCCTGCTCTGATTCTCGTTTGCCGTAGACTAGCGGCCGTATGCCATTGGGGTCACGAAATGCAATCAACCCATGCCCAACAATTAGACAAACAGCGGCAAAACCACCTTTGCAGCGCCGCTGTACACCTTCAACCGCTTTAAAAAAATCGCCCTGGGTAGGTTTATGTCTGCCTCTCTGTTGCAGCTCATGGGCAAATATATTCAATAAAACTTCGGAGTCGGAGCTGGTATTGACGTGCCGGAGATCGTCTTCAAAAAGCTCCTGACTGAGCTTATCGGTATTCGTTAAGTTACCGTTGTGGGCAAGGCTGATACCGTAGGGCGAGTTGACATAAAATGGCTGCGCTAGATCCGATGAGGAGGTACCTGCCGTGGGATAACGAACATGCCCTATCCCAATATTACCAGCAAGAGAACGCATATCATTCGGTTGGAACACGTCGCGAACCAACCCGTTACCTTTTTTTAGATGAACAATACCCTCTTCACAGGTCAGGATTCCCGCCGCATCCTGACCGCGATGTTGTAATACCGTGAGCGCGTCATAGAGACCCTGATTCACGTTTGAAAAAGAAACAATTCCAGCCAGACCACACATATTCCTATTGACTACCTTTTTATCAAACCAATCAGTTATAAAATATTTTCTGCGCGCAAATGTTCTTGCGACCAAATCGCAAGTTCCACAAACTCCGGCACGAGCACCGATTCACGCCAAAGAGCCTGATCTTTTAACGGAGTAAGGTTCACTAAGGTGACCAGAAACACGATAACAACACAGCCTTTCACAAAACCAAAGATTGCGCCTAACATTCGATCTATTGGGCTTAGGCCAGCCATAGTAATCAAACCGCTTAGAAGGCTGGTAAGTATGGTGCCAACAATCATTGTAGCGACAAAAAGAGCGAAATAAGCAAGTGCATAGGCATATTCTGGGCGTTCAATCGCTTCACTAAACAGGCTGCTGACTTCACCAGCAAATAGATAACCCACAACTACGGCTGCCGCCAAACGCACCAGAGACATCGCCTCTTTGATGAACCCTCGGAACAAACTAATGACCGTTAACACGCTGACAAAGGCGATTATTAACCAATCAGCCTGGTTCAACCCGGCGGACTTCATAGTATTTACTATTTCTGCTTCCATTTACATTCTCAAATTTCAGATGATTCAGAAAATGTAAATGGCATCAAAATAGATCCGTTACTTCCGCTCACCCACAACAAATAATATTAGCGCATGTACCGGGTGACCACGCCATCCAGTTTATAACGCTTACTAAGTTCCAGTTTAAGTTTTTCGGCCTCTGCACGGTCTAAAACAGGTCCAACTATAACCTGAACCCAATCCCCTGAGGAGTTGCTTGAGCGTCTGGTATAAACCTTAAAATCAGCTTCGCGTAATTTTTTTCGCAATGCCGAGGCATTGTCATAATTCTTAAAGGTTGCCAGCCGTATACTCCATGCGACGGGTAATTTATCCGCATCGAGGGTAAACGTGAGGCCTTTATCTGCATTTTGATTGTCGTGTCCTAGCTCTGCAGAATTATCCATCTGCGGCTCCATCGAGTTCTCAGCTATACGCTTTTTTAGTGTTTCATATTGTTCAGGAACCTTTGCAGGCAATAGTTCAGGCATAGCCGGCTCAGGGGGAATCACAAAGTCTGGAACATCAGGGTATTTGACCGGGTTTTGAAACAAGACCGGTAACGCAATACTAGCAATAGCGAGAATAATGACAGCGCCTACCAACCGGGGCTTCATAACGAGCAGGCACCACGGGTATGAGTCGGCAACACAGGAAAACCAATCAGGTCGCTACAGCTAAAAAAACTCAGGTTTCCCAGTGAGTTTAACATCGTCATCAGCCTCGATTCTCCAAATCAGTTATATTGGAGTTATCATCCGCAAGTTCAGCGAGAGAGCGGACTCCCCATGCCTCTAATGCAGCAGCCGCAGTAAAAAACGATCCCAGCACTAGCAGCATATCCCCTTCAGTCATCGTTCGCTCTGCATCTAAAAGAGCCGCTTCGACAGTGGGCATTGTACGATATGCATCGATTCGATGTCTCTTAAAAAGATCATCTAGTTCAGAATTAGAAGCCGCTCGTGTCAGATCAAGCTCTGTCAAATACCAGAAATCAACCGATGCCTTAAGTGCAGAAAGAATACCATCGAGATCCTTATCAGCCATTACCGCAAAAACGGCAAATATTTTGCCTGCGACCGGTAGCGTTGCAATTTGCTTTGACAGGTAATTAGCCGCATCGGGATTGTGCGCAACATCTAAAATCGCTTGCTTGTTCGGCATCTTAAAAAACCGGCCTGGCAATTTCAAACTCAATAATGCCGACTGAACGAGACGCTTGGTAAGCAATGATGAATTAAATAAAGCTACAGCCTGCAACGCAGAGGCGACACTTTCGCGTGGGACATGTGGTTCAGGCAGGTCAGACAAAACCAGCTTAACACCGCCCCCATCCTGACCATACCATTCCCAATTGGCGCCACTCCCTGGCTGCCCAAACCCAAATGCCGAATCACGAATATACAGTGGTGTGGCCAAATCCTGGGTCAAAGCGATTACGCTATCCGGTGGATCAGATTCACCACACACAAGGGGTTTGTTTTTTCTTAAAATGCCGGCTTTTTCGAAGCCAATTTGTTCACGGTTGTCGCCCAACCACTCCTGATGATCTATACCAATCGAGGTAACGATAGCGATATCCGCATCGATAATATTGACCGCATCAAGCCGTCCACCTAAACCAACCTCAAGTATCACCAGTTCGACCTGAGCATTTTTAAAAGCCTGCAGGGCCGCGAGGGTGCCGTATTCAAAATAGGTTAGCGGGTTATCTTTGGTATGTGGGACTATTTCTGAAAACACCCCGCAAATACAATCATCGCTGGCTTCAACCCCGTCTATACGTATACGTTCGTTGTAGCGTAAGAAATGAGGGGATGTGAAGCAGCCTACCGAAATCTGTGAGATGCAGGCAATTCGCTCCAGCATCGCCGCGGTAGACCCTTTTCCGTTGGTACCAGCAATGGTGATAACCTGTACGCCGCTATCGAGAAAATAATCCAGTAACCCAAGCTCGTCTGCAACTTCCCGAACCCGAGATAGTCCTAATTCAACCTCTTCAGGGTGGAGCTTCTCAATCCACTCCAGCCAGTCCGGTAGGTTACCTGGCATATTACTTTGCTGTTCAGGCATTTACGAATCGATAACGCTATGAACCGATGCCAAAGCGTCTACGCCGATGTAGCAATAGATTTATAGTTCTCATATTATTGGCCCGAATCAGCATCAATTAGTCCTGAGAGTCGATTCTGGTTTCGCTTATCACCTCCACATCGGTGATTTCTTGTTCGTCACTGGAAACCGTTTCGGCTGCTTTTGCCAGTGATTTATGATTCAGCCCGGCTACTAAGCGTGCCACCGTGTCTCTCATTTCACTGCGATGAACAATCATATCAATCGCACCATGATCGAGCAGAAATTCACTGCGCTGAAATCCTTCAGGTAATGTTACACGAACAGTTTGCTGAATAACGTTAGGACCAGCAAAACCTACCAATGCGTTAGGCTCCGCGATATTGATGTCACCCAGCATCGCCAGGCTTGCGGAAACACCGCCATAAATAGGGTCGATCATCACGGAAACATAGGGGATACCCATCTGTTTCATACGCTCCAGCGCAGCGGCTGTTTTAGCCATTTGCATTAGCGACATGAGCGATTCCTGCATTCTTGCGCCGCCACTAGTGGAGAAGCAGATCATGGGTACACGATCTCGCATGGCGACGTTAGCAGCCTGTGCAAACTTTTCCCCCACTACCGAGCCCATTGAGCCACCCAAAAATCGAAACTCAAAAACAGCCAGAACGACTGGCATACCTTTTAACTCACCTTTTACCGCTACCAGGGCTTCTTTTTCACCAGTCGATTTTTGGGCGCTGGTGAGCCTGTCTCTATATTTACGAGTATCTTTTACTTTGTATTTGTCGTCGGATTCGATGTCGCCGGCGATCTCTGTCTTCTCCCCCTCATCAAGGAATATATCAATACGACGGCGGGCTCCGATACGAATGTGGTGATCGCACTTTTGACAAACATCGAGATTCTTCTCAAGGTCAGTACGATAAAGCACTGCACTACATTTGGGACATTGTTTCCACAGCCCTTCTGGAACGTTCGTTTTTCGCTCTTCACTTGAACCACCTAACGAGGGTAGTATTTTATCTAGCCAACTGACCATGACATATCCTGAAATTCTATTCGTAGCTTACAGCTTAAAATACTGCCAATCCGGCGTATTCAAGCCTATTTAAAATAGTTATTTTTTATGAATCCAACGCTTTTCGTATCGTACCCATAAATTCTAAAATTGCTTCTCGTGTATCCTCCGACTTACCGGATTTGCAGGATGTTTCATAAATCAAATTGACCAACGCAGAACCCATCACAACACCATCAGAAACTGCACCGACTTGCGTCGCTGACTCGGCATCTTTGATACCAAAACCTACGCCTACCGGTAATTCAGTAATCGCTTTTAAACTGTTCACTTTACTGGCCACTTCAGCCACATCAATATGGCCTGCACCGGTCACCCCTTTTAGGGAAACATAATATATGTACCCTGAAGCTTGCTCGCAAATCATACGCGCACGTTGCTCGGTGGTGGTCGGTGCAATCAGGTAAATAAGATCAATATCGTTGTCCTTTAGCAAACCAGCAAACGGATCCGACTCTTCGGGCGGCATATCAACAATAAGCACACCATCAATACCCGCGATACTGGCGTCTTTTACAAATGCCTGGTAACCATACACCTCAAACGGATTAAGGTAACCCATAAGAACTACTGGGACGGTTTGATTGGTCTCTCTGAATGAGGCTACGACCTCTAATACATTTCTTAGGCTAACCTTGTTTTTGAGAGCGCGCTCCGAAGCAGCTTGAATCACCGGGCCATCAGCACTTGGGTCTGAGAATGGAATCCCGAGTTCAATTACGTCGCTCCCCGCTTCAGCAAGTGCATGCATGATAGATACAGTAGCCTGTAACGATGGATCACCGGTGGTTATAAAGGGGATCAGCGCTTTTCTGCCCGCAGTTTTAAGTTGTTCGAAGGTAGTTTGAATACGGCTCATTTTCAGTTCTTAAAAAAATTTTGACACTGGATCACTTCAAAGAAGTGAGGGTTAGACCTTAATACCATCTAGCCCGGCGACGGTATGAATATCTTTATCACCCCGCCCCGACAGGTTGACGATTACAACTTCATCCTTTGACATCTGCTTCGCGGTTTTACACACCTGTGCAATTGCATGACTTGATTCAAGCGCAGGGATAATGCCCTCAATTTTGGTTAGCAAATGAAAAGCGGCTAGTGCTTCATCGTCGTTGATCGCAACGTATTCGGCACGCTTGATATCCTTTAGCCATGAATGTTCAGGGCCAACACCGGGATAATCAAGGCCCGCAGAAATCGAGTGGGTTTCGCTAATCTGACCTGCTTCATCTTCCATAAGATAGGTACGATTGCCGTGCAGGACACCGGGCTGACCAACACAAAGCGGTGCAGCGTGATTACCAGTTTCAATTCCGTCTCCACCCGCCTCAACCCCAATCATTCGGACCGATGCATCCTCAATAAACGGATGGAACAGCCCTATTGCGTTAGAGCCTCCCCCGACACAGGCGACTAGAGCATCGGGCAATTTACCGGTTTGTTTCAGACACTGTTGTCTGGCCTCGCGGCCAATGACGGCCTGAAAATCTCGCACCAACATGGGGTACGGATGAGGGCCCGCTACGGTACCGATTATGTAGTAGGTATCTTCTACGTTGGTCGCCCAATCCCGCATCGCTTCATTCATGGCGTCTTTTAAGGTTCGGGAGCCTGATTCAACAGAAATCACCTCAGCGCCTAACAGTTTCATGCGGTATACGTTAAGTGTTTGGCGGGCGATATCTTCTGCACCCATGTAGACCTGGCACTGCATACCAAAACGAGCCGCTACCGTTGCGGTCGCGACACCGTGCTGCCCAGCACCTGTTTCGGCGATCACCCGCTGCTTGCCCATATATTTAGCCAGCAATGCTTGACCGACGGTGTTGTTAACTTTGTGTGCACCGGTGTGGTTGAGATCTTCACGTTTTAGATAAATTTGCGCACCTCCGACCTCTTCGGTCAGACGTTTTGCAAAATACAGAGGGGAAGGTCGACCCACGTAGTGAGCTAAATCCTGATCAAATTCGCGTTGAAAACCTGGATCAAGCTTCAATCGTGCGTAAGTGTCCTGCAGCTCGTCCAGCGCATGCATCAATGTCTCGGCAACAAAACGTCCGCCGTACTGGCCAAAGTGGCCCTTTTCATCAGGTAAACCGCTCAATTCAACCTCTTCTCTACTCGGGTTATGGCGGTTATCGGACACGATTAACCTGCCTTAAAAATTCTTCAATCTTCTGGTGGTCTTTAATACCTTTGCTGCTTTCAACACCACTACTTACGTCCACCGCATAAGGTCGGACCTGTGTAATTGCAGCAGCCACATTTCGTGCGCAAAGCCCTCCCGCAAGAACAAGTGGCTTATTCAGGTTCGCGGGAACCCTTGACCAGTCAAAAACTTCTCCGGTACCGCCCTGCGCACTATCATCATAGGCATCCAGCAATACCGCACTTGAGTCAATGTAACCCTCGGAAAATGTAACTGGATCGCTACTTGGGCCCATACGCAGAGCTTTGTAATAGGGCCGCCCAAAACCAGCGCATTGCTCTGGTGTTTCATTGCCATGAAACTGCAAACAGTCGATTGGCAGCTCCGCCAAAACCCTCTCAATATAACTGGTATCAGCATCTACAAACAGAGCGACGACAGAGGTAAAGGGTGGTAGGTTCAGGGTTATTTCAAGTGCCTGCGGGATCGTGACTGCTCTAGGGCTCTTCTCATAGAACACCAAACCAATCGCATCTGCTCCTGCGTGAACTGCGGCTAACGCATCTTCGCGACGGGTAATACCACAAATTTTAACGCGTACTCTCGACGACACGAGCTGCTCTTCACCAAAACTAATTTGAGCGATATCTTAGCAAATTCGGGTTTGTTGAGCTACGGTAGCGGACACTATTCGAACGGATTAATCGTCAGGACCAACGGGTAACCAATATAAACAAGGATGCTTTATTAGTGCGGAGGCTCATTAACCAGAAAAGGGCCCGGTGGGGTTTTGGGCAGCTGGAAGCGATCAGGGTATTCCACTGAAACAAGATAGAGCCCCCTGGCGGAAGCGGTTATCGCTCCATCGCGCCGGTCACGGGCCTCAAGCACGGCTTTAGCCCATTCCGGCTCATGCTTGCCGGAGCCAATATCGATAAGAACTCCTGCGATATTTCTAACCATATGCTGTAAGAACGCGTTGGCCTGAACATCAAGTACTATCAAAGACCCAGCACGATACAATCGAACAAATTGGAGGTCACGAACAGGGCTTTTGGCCTGACAGGCACTGGCACGAAAGGAGGTAAAATCATGTTTACCTTCAAGATATAAAGCAGCTTGCTGCATTATATCCAGATTAAGGGGTCGATATACCCAGCTTACGGTATCGTGGAATAGTGCCTGCTTGCTGGGATGGTTGAATATCAAGTAGCGATAACGGCGGGATGTAGCAGAAAAGCGGGCGTGGAATGAGTCGTCGGTTTCAGCAACCCAGCGCACACTTATATCATTGGGTAAGTGGGTATTAACCCCGTGCACCCAGGCTTTGGGCTCTCTTTTCGATGTAGTATCAAAATGCACAACCTGAGCAGTTGCATGAACGCCAGCATCGGTACGGCCTGCACAAACCGTTTTGACCTCGCCAGCCGCGATTTTAGAAAGCGCTTCTTCCAGCACGCCTTGCACCGTGGGGACGGGATCAAATTTCTGTTTTTGCCAACCGTGATATTGAGTACCATGATATTCGATACCCAATACAACGCGGCGATGACCCTCAGAGAACTCCACCTACTGCAACATACCCCTAGCTTATAGAAGCTAAAATCTGTTTAACCGTTTCTTTCTGTTCAGCTGTGCCTTCCTGAAGAACTTCTTTTAACAATTCCTGTGCGCCTTCAAAATCTTCCATTTCCACGTACGCCCGGGCAAGATCAATTTTGGTCTCGGACTCGTCTGTAGTAATTTCAGCATCGTAGTCGACAAATTCATCAATATCTGCCGAGTGCTCAGTCTCGTCTATGCTCAGGCTTCCTACGTCGCTCTTATTGTCATCTTCAGAGTCTAGATCTAAGCCGATATTTTCCTGAATTTTCATATGTAAGGAATCCAGATCGTCCCCACTGGTTGTATCTGCTTCCGGCGCTATAACGTCCTGCTCTTGAATTCGGGCGACTATTGCTTCCGCTTCTACCCTCATCTGCATGTTAATCGAGTCGAGATCCGAGTCTTCTTTATCGTTATAACCCTGCCCCAATGGCTGCTCAGATTCGGAGGCTGCGTCTACGCCACCCAGCAGATCATCGCCGGAGTCGAGATCGAAATCATCCATATCGATATCAAAATCAATTTCTCCAATATCTTTCTCGTCCTTCGATTCATGCTCCGCGATGCTTTTTTCGAGTGAGGAAACGACCTGATCTGACTCAGTATTCTCAAAAGATAAATCTGGTAGATCTAGGTCGCCTTCAACGACAGGCGTGTCGTCCCCAGCCATAGGATCGCTGACACCAAAATCTAACTCGGCTATCTCTGTTTCTGCCTCAGGTTCTACGACACTTACATCTTGTGCAGTGGCACTTGATTCATTCTCGTTATATAAATCGAAAACGAGATCATCTGCGTCTCCGCTTGCCTCATCATCAACAACCATCCTTGTACGCAGCTCCGCCGCTTGCTGATTAGCGGTATCATCGTTCAGTTCTGCCAGCTGCGCTAACTCTTTATCAAAAGAAACACTATCGTTCTGATCAGCATGTATTTCTAGTAGCTTAATCCGTAAATCGATTCGGCCCGGCTCATCTTTAATGGCGCTACTAAGAATATCAATTGCGGGTTGCGCTCGGCCGTAGGCGAGATATATATCCGCCTCTGCAAGCACATCGCTAGTTTCTGCTTTAACTTCCGTCTGCAGCGTATCCGATGATAAATCCCCTGAACCCAATTCTTCTGATAACTCCTCGATATCGTCAAAATCAGATATATCTTCTAAGCCCTCCTGGTTAAAATCATTATCGGTAAGCGGCACCTGAAGGTCATCAATATCAGACTCAAATGTGTCTGACTCAACATTAACTTCGTTCTTTTTCCTGAAAATAAGCACAAGCGCGAGCACAGCTAAAACTGCGGCTACGCCCAAAAGGTAAAGATTATCCTTTAGTACAGACAACCAATCGGCATCGCTGGCGATTGGTTGTGCTGGTACTTCAGGTGTTATGGGCGGAGTTGACTCCACTTTGGATACCGACTTTTTGTTTACTTTTTGTTCTACTGTTTCGACGGCAGGCGTCAGAACGGGCTTGGAACTCTCAACCCCTAGTGGCGGTGCGGGCTGCTCGGTAGGTGTTACGACATCTCCGGATTTATCTATTTCAGCCTGAAGAAGAGCCATTTGCTCATCTTTCAGTGTTAATAATTTCCGCATGGTCTCAAGGTTTTTCTCGAGCTCAGCCATTCTATTTGAAAGTTCTAATTTTTCTTGCTCAGATTTATCAAGGTTTTCTTCACTAACCGCTAAAGCATCTTTTAATGCGTCAGGTGTGGTGCCGCTCGCAGCTTTATCGCCACCAGCCGCTTGATCGGTAGAACCTTCCGATGCGGAGACCAACTTAAGTTCAGCCTGATCTACATCAGAAGCCATTCCAGCTCGATCTATATTCGATTTGGTCGCCACCAAAGGCTGTATCTGAGGTTTAGTGGGCAAAGGCCGCCCCTCTGAAAACATTTTGTTTTGGTAGGCCACATCTCTCACAGCCTGCCTTTGACTGCGAGATCGAATCTGCTCAGGGGTCGGAACTTTGATTTTTTGGTGTTGCTTGATCAAATTGATATTCCCTTTCATAAACGCTCTGGGATTTTGATCTTGGATAGCCATCATGGTTTGCTGAACAGAGTATTCAGAGCTGGGCCGTGCTTTAAGCGCGACCTCCCATAGGGTCTCGTTGGTAGTTTGGATAAACCCGTTTTCGCCGGCCGATAAACTCTGACTACGGATGCCAGCGGTTGGTACCGTACTGATGGCGTTAGAGTCGACGGCAGAGCCAACCGTCTCGCTATTGGACACAGGGGAGAGCTGTACGACCGGCACTTCAACAGGAGCAGCGGCTGCGTCAATGAAGGTGGGTGGATCCAGTAAAACCGTATATTCCCGCAGCATCCTACCCGTAGGCCATTGTGTTTCGATGATAAAATCCAAATATGGTTCATCGACCGGGTTTCTGGTGGTAATGTGAATTACACCTGAAGTCTCAGACTCAATGTAAACACCAAATTTTAACTCTGTTAGAAAGAAAAAGCGATCCACTCCGGCGCGCTCAAAATCCTGTTTTGACGCTAAATTCGTGATGATTTCTTCTTCAGTCAAACCACCAGTATTGATTAACTGGATGGTTGCATTAAACGGCTGATTAAGCGCTGATTTGAGCTCAATATCACCAAGCCCAAGTGCTATTGCCTGAGACTGAAACAGTCCCACTAACAACAAAACCCTAAGACCTGATATTGAAAATCTCTTCTTCATAAAATTCCCCTTAATCAACAAAAAGCTCCATATACTATTTGTTCGCGTCAGCATGTCACTCGCTACCTGATTCCATTAAGCCCTTAAGTGTAGCAGGTGACAGACTATCGGCGATAAAGAGTTTATTTTTGGCAGAATTTCTCTTCCTGGATCAATAATTCTGCGATCTGCACACTATTTAGCGCAGCACCTTTTCTTACATTATCAGATACCACCCACAGGTTAAGTCCTCGCGGATGAGAAATATCCTCGCGAATTCTGCCTACATATACCGGATCATTACCTGCGGAATCTTCTACTGCGGTAGGGTAACCACCATCCTCTGCTGCATCTTTTACAACAATACCGCCTGCTGCCATCAACAGCTTCCGCGCATTGGTGGCAGAAATTTTTTCTACGGTTTCAATATGTAACGCTTCGGAATGGCCATAAAAAACAGGAACTCGAACACAGGTTGGATTGACCTCTATGCCTTCGTCCCCAAGAATTTTTTTGGTTTCCCAAACCATTTTCATCTCTTCTTTGGTATAACCATTGTCCAAAAAAACATCAATGTGAGGCAGCACATTAAAAGCAATTTGCGCAGGGTACACTTTTGTTTCAATTGGTTTTGCATTGAGCAACGCAGCGGTCTGACCTGCCAATTCCTCAATCGCGGGCTTACCTGTACCAGACACTGCCTGGTAGGTCGCAACATTAATTCGTTTAATGCCAACAGCATCATAGATCGGTTTAAGAGCCACCATCATCTGAATAGTCGAGCAGTTGGGGTTTGCGATAATATTGTGGCGGCTGAATTCAGAAATTTTTTCAGGATTCACTTCAGGGACCACTAACGGGATTTCATCATCGCGGCGAAAATGTGAAGTATTGTCAATGACCACACAACCTGCTGCTGCCGCGATCGGCGCATACTTTTCTGAAATGTCGCCACCGGCGGAGAACAGGCCAATTTGCGCTTTACTAAAATCAAATTGATCAAGATCTAAAACTTTTACCGCCTTATTGTGAAACATCACGGTTTTGCCCGCAGAACGACTGCTCGCCAATGGGTAAAGTGTTCCAACTGGGAAATTTCGTTGTTCCAAAATGGAAATTATAGTTTCACCCACCGCGCCAGTGGCGCCAACTACAGCTACATCGTAGGTTTGACTCATCTATTACTTACCTGCCTTTAAAAACCAATTATTCGGGACCTGCCCGTCAGAACCGCTACGTTCATACCAACATTTAAATTGACGAAAGAATACTGGAAACCGCGTCGCCCATTTCTGAAGTGGATACCTTTTTATAACCATCGCTAAAAATATCGACCGTTCGGTAACCTTCGTCCAGCGTTTGTTCTACTGCTTTCTCAATCGTCAGCGCCACCTGCTCCAGCCCAAGGGAGTAGCGCATCATCATTGCACAGGAAAGTATCGCCGCGAGAGGGTTCGCCTTGTTTTGCCCTGCTATATCAGGAGCGGAACCATGGCATGGCTCGTACATTCCTTTGCCATTGATATCGAGAGAGGCTGACGGCAGCATTCCAATGGATCCTGTCAGCATCGCTGCGGCATCAGACAAAATATCGCCGAACATATTTCCGGTAACCATCACATCAAACTGTTTTGGTTCGCGAATCAGTTGCATCGCAGCGTTATCAACATACATGTGGCTAAGCTGAACATCCTTGTATTCACGACCCAATCGATCCATGACCTCACGCCACAACACCGTAACTTCGAGTACGTTGGCTTTATCAACTGAACAAAGCCTACCATCACGCTTTCGGGCTGCATCAAACGCTACCCGGCCTATTCGCTCTATTTCTGACTCGGAATAAACGTAGGTGTTAAACCCTTGCTTTTCGCCATTTTTGAGCTCACGGATACCTCGAGGTTCACCGAAATAGATTCCTCCAGTGAGTTCGCGAACAATCAAAAGATCAAGGCCTGCGACCAGTTCTTTCTTTAAACTCGATGCATCCGCCAACTGAGGAAAAGTAATGGCTGGTCTCAAATTCCCAAAGAGTTGCAGTCCGGACCGTAACCCCAGCAGGCCTTTTTCCGGTCGAATAGAACGGTCGATTTCATCCCACTTAGGGCCACCCACAGCACCTAATAATATGGCATCGGCTTGGTTTGCTAACTTTAGTGTTGAATCCGGCAGCGGGATACCCTCACTATCGATCGCTGCTCCGCCAAGTAATGCCGTTTCTAACTGCAAATCAAGCTTAAAGCGAGATATAACCTGGACAAGTATCTTTTCCGCTTCCCGTATAACTTCGGGACCAATCCCGTCCCCCGGTAAAAGCAAAATTCGCTGACTCATTCGATCCTCAGTATTTTGGTTATCACTAAATGTATAAAAACCGACCAAACAACAATCAGCAGTTCATAAAAAAGGGCTATCTTACTGAAAAATTGAAGAATTTTATAGCATTTAGTGAACTGGCGGCGCACTTTTCAATCAATTCAAAGAACTAGCTGCGCTAAAAATCAACTGCAAGAAAACCAAGGGGTTAGTTAACCAAGGTAGTTGACTTGGGGCGCGTGGTCACAGCGACTACGTTGCGTAAATGGCGCTCTCTTATGTCTGATTGAATAGAGACGAGATCTTCTATCGGTGAAGTTGGCTGAAAGCCGGTTGGAGCGTTCAAAAGCAGCTCCCGAACACGATGGCAGTCATGTTTCAGGCAGGCTTGATCCATCTCCTTCAGCAGCGCTTTTAGATCTTTCCATGGTAGAAAAGATTCCTGCGCTTTCATTATTTGAGGGTGTTCCGTTCCTAGCGGGTTGTCACCAATCAACAACTCTTCGTACAATTTTTCGCCGGGTCTTAACCCACTGTATTCAATTTTAATATCGCCATCGGGGTCATCGTCGTCGAGGACTGTGTGGCCCATTAAATGAATCATCCGCCGGGCAAGATCTGCAATGCGAACAGACTTACCCATATCCAAAATAAATACATCACCTCCCTGCCCCATTGAGCTGGCTTGCAACACCAGCTGAACCGCTTCTGGAATCGTCATAAAATATCGTGTGATATCTTCATGGGTAACGGTCACCGGACCTCCATTTTTAATCTGTGCACGAAACAACGGAACCACCGACCCAGATGAACCGAGCACATTACCAAATCGGACCATACAAAAACGGGTAATATCCTGGTGCTGATCCAAACCCTGCAATACCAGCTCAGCCATGCGTTTGCTAGCTCCCATGATGTTGGTTGGCCGAACCGCTTTATCTGTCGAAATCAATACGAAGGTTTTTACTTCTGCTTCAACCGCTGCTTCAGCAAGCCGCAGTGTGCCAAATAAGTTATTGCGTAATCCTTCAACCATATTATGCTCGACCATAGGTACATGTTTGTAGGCGGCAGCATGATAGATAGTTTCTACCTGGAAGGATTTGAGTACTGCGTCAATACGAGTCCGGTTTTGAACTGAACCGATGATCGCAACCAGCTCCACGTTTAGTGACTCATCATGCAACATAGCCTTAAGCTCACGCTCAATTCGATATAAGCCGTACTCTGATTGTTCAAACATGACTAGACGTGCAGGATTAAGACGGACAATGTGTCGGCACAGCTCCGACCCTATTGAGCCGCCGGCACCACTCACCAATACCACCTTATCTTCGATACAGGCGCTAACAAGCTCCGGCACAGCATCTATCTTTTTTCGGCCCAACAGATCGTCAATATCAATATCGCGAATTTGCTCGATACGAGCTCTCCCGCTTACGATATCCGCCATATCAGGGATCGTTTTAACCTGAACCGGCAGTGGTTCAAGATAGTCAAGAATTCTGGAACGGCTGGATCGCGAAGCCTTGCCTATGGCAATCAGTAGTGTATCAACCTGGTTTTTTGCTATTAAGTCATCCAGGTGGTGTCGACCGTATATGCGAATCCCCTGAATAACGGTGCCTTGTTTAGTTTTGTCATCGTCGATATACGCAACAGGCTGATATTCGCCAGCTTGAGCTAATGCAGTCAAAAGTTGTAACCCAGCGGAACCTGCCCCGTAGATGATTACTTTTTCCCGTTTTCGACGGTCGATACCCTGCACATAACCCCGCACCAACATACGAGAGCCGCCTACGAACAGGAATGCGAAACCGAGATAAATCAGAGTCGCGGAACGCGGGATGGGTACATGCAGCAAAAAACTGGAAGCCGCAAAAAGAACCGCTGAGGTACTTACTCCAACCAAGACCACAGAAAAAGCCTGAAGAGAAAGGTAGCGGATAATAGCTCTGTACAATCCAAGCCGCGCAAATACCACCACCGAGGCGGTGATCGTTAACGCAAAACAGATGTAGATCGATAATCCAGCAGGTATAAAGGGCTCACCTAAACGAAGGCTAACCGCGCTCCAGAGCGAAAAAGCTAGCAAAACAGTATCAGATAAAACCGAAAAAACACGTTTCCCGGAACGGGGCATACCTAACAGTAAATCTAGTATTTTTTTCATAAATTCCTGCACGAACCTCATGTCTGGCTCGACTGATAACTGGTACGATCAAATCAAACTAAAATACCAAGATAATCGACTACGGTTGCTGGCCGTTAAAACACACCGACAGTATTTAACGCCGCTACTGTTGTTGCTAGCTGAAATAAAATCTGACTCACATTTGTCCAATACGTCATGGGTCCCACCGAATAGATGTAATATGGAACAATGATTGTATCGCCTGGACCAACATCTGCATTGCGGTTAAATATCCAACCATTTTTTACCGCAGCTACACGGCCGCTAGCTTTTATCACGTATATGCGTCCGTCGTCAGATCTGGAATTATAACCACCACTACTTTCTATATAGTCAAATACATCTGAACCCTTGACATAGGTATGGGAGGTAGGAAACTGAACCTCACCCAGCACCGTAACTTCCGGGTTTTTTGGCGGAATTATGAGTCTATCCATATCTTTTAACTCAATATCGAAATCATATTCACCGGATCTAAATGTCTCTGAATGGGCCTTTTGTTTTTTGGCGACAGTGGCATTCAAAATAGCGGGCAGGTCAATAACTAACCGACCTACCGCCTCTGTCGTATTTAACTGATCCAGTAATAAGTCCCCTGACGATGCAATTTTTTTCGCACCTGACAGATCTTGAGTAGCTTCAAGCTTGAGCGAACTAACATCTCGCTCCAACTGTTTTCTAAATCGATCCAGTTGCTGCTGCTCCCTCTCTCGCAAATTTTCTCGTAGAAAAACAGCAGCGCCAGGCTCCGCGTACTCGGTTAGACCACCTGCTCTGCGCAGCAACGCGGTAATCGTGTCGCCTTTATAAATAGGATATGTACCGGGAAAGTTGACTTCACCCTGGATACTAACGGTTTTTTGTTGGTTCCAATTGGGTGTTTGTTTTATGTACAGCTGATCCCTTGATTGCAGGATAGTATTTAACCCATTTTGGTCTGCGGTTAAATCAAGCGCTATTCTCCGTGTTACCTGGTGTTGTGCTTGATTAACTTCGTAACGGGTAATTTCTGCTGATAGAGAATATGCCTCCTCTTTAAACCCGCCGGATAAACCAACCAACTCTCCAACAGTAAGGCCGAAGGTAAGCGGATAGTCCCCGGGAGACCGTACAAAGCCTGAGATACTCACCACCTGTGGCGCCTTCTTTTGGCTCGACTGACTACTAAGTTGAGCGCTGATTAATGCGAGTGTTTCCGCGCGATCCTCGACAAAATCAAACACAAACAGCTGATCTCCGCGCTGTACTGTCCTATCCAGTGATGTACCACCCAAGGATATCAGCTCAACCGACAGCAATCCGGTTGCCGCTTCTACATGAACCAATGCAGCGTGGGCGATATCAGTGCCGGGCTTAACTGAAAGCGCGGCATCCAGAAGCTCACCGTAGGTCATTTCACGATGAATCGGATACTCACCAGGCTCATAAACGTTTCCCTGAATCGAAGCAGTGTTCGGGAATTGACTATGGATTGTTTGAAATTTTAACTGTTCATTCAGCTCGTCGATGTAAGTTCGACGCTGTTCACCTAAACCAAATACCAACAGTTCATCGTTTGGGTTAAGTAATTTATTTGCCGGGCTTTCCGGAGCCCGAAATGCAGCATTCAAGTCAATCTTTAGCAGTTCGATACCGCGCGTAGGCTGCAATTCCCGTTTGATAAGCGCATAGTTTAGATCCGGGTTAGGAAGCAACGAGTAAACACCGGGAATGACATCCGTAACGCGCATACCTTTGCGCCAGGCAAATCCTCCCGGCCGTTTGACGTGGCCATCCAGCAGCACCACATCTTCCAGTGAATCCAGTACAGAAAATACCTGGACTCTATCCGCATCACGAATCAGGTGAGCGTTCCCCTGCTCCTGAGTAAGATCAACATCCAGAACCGTGCGATTTCCTTGAGTATCAATTCGTTCAATTTTTGATGCTGCCGGAAAAGCTGTCGGTAAAAACCCTCCTGCCAGTTTTATAACCTCTGCAGCCGATTTTTCATTTTTTAACTCATATATTGCGGGCCTTTTGACTTCCCCCGCAACACCAACGGTCTGACCAATTGTCGGAATAAAGATCACGTCACCGGGTAATAGCCGCATATCATGTCGGGTATCACCTTTTAGCAATAAGTCATACAAGTCAAACTCCCCAACAATTTCACCTCTTCTTTTCAACTGAATTCGTCGTAAAGAGCCAACCTCCGTAATCCCTCCACTAGAAAAAAGTGCATTGGTCATTGTAGATAGAGAGCTAATTGTGTATGAACCTGGGCGGTAGGCTTCGCCCAGTACAAATACACGTATAGAGCGTAATGCACCCATCGTGACGGTGGCCTTTACCCCTATCATCTGTTCAGATACAACTTTTGTTATGTACTTTTTAAGTTCGGTAAAATTCATACCGGAAACATTTAGCGGGCCAATATCCGGAAATGCGATAATGCCTTCTCGATCAACCGCCAAGTCATGAATTGCACTTTGCTTACCGTAAAATTGCACAACCACGCTATCACCGGGACCCACGAGATAGTCGCTTGATACCGGTATATCCGTAGCGGGAGCAAAGGTTGTTGGGGAACCTGCAAACAAGTCATAACCGTAAAGTTTTAGCGCTTCAGTTTTTTCTATCTCTTTACCGTTATCCAGGTCATCCAAGCTTGATTCCTGTAAATCTTCAACCAAACCTTCATCCTCGAGACCATTTCCGTCACCAACACTACTTGGCAACAAATCTTCAGGGACATCATTAACAGAACGGGGTTGCACTGAACTAGTAGGGGTGTAGACCGATGAAGCCTTGCTATCACTGGATACCTGATCAAAATCAATACCCAGCTGAGCCGCCAAACGTCTCTGCTCTGATTCCGGCAGGTTTTTGATAGCCTGAATTTGCTGTGGTGTGGGCGTCAGAGCCGTTGCAAAAGGAGTTGTGAGAGCGCTTATAAGGAGAGGTAAAGCTACTGCGAAAACACCTAATTTTCTGATGATTTTTTTGAGGGCTACGATTGCGGTCACAGGCAAATTCAAACTCTTTTTAAGTTAAGTAGTCGGACTCAGCGCTCTTTTTATGATTTATAGGAGCGCACCAGAGGTGCGTCACTATATATGAGCGGATAAGCAGCTTCAATCAACTGCTTGTCTTAGTTGTCCTTTTAAATCACATCACCAGTAACATCAGTCAATGGGAACTTGATTGTATTTTTGAAAATCGTGTAGAGTTACCGCCATGCTTAAATACCCATTTAAAAAGGAAGCGGCCGTCAATGTTTTTGATGAGCCTTTGGAGCCCTGCAGTCACGATCCATCTACGGGCTATTTTCGAGATGGCCACTGCAATACCTGTGAAGAGGACGTTGGTTCCCATACCGTGTGTATCGAAGCAAGCAAAGAATTTTTGCAGTTCTCCCGCTTTAAAGGAAACAACCTCTCCACACCGATTCCTAAATATGGTTTCCCCGGTGTCAAACCTGGTGATTGTTGGTGTCTCTGCGCAACCCGTTGGTTAGAAGCCTTTGAAGCCGGTATGGCGCCCAGAGTGTTTTTGACCAAAACCCATAAACGTGCGCTAGAGCTGATCCCCCTGGAGCGGCTTAAAGAATTCGCTGTAGATTTGAACTAGCGGTTCGCGCAACGAGGCCGGGTTCTTCAGCCCAGCTATAATTAGTGCGTCGCTGTCTTGGTTTACGGTCTATTCCTTGTGCCCAACGTTCAAACATTGCAGATGTCATTTCCTGCCCAACTGATGCCCCCGCAGCGCGAGAGATTGACTCGTTCATTAGGGTTCCTCCTAAATCATTAGCGCCTGCTTTCAAGCATGCTTCGGCCCCCTGACGCCCCAGCTTTGGCCAGGACACCTGAATATTCTTTATATGTGGATGCAGACCAAGCCGCGCCACGGCATGCATCAATATAGTTTCCCTGAAGCTTGGGCCTTGTCTAGCTTTACCTTTGCGAAATAGTGGCGATTCCATATGAACAAAAGGCAACGGCACGAACTCTTTGATTACCCCTAAACCAGCTGCTTCGGCCTTTTGCTGCAGTTGTCGTATGGTTACCAGATGGCGCGCCCAGTGCTCCGGGCCATCAAGATGGCCGAACATAATCGTCGAAGTGGTATCTATGCCCTGTTGGTGTGCGCTGCTAATTACCGAGCACCACTGATCAGTATTGATTTTATCGGGACTTAATCGTGACCTGATCCGCTCATCAAGGATTTCTGCCGCGGTACCCGGCATACTATTGAGCCCCGCAGCTTTAAGCTGTGCCAAAAAATCATCGATAGACAAACCCAGCGTACTTGCACCTTGCCATACCTCTAGCGGCGAAAATGCATGAATATGAAGATTGGGAGCCGCCTGTTTAACTGCCTTCAATATCTGCAAATAGGTTTCACCGGTGTAATCTGGATGTATACCACCTTGCAAACAAACCTCGGTGGCGCCCTTTTTCTGCGCTTCCAATGCCCGCCGGGCTATTTCATCCATACCCAATTTATAGGGTTTGTCCCGCAGGTTCTCTTGAACCTTGCCTTTCGCGAAGGCACAGAACCCACAGTGAAAATAACAAATATTGGTGTAATTTATATTTCGATTAACTACGTAGGAGATCACTTCTCCATTTACTTCTTTACGTAACTGGTCAGCCGCTTCAATTACGTAATCAAGATCGTCCCCTCGCACATGAAAAAGCAGCTCGAGCTCCAGCTCAGTTATCAGCTCACCTTTAGCCGCTCTATTTACAATGTCTCTAATCGTGGGGTCGATGCTTTTAGCACTAATATTTTTTTTTTCGATCTTTAATGACGGTAGCTTAATATAGGTTTCTGGCAGGGAGTTTCCAGTGCCTGCAAGCCAGGAATCATCGCGGATATAGCCACTACCATCCAAGTGTATCAATAGCGCCTTATGATTCTTTTTATCAACCCATTGTTGGGTGTTTTTAGCATAGGAGGGATAAACCGGTGCTCGCTGAACCAGTTGTTTACCCGTTGATTCTGTCTGATTTGCTAGATCAGTTAGATGCGGCCACGGTGCCTCAGGGTTCACATGATCAGGCGTCACTGGTGATACGCCTCCCCAATCGTTGATCCCTGCGCCGATCAGCTGGGATAGCACTCCGGGGCTGAGATTAGGTGGTACCTGAATATTCATTTCGGCACCCAGCACAATACGGCTTATCGCCAACGTCCAGAGCAATTCATTAAGGTCTGGTTCCGGAGCGGTTGCCATCAGCGTTCCCGGTTTAGCGCGGAAGTTTTGGATAATCACTTCCTGGATATGGCCATACTGTTGATGCAGCTGGCGAATAATGAGCAACGCCTCTATACGTTCCCGCCGCGTTTCACCTATACCTATCAAAATTCCGGTGGTAAAGGGCACCTCGATTTCACCCGCGGCTCTTAAGGTAGCGATACGCGCCGCAGGGTTTTTGTCCGGGGAGCCAAAGTGTGGTTTTCCTCTTTCAGATAATCGCTCTGAGCTGCTCTCCAACATCATGCCCATCGATATCGAACATTTACGTAGTTCGTTCAACTCTTCGCGATCCATGCAACCCGAGTTTAGGTGTGGCAGCAAACCGGTTTCAGCAAGGATTGCCGAGGATACCTCGGCTAAATATTCAAGCGTTGAGCTAAAGCCCAACTGTTGCAACGCTTCACGGGCTGCCCGATAACGCAGCTCTGGCCGTTCCCCGAGTGTTAACAGGGCTTCGGTACAGCCCATCTGCACGCCTCTTCGGGCAATCTCCAGGGTTTGTTCGATGGATAAATATGGCGATTCAACCTGCTTTGGGGTTTTAGCAAAAGTGCAATAGTGGCAAACATCCCGACACAGATGAGTAAGGGGGATAAATACCTTGCGCGAATAGGAGATACGTTTTCCGTGGTGTTGATCTCTCATCTTGGCAGCCATTGCCATCAACCCAGCGGTATCCGTTTCATTTGCTAATAGCAGTGCTTGTTGTTCGCTAATATTAGCGTGATCGAATTGAAATGACGGATCGCCGTTGAAGTGATTCATAACCGCTGCTCCTTCAGACCCACAGCATCGAAGGATGGGTTCAATACTCCTTTGCTGAAGTTGTGATTTAACCATTGTAGGGTACGGCAATCTGCTCTTAATTTATGCTGATTAAGCAGCAGAGAATGCAGATCATCCGGCGTATCAATATCTAGACAAAAGGATGGTAAATTGGGGAGAGAGAGATTCGCGTTCAATTGTTTCCCCTGCTGCAAGTGGCGTTGATAACTGTGTTGGCCATAGCTGAACTGAATCAAATTTGGAGGTGAAACCAACAGCGCATTGGTGCCATCAGCTTTCTGGTCAGATACCAACGCAAGGTTCTGGCTTTTGTCATCAGTAGCGATGCTCTGCGCAGTGAGTGCTCGAACATCTTCTGGGTTCATCAGCGGTATATCCGCAGGCAACACCAGCATTCGCTCGACGCTCTGTTGTAGCAAAAAATTTGCAGCATGCTTTATCGCCCTGTTCAAACCTGTGTCCAGGCTCGCGTTTACATCCGTATCAACGGGTTCCCGCAATATCACTGCTCCATACAAATCAGCTAGCTCAGCAGCCTGAGGCTCGCTGGAAACAATCAGCACTCGATCTATCGGCTCAATTGCGCTCAAGGTAACCAGGGCATCCTCTAGCATTGCCAAGGCCAGATTTCTGCGAGTGGAGCTATCCAAAAAATCAGATAAACGGCTCTTTGCTTCGGCGAAGGATTTAACGGGAACTACGGCCCAGGTTGAAAGATTAGTCATCTGAGTTCAAATTCAATGCAAACTCTAACGCAGCCTCAGCAAGCGATTGTTTTATATCTAAATTAACCATCATAGTATCGGTAACCAGAACAGGTAGTCCGGTTGCTCGTATCGCTTGTCCCTGACTACGATCCAATTGGTCGATCACCAAACCATCTAAAAGGTCATGGTAATGGGCCGCGATGGATAAAGGGGAAGCGGGTATTTCCAGTTCCGCCATCATTTTTGCAGCAGGGCCTTTAACAGCTACTCCACCCACAATCGGCGAGACAGCGATTACTTTTGCAGGGCTGTTTATTAATGCCTGCCTAACAGCGGGCAATAAAAGAATCGGATCGATGCTGACGTAGGGGTTTGACGGACAAATAACGACTGCAGCGAGATTTGAATCGTTTAACCGCTTCACAAAATCGGGGGATGCGGCTGCAGATTCAATCCCTTCAAAACAGAAGCCGGCTACCTCGGGCTGACAGCGCTGTTCAACAAAGTAGCGCTGGAAGGGTAAATCTTCGACTTCAGCCATCCCGGTCTTGGTATTCGTGACCGGGGTTTTGACTTTGGTTTTCACAATGGTACGAACCGGATCATCACTCATAGGAATCAAGGTATGCTCAATCCCAAAGGCTTCTGCAAAGGATTGGGTAATTTCTGTGAGGCTGCGGCCCTGTTTGAGGTGCTGAGTACGCAATACATGCAATGCCAAATCCCGATCCCCAAGCTGAAACCAGTCTTCGCCCTTAAGCTCCCGGATCGACTCCATGAAACTCCAGGTTTCATCTCGCTGGCCCCAACCCGTTTGCGGGTTATCGCGACCAGACAGGGCATATAGGTGGGTATCAATATCGGGACTGATGTGCAAACCAAGGTGGTCAAAGTCGTCGCCGCTGTTGATTACTATTGATAGCTGTTCAGGCGGTAAAAGCCTGGTTAAACCCAGCGCCAGCTTTGCACCGCCCACACCACCGGATAATGCCAATACAGTCTGCTCAGGTTTTAAACTCATCGAAACAGGTCTCGCTCCGCTTCCCGCTGCAAACTCCGTGCTCCTCGCTCTCGCTCCGCCGGGCTACCCTGGGATGCACCTCTGATCAGCACGACCGGTCTAGCTTCATTCGCCTGCCCCATCAACAAGGATGCCGCGCTGGCCAATTCATCAGCATAGCCCAATTCGGTGGCCTGTAATTGTTGGCCAAACAGGTCAGATTGACCACATAAATCCCGTAACGGCTCGACACCAGACACGCCAATCGCAAGCCCCATGGTGCCTTTACGCCAGGCTCGGCCAACACTATCGTTAATCACTACGCCCACATCCATTCCTGTCCTGCTTTTTAGCTGTTCACGAAGCCTTTGCGCCGATTGGTCGGGGTTTTTTGGCAATAGCAATACGCGCGTATCTGCCTCAAATTCAGCTTCATTGTTTGCATAACCATTGCTGATATTAGAATGATCGATTCCAGCATTGGCATGAATAAGCCCGAGCCGATGCTGCACGATTAACACTCCCGGTATCGCACGGATCACTTGTTGGGATTCAGACAGAATCAACTCTACCAAACGTGGGTCTTTACCAACCTGTTGCGCTAATTTTATAGCCTGTTCCGATACGGTCACCGAAGCCAGATTCCGATACCGATCTTCAGATTTTGAGACGATTTTTTGGGCAATGACAATCAGATCACCCGACTGAAGTGTGAAGCCATTGGCTTTAAGCGCATCAATAATGACCTCATCCAAATGGTCCCCCGGTTCGATCAATGGGATATTTTTTAATGCGAATAGTTGTAATTCATCACTCATGTCGCTGTTCATTTCGCTGTTTATCTCGCCCCACATTTCACTCTGAGTCAGATCTGGAACCCAGACCTGAAACCCGAATACCAGCATGCCCTTTATAGCGTTTATTAATATGAATAAGTATCGAAGTGAGTGCTTCCGCAGCTACGGAGTTATCCAGTGGGCCCGCATGATATGCCTGAATACCTGCCAGTTTCGCAAGTTCAATCACTTTTTCGCGCGCCTTTAGGTCATCTCCGGTGACCAGCACATCACAGTCAACCGACCCTTTGGCCTGCAAATTGGCTGCTGCAACGTTTTGAAATGCTGACACCACATTCACATTTTCACCCAATATGTTTTGGGTGATTAGCGCTGCAGAGCCCTCCTTCGGCATCTGTACCCGCGTTACCTTGGGCGGCACCAACGGTACGGTGACATCAATAAAAATTTTACCCTGGGCAAATTCCTTGATCTCATTTAACAGATCAGTTTGGTGATGAAAAGGCACGGTGAGTACCAATATATCCCCTGCTTCTGCCGCAGCACGGTTATCGAGCCCTGCTTTGAGTGTAACCTCATACTGTTTTGAAATTTCGGTAACCGCAGCCTCTGCTTTGTGCTGATTACGGGAACCGATGATCACTGGCAAACCCGCCGCCGCCCAGCGCCATGCCAGTCCACTACCCAGTGCGCCAGAGCCACCCAAAATTGCAATTACAGGTTGATCAATCGTCATAGCTATTTATCCAGTCTGCCCCAAAAAAACTTCATTCTACAATAGATCAGCCATAGAAAAGCCGATCCTTTGATTCAGATCTTTTTTGCGGGTGGATATGTTTTTTCTACAGCCGTAAACTGAATTCAGTCTGTTTTTAAAATGCAAGCTAAGCATGAGCAGATTTGAGATTGAAACTCACTTACAAAAAAAGGGATATAAACATGGATTTTTCATTATCTGATGAGCACCAAATGATTCTCGATTCGGCGGATAAAATCGCCACCAAATTCAATCGCGAATATATGTTAGAGCATTCCAAAGAGAAGACCTTCCCTCAGGAGATGTGGGACGAGATGGGCGACCAAGGTTTCCTGGGGATAAGCTGTCCATCCGAATACGGTGGCGCAGGTATGGGCGTAACTGCACTTTCACTTTTACAGGAGCGTCTAGCTGAACATGGCGTTGCACCGCTTTATTTCGTTGTCAACCAAGGGATCGCGATCCCGGTTATTGGCAAGCACGGCACCGAAGAGCAAAAAGAGCGCTGGCTACCCGATATGGCCATAGGTACCAGTCGCTGCTGTTTTGCCATCACCGAACCCAATGCCGGCACCAATACCTTCAAAATGAAATCATTGGCAAAAGCTGACGGTGATGATTTTATTCTAAACGGCTCAAAACTTTTCATTAGCGCAGTGAACCATGTTAACAAAATGCTGGTGGTTGCACGTACAGAGTCCTATTCAGATCACGACACCAGAAAGAAAGGTTTAACGCTGTTTGTGATAGATGTCGACACACCGGGCCTGACCTACGATCAGATGGACACAAAACTGGCGGGTACTGCTGGCCAGTTTTTTGTTTATTTTAACAATGTAAGAATCCCCAAGGAAAATGTACTTGGAGAAGTTGGCAAAGGTCTTAATGTCCTGTTTGACTCACTCAACCCTGAACGGATTATCGTTGCATCGGGGGCAGTCGGCTCAGGTCGTTACGTGATCAAACGAGCAGTTGAATATGCCAATGAACGAATCATTTTTGATCGGCCTATCTCCGCGTATCAGGGACTACAACACCCTTTAGCTGAAGCGAAAGCCTTGCTTGAAACCGCTTCACTAATGACACGAAAGGCCGCGTGGGCTCAGGATGCGGGTGAAAATGCCGGCGAGTTTGCAAATATTGCCAAATTCACTGCAGCAGAGGCTAACTTTAAGGCGGCCGACGCGGCAATGCAGGTACATGGTGGTTATGGTTTTACAGAAAGCATGGATATGCTGGACCACTTCATCGGCGCACGGCTTGGAAAAATCGCTCCAATCAACCGTGAAATGAACCTTAACTTTATTGGTGAACATATTTTGGGTATGCCCAAGTCATATTAAGTTCACCTCGTCAGATACAAAAAATGGGCAGCTAGTAAAAACAGCTGCCCATTTTTTGTGCGACCAACATCGAAAATTAATGCCTGTTTAAAAACACGCTGGAATGCTCCGTTAGGTTGGGCTATCCTCATCATTAACGCTGAGATTTTTGGTCATTGGTCATTGAAGTTAATCGCTGAATTTCACAGAGTCTTTGGTATTTTTTAGTTGTCCGTTCCCGGACTAATCAGGTAGTACATAGATGGATAATATTTGGCTTGTTGTCGGCATTGCAGGTGTAGTTGGAGTAGCTATAGGTGCTGTCGGATTTTGGGCTTTTTTCTCGCCAACCAAGGATGGAGCGATAAAATCCAAGAGAGAGTTTGCCGCGTTGAATAAAAAACTCGAAGACCAACAGTTACAAATTAATGAACATTTTGTGACCACTGCTGATCTTGTGAATAAGCTGACACTTACTTATAAAGAAGTATACGATCACCTTTCCTCCGGGGCACAATCACTTTGTGACGAGGATGCGGCGACCCAGGTTCTGGAAGCTCGTGAAAATGTATCCAAACTGATTGCCGCAGACGATGCACGGGATATCAATCCTGAGCCGACCGGCCCCGCCAAGGATTATGCTCCAAAACAACCGGATCAAACTGGCATGCTATCTGAAGATTTTGGGCTCAATAGTGACGATAGCGTCAAATAAGATAGCTCAGATACTAGCTGCCATTACTCCTAAGTTAACAATATAAAAGGCTGCTCAGACCGGGTTGTCTATATCAACAAACCGATGCTCTATGCAAAGCGCGTCGGCCAGGTACTTTCCAACTGCTTGAACGCCATATCGTTCAGTAGCATGGTGGCCAGCGGCAAAAAAATGAATCCCAGCCTCCCGTGCTTGATGAAAGGTTTGCTCCGATACCTCTCCCGTTAAATACGCATCAAGCCCTCGATCTATCGCCAGATCAATCATTGACTGAGCGCCACCGGAACACCAACCAATGGTTTCGATCAAAGTGTTGCTGCTGCTCCCATCGACATGCAAAGGTCTTCGATTCAACCGCCGCTCAATCAAACTGGTCAATTCAGCTCCGGATTGTGGCTGTTTGAGCCGCCCATAAAAGCCAACATTGTTAGGGTCTTCATCATCCAGCTTGCCAACTGTTTCAAAATCAAGCAGTTTAGCAAGCTGGGCATTGTTCCCGTATATGTTGTGGCCATCTAGCGGCAGGTGGTATGCCAACAAACTAATGTCATTGTCCAGCAGGGTTTTGATGCGCGTATATTTGCTACCCACTAACTCGGGAGTTTCGCCTTTCCAGAAGTATCCGTGATGGACCAAAATGGCATCTGCCTCTATTGCCACAGCCTCGTCGAGTAGTGCCTGACAGGCGGTAACACCAGAAACAAGCCTTTTAACTCTATTATTACCTTGTATTTGCAGGCCGTTTGGGCAGTAATCTTGCCACTGTTTTGGCTCTAACAATTGATCTGCAGCAGTTACCAATTGTGATAGTTCAATGCTCATAGTAGGTGTATTTCCTTGACGGCATGAAAAAAAATGTTCGTGTTCAGGGTTGCGAGCGAAAGATATAATGGTCTATTTCTCAGCGATAAGCCGAACCCTGGTACCGAGTAAAACATTCATGAATTCATCGATACGTTATTTTGCTATCCCTACCATCATCGGATTGATTGTGGGGTTAGGTGTTATTTTACTGCAACCCAACTCGGTGTCGATATTCGATCATCCAGAATCGGTTAGCGGTACTGATATAGCTGGAAACAGCGTTGCCAATACTGCGCTGGGTAGCGCGCAAAGAGGTATCGTTTCCTACTCCGACGCCATTGGCATGGCGACCCCCGCAGTGGTGAATATCTACACACAAAAAACTATTACCCGGAAACAGATCCCCCTTCTAAATGATCCGTTTTTTCGGCAATTTTTTGGCTCCGGTGCGTTACCCCAAAAGAAAAGCACCCAGAGCAGTTTGGGCTCAGGGGTTATCGTGAGCGAACAGGGGTACATTTTAACCAACTATCACGTCATCAAAGAGGCTGATGATATTGTCGTGATGCTGCAGGATGGTCGAAACAGCAACGCCACTTTGATAGGTGCGGATATCGAATCCGATCTGGCGGTACTTAAAATCAATTTGGATGGTCTGACAACAATAAAACTAGCTCGCGAACACCGGGTTGAGGTTGGCGATGTGGTGTTTGCAATCGGCAACCCTTTTGGGGTTGGTCAAACCGTAACCATGGGTATTATCAGCGCTACCGGACGCGCGGGACTAGGTTTAAATCAATTTGAAAACTTTATCCAAACCGATGCAGCTATTAATCCGGGAAACTCTGGCGGTGCGTTGATTGACGCAAATGGCACGCTTATTGGAATCAATACCGCAATTTTTTCCCACTCTGGCGGCTCCCAGGGTATTGGCTTTGCTATTCCATCGGATTACGCAAGAGATATCCTGCTCGCGCTGGTGAACGAAGGCCATGTAACACGTGGCTGGTTAGGTATTGATGCGCGGGAAATCCTCGTCAACCAAACCACCACAGAGGGAATTATCCCCCGCAATTGCATCTTGATTGAGCGGGTCCAGCGAAATAGCCCAGCACACCAAGCCGGACTCACAGCGGGAGATATAATAGTCAGCCTGAATGGTAACTTTATAAACAATGGCCGCGATGCGGTTGAACAAATCACCAAGTCAACACCAGGGCAACGGCTTGACATTGGCGTGATTCGCAACGGTATTGAAGAACACTGTGAGGTCACCATTGCCGCAAGGCCGAGTGTTACCCAATAACGATTACGGTTTAGGGAATGTCATATCTGCTATGGGTTGTTGAGCCTGGGTACTATGCTTTTCAAGAACTGTGCTCATTAATATAGGATACGACCTGCGGGTCGAAGCTGGATATATGATCCGTTAGCCACTCAACAAGAAAACACCGGAACTGCTCAGAGGTAATCAGGCCATTGCTATATTCAATGAATTTTTTATCCACAAGCTGCTTTTGAAACTGACTTAATTTTTCTATTCGATTCAAACTAGGAGAATTACTCGCCGTTATCGTGGCGTGCCCACGTTTCAGATGCAATGGTATCAGAGTGGTAACTGCGCAAATTAAGCATTAAGTTTATCAGCTATAACCTGGAGTGAATCATAGGGCTGAGGTTACTATAGAATCGGTTTTACGCGGCACAATGCTGTGCAATTAGGCTTTCCGAGTATCCTAGCATACTCCACTTTAAAAGCTCATCGGCCGGCATTGCCTTGGCGAACAAATACCCCTGAGCTACATCACAATTGAGATCAGACAGGATCGACAGGACTATTTCGTTTTCCACTCCTTCGGCTACAACCTCCATTCCTAATTCATGGCCAAGCCTAATGCAGGTTTTAACAATAGCTTTGGAATCCGCATCATATTCCATTGTCTGAACAAAGCTTTGATCGATCTTAAGCTCACAAAAGGGTACTCGGTGCAGTTGAGAAAGCGAGGAATAACCTGTACCAAAATCATCAATCGAAAGCCCAAAACCCTTCATCCGCAATCTGGTGAGAGTGTCAAGTGAAGTCAGCAATTCACCCATTAGTGTGCTCTCAGTCACCTCCAACATTAGATTCATTCCGGCCATCTCTTTACTGATAAGCACTTGGTTTAGCTGCTCCGGGAGCGCAAGGCTAATAATATTATCCGCGGATATATTGACCGACATTCTAGGATTAAAACTTTCGGCACTCCAGCTTCGACTCTGATCAATTGCCTGTTTTACCACCTCGGTGGTAAACGCAATCATCAGCTCGCTTTGCTCCGCAAGCCCAATGAATTGGGCCGGCATAAGCAAACCAAAATCGGGGTGATTCCAACGCGCAAGCGCCTCAACACCAATTAAGGAACCATCTGATAGATCTATTTGAGGCTGATAGTGAAGTTCGATTTGCTGATTAAATAAAGCAAATCTAAGTTGATCAGCGGTAAATAGCGGAAAAACCTCTGCTTTGCCAGCCTGCTCAGAGTCAATCGATTGCTCCCCAAAAGAAAGCACGCGCTGCAGGTCCCTCATTTGAAAAGGCTTACTTAGGCTCGCTATAACTCGAAGCTCATGTGCACGGCCTAACTTCTCCGCCGAGTGTAAGATGGATTTGTCATACCCACTCAATAGAATTAATTTGGAACGACAATTGAGTTTTGCTAGCCTTCGCAACACTTCAATCCCGTCTAATTCGGGCATGACTAAATCAAGTAAGACCACATCGTCTTCGTTGAGTGTGTGCAAAAGAAAATCATGCGCCCGGTTGAATACAATACTATTACAACCTAAAACCTGTAGCATGACCTGCAGAAGTAGCGATGCCTGAACGTCGTCATCGACGATAACGATATTTCTACCCATAACTCAGCCCATTTTTTATTATTGTTAGCACTTCAACACGGTCTAAATGCCAAAACCTAAACGTCAAAACATGGAAGAAAACCGTGATCGGTCTATCGAGCAGATCTAATACGCAGTGTTTAGTTGGTTTTTATACACCTACTTCTGCGATGGCGCAATCACTTGGCCGCACTTAAAATCTATCACCAGCAAGAGAAATGTTGCCAGAGCAGTAATTACCAGTATACTGCCTAAATAGACACTGCTAATAGAATCATTAACTTCAACCATTCTAGGCGAGGCAGCACTCCCATGAAATCACTTACTCCGCGTCAACAGGAAATTTTAGATATCATCTCCACTCATCTGGAAACCCAGGGGTACCCGCCGACTGTTGCCGAGATTACTAGCGCTATCGGTGTCAACTCAACCAATACAGTGCGAGGGCACCTTCAAGCATTGCAAAAAAAGGGTGCCATTGAGCTGGAAGCAAAGGCCTCGCGGGGTATCCGGTTGCTAACGAAAACAGGCAACCAAAAATATGCCGATAATGAATTCGAAAGTTTACCCATCGTCGGTACTGTTGCGGCTGGTGCTCCAATTCTTGCTCAGGAAAACATTGAATCCAATATCTCGATTAATAAGGATATGTTTAGTGATAAAGCCGATTACTTACTTCGTGTTCAGGGAATGAGTATGCGTGATGCAGGTATTTTGGATGGCGATCTACTTGCAATTCAACGTCGTATCGACGTATTTAATCGACAGATAGTGGTTGCGCGAATTGATGATGAGGTTACGGTAAAGAGATTCCGTCAGAGCGGTCATACCGTTTACCTAGACCCTGAAAACCCAGAGTTCGACACCATTTCTGTCGACCTCGAACATCAGGAGCTATGTATAGAAGGTGTCGTGGTTGGCATTATAAGGAACCGTATTCAAACTCATTAGCTTAATTTAACGATTAAATTCTGTACCCAAGACTTGCATACACGCCAAAACGATCTGTATCCGCTAAGTTGGTATCGGGGATTGATGAACTCCACTCAATTCCAAGGTTAAGCGTTGTAAAATTTATCGTGCGCTGATGATTCAGCACAAAGTGCTGCAGTTTGTGGTGTTTTTTTGATATCTGGTTACTAGCGGTAATTCCATCTGTATTCAGGTCGAGCTGGCTAATGGCCACTTTCCATAGCCCCCCTTCGTTATTAACAAGCATTGCTCCCAATGTAATGCTCCTTGAATCGTTGTCGAATGAGCTGCCAATTGGGCGACTGCGATAATGGTAGCCACTCCTGTAGACCGAGTGTCCATAAGCTGTATTGGGCCTTTCATCATTTACAATCCGGCCCGACAATGTATCTGAGTACTCAAAAAATAGACTTAGATAGCTTCGATTAATCGGTACCCCTGAAAGCTCTAAACCAGCCAAAAAAATATATTTTGAGGGTAAAAACCCAGCTTCGTCTTCGCCAATTAGTTGCCCATACAATGCCCCAGAGGTCTCGAAAACCATCCATGAAAATCGTGCATCGAACCCGCCTAATTGATTACCGGGTCCTCCCGCCTGGTTTTCATCCTTACCTATAAATACTCTACCCAGATCGCCTAGAGTTTGGGAGCGCCCTACTCCGCCAAACTGAGCAGTTCGGGAAAAACCAAACTCAAAATTTGGGAAAGGTTTAAAGCTAAACCTCATTCCAAATAATTTCGCCTCGGGAATAAAGCGATCCTGCTCTAACTGACCAATAAAAGAGATTAGATGCCAAGGGCCAATCCAGTGTAACCATTTCGACTTTGGGGCATGGGACACGGCGCGACTAAAAGATATTGCCGGCACAGGCCGTGGGTTATTTGACAAGATTAAACTAGACTGCCAACCTGGCCCCCACCAACGTTCAGTAGCACCCACTGCAAGATTCCAATTACCCAGCCTGGCTGCAACATAAGAACCATCAAATCGCCAGTTCCTTTCGTCAATAGGATTCGATGCGTATTGAATCTCAATACCTGCGCTAAGTATTTCACCGTTCCACTCCGTTCCAAGTGCCACAATCGCTTCCTGCTCAACCGCGTGACCAAACGAATTAAATAAGCTAGACGTATTCGCTACGGATGCCTCATAGGTAGTGTTGCGTAAAGCACTCTCGCCACCAATCTTATAATTTTTGGCCAGCTCCTTACGTATATAATTTAATGAGGATTGTAAGGATTTTTCCAGTTCGGGTTGAATCATATCGTCAGATTGATGATTTAGGGCATATTCGATATCTGCCCAGGGGATCGGCCAACTAGTTAACGGGATTTGAATTAAGCCTGCATCGGTTACACGCTGTAATTCTACCCGCAGGCGCAAATCTTCCGTTGGGGTCCAGGGTGCGGCATTACCATTCGCCGCAATAACGCCACCCATCAAACAAGCGAAAGCAATAAAGATATTACGAAGTTCAGGCATATTTAACACTACAGATATTTGAAGAAAGCCAGGATTTTATCGAAAAGATAAACAGGGCGGAAAGCTACGAAGGAGGGCCTGGCACTACAGAACAGCGAGCTAGATCTTACCCTTTTTAAAAAGCTCGATCAGCCTATTTGTCGAACTATCAAAATCAGGCACCAGATCCGGATCAACTAATTGAGGGTGGATAGTCTGACTGAGTTGTTTCCCCAGTTCAACGCCCCATTGATCAAAAGCGTTGATATCCCAAACTACGCTTTGCACGTATACCTTTTGCTCATACAGCGCTATTAATGCACCGAGCGAACTTGGCTCAAGGTAGTTCATAAGTAGCATGTTATTGGGTCGGTTGCCAGGAACAACTTTATGAGGAGCGAGCCTATCAATTTCACCTGAGTCCAGTCCCTGCCCCTTCATTTCAGATCGAACTTCTTCGAGAGTCTTGCCTTGCATTAATGCGCGGCTTTGAGCTAGAGCATTTGAAACGAGATGGCTGTGGTGATCAGCCACCGGATTGTGGGATCTCAAAGGCACAATAAAATCAACCGGGATCAGTTGGGTACCCTGGTGTAGCAATTGGTGGAATGAGTGTTGGCCAATTGTCCCGCTACCACCCCAGACAACCGCTCCGGTATTATATGTTATCGACTGTCCTGATCGACCGATAGATTTACCGTTGCTTTCCATATCAAGCTGCTGCAGAAATTCCGGCAAATGTCTCAAATTATGGTCGTAGGGAATCACTGCATGGGTATGGGCACCAAAGTAGTTTTGATACCAAATCTCAAGCATTGCTAATAAGACAGGCATATTTTGCTCGAAATCAGCCGTCAAAAAATGCTGGTCCATTTGATGGGCGCCACCACAGAGTGCTTTGAAGTTTTCGTAACCCAAACCTAACGCGAGAGGTAGACCAATTGCGGACCATAATGAGTATCGGCCACCCACCCATTCCCACATAGGAAATACTTGATCCTGGGCAATACCAAATTCCACCGCCGCATCTACATTACTACTGACCGCGACAAAGTGTTTTGCGAGATCAGGCTCAGTGCCACCCTGCTGTATAAACCATGACCTGGCAGCCTCTGCGTTTTTTCTAGTTTCGAGGGTGGAAAAACTTTTTGAAGCGATAATAAAAAGTGTGGTTTCAGGCGACAGCCCATGAACAGTATTCGTAAAATCACTGCCGTCTATATTGGCCAGGAAATGGATATTAATCGTAGGGTTTTGATACGGGCTTAACGCCTCATAAACCATTCGAGGGCCAAGATCTGAGCCACCTACACCGATATTTACAATATCAGTAATCGGTAAACCGCTATAACCACGCCATTGATGACTCTCGATCTGCTCCACAAACTTTCGAATATCATCCTGAACATTTTGAATATCAGTATTAACCGCTATTTTGGGGTTATCTTGAAAACCACCACGCAGCGCTACATGAAGCACAGAACGGCCTTCAGTTTGATTAATTACATCACCGCGAAACATAGACTCAATAGCCGTTTGCAGGCCTGCTTGTCGAGCCAGGTCAGTCAACAATCGGCGAGTCTGTTCGGTGATGAGGTTTTTTGAATAATCCAACAACAGTCCACTGCTTTTTAGGCTGAACTGCTCGGTTCTATCAGAGTCTTGCTCGAAAAGCTGCGCTATAGAGGTATTGGAAAAATCTTTTTTGTGCTCAACCAGCTGCTGCCACAGAGGGTTGCAGGAATTTTCAGGGATAGAGGGCTTAACACTATCTGTGTTTAATAACATCGAAATTACTCAAGCGCGTCCAACGTTTGCTCGAGGCTACCGTGACGAACATCCTTCCCCTTGACGTAATAGATGATGTACTCACAAATATTTGTTGCATGATCGCCTATACGTTCCATGGCTCGAACCGACCACATAGTGTTCAACGCGCGCCGAATGGCCCTGGGATCCTCCATCATCAAGGTGATTAACTGCCGTAAGATCGCTTCGTACTCTTCATCAACCTGGTCGTCTTCCTGCAGCACCTTAAATGCCGCGTCAGCATCCATTCGTGCATAGGCATCCAGCGCATCGTGTAACATCACACGCACATGATTTCCAAGGTGTCGCACTTCGGGGTAACGGTTGGCAGGGTGTTCCAGTCGAATGTTTTCCATGCCAAGGCGAGCAATTTTCTCAGCCTCGTCACCAATTCGCTCCAAATCGGTAATGGTTTTAATGGTTCCAGTCACCAGCCTTAAATCACTCGCTGTGGGTTGCCGGCGGGCAATCACCTGAGTGCAAAGCTCGTCAATCTCAATTTCCATTTTATTTACCTGGATCTCTTTTTCAAGAACCGCCTCAGCAAGCGTATCGGTTCCGTGGGCAAGCACCTCGCAGGCATCTCTGAGCTGCGTTTCAACCATACCCCCCATTGCTAACACCTGGGTTTGCACGGACTCGAGATCGTGATTGAATTGTTCAGAAATGTGAGAGTGATCCATAACCGCAGGGGCTCCACCGCCCTTTTTTAACCTGTATTAAACTACCAGTTGTAAACTACTAAGAAAGCAGTTGCACCCAATCAAGGCGCTTTTTTTGTTCTTACCTAACCGTATCGGCCAGTAATATAGTCTTCTGTTTGCTTTTCTGTTGGGTTGGTAAATAACCGATCAGTAGAACCAAACTCTACCAGATCACCCATATACATAAAGGCAGTGTAATCTGAAACCCGCGCCGCCTGTTGCATATTGTGGGTTACGATCAAAATCGTATAGTCTGATTTCAATTCGTAAATTAGCTCCTCAATTTTTAACGTCGATATCGGATCAAGCGCAGAGGCGGGTTCGTCCAGTAATAGCACCTCTGGTTTTATCGCAATAGCCCTTGCAATTACCAACCTCTGTTGCTGCCCGCCCGACAGGCCCATAGCATTATCATCGAGGCGATCTTTTACCTCATCCCATATAGCTGCGCTTTTAAGTGCCCACTCAACCCGTTCATCCAGTATGTATTTTTTATTTACACCCTGCAATCTTAACCCATAAGCGACATTTTCGTAGATCGACTTAGGAAAAGGGTTAGGTTTTTGGAATACCATACCCACTTGCCGCCTTAGCTCAGCCACATCTACCGTCGGTGCAAAAATATCCTGACCAGAGAGGCAAATTGACCCATCCAGCTTGACCCCATCAACAAGATCATTCATGCGGTTAAAACAACGCAACAGTGTTGACTTCCCGCAACCACTTGGCCCAATAAAGGCGGTTACTTTTTTCTCCGAAACATCCATATTGACGCCGTGAAGAGCCTGTTTTTCCCCATAAAAAAGATTGAGATCCCTGACCTCGATTTTTACGTTTTCGTTCTCGGGTATTACGCCGTGAATCGCAGATGGGCTAGATTGCTCTTCAGTGCGTGACACGTCGGAGGAAATTTTATCGGTAGCTTTTTGATTCATAACAGCTCTATTGCTCGGTTCGTTCATCTATATCGATGCTTACAGTGTTCACTGTATCAGTAACGGGTTTTAAATCAGTTCTCCATCGAGCGATATCGCTCCCGCAATCGATTACGCATCAAGATAACTGCGAGATTTAAGAAGATAATTACCAGCACCAACAGGAAGGAGGTTGCATAGACTAATGGCCTGGCCACTTCGACGTTAGGACTCTGGAAGCCAACATCGTAAATATGGAAACCCAGATGCATAAACTTACGCTCAAGGTGAATAAACGGGAAATTGCCATCCATTGGAAGGTCTGGAGCCAGTTTCACAACACCCACTAACATCAGTGGCGCAACTTCACCGGCGGCTCGCGCAATCGCCAAAATAACTCCCGTCATAATCGACGGACTAGCCATCGGCAATATAACCTTGCGCAGCGTCTCAAAACGAGTAGCACCTAGCGCGAGACTACCTTCACGTATCGATCGGGGGATACGGGTTAAACCCTCTTCAGTTGACACAATTACCACAGGTACTGTCATAATAGCCAGTGTTAGGGCCGCCCACATGATGCCAGGAGTACCCAGAGTAGGCGCTGGTTTTGCTGCCGAAAAAAACAGGTCGTCTATATTTCCACCAAGGAAGTATACGAAAAACCCTAAGCCAAATACGCCGTATACGATCGAGGGCACACCTGCCAAATTGTTAACGGCGATGCGAATCATTCGGATCATAGGGCCCTGGGTAGCATATTCGCGCAAGTAAACTGCAGCGATTACCCCAAATGGCGTTACCATAACGGTCATAAGCAGCACCATCATAATGGTGCCGAAAATAGCCGGAAAAATACCACCCTCAGTATTCGCTTCCCGCGGATCGTCGACAAAGAAGTGATAAAGATTTACGAAATACTCGAGTAGTTTTTCCCCCACACCCATTATGTTAGGTTTGATGGCGTTAACAATTACGGACAGAGGTATCTCAACCGTCTTCAATTTACCTGCGTTCACGATCTCAAATTGAGCGGAGTCCCGTTCAATCTGGTTATAAAGCGCCGCCAATTTATCTTGTATGACCTTATATATCTGCTGCTGTTCAGCTTCCTTTTCGGCGATCTCTTTAAGGTTTTCAGGCGAAGCTTGTTTATCCAGTTCTAATCCACGGCGCTTTAATCGTAATTTTTCAAGCTGATAATTCACTCGACCAATATCTTTTTTCTCAAGCCTATGAATTGCGTCGCGTAAACCGATGGTACGATCAAGCCGAGCTTCAAACTCAGCCCACAAATCCTCCGGGGTTTTTACGGTAGCGCCATTTTCAGAAAGCGATTTCAGTTCTCCGAACAGCGTACCCCACTCCGTTCTTTCAACGGCCACCGCGTGAACAGGCTCGTCAACCTTCAGAACCTTAAATCGGGGAATCCATTGAAAATCCGCACCTGTTTGATCCCGATTACCAACTTTAATCATCCATCTTTCGACTTGAAGGGCTTCTTCAGGCAGAGTTTCGCCGGTTGACTCTTCGTAACGAACCCTTGAGATGACATCGGTATCGATCCACTCACCAATCACCCTGGAGACTGATCCATCAGCTGTCTTGTACTCAACCGACAAAATATCTTTTGGCCAAAAGTGGCCACCTCCACGAGCTGCAATTAATCCTAGCAACCCGAAAACCATAATTAGACAAATAGAAACCGCGCCAGCGTTTACCCAAACCATTGGGTTCCCGCTCTTCCACCAGAGGGAAAAAGACGACTCTTTTTTATGACCTGTACTACTCATCTACAAGTTTCCATATCGTTTTCTTAGATTTTGGCGCACCACTTCAGCAATGGTGTTAAAGAAAAAGGTAACCGCAAACAGCACCAACGCGGCCAAAAATAATATTCTGTAATGACTACTGTCTACTTCAGATTCGGGCAGTTCTACTGCAATATTGGCCGATAGAGTACGCATACCCTGGAACACGCTGAAATCCATCACTGGGGTATTACCTGTGGCCATCAACACAATCATAGTTTCTCCCACTGCACGGCCAAGGCCTATCATGACAGCAGAAAAAATACCGGGGCTCGCGGTAAGAATTACCACTTTAGTGAGGGTCTGCCAGGGGGTTGCTCCCAACGCTAATGAACCCTGGGTTAAATGTTTTGGCACGCTGAAAATAGCGTCTTCTGTGATTGAAAATATGGTTGGAATCACTGCAAGGCCCATAGCTAGGCCTACCACTAGGGAATTACGTTGATCGTAGTTTATACCCAGTGTTTCACGCATCCAGGTTTGAATATTGCCACCGAAAAACCACAGTTCTAATACGGGTGCTAGCGCAAAAGCCACCCACACACAAAGGATGATCACGGGAATCAGCACGGCAGCTTGCCAGCCATCAGGGATTCGTTGGGTCATAGAAGCAGGGAGGATATGCCAGATCCAAGCAAACAAAACCAACTCAAATGGCATTACCAACAGCACACTAACTACCGCCAATAGGTTATCTTCAACTAATGGCGCTAACCAAAGACCCGCCAAAAACCCGAGAATTACAGTCGGCAGAGCTTCCATAATCTCGATACTGGGTTTAACCCATGCCCGCATCTGAGGTGCCATAAAATAGGCTGTAAAAATCGCACCAAATATTGCCAAAGGGGTCGCAAAAATCATTGCGTAAAAAGCGGCCTTCAGGGTTCCAAAGGAAACCGGGATCAAACTAAATTTTGGCTCGAAATCATTGTCGGCGGAGGAAGACTGCCAGATGAATTCCGGCTCTTCGTAACCTTCATACCACACCTCGTTCCACAATGCAGACCAGGATATTTCAGGATGATGATTGTCGATTTCGTATACTGAAACCCCGTCACCAGCTTGCATCATAAAGGTGTCGGAACGTGGTGAGTATGTTGAATATAGCGGCGTCACCGCATTTTTTGAATCTACTGAAAGCAGCTCGATAGATAGTAGTTTCTGTTCAGCGGTGGTGTGGAATATAGAGAGTTGGCCCTTACCGCTGATACCAATAAAACCCTTACGGCGCTCCTCCGGTAAGATCGTTTGAACGCTGGAATCGAGCTTAAACTGCCGATATTTTGCAAAACCATACTGATTAGTCACATCTCGAGTAATAGAGAACTGATAAACATTACCGAGCTGGTCTCCCACCAGCAGAGAGCTACCACCTAGTAGTAACCTCATCTCCAGCGCTTCCACGCCAGCCGATAGTAGTGCTTTGTTGGCAACCAGCTCCGGTTCTTCAATATCGCTAAGATCATAAAGCGTTACTTGACCAGAACGATTTGCCAGATAAAGCCAGCGAGCCTGACCATCTACAAATTGGTAATCAATATCAAAGGGCGCTTCAAAATTACTCGACAAATCCGGCTCTGTAAGTTCATCACCCTCCTCTACTTCATATAGCGCTACGCTGACCTGCCGACTAGCCAGGTCAGAAAACACCGCCACAACTGACTCTTCACCAACTACGAGATCACGATGGGTAGCACGTTGATCTAATTCAATCGTGAGGGGCTCGTTACCGTAGGGGTAGGAAATACTGGGTTTAAGCACACGTTTATCACCTGCAAAGGTGACGCGGTAACCAATCTGAAGAATGATGACTGAACCGTCACTCAATCTTGCATTAAGAAAACGACCATCGATATCAGCGGATGCAATCGAATCAATCGTCACTTCCGCCGGTAAATCAAGTAGGTGGGTTTCGGTAACTTCACCGCTCGTGAGTCCAAAAAAAACAAAAGCGCCGCTAGCAGTCACCCGCACCCCCAGCTGCTTACTTTCTTCGACGGCTAAATAGATAGTCGAACCACGCTCTGGAGCAGGAGTGGAATAGTGCGCCTGGGGCACCATAGAAGCGGGTTTAAAAATGGGTGCGACCACTGCCAGCAGATAAAAAAACAGTAATACGATGATCAAAATTACCCAAATACCGCCGGTGGCAATCACACCCGTCGCGATCCGATCGAGTAAATTTCTGCGGCGCTGCTGAGCGCTTGCTTCAACTGAATTTATCATGGCGCGTAGTGTAATCCGGATTTATTACAGTTTAGTTACAAGCAGTCAAAATACGCTCTCGCGCTCAGTGCACCAAAAGACAATGCTGTCGTAAGGCGGTGCGCAATAATATCTAAGTATCTTCGGCTTTAACAGCTGAGCTAATTCAAACCCTAAATACCATCGTCAACTCAACAACTCCAAATTACTCCCACACAGAACTGTAACAAAACATTCATAACTGAAATCTAGAATCCTTCTACACTTTGATAATCGCACTGATGATCAGGCATATCGGATGCCGTGGCTTGATAGATCATAAACACAAAAAAGAGAATTTCCTCGGGAGCCACTATTCTGTAATCACAATTTATTTTTCGGTATGGATCTTGCTTTTATATCTATTCTATACCACCAGTATCATCGTAAAACATCCAATCAAGTACTATGGATTAAGCAACATGGATTCATCAACTAGTTCACTGATAAAAGAGATCATCACAGAGCAGCGACTTAAGGTCGTTTTTCAGCCAATTGCTGATCTCAATACACAGGCCATTTTTGGCTATGAAGGCCTGATTCGCGGCCCCACCAACTCACCCCTTCAATCCCCCGTAATGTTGTTTTACGCAGCCGAACTCGAAGGACTTTCCGTTGAGCTCGACTATCTGTGTCGAGCCCTGATCATTAAGCAATTCGCTTTCCTTAATTTGCCGGGAAAATTATTCATTAACGTAATCCCACAATCCTTGCTCGAACAACACTATCGAAAGGGACAAACAAAAGCTTTACTGGATAGTGCTGGCATCAGCCAAAGCCGGGTTGTGATTGAGATTACCGAATCCTCTCCAATCGAGGATTTCAACGAAATCAGCGATGCTATCCATAAGTACCGAGAAGCAGGTTTCACAGTTGCTATTGATGACCTGGGTGCAGGTTATTCGGGCTTGAAGCTCTGGTCAGAGATGGTGCCTGATTTCGTAAAAATCGATCGTCATTTTATTCAGGATGTCGACAAAGATCGAACGAAACGACAGTTTATCCGCGCCATTATTGAAATTGCGCAATACCTCGGAGCCAACGTTATCACCGAGGGGATTGAAACCCTCGAAGAGTACTCAACACTACGAAAAATGGGGGTAGAGTATGTGCAAGGTTACTATTTCAGCAAACCTTTAGCATCGCCACCCCAGGTACTACCCACAAACCTTTTTCGCTCAGACCAACGACCATTCGAGATCAACGGCAACTCAATATCCAGCCTGATCGAGCCAGTCCCTTCGATCCAGCCACACACGCACACCAAAGAGCTTTACGATTACTTCATAAACGACCCGCAAGCCTCATGCGCGGTCATAGTAGATGCTGGCAAACCCGTTGGACTGATTCGTCGAGAGAAGCTTCTAGAAGCCCTTTCAAGCACCTATGGCCGCGCGCTATATGACAGAAAACCGGTCTCAGAGCTGATGAACACGGCTTTTCATACCTTCGAGATAGATATCTCGCTAGAGGTGATCAGCAAGCGGTTGACGAACTCATCATCGCTTTACAACAGTGAGTTTTTTATCACCGACGAAGGTACCCTGGTTGGGAAATGCACACTGCTTAACCTATTAAAAAAAATTACTGATCAGCGTATAGAAACCGTGCGCTACAGTAACCCTCTTACCGGGCTTCCCGGAAATGTCCCAATAGAAAAACAGTTAGACAATTACATTGCGAGCGGCCTGGCTTTTTCAGTTGCCTATATCGATCTCGACAATTTCAAACCTTTTAATGATTATTGCGGTTATTCAAAGGGCGATGAAATGATTAAAACTCTGGCTCGCACTCTCAAAAGAAACAGCGATTCAGAGATGGATTTCGTAGGTCATATTGGCGGCGATGATTTTATCGTCATATTTTCTAATGACCAATGGGAAGAGAGCTGCAATTCCATCATTGCAGATTTCGATCAAGAAGTGCGAACCAGGCTTCGATGTTGCCCGCAGGAAAATGAAATTTTTCCTGCGCATAATCGCGCTGATACCGCCCCCATATTCCCTTTGACCAGCGTATCGATAGGTGCAGTAGCGATTAACAAATATGTCGAGTTCTTTTCAAAGGAAGATATTCACCGTAGATTAACCGAAGCAAAATCCCAAGCCAAAGCACAGATGGGCAGCTCATTTATATACCTTCAATTGGGTGCGAATAACCCGCCAACGACCAGGTTGGCTAGTACTGGCATGTTCGCCACTGAATAAAGAGTCCTATTTCGGTTTATTAAATTCAAGCATCATTCTTTGATGCGCTATACCTGCCTCATCAAATTGTGACCCGACCGCCTTAAACCCTGCATGCTCATAAAAGCCCATGGCGTGGCATTGAGCGTGCAGATAGACTTTTTCAAAACTTAATTGCGCCACCTTAATAACCTCTTCGAGCAACTGACTACCTACACCACTGTGACGGTAGTTTGTTAACACCGCCATTCGACCAATCTGGCCCCCTAGGGTAAGCCGCACGGTAGCCACAGGCTTGTTAACGTCTATAGAATAGGCCAGCCAATGGCGACTGCTCGCATCCCATTGATCCCACTCCTCATCGATAGGAACACCCTGCTCCCGCACGAATACTTCGATCCGAATTTCCGACAGCTGTGCTCTGCTATCCCGCCAGTCGACCTGCTCAATCCGAAATCTCATCGCAAAAATAGATACATCCAAGGTTATAAAGTTCTAATAGGAGAGCTGTTTCAGCACCTGATAATTGGTCTGCCGATACCGGGAGCGTTGACAATTCCCGTTCGCCACAGAGCCACTGGGCAAATAACAACGACACTTCATAGCAATCACCATCGACAAATAACGATGCGAAGCCGCTCGAACTCGAGGCTCTTGCTCCTGCGTCAGAACGCACAAATGAAAATCTGCTAACCGTGCTTTTAGTAAAGCCACCCGATTGCTCAAACCGTTTGCGCCATTCGGAAAATCCATCAATGGATTGTTCAGCAGGAAACCGCAGATCGTTTTTGGGTGCAGTGGAATAACTACCGAACCATTTTGAAAATTCAGCGGGCGATTGCTGGAACTGTTTTAGCAGCATGGTCTGGATATCCGCCAGAGCTTTTGCACCAATTTCGCCGGGATGATCCTGCAACCTTAAATCAGGATCAACGTAGCGGTTAGACTCGGTCAACCCTTCGATGCGACTATCGCTGTAACTACTTAACATATCCGCAATAGTAGGTGCACGAAAGCCAATCGAAAAAGTCATGCAATCATCCTGGGCAACACCGTGATGAGCAATATGGGGTGGTAGATAGAGCATATCACCAGGTTCAAGGATCCAGTCTTGTTGAGGCTCAAAGTGCTCCATTATTCGCAAGTCCGGGCCATCCAGGTAGTTTTGTTCGGATACGTTAAGGTCGCTAATCTGCCAGCGCCGACGCCCTAACCCCTGCAACAAAAACACGTCATAGGTATCCCAATGTGGCCCGACAGAACCACCCTGTGGCGCGTAACTCACCATAAGGTCATCCGCCCGCCAGTCAGGAATAAACCGAAATTGATCAACTATTTTGGCCATTTCCGGAAGATGTTTTTCAGCATCCGTCACCAACAACGTCCAGTGGGTTTTTGGTAGCGTTGGAAAAACTGCCGGATCAAGCGGCCCGTACACCACTTGCCAGGGTTTCTCAAAACCTCGTTCCACCACCAACCTGCTCTCAACCTCATCTTCACAGGCTAAACCGGCCAGCTCATCCGGAGATATCGGCGAAACAAAACCCGGCCATGCGGCGCGAATCAGCAACGGCTTTTTCTGCCAATACTCGTTGAGAAATTGCTGGGGTGATATTGAACCTAGAACTGATTTCATTCGAACGAATGTACTCTCATCAAAAATAACAATAGATCCGCTGCGCGGCTTTGCGTCACAGCAATAAATCTTCAAGGATAGGACAAAAAGTATCAGCGGCTTCGACAAGCGAATTGGCAGTAAGGGTCGGCACGCCATAAACCTGGGTTTGAACCGAATAATTTTGGCTCACCCTGTCCAACAGCAAATCAAAATCTCCATCGCCGGATAACAACACTACCTTATCTACCGTGCGGGCAATATCCATGACATCAATCGCAATACCCACATCCCAATCACCCTTTGCAGAGCCATCATTACGTTGAATATAGGGTTTAAGCTTAACGGTAAAACCAATCTGCTTCAGTGCATTTTGGAATTTCAGCTGGCGATCATCGCCCTTGTGAATGGCATAGGCCAGCGCGGAAACAATCTCACCGTCCTGGCAAATGCGCTGCCAGCATCGACGGTAATTAAACTGACGTCCATAGGTATGGCGCGTTGTGTAGTAGATGTTTTGTACATCGACGAAAACAGCGATTCTGGTTGAGGCGTTCATGCGAATGACTTGAGCTTTAAAAAGAGCCATTCTACATCATGAGAGGATAGCGCCAACTCCTGAATAAAAAGCCATCGGATGGGAAATTACGGCTCAGATACAAGGTGATATATTTCGAGTACTTTTAAATGGGTAAAAACGATTACAAACTATGGATTAGAGCCTCAGCAAGCAGAGAGACTGTTGGATAACAGCGCTCCTACACAACCACTAGGGTGAACTATAAAAAAGCCGTCAACTCAAAAAGCACCAAAACAGCTTATATCTGAAACCGATTCACATTGCTTTGCAGGCGGATCGACAGTTGAGCCAGTTCATCTGTAGCTGTCGCGGTTTGTTGAGCCCCTGTAGCGTTCTAGGACGCGATTTGGTTGATCGCTTCAACACGCTGATTAATTTCTTCCGCCACCGCACTTTGTTGCTCTGCAGCACTGGCAATCTGAATACTCATGTCACTTATGTTGCCTATGGTTTTAGCAACGGTAGAAAATGAGCCTCCTGCCTGCGAAGCATGCTCAACCGCCACCTGCACTTGCTGCATGCTTTGCTCCATAGAGCGCACTGCTTCTCGTGAACCGCCCTGCAGTTTGTCAATCATTTGATTAATCTCTTCAGTCGATTCCTGGGTGCGACCGGCAAGCGTGCGCACCTCATCCGCCACTACTGCGAAGCCACGCCCCTGCTCTCCTGCCCGGGCCGCTTCAATCGCTGCGTTGAGTGCCAACAGGTTGGTCTGCTCCGCGACTCCTTTAATAACATCTAATATCGAATTGATATTCTCACTATCCTGTTCTACGTCATGAATTACGCTGGCCGCACGCTCAATTTGTTCTGCTAATTGCTGGATCGCAATGACCGACTTATCTACTACGTCGCTACCTGTGCTTACTTCATCTCCAGCTAACTGCACAGCATCATTAGTATTGTGGACGTTTTGTGCGACCTCTTGAGCAGAGGCACTCATTTCGTTGATCGCAACGACGACGTGTTCTGTCTGCACCCGTTGATCTTCGATGTTGACACTAGTTTGCGCGCAAATGGTTGAGGTCTGCTCCGACGCAGTACTGATGGCAGTGGTAGCGTCTGAAACCTCATGCAAACTGGACTGGAATTTATCCAGCATTTTATTGAAGGCACTCGCAGTCTCACCGATTTCATTCTGATGTGCTATCTCAACTCGCTGGGTCAGATCGGCACTCTTTTCAATAGCGGAGATTTTATCGCTCAATAGAATAATTGGGCGCGTAATAGTACCCGCAAACCAGAGCCCGCAAGCAACTCCGACGAGTAGTAACGCAGTTGTACCCGCTAGCGATAGCGCAGTAATTTCATCAGCAAGCTGATCTGCCGCTAAATTGGCTTCTTCCTGATCAATCTCACTGATAATGCCCCAGTTCAGGCCGTCTATATCAACAGGTGCATAAGCGGATAACACCGGGACTCCACGATAATCGTTAATGATATCGAAGCCAGTTCTTCCTGCCTGAGCTTCAGAAGCTGAGTGTGTTTTAATTGATTGTAAGCCAATATTACTGTTCTTAAGATCAATCAAATCCACCATATGTTTATCAACACCATTCTCTGAAAGAGCCTGCAGGTAATGTTTCTTATCTTCAATCAGGGAACGACTCATCGACATCATCTTGCCGCCGTTACCGACTAGGTAGGTTTTACCAGAGGCTCCTAATCCGCTCTCCTGCCATTTCCCACCTTGGGTCATGATTTGATTAATTTTATCGATCGGCATCTGAAAAATAAGCACTCCAATTTTCTTACCATCATCAAAAATTGGTGACGCTATAAAAGAAGCAGCATCCTGATACGAAGGTGGATAGGATTCAAAGTCACTAAGGGTGACAAATTGACCTGAACTAGCCTGGTTAGCCAAACGAAATACCTTACCTATGCCGGTATTAGCATAAGGCCCGTTAATCAACGAGGTTGAATAATCCAGCTCCTTGAATACGCTGTAAACAATATCACCGCTATCTGGGTCCACCAGAAAAATATCGTAGTACTCAAATTTCTGCAGATAATCACGGAATACCGGATGATACATCTTGTGATAAAAACCATACATCGAGCCATCATCCGGATCTACCAGCTTGTCCTTCTCTCCCAATACGTTGCTGTTTGCACCTATAAAGCGGTGCTGCAGTGCAATCGAATCTTCATCTAGCTGGGATAACCATTGACGAATATCCGGTGGACTGCCGGGATTGCGCTTTCTGTATTCGCGGACAAACTGCTGTGTATAGTATTCGGCAAGTGTTGGGCGATGCTTAGCCAAGTCAGCGGAGGTTTCAGCCCGATAGCTATTAAAACTATCTCTGAATTTGACCATCGCCTCTACTGTCATGCTGTTTTGGGAGAGCGTAAGCACCTGATTATGAATAGTATCAAAATAGTCTTCTATTCTATTTCTCGTCATATCACGGGCAGTTACCAACCTATCCTGAGCCGCGCTTTCTAATGCAATCTGACTTGAATCGGTAGCCACATACCGAACGCCAAAACTAGCCACAAGCACCGGCAAAGCTACTAGCAGGCTGGAGCCGATCAAAATTTTACGTTTAAGTTTCATACCTTTACTCTCGAACTGACCCTTTGTATTAGAAACCGATAACAGTCATCGGCCTCCAAACTACACAATACCGCTTGAAATCGACTTAAGCGTAGCAGGCCTCTGCCTTTTTACAAATTCTGCTGATAGTCCAGCTACCCGTTTGTGATTGAATTTCAGTTCATCTGCCCACGACCTAAGTTCAGTGATATCGAAATCAATATACCGTTCATAGCATCCGTTACTAATCAGCCATGGTATACCGGAAAATTTGTCCTGCAGAACGCGCAGTGGAAGGCAATTTACGGCGAGTCATGCAGACGGCACAACTACTCCGCTTCGTCTTGACTCAGAATGGTATAAGTAAGGGCCGTAGCCAGCGAAATACCCGTTTCGGTCGCAGCATCCAGCACTACTTGCAGTAGCCATTGACGAATGCTAATCATCTGCGGCACGGCTTCCACATAATAATAAACTGACCATTCGATTCCTTGGGGGCCAAATTCGGTAATACGTATCTGTATCTGATGTTTATCCTCATATGGAATCTGTTTTTGCTGGGCTGCGCTTGCAAAGGCTTATTCAAATAAATTGGTAACGAGTTTTTTATCAACATCATAACCAACGCTGAAATTAGTCCTTCCCGCTGTCCTTTAGCTGAAGCGAACTTCGACAGTTATGAACCATTTAATCCCGTAGCTTTGCATTTCTAATCATCATCCTGTGATTGTTGGCCAGATTTAGTAGCTCGCTATGAAATACCCTGGTTTTAAGTACCGTGCCGAGAATGGATTCTTCTTTAAGCGTCCTGAATACATCCGACGCCCAGGCAGCCTGAGCTAGCACTAGAGACACACCGACAAAGCCAATCTGCAGCAGACTATCGAATCCAGCGACCTGTATAATGAGATCAAAGCGATAACGGTGATAAAGGTAGTCGCAAACAGCGTCAGCTTGCGAGAGTTTTAGCTGTCAGATATTTGTAACTCGCCGGATACTTCTCTCTTTTTGCCATAACGCTGACCTATTACCTATCGGGCAATGTGAAGCGCCAGATAACTTAGATAGAGAACGATAATGATCGCAATGAGTTTTAAGCGCTAAACCGCGATCATCTGTAAACAGAACATAATCGGTCGTTTCAAGCTGATTCAAAATTTGCTGTATTTATTCCTTCACCAAGATTACTTCATCAGCAGTACATTAATTTCTTACGTTATCAAGATTCATGCGCCTTCAAATATTCCCACGGGGATAGCCACCGTGCCCATCTACAGCCACCCATTGAGCACAGTGTCACTGCCTGAAACTTAATTGTGTCAGCCCTAGCGCTACAGACAAATAAAATATACGCTAAGACACTGCTAATAATAAGAGAATACTATGTCTAGCTGGAAAATCGGTGATATCACCATTCAAAGGGTGCCGGAAATGGTAGCCCCTATGGACCCAACCATGCTGTTTCCCGAAGCGACTCCGGAAAATCTTGAACCCATGCACGACTGGTTGAAACCTCACTTTTTAAACGATGACAATACAATACCGCTATCCATACACGCATTTTTAATCACTACCCCAACCATGAGTATTTTGGTGGATACCTGTATCGGTAACGACAAACCGCGGGCAATGCCCCAATGGAATCAGCTTCAGGGTGATTTCCTTGAGCAGCTTACATCACGCGGAACACCTCGAGAAAAGATCGATACCGTTCTCTGCACGCACCTGCACGTTGACCATGTCGGCTGGAATACCATGTTAGTTGATGACAAATGGGTGCCTACCTTCGATAACGCACGATACCTGTTTGCTAAAACAGAATGGGATTTCTGGGAGAATGAAATCGACCCTTTTGGCCCGGAGGCTAAAAATGACTCTATCTTGCCGATTATTGAGTCCGACCAGATTGATTTGGTGGAAACCAACCACGTGGTAACAGAAGGCGTACAATTGGTGCCGACCCCAGGGCACACTCCCGGCCATGTAAGCGTATTGATCACCAGCTGCACTGAACGGGCAATTATTACCGGGGATATATTCCATCATCCAGCCCAGTTTGCGCGGCCCCACTGGATCGACAATGCCGATACCCACAGCGATATTGCAGCTCAAAGTCGCTTAAAATTCATGGATGATTTCAATGGCTCAACCTTGGTGCTGGGTACTCATTTCGCGCTGCCTACCGCAGGACACCTGGTTCGCGATGGCGAACATTACCGCTTCAAGACCTGATTTTTAGTACAGGTATCACGTTTAACAAATTAATAATAAAGAGGAAACTAAAATGATCGGATATACAACGATAGGTACAAATGACCTTGAGCGAGCTGGCAAGTTTTATGATGCGCTATTCGCAGAACTGGGGGCTGGGCGCGCGATGGCAACCGACCGGCTCATCATGTGGACCAACAAACCCGGCAACCCTATGTTCGGGGTTATTACACCCTTCAATGAGCAGCCCGCGTCAAGCGGCAATGGCGTAATGATCTCCCTTGCGGTCGAAAACGCCGAAGCTGTCTCACGTCTACATGCAAAAGCCATCGAATTGGGCGGCAGTGATGAAGGTGCACCGGGGCCACGAGGCGAAGGCGGCGCTAACTTTGGTTATATCCGAGATCTTGATGGCAATAAGCTAGCGTTCTATTGCATGTCTTAAAGATTAACCTTTGCTGGTATCGGTTGATGACCGATGTCAGCAAAGAACCCCGACCAACAGAGCACCATTATGATGCGCAGCGCACCAAATTAGAACACCAGAACCCCGTGATACCCCACTACCCTGAAACACTTACTTTTATCACCCCATAAGAAGGCGTCAGGCCGTCAATCACTACGATTTGAGAGCCGGTACGATATTTGCTTAACCAAGACAGACTGATATTATTTTGCAATTGATCGACTGGCCGAAATACCGATAACCTTCCAGATTCGTCAATTTTCAAAAAATGACCACCTATTTAATAATCCTATAAAGAGGGAACCAGCAATGACCGGAAGCGAATCTCGCGCCCAGGCGATATACCAGATAACCAACCGTACACCCCTTGAAACTGAAAAAACTGAACCTCTCAGTAAAATTTGGGCTACTGACGTATTCGATCTGGATACTATGGAAGAAGCTCTCGCCAAAAACGCTTTTAAGCAAGTTAGAAAAACCGTACAAACCGGTGAGCCTCTAGACCCGGCTACTGCGGATATCGTAGCTGCAGCTATGAAAGACTGGGCCATAACTAAAGGCGCTAAGTTTTTCTCTCACATCTTCTACCCTCTTACCAACGCTACCGCTGAAAAGCATGATGGCTTCATCATTAGTAATACCGATGGCGGAGCAATTACCGAATTCACCGGCAGCCTGTTAATCAAAGGCGAGCCAGATGGTTCCTCGTTCCCTAACGGCAGCATCCGCGCAACCAACGCCGCCCGTGGTTACACCGCATGGGATCCAACCAGCGCTGCTTATATCATCCACACTGATAACGGCGCCACCTTGATGATTCCAAGCGTCTTCATGTCATGGACAGGTGAAGCGCTAGATAAAAAAATCCCACTATTGCGCTCTAATGACGCAATGAACAAAGCCGCTCAAAAAGTGCTTAGCCTGATGGGTGAAAAAGAGATCACAACTTTAAACTCTAGTTGTGGTGCTGAACAAGAGTACTTCCTGGTTGACTCAAATTTCGCTAACGCCCGCCCTGACCTGCTGTTAGCTGGTCGTACGCTGTTTGGTGCTGCCTCCGCTAAAGGCCAGGAATTTGATGACCACTACTTCGGTGCTATTCCGGCGCGCGTTCAAGTCTACATGCAAGACCTTGAAGACCAGCTGTACCGACTCGGTATTCCAGCCAAAACACACCATAACGAAGTAGCGCCAGGTCAGTTTGAAATTGCACCCTACTTCGAAAATGCGAATACTGCAGCAGACCATCAGCAGATGCTGATGACCTTGCTAAAAAGCACAGCTAAAAGGCACGGTTTTATCTGTTTGCTTCACGAAAAACCCTTTGCCGGGATTAATGGTTCAGGCAAACACGTGAACTGGTCTGTAGGCAACTCAACCCAAGGCAACCTGCTGGATCCGGGTCAAACTCCGCATGACAACCTCAACTTTCTATTGTTCTGTGGCGCTGTTATTCGCGGTGTTCACAAGTATGGACCTTTGCTACGTGCGGTTATTGCATCTGCTGGCAACGACCATCGCCTTGGTGCTAACGAAGCGCCTCCTGCGATTCTTTCTGTTTATCTCGGAGAACAACTTGAAAAAGTATTCGCCGACATTCAGGCCGGTAAGATCTCTTCCTCGCAACAGGGCGGTGAAATGGATCTGGGCCTAAGCCAGATTCTTAACTTCGAACGTGACCCAGGTGATCGTAACAGGACATCTCCTTTTGCTTTCACCGGCAACCGTTTTGAGTTCCGTGCAGTAGGTTCACAGGCATCTGTTCACGGTCCATTGATCGCAATGAACACCATGCTGGCGGATTCTCTTGAATGGATAGCTACAGAGTTGGACCAGCAACTCTCTAGTGGAAAAGATCAATCAGCGGCCGTAATCGCCACCCTAAAATCATTGATGGATAGTCACGGCCAGGCAGTGTTTGGCGGTGACGGATACGCTGAAGAGTGGCATCGTGCTGCGGTTGAAGAACGTGGTTTGAAAAACATTCCAACCACCGCTGACGCACTACCTGCATACCGCGATCCTGAGGTTATCGAATTATTCGAAAGCACTGGCGTACTCAGTCCAGCAGAACTGGAAAGCCGTTTTGAAGTCTACTCGGAACAGTACGTCCTATCTATTGAAGTGGAAGCCAAATTGACCATCGATATGGCCAAAACATATATCTACCCTGCAGCAGTTCGATACCTTAGCGACCTATCATTGACGAGCTCTGGAATGGCTGAAATGGGTATCGATATGGATAACTCTGTTGCAGTGAAAGTAGCCGAAGAAACCTCCGCCATGATGACTGCGGTTTCAAAACTCAGCGCCGCACTGGAGGCAGATAGTTTCAATTCAACCGAAGATCATCTGCAACATTGTGCCAAAGAAATTTGTAGTTTGATGTTGGAGGTTCGTACTTGCGCCGATACACTTGAAGCAGAAATATCTGACGATCTCTGGCCTTTACCTAAGTATCGGGAGATGTTATTTATTAAATAATTTGAATCGCTTTCAAATTGTTTAATCAGAAAAGGGTCGCTAATTAGCGACCTTTTTTTTATGCAGTAATCCCAGCCTGATCAACCAAATTCAAAAGTGGAAGCCAATGAATTAATTACACAAACCTCTACCTGGGGTAATCGATTAGTGCTCTATTGATATTGCCATGATTGTCAGCTCACAACCGTTTAGCTGTGAAACTTTATACTTCTTTCTCTTCGATTTTCGAGCCAAAGAGATGCAGAACACTCTGGATAAAAATCCCCACCAACCGATACTACGTAGCCACTAGCTAATACAACGGCCACCATCAATTTCTAAAGCCACACCGGTAATGAATTCAGCTTCATCTGAAACCAGATATAACGCTGCATTGGCCACATCCTGTGATTCGGTGAGCCGCCCCAAAGGGATATCAGCGCCCATTGCGTTACGTGTTTCTTCGGTGTTTTTACTGCGGTCACCAATAAAGTCACCCAACATGGGAGTGTTCGCTGCGACCGGACAAACACAATTGGCTCTAATCTTCTCTGATGCCAGCTCGACCGCCATCGATTTTGTGAGTGTGATTACGGCGCCCTTACTAGCGTTATACCAACTCATTCCGGGACGTGGCCGAAGGCCAGCAGTGGAAGCCGTATTAAGAATTACACCGCTACCTTGCTTGCGAAAATAAGGAATCACCTCAAGCGCACTGAGATAAATGGATTTTACATTCACATTCATTACTCGGTCGTAATCATCTTCTGTGACTTGATCCAATGGCTGCGATGCATGGGTATAACCCGCATTATTGACCATGATATCAAGCCCACCCAGTTCGCTAATGCAGCTTGATACCATCTCTTTTACTTTTGCTGCGTCGGTTATATCACAGCAGAATGATTGAGCGTGCTGACCCTTATCTTGGATATTATCCACGGTTTTCTGCGCCGCCTGTTGATCGCGATCGACTGCAAAAACTTTAGCGCCTTCCGCTGCGAATGTCGTAGCCATGGCCTGCCCAAAACCTGAACCAGCTCCCGTTACAATTGCGCATTTCCCTTGAAGTCTCATTATGTAACTCTCCATTTTTATTATTGTTATCGGCTCTAAAAATACTGATCAGGCCTGATTTTGGCGATTAGTTGGCCTCCCCAATATTCGGTCTGAAATAATGCGTAGTTGAATTTCTGAAGTACCTTCGAAGATTTTAGTTAACCGTGCATCTCGCCAGTATCGTTCAATAGCATGCAGTTTGGTGTACCCCGCACCGCCAAATATTTGCAGACAATTCGAGGTAACCCGCTCGGCCATTTCGGTTGCGAACCACTTCACCATTGAGGTTTCTTTATCGCAACGACCTTTGGTGTCCAGCTCATGACATACGTGATACATAAGCTGTCGTGCTGCTTCGATCTCAGATGCCATACGGGCAATTTTAAAACGGGTCTCCTGGAAGTCAGATATCGGCTGTTTAAACTGCACACGCTGCTGGGAGTAAACAATCGCATCTTCCAGTGCACCACGAGCAAGTCCGATCGCCCTGGCGGCGGTATGAGCACGGGCTACTTCCAATCCACTCACGGTGTTTTTAAATCCTTCGCTTTGCTGCCCGCCAATGATATTTTCTTTTGGAACACGGCAGCCATCAAAAGCCAGCTCCCAGGTTTTCCAGCCGAAATAGCCAATTTTTGGAATCTCTGATCCCTGACAGTTATTGGGCAGCTCTCCCCGTGGTTTTTCGACAATAATACTCTTAAGGCCCTTGTAACCGGCATCTTCATCACTTTCGATGCGGCATAAAACAGAGATGTAATCGGAGCCATCGGCAAAGGTACACCAGTATTTATTACCAGTTATCACCCACTCGTCACCATCCAGCACAGCTCGACAACTGACACCCGCCAAGTCTGATCCCACATCAGGTTCAGACAATGCAGCGGCTGCCAGAAATTCTCCTTTGGCAGCGCGCTTTGTGTATTCAAGCCGTTTCTCCATTGGCCAACCGCTAACACTCATCATGCCGCCGGAGCGTGCGATAATACTGGCGACACTCATCCAGCCACGAGCCAGCTCTTCAGCAATCAGGCAATATTCGAATACACCTAGGCCCATACCGCCGTACTCTTCCGGAATACGAATTCCGAAGTAACCCATTTCGCCCATTTTACGGCGCAGATCCATCGGGATTTCTCCCTGTATCGGGTCAAGTTCATTGGCTACCGGCAGTACCTCTTTCATACTGAAGTCTCTGGCGACTTCCTGAATCATTAAACGCTCTTCGGTCATGTACCCGGGATTGTCATTACCATCGTTGTCTTTTTCGTTACCGTAGCGGTCGAGTACCATTATTAAATCTCCCTGTTCTTTGAATACTTCAAATATCTAATGTTTCAAATGTCGTTTATTTGCCGTTGAGTAAACCGTTTACATTCCAATCAAATCAGCTTTGTCGATGATGTTTTGCTGTATTCGAATACTGGCTGCATCGACCATCATGCCATCAACACTGATAGCGCCAAGACCCTGGGTCAACGCTTCTGCATAGGCCTCTTTCTGTTTGCGCGCGGAATTAACCATATCTTGTGTAGGGGAAAATACTTGCTGCGCAATTTCGATCTGACTTGGGTGAATCGCCCATTTCCCAACCATGCCTAATACATTGGATCGTTCACATTCAACGCGATAGGACTCAGGGTTACGGAAGTTTCCGTAGGGGCCGTCTACCGCATCGATGCCGTTGGCGCGACAAGCAATGGTCATTTTGTAACGAGGGTAGTGCCAAAGGTCTGCGGGATAGCCACCCCATTCTGCATTAGTGTCGCCAACCCCACGCAGATTCATACCCTGACTAGCGGAGTAATCGCCCATGCCAAAAATCAAACATTCAAGCCGATCACTTGCGGCGGCGATCTCTTCAACATTCATCATGCCTTCAACTTCTTCAACCAGGCATTCGATGCCGATACGTTTTTTCAAACCAAGCTTAAGCTCAAGTTGATTCAACAGAAATTCAAGATATTTAACATCATGAGCACTTTTGGCTTTGGTGAGCATGATGGTATCGAGCTTTTCCCCTGCACCGGTGACAATCTCGATAATGTCATCGTGGCAATATTCGGTTTCAACATCGTTGATACGTACGCAAATTGTTTTTGGCGCCCAATCGTGGGCATTGATTGCTTCAACAATCATGCCTCTGGCTTCAGCTTTTGCACTGGGGGCAACCGCATCTTCCAGATCCAAAAATACGTGATCAAGCTCCATCCCTGAAGCTTTTTTCAGCATTTTTTCGCTGGAACCGGGTACGGATAATTGACATCTTCGTAGTCGTTGTGGTCTAGCGGACATGATTATTTCCTTCTACATGATTATTGAATAATGTTTTTTTCTTTGAGATTTTTAATCTGTTCTTCGTTAAATCCGTGCTGGGCCATGATGGCATCAGTATGCTCTCCTAAAAGAGGTGCACGTGTTTCAACACCACCTGGAGTTTTAGTCATTTTGATGGGCGTATCCGTCACGTAATACGCGTTGCCTCCAGTACCTGGATGATCAACTTTTGTAAGCATATTCCTGGCTTCTACGTGAGGGTCTTCAAACAGATCCTTAGCATTCTGAACCGGACCATAGGGTAATTTTGAACCTAGTCTTTCGGTCAGTTCTTTCTTAGTGAACTTAGCAGTCCATTCGCTAACAATTGACAGGGTTTCCTCCATAGAGGCAACACGGTCAGGGTTGGTGGCAAACCGTTCATCCTCTGCCAGCTCCGGTCTTTCCATCTCCACACACAGGTTAGCCCAGTGGTGATTACCCGGGCAGGCAATACTCACAAAACCATCTAAAGCGGGAAATACTCCAAAGGGACATAGCGTTGGATGGGCGTTGCCCTCCAATCCAGGGATTTGACCGGTGTATGCATATTGCGGAACGATACGTTCACAGAAGGCCAATATAGAATCGTACATGGCTACGTCAAGAAACTGACCCTTGCCGGTTTTGTTCACATCGTACACGGCAGCCATGATGCCAAATGCCGCCAAACTGGCGGGAATAAGATCACCAATACCCGGGCCGACTTTGGTGGGTTGACCATCGATTGGGCCCGTAATACTCATCAAACCACCCATTGCCTGGGCAGTCACATCAAAGGCCGGCCAGCTGGTGTAGGGGCTTTCACCGGTACGCGGGTCGCCAAACCCCCTGATAGCCGCGTATACCAGCTTAGGATTAATTTCGGCGAGGGACTCATAGGAAAGGTCGAGCTTATCCATTACGCCGGTGCGGAAGTTTTCGATCAACACATCAGTGTCTTTTACAAGCTCACGGAGTATCTCTTTCCCTTCGGAAGTTTTCAGATCAATAGCGATACTCTTTTTATTGCGATTAATACTTTGGAAATATCCACCGTATGGTTCCCGACCTTCAAACTCAGGCGGAAACGGTACCATATAGCGTGTCATATCTCCGCCACCTACCGCTTCGACCTTGGTCACATCTGCGCCTTGATCCGCCAGCAGCATCGCACAAAAAGGCCCGGACAATGCTCGGGACAGATCTAAAACCTTAAAACCACTTAATGCACCGGACATTGCTATCTCCTTTGCGGGTTGACCAGATTAGCTCGATGCAATTTGCAGCAAGCAAAGACAGTTTCTAAGTAGGTCTTCGTTTGATCAGGGCATGCCTTTCGCCCTCAAATACGATCTCGTTCTTCTGATTGATACCCCAGTGTTTGAAGGTCACTTTTCCAGATACATCATCAACCGGTTTTTTATCCAGTATTTCGCTGTAGGCATAAAGTGTATCGCCGTGGAAGACGGAGGTTTTGAGTCGGATTTTATCGAGGCCTAATTCTTGCAACGCATTTTCGCCGGTATCCTGCATACTCATGCCGATAATCATCGATATCGTTACACCGCCAAACTGCAATCGTTTGCCAAAGGTATCCTTTACACGATCTTCGTTGTAATGAGCATCGGCGGTATTTAATACCTGCATGGTAATGCCGACGTTGTCGTTCTCACACATGGTTTTACCACGGGCGTGCTGGATTACGTGGCCAATTTCGAAATCTTCAAAGTAGTTGTTGCTTCCGGTTAAGCTCATGATTGTGCTCCCGCTAATGCCGTTTCGGGGTCGCGGAAACGCACAAAATTGGTACGCTTAAATTGAATGGTTTTTTCACCATGCTGGTTAAAGCCTTCGGTAATCCAGGTGACAATCCCTGCGGTCTTGTTACTTTTTGATATCCGCTTACTGGCGACGGTACTGCGGGCGACAATGGTATCTCCCACATGCATCGGAATCAGAAATTCGCAATCATCAACACCCAGGAACAATCCGCCGCCTTCAGACAGATCTTCAACCGACAGGCCAAAGGCTGTGTTGAATATCAACATAGGGTTTACCACCATTTTAGGGTGGCCTAAAGATTGAGCGTAGGGCTCATTAAAATAGAGAGGATTAAATGACAGGGTTTGAGTAGAAAACCAGGTGCTGTCACCATCGGTGAGGGTACGCCCCCAGTGATGTTCATACACCTGACCTTCGCTAAAATCTTCGAATTGGTTTCCCTTTGAAGCAAGCACAGCTCGCTCCATAAAATCATGTTCCGTCACAATTTGCGCCTTTGATTATTATTGTTTTTAAATCAGGTCGGTCTTAAGACTAAACCATTTTCCTGATTATTAGCAAGCAGCGTGAGCGTATATAAGAATTGAGGTTTCAAGCCCGAAGAAGGCTATAAAGGATTATTGAAATGATCAGCCATCAGTACGATCATGAAATCTTACTCTATTGGTATTTCTATCAGTTCTAGTTGCGCGAATTCAAAATGATATGGAGAAGATCCCGTGCGATATCCGCAAAAACTGCTCTCTTTATCCGCCGAATCATTGATTGGCAGTATCAGATTGCGCTGCAGCTGCCCACAGATAAGAAATAAAAAATAGCGACCAATTTTACTGCCTACTCAGACTGGGAAGTAATTCGCTGAACGGTGCTAGCTTTTCGGTGCTTCGCAGGCAGTTAATATCCAGCCCTCCCCTGCGCACAAACCAGGTTTGCACGGTCAGTTGACTAGGCCTACAGCGTGAAATCAGATCAGTAAAAATCTGCTCGGTAATCTGTTCGTGATAACCGGAATGAACACGATAGGAAATAATGTAACGCAGCAGGCTGGCGTGATCGATTTTTTCGCCCTGGTAAGAGATTTGAATGGTGCCCCAATCAGGCTGGCCAGTAATTGGGCAGTTGGAGCGCAGCAGATGACTGAACAGAGTTTCACTAATTTGACTCTCGTTACCTTGAAGGACATCCGAATTAGCTTCGTTCTGTTCCGTAGTAAGTATTGTTGGATCGGTCTGGTATTGATCGACAAAAATATCCAGCTGGTCAAGACAGTATCCGACAGGGTTAGAAAAACAGGTTGGGGTATATTTCGAAACAGGAATCAGATCCAGGTGCACAGGCGAGGAAGCACAAACGGAGAGATCATTAACAATCACCTTCTTCAGTGCTTCTATTGATTCAAAGCATTCCTGATTTAGCGAATTAAGGTAAAGCTTGAAAGACTTGGACTCGATGATAAAACTGGTTTCGATCTCAAAACGAAACTGCGCAACGGCAACTTCTGGTTTGCCTTTTCTATTAAGCCAGGATACCTCGTAGGCATTCCAAAAATCATAACCCGCAAAGGGCAAAACTGAGCCTCCCTTTTCCATAAAGACCGAACGACTATCCGTTCGCGAGATGGGAAACAGCAGCGTAGGGTCGTACCCTTGGTCGTATTGAGTCTGCTTGCCCAGTGGGTTTTCGGCAGAGTCTTTCATAAAGATCACAATCAGTAACAATTTAGGGGCCACGATTATACCGAAAGATCCCCCCCCGACCCTTTAAATTTGCAGCAAATTGATATATTTGCAGAGTTATCTGCTCGCTGTGTATTGATCAATAACCGATGAAAGCGTTTAATACTCTGTTCTACAGAATTTAATGATTTTAGCTTTACTATTTTGAGAGTCGATATGCCAGATCCACGAGTTGAAAATATCAACGTTTCATCGCAGGAGGTGCTCATTACACCGGAAGCGCTGAAACAAGAATTGCCTCTATCAGAGGCCGCAAAAAAAACGATAATAGATGGCCGTGAAACCATACGTAATATTCTTGATGGCAAGGATCATCGACTCATAGTCGTTGTGGGGCCCTGTTCGATTCACGATATTGATGCAGCACGGGATTACGCATTACGCCTCAAAGCACTAGCAGATGAAGTGAGCGACTCTCTTTATATTGTTATGCGGGTCTATTTTGAAAAACCCCGTACAACCGTCGGCTGGAAAGGTTTAATCAATGACCCATATATGGATGACTCATTTCAGATTGAGGAAGGATTGCATATCGGTCGAAAGCTATTGATTGAACTGGCTGAGATTGGGCTACCCACCGCAACCGAGGCATTGGATCCTATCAGCCCGCAATATATTCAGGATCTGATTTCCTGGTCTGCAATTGGTGCACGCACAACCGAATCGCAAACCCACCGCGAGATGTCTAGCGGCTTGTCAGTTTCAATCGGCTTCAAGAACGGTACCGATGGCGGCCTAAGCGTTGCTATCAATGCATTGCAATCCGTATCGCACCCCCACAGCTTTCTCGGTATTAACCGACAAGGTCAAGTTGCGGTGATCCGCACTAAAGGTAATGCCTACAGTCATATTGTATTGCGAGGTGGCGGTGGCAAACCCAACTACGATTCGGTAAGCATCGCTGTATGCGAACAACGCCTTGAGGATGAGGGTCTTCCGAAAAACATCATGGTAGATTGCAGTCATGCCAACTCAAATAAAGATGCAGCTCTTCAACCACTGGTTGTTGAGAACATTGCAAACCAGATAGCTGAAGGAAATCAGTCTATTGTTGGCATCATGATCGAAAGCAATATCGGCTTTGGTAATCAAAAACTCTCTTCTGACCCCGCTAAAATGGAGTATGGCGTCTCTGTCACCGATGCCTGTATCGACTGGCCGATGACTGAAAAATCCCTGCGCGATTTAAGAGATAAAGTTAAAGAAGTATTACCAGGACGGATATAAAGACTGATACCTGATTCGGTTTTACTCGAATTACGGCCGGTAAAAAGGCCCTGATAATTTTAAGCTATCAGGGCCTTTTATTTCTAATACAATGGATTACTTGATCTAGTTAAATCACGCATTCGGGCCTGTGATTTCCACTGCACCCGATGCCACCAGCGTATCGATTTTTTGATCCGTAAATCCAAGACAGTCCCTAAGCACTTGCCGACTATCCTCCCCGACGCAGGGCGAAGCTTTACTCAAAGTCGTGGGCGTTTTTGAGAATAGCGTCTGGGTTCCGTTATAGGGCACCTTGCCCATTTCACTATGCTCCAGATCAACAAAGTAACCTCGGTATAAAGTCTGGGCGTCTTCATACAGATCGAATTGATCTTGCACCGCACCCGCCGCAATATCTGGCTGCAGGAAGTACTGAAGCTCTTTGTTATTCCAGCCAGAGGTCCACTCCGCAACCTGTTGATTTAATTCATCTTCATTTTCTTTTCTTGACGACAGAGTTGCGAATTTAGCATCTTCCGCCCAAGCAGGGTTACCCATCTTTTCTTTGAAAACTCGCCATTCATAATCCGATTCAATTGCAATTGCAATCCATCGATCTTCACCTACACAGGGGTATGCTGCATGGGGGGCTGCTACTGGGTCGGAGTTGCCAGCACGCGTGGAAGTATTGCCGTTCACCGAGTAATCCAAGACCTCAGGGCCAAAGTATTGAACCGCCGCTTCGAATTGAGAAATATCAATGTACTGCCCCCGACCGGTTCTTGCTTTGTGATCCAGAGCTGCGATTAACGCAGTGGTGGTAAAGCGGTGAGCGATAAAATCCGTGTAGGCACCATAAACGGGTACCGGCTCTGCATCCGGCCAACCGGTGATTTCGTAGTAACCAGAATTGGATGCCATCAGGTTACCAAAGCCAGGATAATGCGCACGCGGTCCGGTCTGACCCTGCATACAGGTCGATAGCATTACCACACCCGGATTATCTTTGGAGACATCCGCGTAGGAAAGCCCCCATTTAGCCATGTTTCCGGGTGTAAAACTTTCAAGTATAACGTCGGCCCACTGCGCCATTTCTCTAGCAACTTCACGAGCTTCCTCGGTCGCCATATCAAGACCGAGACCTAATTTGGAACAGTTAAAATCGCCATAAAACATTGAGTTATTGAAACCCGGTTTCCCATCTTGAAAAGGTGGTGAAATACGCAAAATGTCAACTCGTTTGCTTGAGTCCATACGAACGACTGTCGCACCATTATCCGCCAGATATCGAGCCGTCAATGGCCCGACACCTACCCAGGACATATCCCAAACCTTTAAACCTTCAAAAATCAGATCCGCCATTATTCTATCCAACCTTTTTTATTATTATTCCCTACGAAGAAATTACCGGCTCTAAATGACTCGTGCTTCAACCAGCCGCTTAAATTCGACCTCGCTCACACCCATCTTATCAACGAATATGGCTCGATTGTGCTCTCCCACATGGGGTGCTCGTGCGCCCACATGAACGGCGGTTTCCGACATTTTTGCCCATGGCCCAGGGTAGGTCACAGCATCGTCATCTTCATGCGCAACATCGACAAAATATTCTCGCGCGACGAGTTGCTCATCCTCGCATATATCCGCAATGGTACTAACTGGTGCCAGCAGGATTCGGCGTTTAAGTGCTTCAGCGTATATAGTTTCTTTATCGAAATTAGGATAAAAATCCATCAACCATTCTGAAAGTTCAGTAAACAACAACCCCTTCGCTGGATCTTGAATAATCGCTGCCGCATCAAGTCCTTGCCAGTCTGTATTTAACAGCTTCTCAGGTACTTCAACGGTTTCCCCCGCCCACTCAAAGATAGCCTCAATCGATTTGCCGCCAAGCAGACCTCCATTGATCATCATTGTAATAAAACCATCTTTTGCGGGATAAATTACTCGACGAAATGACCCAACGGACTCAGTCCAGATGCCGGTTCGCTGCAGGCTTCGGTTTTCGAGCTTTGGAAATGGTGTCGCGTTCATTAAAGCGCGACTGTAGGCTAGCTGAGAAGATACATCGGCATGCTGACCAATACCGGTAGAGCGAGCATGATAGAGCCCCATTATGGTACTCACCGCACCCTCCGCAGCACCGTGCATATAACCCTGTGGAACTGAAATTCGCACTGGCGGCCGCTCAGGGTCACCACATAAATACATGGTTCCACAAAGTGCGGCAAGGATAAGGTCAGGGCCCTTAAATCCAGCGTGGGGGCCTCCCTGGCCAAACGCTGTGATGGATGTCATCACGATTTTTGGATTAATCGCTTCAAGGGTTTTGTAACCCAAGCCTATTGAATCCATCCAACCGGCATCAAAGGATTCAATCACGGCATCCGCTTCAGCCACCAGTTTTTTGAATAGGGCTTTGCCTTCCTCGGAGTCGAGGTTTAGGCTTATCCCTTGCTTACCCTGATTAAAGAACCACCACTTGAGGCTGTGGTCAGCATCTGCTTTTTCCTTAAAAAAGGGCCCCCGGTGCCGACCCGGGTCACCATCAACTGGCTCAATTTTTATAATTTCAGCGCCTAGATCCCCAAGCATTTTACCCGCTAGCCAACCTCTATGGTCGGTTAGATCAAGAATCCTGTAGGGAGCTAAAGCTCCTGGTGTACCGTATGAAGCTGCGTCAGATTGCGCATTCATTTGAGGTAACCCTCCATAAATTTTAATTATTATTATTCAGATGGTATCCTCCAGCATAAGAATTAGTTTGTCCAGTGGCAATATCCTGCGGCCGATTAGTGGCCGCCAAATGACGATTAAAAATAAGCGAAGCTAGAGCCACAAACATAATGTCCAACTAAAAACCTCTTGATATGACATATAACCTTCCAGGCACAGGCAGCCATAAACCGGTCGACAACAATCGACCGGTCACCGAACGAAAGGTGGACAAAGTGAATAAGACGGAGCCAACCCGTTTTTTCACAACTACAGATGGGAAAAAACGGGTTGATCGACGGCGATCACCGGATAGGCGATCCAACCGAGCGGAGAGGCGATTGCTAAAAACAAAAACGCGCTCTGATGCAACGGTAAGACGCCAAGGGCCCCGAGAAAGACGACGAAACTCGGTACATCAACAACCAAGAGAGACGAGTGACTCAAAAGTAGGTGGATCGATTGACTTCAAAATTTAGTCAAACCAAAGCCCCTAAAAAAAAGGGTTGATCTGAATTTCAGACCAACCCTTTTTTAATTTCAGAACATCGATACAAAACCTGGATTAAAAAGCGTAATTCAGACCCAGTGTAGTGGTGGTATCGGTCCGTTTCTTACCAACAGGCACTTCACTGGTGTGCTTGACTTCGAAGGAAGCCTTCATCGATAACCCGTTATCATTTATTTTTGCAGTTAATGAGGTGAGCGATTTAGTGATCGTCGTTTCGTCTCCACCCTCAACACTTAAGGTTTGCCGGAAATCAGAGGTATCAGAAATATCCCAGTTAAAATCCGCAGCAACACGAAGAATAGGCTCTTCATCCGTCACACCTGCATCGGTTTCATTAAACCTAAAACCAATGCCTAGCTCTGCGTCCAGGGTCATGTTTGCATTTTCAAAGGCACGACGACCAGCACCCGCTGAAAGAACCGCCTGGTGATCGTAGCCGCTGAACCTGTCTTTCTCGTAATTAATCAAAGCAAAAACATAATAGCTCTCTTTAAACTTACGATCGATTTTGCCCTCGGCAAAATATTTTTCTGCAGTGGTATTGTCGTTGTCAGATTTTGAAGAGGATGAAAATTCAAGATGGTGACGCCACTTCTCAACCTCTCTGACGGCGGATACCTTTGCGTTCGTTGATGTAGTATCGGTATTACCATTTGATATTACAAAACCAACATCAGCACTACCTTTCCATGTATTTTTTTGATCTTCAGCGAAAGCTGTATTGATCGCGAATAGCGACGATAACGCAACTAATCCAATTGTTTTGTTCACTTATGCACTCCAGTAAAAATTTAAAATATCACTATATGAATAGCGGGGTTTATTTATTCAAGCGTTAGCCTGGTTCATGTGAATATCCATTTGCGGATAAGGTATTGAGATACCCTGCTGGTCAAAAGTAAGTTTAACCTGTTCGGTAATATCAAACATCACCCCCCAATAGTCGGCACTATTGACCCATGGCCTCACCACAAAATTCACGCTGCTATCTGCTAGCTCGGATACAGCGATTACCGGAGCAGGTTCCTTCAAAATACGCTCATCAGCGCTGATGATTTCATTTAAAGTTTGCTTTGCCTTCTTAAGGTCATCGTCATAACCAATACCAAAAACCATATCCACACGGCGCGTATCCTTTGCAGAATAATTGACGATTACGCCATCATAAATAGCCCCATTTGGAATGATCACTTCACGGTTATCACCGGTCCTAAATATTGAATTAAAAATGCTGATATTTTCAACCACTCCAGAAACACCCGCTGCCTCTACAAAGTCACCGACTTTAAAAGGCTTGAATATAATTAGCATGACGCCCGCAGCGAAGTTCTGCAGAGACCCCTGTAACGATAACCCAATAGCCAAACCTGCCGCACCAATCAGCGCAATAAATGATGTGGTGTCTACGCCCAACTGGTTAAGCGCGACAATGACTACGACCAGTGTCAACAAGGCACCGAGAATGGATGCTAGAAAGTCAATGAGCATCTCATCCATGTTAGATTTTTTGAGTACCTTGCTTACCCCACGAACCACCATGCCAGCAACTATTCGGCCGACGACAAAAACCACTATCGCCAAAGCAATATTGATAGCCCAGGGGATCGCATAAGTATCTATATAAACGCTTAAATCAAAATCATCTAACATATCAATCTCCTACCCATTAAGGGCAATTAGCAGGTATTGTAGTACTGTAAGAAAAACTGTTTGCGCTTGATCATAGCTCTATAATCCGCTACGTGCAGCATGGTATGCAAGCCTATAACATTTGGCAATATATTTTAAACTCAACAACCTAAAACGCGGCCATATACTTTATTCGCGGCAACGCTATTACTCGCATATTTCTTGTGTATTATTTATATCCCATTAATTAACCACCGAGCACTTCCTCATGCCAAACTTATATGATTTTGAACTAAGTTCAATCGACGATAAACCCCTACCCCTCAACCAATTTAGTGGTAAAGCGGTACTTTTAGTAAATGTGGCGAGCCGCTGCGGTCTTACTCCTCAATACACGGGTCTTGAAGCACTGTATCAAGAGTACAAAGACCAGGGGCTTGAAATCATTGCCCTGCCCTGCAATCAATTTCTTCAGCAAGAACCTGGAACTCATGAGGAGATCAAAGAATTTTGTTCGCTTAATTATCCAATCAGCTTCCCTATGAGCGGTAAGGTAGATGTCAATGGTGAAAATCGAATTCCACTATACGAATGGCTAGCTGGGGATGCCTCTGCACATAGTGGCGACATCACCTGGAATTTTGAGAAATTTCTTGTGGGCCGTGACGGCCAACTCTTAAAGCGTTTCCACCCTAAAATAGAACCTCAGGATGCGGAAATTAAGATCGCCATAGAGGACGCTCTGGAAAGTTGATTACATTTGCAACGTGCAGATCAATATCTGCACGTTGCACCTTGGCTACTAACTAGCCCCATCCGTTTCGTTCCAGGCTGCGAACACTAAGCAGCCCCACATTCTCGTCAGCACCCCATCCCTCTTAGCTCGCGTCAGCTCACCGTAAATCCAATATGGAATATACATAGAACTACTTATACGAGATAGAGATACCTATTGATTTATACCCTACCGGGTATAGTATTACATCAGCTTACATCGGCTCATAAGACAACAAAACATAGCAACGACGAGAAAAATCCAATATGCGGGAATCAAAACAAGCGATGCTTAACCGGCTTGCTCGGATCGAAGGCCAGGTGCGCGGCATTCAGAAACTAATTAGCCAGGATGAAGAGTGCGAAAAAATAATCCAGCAGATGAGCGCAGCACGTAAAGCGCTGGACAAAGCATCTCATGAGATGCTGGCCTGCTTAATTGAAGAAGATGTACTTGCTGTAACCAGCGAAACTACACCGACACGGGAAACTATGGCCAACATTCGCACATTGCTTTCAAAATACAGTTAGGAAAACAATATGGGCAATCGAATCGTTACGTTCTCCCTAAACAACCCCAAAAGAGTGATGTGGTTTGTCGCCATCATGGTTGTGATACTGGCGGCAATGTTCCCCCGTATTCATGTCGATACTGATCCTGAAAATATGCTTCCGACGGATCAGTCTGACCGTGTCGTCCATAACACGCTCAAAAAACAGTTTTCTCTGCACGATATGATCGTGGTTGGTGTTGTTAACGATACTCATGCCGATGGTATCTACAACCACAACTCCCTCGCGGCAATACATCAGCTCAGTAGCGCGATTGAACAAATCGATGGCGTGATTCGCGAGGATCTTCGTTCACTGGCAACTGCGGACAACGTCACCCAGGAGGGCGCCGGTACCATTCGATTTGAGTGGATGATGAATCAAGCACCCAAAACCCAGCAGGCGGTTTCCCGGATTAAGGAGGCGGTCAATCATCTGCCTATGCTGCAAAATACGCTAGTTTCGGGTGACGGAAAAGCTGCGGGCATCTATGTGCCAATAGTGGAAAAAGACCAGAGCTACCGTATTGCCGAGCAGATACGCGAAATTATAACCAGCCTGGACAGTGACGATCAGTTTCATATCACCGGCCTTCCAATTGCGGAGGATACCTTTGGTGTTGAAATGTTTAAGCAGATGGCTATTTCTGCACCCCTTGCCGGGCTTGTAATCTTCATTATGTTATGGATATTTTTCCGCAATCTATCACTGATCATTGCGCCAATGCTGATGGCGATGGCTGTGGTGATCTCAACCATGGGTTTACTAATAGGAATGGGATACACGGTTCATATTATGAGCTCGATGATCCCGATATTTTTAATGCCAATTGCGGTGGTAGATTCCGTTCACCTACTTTCTGAATTTGCCGATCGTTACAAACCGGGGAAAAGCCCGAAGCAGGTGGTTACTGAGGTGATGGAACACCTTTTTACACCGATGCTATTTACATCCGTCACCTCATCCATTGGTTTTGCATCCTTAGCTTTAACACCGATTCCACCGGTGCAGGTATTTGGTATCTATACCGCCCTGGGTATCGCGTTAGCATTCGTGCTTACTGTCACCTTTATTCCAGCCTATATCGCGCTACTCTCAGAAAAAAAACTGGCTACTCTTGGTAGTCGATTACATGAGCAGGAAAGTCACGGTTTATTGGCAAAAGCCCTACCCCATGTTGGCGACTTCAGCATCCACCATGCACGTATCATTTTGCCGCTCGTCATCATTTTGTTTTCAGTTTCTGTTTACGGTATTAGCAAGATCCAGATTAATGACAACCCGGTTTACTGGTTTGATGAACAACACGAAATACAGGTTGCTGACCGTGCTCTGAATAGCCATTTTGCTGGTACCTACAACGCATTTTTAGTACTGACCCATGAAAGCGCTGAATCAGTTATTCCCACAAAACAGATCGAACAATGGATACAGCGCGCAAAAAAACGGGGTGTTGATCTAACCGCAGACTGGGCCGCCATACAAAAACGTATCGAAACCGAACAGGAAAATCCGTTAGAGGCTTTGAATTATGAACTTCAGGTGCAGCTTTTTAACGCGGAAATAGACAGCTTGGATTATTGGCAGGAGTTGGCTGATATGGTCGGCACGGCAATTACAGATCGCAAATATTTCCAAAAACCTGATGCATTGCATTACATCGAAAGCCTGCAACAGGCCCTTGATGAAAGCGGCTATGTGGGTAAGAGTAGCGCAATCACAGATCTGGTTAAAACGGTTTATAGAGAGCTACTCGGTGGTGACCAGCAAAACTACCGGATCCCCACTACCAGCAATGCAGTTGCACAAACCATTCTAAGTTTTCAAGGAAGTCATCGCCCCCAGGATCTCTGGCACATGGTAACCCCCAGCTACCACTCCGCCGCGATCTGGCTGCAATTGAACAGCGGTGACAACATTGATATGACCAAAGTGATTCAATTTGTTGAGCGCTACGTCGAACAAAACCCGCTACCCGATAATGTTCGTATGGACTGGGGAGGGCTCACCTATATCAATGTGGTTTGGCAGGATGAGATGGTCACCGGCATGGTTGGCAGTCTGATCGGTGCCTTCCTTGCTGTAGGACTTATTATGATACTGCTGTTCCGGTCGGTAACCTTTGGTCTGCTAGCGATGATACCGTTGACGGTAACGATCACCCTTATATACGGCGTGATCGGTTTTATTGGTAAAGATTACGATATGCCAGTAGCGATTCTCTCTTCACTCACCCTCGGGTTATCGGTCGATTTTGCTATCCATTTTCTTGAACGTACCCGCAGCCTATACAAGGAAACAGGTGATTGGCTTGAAGCACTAAAGCAGATGTATCAGGAGCCAGCCCGAGCCATTAGCCGCAATGCAATCGTAATTGCTATTGGCTTCACGCCACTATTACTGGCTCCCCTGACGCCTTATCAAACCGTAGGTATCTTCCTCGCTGCGATCATGGCTATTTCGTGCGTGGTGACTTTCGTTGCCCTACCCGCAGTGATCCGATTAATACATCCCTGGCTTAAATAGTTCGATTCAAAAATGGAAGCGTTGAAATGAATATAAAACACACAGTAATCCAGAGATTCAATCGAGTGATTTCAAGAGCTCTTCTGGCTGTATGTACAATCAGCTTGGGTATGAACGCAGGCGCTGAAGATTTAGACGATGTAGATCAAATTGTGCAAAAAGCCAATCTGGCCGCATTTTATTCAGGAGTCGATGGCCGGGCAGAAACCCGCATGCAAATAGTCGATGAGCAGGGGCGCAAACAAACCAGGCAATTTACCATTCTTCGACGCGACCATCGGGATGGTGGCGACCAACAATATCTGGTGTTCTTCAGCTATCCTGCCGATATTCGTGGCACCCTGTTTCTGGTTGAGAAACACCCCGGAAACGATGACGATCGCTGGTTATATTTACCAGGCCTTGATCTCGTAAAACGTATCGCAGCGGGAGATAAACGCACCAGTTTTGTAGGGTCAGACTTCTTTTATGAAGATGTGTCCGGTAGAGGAATCACTGAGGACCATCATCATTTAGTCAGTACAAGCGATCAATTCTACGTAGTTCAAAATCGCCCTAAAGATTCCATAAATGTAGAGTTCAGTGAATATACCGTCTGGATCGATAAACAAACTTTTATGCCAATGAAAACCGAATATACCGACAACAGCGGCAAGATCTATCGTCGGGTTGAAGCGCTTCAAGTCCAAATCATTCAGGGTTTCCCCACAGCCACTCGCATGAAAGTTTCAAATTTAAGAACCGGTGGCTACACCCTGAATGAGATGCGTTTTATTCACTATGATATGGGGATCCCTGCTGATCTGTTTAGCGAACGCTCTCTTCGTAACCCACCACGACAGTGGCTTAAACGCCCCAAACCCGCTAATTAGCCCGTACGCTAAAAAGGGAATAGATCGAGACAATGAGGTTTTTTAGAACAACCCTTCTACTGGGTGCAACCATACTCTGTAGCTGCCTGAGCTTGATGTCCGCGGCACAGGCTGAAGAACCTGACCATTGGAGCGCTACCGAGTCACATGCACCCAGTGATACTGCAACGACTGATGATTGGACGCAGGAGGACTGGGGCGATGATCCCTGGACCGAAGAATCCACGGATAACGCCTCCCAATGGCATGGATTTATCGAGGCTGGCTTCGGTCAGTTCTTGCGATCCGATAACCCGACCGAAAAAAATGTATCCCTGGCTGAGCTACGAGCACGGCTTGAAAACGACTGGTATTTTGGTGAAACATACCTTCGTTTAAAAGCAGATATCAATGCCGATGCAGTGACGGATACGCTCGACGCAAGCATCCGTGAAGGTTTTTTCAACATATCACCTACCTCCAAATCGGACATGAGAGTAGGTCGTCAGATTCTCACCTGGGGAACTGGTGACCTGGTTTTTCTAAACGATCTATTTCCCAAAGATTGGCAGTCTTTTTTCAGTGGCCGGGATATGGAATACCTTAAGGCTCCCGCCGATGCTATCCGATTCACGTGGTACCAATCTAAAGCCAACCTTGACCTGGTTTGGATTCCATTTTTTGAGGCCGATACTTACCTCACTGGGGAACGCTTTAGTTACTACAGCCCCATGACCGACTCCATAACCGCCGCACCACCGCAGCTCGCAGTAACACAAAAAAGCAACACCCTAAGCAACGGTGAACTCGCAATACGCCTCTATCAAAATATAGGAAATTACGAATGGGCAGTATACGGCTATCAAGGTTTTTACAAACAACCCCGTGGTTTTAATCCCGTAAACAGCGAACTGTTTTTCCCAAAAATGAACGTATTTGGCGCGAGTCTGCGCGGCCCAGTTGGCCCTGGAATCATGAATACCGAACTGGCCTATCATCAGTCAAAACAGGACAAGAACGGTAGTGATCCCTGGGTTCCTAATTCCGAATGGCGTTTTCTAATAGGTTATGAACAGGAGTTAATCAGTAATCTAACCCTTGGGTTACAGTACTATTTGGAACAGATCGTTGATTACCAACAATTATTGGATCAGTCACCGGCACCCAATACGGAGCCGCCACATCGACGCCATACCGTTACAGTACGTCTAACCTATCGAACCATGCAGGAAAAATTGCGCTGGTCATTATTCAGTTTCTATTCGCCGAATGATAAGGATGCTTACCTGATTCCATCGGTTAGTTATCGATACAGTGATGGCTGGAGTTTAGAGAGTGGAGCCAATATTTTTATAGGTGATCATATCTACAGCTTTCTCGGGCAATTACAAAAAAATGACAATATCTATATACGCAGTATCTACAGGTTTTAATTAAAGCCCAAAATAATTTTGGATACATACCAACACCTCATCATCTACTAATCAGGAGCAATACCTTGACAATTAATGAAGGTTTAAGACTCGTTGCAGGCAGCTTTGTACTGATTACTATTCTGCTTGCCCACTTCATCAATCCCGCTTGGTTATTTTTTACGGGTTTTGTCGCCATCAATCTAATTCAGTCTGCGTTTACCCGCTGGTGCCCGATGATATGGCTATTGGAAAAACTTGGCTTTAAAAAAGAGCAGCTGATCGCAACCTCAGAATAGCACAGGAATAACCGGCACAAGCTGACTAAAAACCAAACTCCAGCACTATAAAATGATAGTCTTGCTGCAACGAAGCGTAACCAAACCAAAGGCCTTAACATGAGTTTTTATGAAGAAAAGATTCTACCGCACCTAATCAATTGCGCTTGCTCCAGCGAACAAACCGGCGAATTGCGTGCCAGAATGTTAGCGGATGCTCATGGTGAGGTTTTGGAAGTCGGCATGGGGCCGGGAATCAATCTAAAATACTACAATCCCGATAAAGTCACCAAGGTTTGGGGACTGGAACCTTCTGAGGGGATGCGCAAGAAAGCGCAGGAAAACCTGACTAAATCACCAGTGGAAGTCGAATGGCTAGGTCTGCCCGGAGAAGAGATCCCACTCGATGACAATTCTGTTGATACAGTGGTACTGACCTTTACGCTCTGCACTATTCCAGACTGGCAAACCGCCATGGATCAGATGCACCGTGTTCTCAAACCAAATGGGAAACTGATCTTCTGCGAACATGGCCAGGCGCCGGACCCAGATGTACAGAAATGGCAAAACCGAATAAACCCAATCTGGAAGAAACTATTCGGCGGATGTAATCTCAACAGACCGGTTGTCAGCAGTATCAAGAACTCTGGCTTTGATATCGAGTGGGACGAATGTGATTATATGGAAGACTCACCTCGTTTCGTCGCCTATATGAGCCTGGGCGCTGCTGTTAAGGCTTGAATGACTCTGACCTGAAAATATGTCTCGACCAGGTACATACATGAAAGGTTTCTTTGAGTTGAGATATTCTACCGCTGACTGATTTAACTCTTTATCAAAATCACTCGCTAACCAGCCGCCCTGCTCCAGCCATTGTTTCATATGGCTTTATCTGGTCTTGCTCTTTGTTACTAAGTTCTGGGCTAGTCATTTATTCGCATCCACTATACGCCACGCCTCTACTACTGCTGAGTACCCCTCACATTGCTAATGTAGCCAAAAAAACCCAGATAATGCGTACTGTTGCAATCACAACAAATACAGTAAGCTTTAAAGCTATGTGCTAACCCTTCAACCCACAATAATTAGAAGACTTTTTCATTATGGACAACTGGCTCGTTTACGTACTTCCTCCCATCGTTGGTGCAATCATTGGTGCCGTTACCAACGATGTCGCGATACGCATGTTATTTAGGCCTTATGCCGCTCGTTACATTGGAAAATTGAGGGTCCCCTTCACCCCCGGATTGATTCCGCGCGAACGCCATCACATTTCAGAATCAATCGCGGATACGTTTGTTGCTCATGTATTCAGCAACAACGATGTCGCAGAATTGTTCTTAACCGATAGCGTAAAAGAACAGCTTAAAACAAAGGTTGACGAACTACTTGGACAGCTTGGTAGCCTGCTAAAAATCAACGACGCGATGCTAGGCATGGCAAAAACCATGGCGGGCAATTATATGATTACCGAGATCGGGAAAATCGCCGAGCATGTAGGTGACGATAGCGATGAGATCAAACAACGTATCCAGGAAAAAATCGACGAGCTGGATGTAGCCACTCTAGAGGAACTGGTAATGGGATTTTCCCGTAAGCAGTTTCGGCATATCACCTGGTTTGGCGCACTGCTAGGATTTATGATTGGTGTCGTACAGGTATTGTTGTTTCAGTTTATATTGCAGGTTGGCTGACGGCGGGTACAGCTCAGCCCGAAATATTAGTCATACAGATAAAGTATCCAGTGGCGCAACACCATTATTACTGATCGCCAGATATAAAATTACTGATCGCCAGATATAAAGCTGGGTAGCCACCTAATTTTTCCATTTCTTAAGCAAACGCACGGGACTTGAGTTGTTCCGCATAGCACTCTTCCCCAGAAACCCTCTCTTTTTAAGTTTTATCGAGCAACCTGTCAATATTAATCTTTATTAACTATGCTTACCGGGGACGACCCCCAGGAAATCACTAGAACCTTCGAATTATAGATCCACTACCAGAACCCTATATCGATACGATTCACGGAGGGATCAAGAAGCATGGACCCACTAACCTTAATATTAGCAAACATCTGCTTGCTGCTTCTGGCGAGCTGCACCGCGCTCGCCTATTTGATCAGAAGACAACGCCGCAATCACCTACGAAACCTGTTTAGCCTGCGCGGAAAAATACGATCTCAAATTTCAGATAGACAGAAAAGCTCTGCTGACAGAAAACATGCAGCCATTGTTGAATACTTACAACAGCTAATCAGCTCTACGTCGTCCAGGACGCGGCTCTTAGCAAGCGCCTCAATCGAAAATGATGACTCAAATCCGATAGACTTTTCCACTTCCGCCGCTCAAGTACGCTTACTGATTCTTGAGGCGCAGCACGCCTCAGCGTTGAGAAACGACCCAACTGACTTTGATTGGGAGGCATTGGAATCAAAACTTAAAGAAATTATTCCAGACAACCCCCCCCTCTAAGCAATGAAAATGATATCCAACTGCAAGCGAAAATTGAACAACTGAAAAGTCAATTGGCCTTTGAAATAGACCGGGTTTCCAATCTGGAGGAATTCAAAGAGATGTTCATTTCAATGCAAACAAAGTGGCAAGAAGCAAGGGAGCAAAGTCTGGTGTACTACAAGCAACTTTGCGAACTGCAAAGTACCTCCGAACAAGAAGGTGAAAAATTAACACTATTGAGCCAATACAATTCAAGTTATGACGATGTGGATGATTTAATTGAAAACCTAATTCCAATCAAACTTGAAAAAATTGAAATATCAACCCATGAAATGGACGAACTAAACCGGAATATCGAGGATAGTAGAGCTAAAATCGAAGCACAGCAAGCCACAATCGCCAACCTCAACAAGCAGATACTAGAGTCCGAAAGCTACGTAGCCGTAACACGACGCGAGCTTGAAAATACGGAGGCTAAAATGAAGGAACTAGAAGAAGCTCTCGAAAATTCGGACCAACAAACTAAAGAAATGGAGGCAATGCAAAAGATTATCAATCGTTTTGCAATCGAGAGCCGAGATATGCTTGTTTCCCTGCAAATCCTGGAACAGGAAAACGATGACATTCGAGCAAAGCTCTATCAGGCGAGTAACCAAGCAGGCAACTCTAATCATTCATCTGATTCAGCACCGACGGAGAATAATCAGGATTTTGAAGAACTCCAGAATGATTATATGAATCTAGAAAAAAGTTACACCTCAATCACTAAACAAATATTTACTTTGACAGATCAGTGTGACCAGTTAGAACAATCGTTGCGAGGAAAACATCCTGACATAGCCGATCGATTAACTTCAATTATTAGAGATGCTTCGAATTCCCTGAGCTACAACGATGACTTAGATTAAAATAATAGTGATATCTCACATAGATCAGCACCTGAAGCGGAAGAAAGTACGTAATAATGAGCAGTGAACGCACTTACGTAACGCACTACAAACATGCCATCAAATACACTCTATTGCTCTGCGGAGTCGTTCCCTTAAACCCATTTTTTCTAACTTAGCAAGGCACTAAAGGATTCTATTATGACCCTATTTAACAACTATACCGGCGCTTTCCTGGGTATATTCATAACGATTTTGACCTTAATAATTCAGCACTTTATTGCCGCAGTATCAAAGGGTTCACAGGAGGGGGCGGTACCGGGGAAAATTGATGAAAATCTTAGCCACTCGTCTTTTGTTTTTAGGGCTCACCGTACATTTCAAAACTCATTAGAGAACGTCCCGGTGATGTTAGCAACCTCGTTTCTAGCTGTTTTTGTAGGAGCTAATGCAACGTGGAGCGCATTGTTGATATGGGTTTTCGCTGTTTCTCGGATAGCCCATATGTTTTTGTATTATGCGATCGCCACAGAAAATAACCCAAGCCCGAGAAGCTATTTCTTTCTTATTGGTGTAATTGCAAATATCGCATTACTGGCATTTTGTGGTATTGCGCTTATTTAATCTTCGTTTTAAGGCGCGCAATAAAAAAACCTCCAATGAAATTGGAGGTTTTCGGGATTAGAAGAATATATCTGTCAGCTACTACGTTGAAACATCATTTCCCTTCATGCGATTCAGCGTTTGATCTTTATCCATAATATGGTGCTTAAGCGCCCCTGCAACGTGCAATATAATGGCTACAAACATCACCCAGGCAGTAATTTCGTGAGCTTCATGACCGATGCCTGCCGCAGTTTTATTTAAAGCTATAACAGCCTGAGGATTAGCAGGGTCGGGGTTCATCGCCATCAGCTCAAGTCCAAAAAGATAAATCCCGTGACCACCGGCACCGGACATTATCATGCCTGAAAGCGGAAACAGCACGGTTCCGATAATCAACACCCAATGCACTATTTTTGCAAGAAGTTGCTCCCATTTTTGATACTCACTGACGGGTTGGAGCCAACCATTCTTCAAACGCCAGACTACACGGACAATGATAAAGACAAATAGCACGACACCAATCGATTTATGAATCGGGTACAGCCAATAAACTTCGTTCTCCGCCATATAAATGGCTACCGGCATCATAAAAATAATGGCGAGGCCGACAAGCCAATGTAACGCAATTGTAGGTGTAGATAATTTATTCAGCGTATCTTTCATGATTAGACTCTCTTTTTTGCATTTTCAATAGGGTCAGTCTTCTGATCTGTGTCGCCTATGCTTTTGTATCAGGCTTTATTTCGCTGGATTAATAGAGCTTAAATCCCGTTGTCATCGTAATTAAAACTGAATAGATCGCCAACAGATTAGTTCATGTTTTAATACGACACATAGGTAATACCTCTCACCACTTTTGTTGTTCAATTCTGTCCGACTCCCGTGCACTTAGCCACTCAGACTTTTCCTGACTGCTCTCTTTTTTCCATATGGTCGCCTGGGTTTTTAGATAGTCCATAATAAATTGACAGGCTTCGAAGCACTCTTTCCGATGCCGGCTACTGACCCCTACAAAAACGATCTGATCCCGGGGATGTAGTAGCCCAACCCTATGAATTACCCTTACCCCCAGCAGATTCCATCGCAGCTGGGCTTGATCAATAATCTGCTCAAGCTGCTTTTCGGTCATACCCGGATAATGCTCAAGAAGTAGTGACTCAATTTTTTGGTCGCGATTCAGATCGCTTACCAGTCCGGTGAACGTTGCAATACCACCAACCTCTGGGGTTGCAGTCCGAAGCTGGTTAGTTTCGAGCTCAATAGAGAAGTCTTCGGTCTGGATCGATACAAATCGTTTCATTTAATTTCAGCCTAACCGCCGGTTACCGGCGGAAAAAATGCGATTTCATCGCTTGCGGATAGTGGCGCATCAAGTGATGCCAGCTCCTGATTTACAGATACCAGCAAATTGGGATCACCTAGCACTTTACCCCAGGGCTCACCATGAATCTCGCATAGAAAATCAATCAGGGCTTGCACATTAGCGGTATCAGCAGTGCATTCGATCTGCTCGCCCTCAATATCAAACTGCTCTCGAATACTGGCGAAATATAAAACCTGCATCAAACTTGGCCCGACTCTTGTTCTTTCAACCAGTGACCTGATTTGCCACCGAGCTTTTCAACCAGGCCGATGGACTCGATACGAATCCCCTTCTCTACACCTTTGCACATGTCATATATCGTCAGTGCGGCTACCGAGACAGCAGTAAGCGCCTCCATCTCCACACCCGTCTGACCTTTGAGTTTGCAGGTGGCGCGAATTAATATCTGGTTGTTATCGGCATCGGCCTGAAACTCAACGTCGATTGAACTCAACATCAGCGGGTGACACAGTGGTATCAGATCCGAGCATTTTTTTGCCGCCTGAATACCGGCGATACGCGCCACACCAAAGACGTCGCCCTTTTTATGCTGACCTTTGATCACCATATCCAGAGTCGCCGCCGACATTTTTACAAAGGCTTCAGCGGTCGCTGACCTGGAGCTTTCCTGTTTATCGGTGACATCCACCATACGTGCGTTACCGTCGCTATCCAGATGTGTTAATTGACTCATGTAATGCTCATTCAAGTGGGTAAGTTTGCTGAACTAAGTACTTTCTAGGATTAAGTACTTTCTAGGATTAAGTACTTTCTAGGATAATAAGTACAACGCTACGGACACATTCCCAAGATACGATACGTCGTTTGATATATCATTGAAAATTTACAGGAACATAAGAAATCCATGCGCTGGAGCCCCCATGTAACGGTCTCGACCGTGATCGAAGATAATAACCGATTCCTAATGGTTGAAGAACAGGTGGAGGGCCAAATTGTATGGAATCAGCCCGCTGGTCACCTAGAAGTAGACGAAAGCCTAATCGACGCAGCGCGCCGGGAAACACTTGAGGAAACCGGACACGATGTCACAATCGATTCACTGCTCGGCATATACCAGTCCAAAGCCGGTACGAAAAATGATACCTACCTGCGCGTATGTTTTATTGGTACAGCGCTAGGGTTTAATCCCGACCTGCCGCTGGACACGGGAATCATTCGTGCATGCTGGCTAACCCGGGCAGAGATCGAAGAGAAGCGAGCGGATATGCGTAGCCCAACGGTGATCAGTGTTATTGATGATTACATTAACGGCGTTCATTATCCGTTAAGTTTGATACATACTCGATTGACCTGACGGGTCATTGCACCGAAATCATCGTACGAAAACCGTCCTGCCCCTGGCGGCATTAAAAAAATGCTCATGCACGATACTTACATTATTAACCCACTGACAAAAAGCCGAGGAAGTTTAAGCCATTGACTAACCCAACCACCCAGAACAACTCGAACATTCGCGTGATGGTCGGCATGTCCGGCGGCGTAGACTCGTCGGTATCAGCGTATCTGCTTATTCAGCAGGGCTACCGGGTCGAAGGCCTGTTCATGAAAAACTGGGATGAGGACGATGGCAGCGAATATTGCTCCGCCAAGCAAGACCTGGCCGATGCCGAAGAGGTATGTGAAAGACTAGGCATCAAACTACATACCGCCAATTTTGCAGCGGAGTATTGGGATAATGTATTTGATCATTTTCTAGCGGAATACTCGGCGGGGCGTACCCCGAATCCCGATGTGCTCTGCAATCGCGAGATCAAGTTCAAGGTATTTCTCGAATACGCTGAGCTGCTGGGAGCGGACTATATTGCAACCGGGCATTACGTGCGCACCAGAACCGAAGGCGACAACACCTACTTGCTGACCGGACTGGATAGCAACAAAGACCAAAGCTATTTTCTAAACGCGGTTTCTGAGCAGGAACTCGCCAAGTGCCTGTTTCCAATTGGCGATATGGAAAAACCAGCGGTGCGCGCAATTGCCGAAGCCCAGGGTTTTGGTAACCATCAAAAGAAAGACAGCACCGGCATCTGTTTTATTGGCGAACGGCGCTTCAAGGATTTCTTACAACAGTATCTACCCGCACAACCCGGTGATATCGAAACCCCAGAAGGCCAGGTCATTGGTCAACACTCGGGGCTTATGTATCACACCCTTGGTCAACGCCAGGGCCTTGGTCTGGGTGGCATCAAAGATTTCCCCGAAGCACCCTGGTACGTGGTGGGTAAAGACCTAAACCGCAATGTGCTTATTGCCGCACAGGGCAATGACCACCCAATGCTATTTGCCGATCAGTTGGTCGGTGCAGAAACTCACTGGATCAACGCCCTGCCCCCGGCCGAACAGTTTAGTTGCGAAGCAAAAATCAGGTATCGGCAAAAAGCTCAAAACTGCCATGTGGCAATATCCTCTGACCCAGAACTGGGAGAGATCGTAGCGGTATCGTTTGACGAACCCCAGAGATCAATCACCCCGGGGCAATATGTGGTGTTTTATCAGGGCGAGATATGCCTGGGTGGTGCGGTAATCCAGTCCTCCAGTTCAAGTCGTATAACCTCCAACAAGCTGGAAACCGCATCATGAATGTTACAAGCAATGCCGACCTACGCAATCAGGTCATTGCCTTCGCGGGTGTACTTCAGTCTGCGGTATTGGTGGACAAATTAGCCAGAACAGGCCAGTGGCACCAGGCCAGCTACGAGACCTGTATTCACAGTATTTTTCAGCAGAACCCAAAGAATACTGATGCGGTATATGGTGAAGTTTCATCTCTATATATTGGTTTAACCACTTTCCGTAAGCTTTTGGATTCAAAGGAAAGAAACAAACTAAGGGCTGTTTTTAAATATTGTTTTGGCCTTATTCGACTGGAACGCCAACTATCCAAACAAAGCAAAATACTGACTACCATCGGCAATGGAATTCAGCAGCTCTCACCGCAACTGGAAGAGCTATCCGTTTCAGATCCATTTATCAGCGAACAGCTTTCAAAGCTGTACCAAAAAACCGCCAGCAACCTTAAACCACCGATTCAGGTAATGGGTGATCAACACACGCTGCAACGAACATCCGTACAACAACAGGTGCGTGCTTTGCTGCTAGCCGGCATACGTTCAGCCATTTTGTGGAGGCAGGTGGGGGGTCGGCCATGGCGCTTTGTATTGATGCCGAAGGGGCGAGTTATCAAGATGATTGATCACCTGCTGCAGCCTGTTCATTGAGTACGTCACCTATTAGTAATTCGAGAGGTTCAGACTCAAACGAACTGGAAAACCCTCATCACAATATTCGTGGCGGGATGTTTTTTCTCGCCTGTTCGGCATTTCTGTTCGCAGTGATGGGAGTGTTTGTTCGGGAGGTTTCTGCCGAGGTCAACAACGAAACTGTTGTATTTTTTCGCAACCTGGTCGCCGCTCTAATTTTTATTCCCTTGATCATCAAGAACAAGAGCGGGTTTTTGCGTACGGACCGCATTGGATTACATCTATTTCGAACCGTATCGGGTTTAACAGCAATGTACTGTTTCTTTTATCTGATTGGCACCCTCAAGCTAACCGATGCCATGTTGTTTAACTACTCGGCACCTATCTATATTCCCTTAATTGCGTGGTTCTGGCTTTCTGAGCCACTATCGAAAAAGCAGTATTACTCTGTCATCATCGGCTTTATTGGGGTGCTAATGATTCTGAAACCGACCCAGGGCATACTTAACATTAATTCACTGGCTGGGTTAGCTGCGGGAAGTCTGGCAGCCTGTGCTTTTTTGTCAGTACAACAGCTCGGCAAAACCGAGTCACCACTACTGACCGTATTCTACTTTTCTTTCTTTTCATCGCTGATATCCGCAGTGCCGATGCTGTGGGCATACCAGGGCGTCACTCAATGGCAATTGTTGCAACTGATCACTATTGGCGTACTCGCAACCCTGAGCCAGTTTTGTTTGACCAAGGCCTATTCGTTGGCACCGGCCTCACAGATTAGTCCAGTCCAGTACCTGTCGATTGTTTTTGCGGGAATTTTTGGTTGGCTGTTGTGGTCTGAAGTACCGGATATCTGGTCCTATGGCGGTGCGGCATGTATCGTCGGTGCAGCGTTACTGACGCTGCAATTCAGCCGCAAAACCAACCGATAGTTCAGTACTGCGGGCACAGCACAAATACTGTAATTCGAAATTCAACCTCTGTATTATTGCGCAGCCAATATTTGCCTAAAACCTGTTTACCGAGAACCACGCCATGAGCCTTAGCCCTCTTACCGCCGTATCCCCCATTGACGGTCGTTATCACAGTAAAACCAAAGCGCTGGAGACCCTGTTCAGCGAGTATGGTTTGATCCGCTATCGCGTGCTAGTGGAAGTGCGTTGGTTGCAGCATCTATCTCGGCTGCCGGAGATTAACGAGCTACCCGCTCTTTCTGAGGAAGCCAATGACTACCTGGATAACATTCTCGAAAAATTTGATACCGCCCAGGCACAACGGGTTAAGGATATTGAAGCCACTACCAACCATGATGTAAAAGCTGTCGAGTATTACCTTAAAGAGCAGCTAGAGGGCCTTGCGGAACTGGATAATATCAAAGAGTTCGTACACTTCGCCTGTACATCAGAGGATATCAATAACCTCTCCTATGCACTGATGCTTAAGGACGGTCGCGATCAGATTCTAGAGCCACAGATGAAGCAGATCGTTAAAAACCTGCGGGAGCTATCGGTTGAGTTTGCAGCAGTTCCAATGTTATCCAGAACCCACGGCCAAACCGCCTCCCCCACTACAATGGGCAAAGAGTTCGCCAACGTCGTGGCGCGGCTTGAGCGCCAGGTAACTCAACTCGGTCAAGTTTTGGTGCTGGGCAAAATCAATGGCGCGGTGGGCAATTACAATGCTCATCTGTCTGCATACCCTGAAATCAACTGGTCAGCAGCATCAGAGAAATTTGTCACTGAACTGGGACTGGAGTTAAATCCTTACACCACCCAGATTGAACCCCACGATTACATCGCTGAAATGTTTGATGTTGTAAAACGCTACAACGTAATTCTGATCGATTTTAACCGCGATGTTTGGGGTTATATTTCACAGGGTTACTTCAAGCAAAAAACCATCGCGGGTGAAATTGGTTCATCCACCATGCCCCACAAAGTAAACCCCATCGACTTTGAAAACTCCGAAGGCAACCTTGGTTTGGCCAACGCAATAATGTCTCATCTATCTGAAAAACTGCCGATCTCTCGCTGGCAGCGTGACCTAACGGATTCGACTGTATTGCGAAACCTTGGTGTTGGCATTGGTTACTCGGTCATTGCTTATCAATCGGCCCTGAAAGGGATCGGAAAACTTGAGATCAACGAAGCACGTTTATTGCAGGATCTAGATTCCGCCTGGGAGGTTTTGGCAGAACCGATTCAAACCATCATGCGCCGCTACAATATTGAAAATCCCTACGAAAAACTTAAAGAACTCACCCGCGGGAAAACGATTACCCGTGAGATTCTTGCTGACTTTGTAGAAAAACTGGAGATGCCAGAGGACGCAAAACAACAGATGAGGAATCTGACCCCCGCCAGCTATACCGGTTATGCGGAGCAACTGGCGCAGGATATTTAAGACAACTGTATTTGATATAACTTAGGCTAAAGCAGCCGAACAAAAAAAGGGGCCCTGGTATTCAACCGGGGCCCCTTTTTTATATAGCTTGATTAAGCGCTTAATTAGGGAAACCTATAAAAATAGGTTTCCCTCTTTCATTGGCTCTTTGCTATTTACAAAGCCTTCGCTGTGCGACGGCTAGCATGTAACACAGGCTCGGTGTAACCACTTGGCTGCGCGCGACCCTGTATCACCAATTCACAGGCTGCTTTAAAAGCAACGCTGCTGTCGAGGTTTCCAGCCATATTTTTATAAGCGGAATCCCCAGCATTTTGCTGATCAACCACCGCAGCCATTTTCTCCAGTGATGCCATAACCTGTTCTTCTGTACAAATCCCGTGGTGTAACCAGTTGGCAATATGCTGGCTAGAGATACGCAAAGTGGCACGATCTTCCATTAAACCGATATCGTTGATATCCGGCACCGTTGAACATCCGATACCCATATCAACCCAACGCACCACATACCCCAGAATACCCTGGGAGTTATTGTCGAGTTCGCGCTGAATTTCGTCAGCACTGAGGGTGCGATCACCCAACAGTGGAATCGTCAGAATATCGTCAAGGCTGGCACGAGCTCTTGAAGAAAGCTCTTTCTGACGATCCGCTACAGAAACTTGATGATAGTGCATCACGTGAAGAGTCGCAGCCGTAGGTGAAGGTACCCATGCGCAGTTTGCACCGGCCATTGGGTGGCCTATTTTTTGCTCCATCATCGCTGCCATCTGATTGGGAATAGCCCACATACCCTTGCCAATTTGTGCTTTACCACTGAAACCGGTCTCCAGGCCAATATCCACATTCCAATCTTCGTAGGCACCAATCCAGGCTTGCTGTTTCATTTCGCCCTTGGGTACAACCGGTCCCGCTTCCATACTGGTGTGTAGTTCATCACCGGTGCGATCAAGAAAACCGGTATTAATGAAAATCACGCGATCCTGAGCCTGACGAATGCACTCCTTCAAATTTACAGTAGTACGGCGCTCTTCATCCATAATTCCAATTTTGAGTGTTTTCTCAGGTAGACCAAGGGCTTTTTCAACCCGCGCAAACAGCTCGACCGCAAACGCCACTTCTTCTGGGCCATGCATTTTTGGTTTTACAATATATACACTTCCGGTACGGCTATTTTGGTAGGGACCGGTTTGTTTAAGATCGTGGACAGCACAGAGAGATGTAAACATCGCATCCATAATGCCTTCTGGAATTTCGTTGCCATCGGCATCAATAATCGCTTCGTTGGTCATCAGATGACCCACGTTACGTACTAACAATAGGCTACGGCCTGGCAATGTGAGTTGGCCACCATCGGCCGCAGTGTATTCCCGATCTGCCTTGAGAACGCGTTTAACCGTTTTTCCACCTTTGCTAAAGGACTCAACCAGATCACCTTTCATCAGGCCAAGCCAGTTTCTATAAACGGTGGTTTTGTCCTCCGCATCTACCGCAGCTACAGAATCTTCACAATCCTGAATGGTGGTCACAGCAGATTCCAGGAGGATATCCTTCATTGAAGCGGCATCATCTTTGCCGATATTATCATTCGAATCAAACTGCAGTTCAGCGTGTAATCCATTGTTTTTTAGAACAATAGAGATTGGAAATTTCGATTCTCCGGTATAACCCAAGAACTGTGCTGGAGTAGCAAGGCTCGCAGTCGCACCATCTTGAAGCGTTACCACCAAACCGCCGTTATCTACCGAATACCCGGATGAATCTTTGTGGCTTGCGCCGTTGCTTAAAGGAAAATTGTTGTCGAGAAAGTCACGACCATACTCAATTACCTTGGCGCCACGAACCGGGTTGTAACCCTGCCCTTTGGAAGCACCACCCTCTTCCGATTCCGATATCACATCATTTCCGTACAGCGCATCGTACAAACTACCCCAGCGCGCATTGGCAGCGTTAAGAGCGAAACGCGCATTCATCACGGGTACTACTAACTGTGGCCCAGCAAGGCTGGCAATTTCTGGATCAACATTTTGGGTGCTAATTTGGAAGTCAGTTCCTTCGTCTACCAGATAACCAATTTCACGTAGGAATTTTTTGTATTCAACCGCGTCATGGGGTTGTCCTGCTCTCTCTTTATGCCAGTTGTCAATTTTTGTCTGAAGCGTTTCCCGTATCGCTAGCAGCTCGCGGTTACGCGGAGCCAGATCCTGAAGGATAGATTCCAACTCAGCCCAGACATGCTCGGGATCAATGCCTGTCCCCGGCACGATTTCATCGACCAGCAGATCGTGCAGTACTTTGGAAACCTGTAATCCACCTTTCTGGATACGTGTTGTCATCATTATTTCCTCGTTCTTTCGGTTCTTGGTTAAAATTTGGTTCTGTCGAGGTCTGGATGGGCGCTTCGGCAATCGACCTGAGGGGGCAGCATTTTACACAAACTATAGGTGTAGTTCATCCGACCAATCCTAAATTAGCGGCAAAATCTATCCGGTTAACTGCGCAGCAACTTCGTTGATGGTTGATCGGAGCCAACGATGGGCGGCGTTATGATGAAGCAACGGGCTCCAGGCCATTTTCAATTCGAATTCGGGCACATCAAAGGGCGGATCAAGAATTACAATTTCCGGATTATTAATTTGAAGCTGCGCGACCTTTGATGGCAGTGTCGCAATAAGATCGTTGTCGCCAATGATGAGCGCAGGTACCTGATAATGTCGGGTAAAAATGCTGATATTGCGTTTGTGCCCCATTTGGCTCAACGCCTGATCGATCCAACCTAAACCACTGGGTTTATCCGGCCTCATACCAAAGCCGACGCCAATGCCGGTTTTGCTAACCCAAATATGACTGGATTCCAGATAGGTATCGAGGTCGAGTGCCGCCACAGCCGGGTTATTGCGATTGAGCAGACAAGAGAAGCTGTCCCGCCAAACGGTTACCTGATGAAAAGATTCTGGCATATGGTCAAATCGGTTAATGGCCATATCCACTTTTCCTTGCTCAAGGTCCCGAAAGCTGATATCCGACGGAGTCAAAATATCAAGCACGATACGGGGAGCCAATTCACGCATCCGTTTTACTAGCGCCGGGAACAGCGTTGCCTCAGCGTAATCCGATGCCATCACGCGGAATACCCGCTGACTCTCGGCCGGAATGAATTGCTGCTCCGGCTGCAAGATTGAGCTGATTTGTGAAAGCACCTCTCTAACCTGTGGTTGCAGTTCAATAGCTCGCTCTGTTGGGGTCATGCCTTCCCTGGAACGAATCAGCAGAGGATCATCAAACAATTCACGTAGTCGTTTCAGACCATTACTTAATGCGGGCTGACTTATTCCCAACTGCTGAGCTGCTCGGGTAACGTTTTGTTCGCGCAGTAGTGCATCTAAATATAAAAGCAGATTAAGATCCGCTCGATCAATATCCATTCTTAAAAGCCTGATGTGTTTGGATAACTAACTTGAATTATAAAACCGGGCAAAACAACTCCATTTGCTATACCTAGATAACCATCCCATGATGTGTTGAAAATATGTGGCTATATAGCATATCAATTTGACTCTCTTTTTCGATCAGCAAAATAAGTGGTTAGCTAGCCTTAACTGCAGCCACGGAATATTATTAGAAAGCCACACAGGGCAATCAAATATATATATATTCCAGTTTTATCGCTATCATTTAGCCCTGCAGTTAACCTGCGGCATTATTCATCCAGTTTTATTGACGGGTATCAATTTACACCTTCATCAAAGTCTACATAATGCACGCGCAAATTAATCGACCGAAACCGTATAACGGGACTTCACTATGAGCAATGCGATAGACCATCCGGTGTATAACTACAGGATTGTGCGGCAATTCTCCATTATGACGATCGTATGGGGCATCGTTGGCATGTTGGTGGGGGTAATCCTCGCCGCACAACTAATGTGGCCAGAACTGAATCTTGGATTGCCCTGGACCCATTTTGGTCGCCTGCGACCACTACATACTAACGCGGTAATATTTGCCTTTGGAGGGTGCGCACTCTTTGCGACCTCCTTTTATATCGTGCAACGCACATGCAAAACTGCGCTATTTGCTCCGCGACTCGCAACTTTTGTGTTCTGGGGCTGGCAGCTTGTGATTTTGTCAGCAGCCGTCACCCTGCCCCTGGGGCTTACCAGCTCCAAGGAATACGCTGAGCTTGAATGGCCTATCGATATATTAATTGCTGTGGTATGGGTTTCCTACGCTATTGTTTTTTTCGGCACCATCGCTAAACGAACCACTTCACATATCTACGTAGCTAACTGGTTTTTTTGTGGCTTTATCATAACCGTTGCGGTATTGCATATCGTTAATAGCGCAGCCATTCCCGTTAGTCTTACGAAGTCTTACTCATTCTATCCAGGCGCTATCGATGCAATGGTGCAGTGGTGGTATGGCCATAACGCAGTTGGCTTTTTCCTGACCGCAGGCTTCCTCGGTATGATGTATTATTTCGTACCTAAACAAGCTGAGCGGCCTGTATATTCATACCGACTTTCGGTCGTTCATTTCTGGGCACTGATAGCAATCTATATCTGGGCTGGGCCACATCACCTCCACTACAGTGCATTGCCTGACTGGGCACAAGGCCTTGGAATGGTGATGTCTTTGATTCTGCTAGCGCCCTCATGGGGCGGCATGATTAATGGGATCATGACACTGTCAGGTGCCTGGGAAAAATTACGTACCGACCCCATCATCAAATTCCTCATTGTATCCCTTTCGTTTTATGGGATGTCGACCTTTGAAGGCCCCATGATGGCTATCAAAACTGTGAACGCCCTGTCACATAATACCGACTGGACCATCGGTCATGTTCACTCCGGTGCTCTGGGTTGGGTTGCTATGGTTTCGATGGGATCGATGTACCACATGATACCAATCCTGTTTGGCAGAAAGCAGGGAGAGATGTATAGCATTGCTCTTATCAACCTTCACTTCTGGCTCGCTACCATCGGAACCGTTTTATATATCGCTTCGATGTGGGTCAGCGGCATCATGCAGGGCTTGATGTGGCGCGCTGTCAATCAGGATGGCACCCTCACTTACTCCTTTGTTGACTCATTAGAAGCAAGCTACCCCTCCTATTTTGTGCGATTCCTGGGGGGCTCCATTTTCTTCATCGGCATGCTCATTATGGCTTACAACGTCTGGATGACCATTCGAATGGCTCCGGAATCCGATGCCACTACTCAGCCGAATGCCGCTTAGGGGGGAACACAACATGAATCATGAAATCGTTGAAAAGAATATTGGGCTGATGATCGTGCTGGTTATCGTAGCGATCAGCTTTGGAACACTGGTTCAAATACCACCACTGTTTTTTGACAAAGCCACTACCGAACCTGTCAAAGGATTAAAGCCACACTCGGCGTTAGAGCTTGAGGGGCGCGATATCTATATTCGAGAAGGCTGCCATGTTTGCCATACCCAGATGATTCGGCCGTTCCGTGCCGAAACCGAACGCTATGGACATTACTCGGTTGCGGGTGAAAGTATTTATGAGCACCCGTTCCTTTGGGGCTCAAAAAGAACCGGCCCCGATATCGCTCGAGTAGGTGGACGCTACAGTGACGACTGGCACCGTGCTCACATGTTTAACCCCCGGGATGTTGTACCAGAATCCAACATGCCTGCTTTTCCATGGTTATTTGACAACACCATTGATGATCCGATTACGGACAAGAAAATGACTGCACTACGTGCTGTCGGGGTCCCCTACACAGATGAGCAAATCCGCACAGCTAATGATCAGGTAAGAGGAAAGACAGAGATCGATGCACTGTTAGCCTATCTGCAAAACCTTGGCACAGTACTTAAAGACAAACGGTAAATGGAGACGGTATCAGTTATGAATCAAATTGAACTTCAGAGTCTCTCAACAGTTTTAGCGTTAGCCAGCTTTCTAGGTATCTGTTTTTGGGCCTACAACTCAAAACGCAAAGGGCGTTTTGATGAAGATGCATTTTTACCGTTTGACGATGATGAAATCGTGCAATACCAGAACAAGGTCCAACAAAAGGCCCAGAAAAAGGTACAGGAGAAAAAAGACAATGAGTAGCTTGAGTAGCTTTTGGCACTGGTGGATCATCATCCTTACCCTTGGTTGTATTGCAGGTACCTGGTTGTTGTTGAAATTAAACCAGGTCAGCGTTAAACCCGCTGATAATATTGACGACCCTACAACCGGTCATGAATATGATGGTATTCAGGAATACAACAACCCTCTGCCCAGCTGGTGGTACTGGATGTTTATCCTGACCATCGTTTTTGCACTAGCCTATCTCATCCTGTACCCCGGACTGGGTAACTTCAAAGGCTACCTGAACTGGACATCCGCCGGACAATGGCAGGCTGAACAAGACCAGGCTACGATTGAATACGCTCCCATATTTGAACGCTATGGGGCGATGAGCTTTGATGAACTCAAGGCCGACCCGGAAGCATTAAAAACTGGCCAACGATTGTTTGCCAATAATTGCTCGATATGCCATGGGTCAGCCGCCACCGGCAGTGTAGGTTTCCCAAACTTAAGGGATAACGACTGGTTATACGGCGGCACCCCAGAAGCCATTGAAACCAGTATTTTGAAAGGCCGCCAGGGACAAATGATGGCATGGGGTGCGGTTATTGGAGAGGATGGAGTCAAGCAAACAGCAGCCTATGTTGCCAGCCTCAGTGGTATGAAAGCAGATGCTGAATTGGCCGAAAAAGGAAAAACCACCTTCGCAACCATGTGTATTGCCTGCCACGGTCCGGACGGAAAAGGCAACCAGCTGCTGGGCGCCCCTAACCTCACTGACAAGATCTGGCTATACGGCGGCAGCCCTAACAAAATTGAAGAAACCATCCGAAGCGGGCGCTTCGGCCAAATGCCCGCCCATGAAGAGTTGCTGGGCAAGGAGAAAATCCATGTACTAGCGGCTTATATCTCTTCATTATCTAGCCAGCAATAATCGTCTCGTAACGTTTTATAGCTGACAATAAACGGAGCCTATGCTCCGTTTATTGTTTCCGGTAAATGGTAATAAAAGCGGACATGTTTTGCCCCGCTCTCTATTTACGCTCCGCTATGCAGAAGTTTGCTATCGGATATTGATTACCGCTGATCTGTTATCCAAATTGAACAGTTAACCCGGCAATCTCCGCTAATCTATATCCAACACCGATTGGATCGCACATATGAATCAAAAAATACCACTCAAAACCATTGACCCTAAAGCGCCTTCAAATGCCAGTGTTAACGACTCAACAGAATTAAACCTTTACGAAAAACAGGAAAAAATATACACCCGGGAGATTCGCGGGTTTTTCCAGCGAATTCGAGTCTTTACCGGTTGGCCTCTATTGCTGGGCTATTTTTTAATGCCGTGGCTTTCCTGGCAGGGTCACCCTCTGATTCTGTTTGATTTGCCCGCACGTCAGTTTCACATTTTCAACTATACCTTTTGGCCTCAGGATTTCTTTCTGCTTGGCTGGATGCTGATCATAGCTGCCTTTGCGCTGTTTTTTTTCACTAACTGGCTTGGTCGGGTCTGGTGTGGTTATACCTGCCCTCAAACCGTCTGGACATCTATATTCATGTGGATGGAGCAATTTGCAGAGGGTTCGAGAAACCAACGCATGAAGCTGGATAAGCAACCCTGGAGCCTGAATAAATTTTTCAGAAAAACATTCAAACATGGCCTGTGGTTGTCCTTCGCGCTTTTTACCGGGTTCGCTTTTATAGGCTATTTTGTACCTTTAACAGAGTTTATCCCTGAAATATTCAGGTTTGAAGCTCACCCGGCGGCCGTTTTTTGGGTGCTATTTTTTACCGCTGCAACCTATATCAACGCCGGCTGGATGCGAGAACAGGTGTGCAAATATATGTGCCCCTACGCCCGGTTCCAATCCGCCATGTTTGACCAGGATACACTCATCGTCTCCTATGATGCCAAACGCGGAGAATCTCGCGGCTCCAGAAAAAAGAGCGCCGACCCGGCAACCCTTGGGTTGGGTGATTGTGTCGACTGCTCAGTCTGTGTGCAGGTGTGTCCAACCGGCATCGACATACGTGATGGCCTTCAATACGAATGTATTACCTGCGCTCACTGCATTGATGCCTGCGATGAAGTTATGGATAAAATGGACTACCCAAGAGGGCTAATCCGCTATACCACCCAGCATGAACTGGAGGGTGGAAAAACTAAATTTCTACGGCCTCGGCTCATCGGCTACGGGATCGTCATGCTTATAATGGTATTTGCGTTTGGCTATAAAGTAGCGACACGAATACCGCTAGAGCTTGATATTATTCGTGACCGCAATCAGTTATTTGGGTATTCATCGACAGGAAATATCAGCAATACCTATAGCCTGAAAATCATGAATATGGATCAGAAGCAACATAGCTACCGCCTCGGAATAAAGGGAGATGACCAGCTTCAATACATCGGCAAAAAAGAGATCACCGTAGCCTCGGGTGAGCACCTTACCCTGCCCGTCCAGCTAGAGATTAACCCTGCGAAGATAAACCGTTCGAATATCAAGGTTCACTTCCGAGTTGAAGCCATTGATGACCGTACTATTCAGGCGCAGGAGGAAACTCGCTTTTTAGGCCCTACCCCGATGCCAGATTAAAACTAACCTGACCAACCCTGGGAACGACTTTTCAACCCGAACAATAGAGTCGTTTCCGGCGTACGATTCAATAAACACAATAAAAACGATTGTATAGTCAGCCAGCATTCAGTTTGGTATCTGAAAATGCTAGAATCCGCGCTTTATAGCATCAACACGTGTAAACCCCCTTCTATAGTCCCAATATTTCGACAATTAAACAGGAGATTTCTGCAATGAAAAAAGCTGTACGCGTTACCATTACCGGTGCTGCAGGACAAATCAGTTATGCTTTACTTTTCCGCATCGCATCCGGCGACATGCTGGGCGCTGATCAGCCAATTATTCTTCAACTGCTGGAAATCACCCCTGCCATGAACGCGCTTAAGGGCGTTGCAATGGAGTTGGACGATTGTGCCTTCCCATTACTGCAGGAGATCATCACGACCGATGACCCAAACGTTGCGTTTAAAGATACCGACTACGCACTGTTAGTTGGCGCGCGCCCACGTGGGCCAGGCATGGAGCGTAAAGATCTGCTCGAAGCCAATGCAGCCATCTTCTCTGTACAGGGTAAAGCGATCGATTCTGTAGCCAACAAAAACATCAAAGTACTGGTAGTTGGCAACCCTGCAAATACAAATTCACTAATTGCTCAGCGCAACGCACCTTCAATCAACCCTCGTCAATTCACTGCAATGACCCGGCTTGATCACAACCGTGCAATGACTCAACTGGCGCAAAAAACCGGCACTCACGTTACCGATATCACCAAAATGACCATCTGGGGTAACCACTCAGCCACTCAATATCCTGATCTTTCTCAAACCACCGTAAAAGCAAAAGCTGCCGCAGGCCAGGTTGATGAAAGCTGGTACAAAGATACCTTTATCCCCGAGGTTCAACAGCGTGGTGCAGCTATTATTGAAGCCCGTGGCGCATCCAGTGCAGCGTCAGCCGCTAATGCAGCGATCTGTCACATCCGTGACTGGGCGCTAGGCACACCAGCCGATGACTGGGTAAGCATGGGGATTCATAGCGATGGCAGCTACGGCATTGAAAAAGGCCTGATCTATTCGTTCCCAGTCACATGCAAAGATGGTGATTTCGAGATTGTTCAAGGGCTGGAAATCAGCGACTTTAGCCGCGAAAGAATGACCTTAACCGAAACAGAGCTTTGCGAAGAACGGGATGCCATTTCCGACCTACTGCCATAAGCCTCTCTTTCTGTAACCAATAGAAAGATCCCAGGAGCATTACAACCCGGCAATAGCTGTGGTGTAATGCTCCTTTTTTGATTTAGCCCTCTATCAGTCGTATATCTTTCATATACCCCCATAGCGGCTATTGAGAACCGGCCATTGTTATAAGCGAGCAAGTAAACCATCCATGAAGCAGAAAATTGCCGAACTGATCGAGCAAGCCGTTGCTGACCTCATAGCAAAGGGTACACTCCCTGAAGGTCTACAACCCCGCATTCAGATCGATAACACCAAAGATAAAAGCCACGGTGAGTTTGCATCCAATATCGCAATGATACTGGCCAAACCAGCGCGCAAATCACCCCGTGATCTGGCTACGTTGGTAACTGAATCTTTACCTGATTCCCCCTGGGTATCAAAGGTCGAGATCGCTGGGCCGGGGTTTATCAACTTCTTTTTAACTGATCAGGGTGGCTTTCAGGTCATCCATGAAATTCTCGAGCAAAAGGATCAGTTTGGTCGTTCAACAAAAGGTGCAGGACAAAAACTTCAGGTCGAATTTGTATCCGCTAACCCAACCGGCCCACTCCATGTTGGTCACGGTCGCGGAGCTGCCTACGGAGAAACGTTGTCCAACCTGCTTGAAGCTATCGGATATCAGGTTGACCGAGAATATTATGTCAATGACGCGGGCCGCCAGATGGACATTTTGGCTGCCAGTGTATGGCTACGCTACCTACAGCAATCGGGTGAAGAGGTCACTTTTCCCAGCAATGGTTACCAGGGCGAATATGTAATTAATTTTGCAAATCAATTGGTTAAAACCTATTCCTCAAAGTTTGTCTACCCAGTAACTGACGTCATGCAAAATGTCTGCGCTGATGAACCAGCCGGTGGCGACAAAGAGCAGCATATCGATCAACTCATCGAACGTGCCAAGGCACTACTTGGGGACACCGATTACCGCATTGTTTTCGATTACGGCCTCAACCAAATCAAAAATGACATTGAACAAGACCTCGAAGAGTTTGGTATTACCTATCAGTGCTGGTTTTCAGAACGAGCGATGATGGAATCCGGCAAGGTAGATACTGCCATCCAGCAACTAAAGGACCGCGGTTTCACATACGAAGAGAAAGGCGCGCTCTGGTTCCGATCTACTGATTTTGGCGATGATAAAGATCGCGTGGTAAAACGCGATAACGGCCAACCCACCTATTTTGCCTCGGACATCGCATACCACCTTGATAAGTTCCAACGCGGCTACAAGGAGGTTATCAATATTTGGGGGGCCGACCACCATGGCTACATGGCTCGTGTTAAAGCTGCACTCAAAGCACTTGGGGAAGATCCCGATCGATTAAAAATTCGATTGGTGCAATTTGCCATTTTATACCGAGGTAAAGAGCGTCTTTCAATGTCGACCCGTAGCGGTTCATTTATCACCCTTCGTGAACTTCGCGATGAAGTGGGTAACGATGCAGCGCGCTTTTTCTATGTAACCCGTAAGGTTGAACAACACATGGACTTCGACCTTGAACTTGCCAAATCACAGAGCAAGGACAACCCTGTATATTACATTCAATACGCCCACGCACGTATCGCCAGCGTAAAGAAAAAGCTTCAGGAAGAAGGGGTAGCATGGGATTCAAGCCCAGAGCAATATCACCTTGATCATTTGACTGAACCTCTGGAAAAGTCACTGATCAATAAACTGTCGCTCTATTCAGAGACGGTCCTAAAAGCTGCAGAAGCTGGAGAACCCCATCAGCTGGTACACTATTTACGTGAGCTAGCTGGTACATTTCACGGGTACTACACAGAACATAAAGTACTGGTGGAAAATCAGCAGATACGGAATGCTCGCTTGACGCTTTACAGTTGCGCAGGACAGGTGATTCGTAACGGACTAACTCTATTAGGCGTATCCGCACCCGAATCCATGTAAAATCGTGGTGCGCTGCTGCTTGACTTGACCCATTCACTTTCAAACATGCAGCCCCATAACATTGCCCATCAAAATAATCCTGAGTAGCTATTAACATGGCCCACGATTTTGCCAAAAAAGGCAAAACCAGACAAAAGAAAAAAAATAGCGCAAAAAACCAGGCTACCCCCTGGAGAAATTTTGCTGCCGGCTTGGTCGTTGGTGTGATTCTGGGGCCGTTACTGTACCTGGCGATAGTAGCGGATCGCCCCGATACCCCTGTAGCCCAAGCCGCTCAGCCTGATACAAAAGAGCAGTCTTCTGATAAGACAGCAAAAAACCCAACCACCTCTTTAAAAAAACTCAAAAACCAAATTGAGTTTACCTTTTACGACAAATTGCCAAAGCAACAAACAAAAATTGATTTGAGCCCTGAACCAGCCCGTGACTCAAAAAGCTCGACACAACGTTACATGCTCCAGGCAGGCTCTTTCCGCAAACTGTCGGATGCCGACCAGCTGCGCGCTGACCTCATCATGAAAGGACTCAGCAACACCAAAATCAACTCTGTGACCCGCTCAGGAAGCACCTGGCATCGCGTTCAGATCGGCCCATTTGATTCTAAACGGGTGATGAATCAAGCCAGAAATATTCTCTCGCGCAATGGAACGGATTCATTGGTCCTCAGCATCAAAAAATAACCGAACAAATACCTTCCAATATCAGCCAGGCTATCACAAGCTTGCTCGTTATTTACCCTTGATAACCTTCGAACAAACCCCATATCTGATATTTTCCCCGGAGAACCATTTTGGAACAATATAGAGGCACCACTATCCTCTCTGTACGTCGCAACGGCAAAGTTGTAATCGGCGGAGACGGCCAGGTATCCCTTGGCAACACCATTATGAAAGGCAACGCCCGCAAAGTACGACGCCTGTACAACGGTGAGGTCATTGCAGGGTTCGCCGGCGGTACCGCCGATGCATTCACCCTATTTGAACGCTTTGAAGCACAACTCGAAAAGCACCAGGGCCAATTAGTACGGGCAGCTGTTGAGCTTGCTAAAGACTGGCGTTCCGACCGGGCACTGCGCAAATTAGAAGCCTTACTAGCGGTAGCGGATAGCAAAAACTCCCTCATCATTACCGGTAACGGTGATGTTATTGAACCTGAAGATAGTCTTATTGCCATCGGCTCCGGTGGCGCGTTTGCGCAATCTGCAGCCCGCGCCTTACTCGACTCCACCGAGCTTTGCGCCCGCGATATTGTAGAAAAATCACTTGGTATAGCCGCAGATATCTGTATTTACACCAACCACAACCGCACGATAGAAGAGCTGGATGCTGAACCCGTCGAGCGACTGCTCGAACAGCAGACAGACTAAATCCATATCAGTCAGCAAGATCAAGCCCCGACATACACCGAACCAAAAAAGAGAACAGCATGCCTTCAATGACACCCCGCGAAATCGTCAACGAACTTAACAAACATATCATCGGTCAGGATGCCGCAAAACGTGCCGTCGCCATCGCCCTTCGTAACCGCTGGCGACGAATGCAACTAAATCAGGAACTGCGCGACGAAATTTCACCCAAAAACATTCTGATGATTGGGCCAACCGGCGTAGGCAAAACTGAAATCGCCCGCCGTCTTGCTAAACTGGCTAAAGCCCCCTTTATCAAAATTGAAGCTACCAAGTTTACCGAGGTGGGTTATGTAGGTAGGGATGTAGAATCCATTGTTCGTGACCTGATTGAAACTTCAATCAAAAACCTGCGCGAGCAAAAAATGAAAAATGTTTCTTTCGAGGCAGAAAATGCCGCAGAGGACAGAATTCTCGATGTATTGCTCCCCCCTGCCCGCACATCCGATGATGAGCAGGAAACAGACTCTGATACCCGGCAAATATTCCGCAAAAAGCTACGCGAAGGAAAACTCGACGACAAAGAGATCGAAATTGATGTCGCCAGCCCTTCGGTGGGTGTAGAAATTATGGCTCCACCGGGCATGGAAGAGATGACTGGGCAACTGCAAAATATGTTTTCCAGTCTTTCCAAAAACCAAAGCAAAAAACGTCGAATGAAGATCTCCGTCGCCTTTAAACAACTCCGCGACGAAGAAGCCGCCAAGCTAATCAATGAAGATGAGCTAAAAGTAGAAGCAATCGAATCCGCCGAACAAAATGGAATCGTCTTCCTAGATGAACTCGATAAAGTTTGTAAACGTGCAGAAAGCAGCGGTGCAGATGTATCCCGCGAAGGTGTACAACGCGACCTGTTACCGCTGATTGAAGGCTGCACAGTGACCACGAAATATGGATTGATAAAAACCGACCATATGTTATTTATTGCCTCCGGAGCATTCCACCTCGCGAAACCATCGGATCTTATTCCAGAGTTACAGGGCAGACTACCTATTCGTGTTGAACTTGAAGCACTCACCCCTGAAGATTTCCAACGTATCTTGACCGAGCCTGATGCATCCCTCACCAAGCAGTATCGCGAGCTGTTAAAAACCGAAGGAGTTGAGCTGGATTTTGAGCCCGAAGGCATTGCAAAGATTGCTGAAATTGCATGGCAGGTAAATGACAACACCGAAAATATCGGTGCCCGACGCCTTCACACTGTACTAGAACGTCTGCTCGAACAGATCTCTTTTGAAGCTTCTGAGCAGCCAGAATCTGAGTCCAGCCCACTCAAGATTGATGCAGCTTATGTGGAATCACAGTTGGGCGAACTGTCTAAAGATGAAGATTTAAGTCGCTATATTCTTTGATTGATCTTTGGCTTAATAGGTCGCTGGAAAAACTTGCAGGCTGCGTTTAAAAAGCAGCCTGCAAGTTTTTAGAGAACCACCCCCGCTCCGTGAATACGCAATAGCTAACCTAATAAACGCTTCACCGGACCAAAACTTTTACGGTGGATAGGGGTAGGCCCAAGACGTTCCAACGCTTCAAGATGGACCTTTGTACCATACCCTTTGTGCTTGGCTAGACCGTAACCCGGATAGGTTTCATCCAGCAGAATCATTTCGTGATCGCGGTCGACTTTAGCCAAGATCGATGCCGCCATGATCGATGCTAATAACTGATCACCCCCAATCCAGGGAAAACCAATACCGGGTAATGGCTCAGGCAGCCGGTTACCATCCACCATTACGTAATTAATTTTTGTTTTAAGGCTCTGCACTGCACGGGACATCGCCAACATTCGCGCCTGCAATACGTTAATAGAATCAATCTCTTCAACAGTTGCGCGGGCCACGCTATAAAAAAGTGCCTTTTCCTTTATTTCCGGATACAAATTTTCGCGTTTTTTTTCACTCAACTTCTTTGAATCTGCCAACCCTTTGATGGGAGCCTGTGGATTCAAAATCACCGCTGCCGCAAAAACATCACCACATAGTGGCCCCGCACCCGCCTCATCGACGCCACAAAACGTGAAGTTAAGATCAGTAAGTATTTGTTCGATAAAGGAAAACATAAAATTGACTAATGATTAGAACAAAAATAATTCAAGGTATTTTAACTAGGGGCACTATAGCCATGCGGTAGCTACCAGATATTGGCTACCGTATCTGCGGATTCGATAGCCAATATAGATTGCTTTAATCCTTCAGTATCTTTTCCCAGTACTGGCCTTACCAGGTTTTCAAATTTCATTTCCAGTTTAATTTGCTGGTTCTTCAGATCGGTTGCGGGAATGCCGGTATCGTAAAATTGTTCCTGTGAACTACCGTCGGTATTATGAAATAGCACTTTTGATTGAGTGCTCCCCATACTCTCATCGGTATTTATCTGTACTTTTTTCAAAACTGCCTGGACCTCAGGGTGCTGCAAGTTTTCATCCGAATAGGTAGCTGGGTCAGTCGTATCCAACCCTACGATGGTCATTGCAGCATTGGCTCTGAGGCTAAATTTTGCTTCTAGCCCTGTAGCGGGGTTTTCTATACCACACACATTGAGCAGCGATGGATCTACAAACAGGTCAATAGAGTGGCAATGAGTCGCGTTTGCGTAATCACCCATCTGTTTGAGGGCTTCAATGGACGCATGGGTCAGATAGCAGGCAGCATTGTATTTAAACAATGTGTTCTCGGTTAGCCATTGATTTTTTTTCGCCAAATAGGCATTTCGATCAAGCACTCCACCCGATGCAGCTTCAAGTAACCCTTGATTACCTTCAAAGCTACCGCCGTTAGCCGTAAACCCTTTTTGGGCCAAACGCGCAGATAGTAGCCCGCGTTCAGCTGCGTGACCCGCATGAAACGGTTTAGTCATGGTACCAAAATTGGCTTTTAATCCGCTTGACTGAGAAACCGCAAGGCCAAAGGCGTTGGCAAATTGGCTCTCAGTTAAAGCCAGCAAATGAGAAACCGCAGCGACCGCACCCAATATGCCGATAGTGGAAGTAACGTGCCAACCGTTTGCGTAATGCTGCCCACCTATCAAGATGCCCAACCTGCATTCTACTTCGAGCCCAACCACATAAGCGGTTAATAGTTGCTGACCAGAGGCTTGCAACTGTTCTGCCATCGCAAAAACCGCTGGGGCCACCGGCACCGATGGATGACCTCCCAGATCCATATGGGTATCGTCAAAATCAAGTGCGTGGCCCGCGGCACCGTTTATCAAGGTTGCAGCTTGCGCCGATGTTTTTAGGTTGGTCGCAATAATTGAACAGACACCGTTGGCATCCGCAAATTCAGCTCGAAGAATATCAGACAGTGGCTCAGTGCTACCCGCGACCGCGCAAGCCATCCAATCGAGCAGGCATTGTTTGGCGACGATGCGAGTTGATTGAGGAATATCCTGATATTGTAAACTTCCGAATTGCTGCCAGAGTTCATTTGCAATCATATCGAAACCCTCTTTGCTTTATTATTATTTGAATGGCTTTATCGATCAGCCTTTTATAGGCCACTTTAATGCAATTTGAATCCGCTCTATTCTATTCCGATACCACTCTATTTTAATACTCGGCACTAAACATCATTTGTGGCCGCCCAGTGCCGGGGTGCTTTATAATCTCGACGGGCTGTTTAAACGTTTGCTGGAGATTTTGTGCTGTAAATACTGACTCGGGCATACCCGTTGCGACGACCCTACCCTGATCGAGTAAAACCATCTCATCAGCAAAAAGAGATGCCAGATTAAGATCATGGATACTCAGGAGAATAGAGAGCCCCGTGCTTCGCAGCTTTTGTAATAGCTGTAGCAGTTGATATTGGTAAACAATGTCGAGCGCAGCCAGGGGTTCATCCAGCATTAAAATCCCATCCATTTCCGAGCCTATTTCCCAAACTTGAACGAGTACTCGCGCGATCTGCACTCGCTGTTGCTCCCCCCCTGACAGGGATAGAAAACTGCGTTGAGCCATAGCAGTTAAGCCCAAGCAATCCATCACATCATCAATGATTTCACGATTTTTTTGTTTTTGATATGGATAAGGATGTCGGCCTAGTCGAACTAATTGCTTGACTGAAATATCAAAATTCACCGGTGTCTGCTGGAACAGCACAGCCATTGTGGTCGCTCGATCTTCCTGTTTCCATTGCGAAAGCTCTTTATCATCAAGGCATACTTCCCCTGCACAGGGGATTAACTCGCCGCTCAATGTTCGGATCAGGCTGGTTTTTCCGGAGCCATTAGCGCCAACAAGCGCCACCAATTTCTTCTCATCCAGAGTAAAATCGACTCCATCAAGAATAGTGCTTTCACCTATTTTCACGTCCAGGTTCCGAGCCGTTAACCTCACAGCAAACCTTTTTTGCGTTGTAGAGCAATCAGGAAGATAAAAACAGGTGCACCAATCAAAGAGGTCAACACCCCAATTGGTAGTTCGCGGGGAAACCACAGGGTTCGTGCCAATAGGTCCGCCGTTACCAATATCAATGCGCCAAAAACCGCCGATGCGGGCAACAGCCACCTATGTAATGGCCCAACTACAAATCGAAGTAAATTGGGCACAATCAAACCCACAAAACCAATGATGCCGGTAAACGCGACCGCACAACCCACAACCAGCGCGGACAATAAAACCAGCCGAAACTTCAAACCCGAAACAGGTACACCTAACGTACGGGCACTGGATTCACCCAACAGTAGACAATCTAAGTTCGATGCATCACGCAGCAGCAGATACAACGCTGGAACAATCACAGCACTAGCGATCAGCACCTTATCCGTATCTGCCGAGGCCATACTACCGAGCAACCAAAAGGTCAGGTTTCGTAAACCATCCTGATCAGATAGCGCGGTCAGTAACCCGATACCACCGGTTGCCATTGTGTTGATGGCCAACCCCACCAGCAACATCGCAACCACGGATACTGTCATCGCACTCCATGAAAAAGCCAAGACCAACAACGTCGCCAAAAGACCTCCAGCGAAGGCGGCGATGGGCAACAGAAGGTTAACAGGCAAGCAAAAAAACGCTAGTAACTCTTGCCCTAGCACCAATACGCAGGCGGCACCAAGCGCAGCTCCGCCAGAAACCCCAATCAAACCCGGGTCTGCTAGCGGGTTACGAAACAAACCCTGTATCACCGCCCCGCTAACCCCTAACCCCGCACCTACCAAAACGGATAGTAGTATTCTGGGAAGACGGATCTCCAAAACAATTGTACCGGTGATTCCGGTCTGCGAACCAAATAGAATATCAATTAGCTCACCAAAGCCCAGAAAGCTTGCTCCCGCCGATAATGACCATGCGGATATACATAGCAGCAACAGACTTAAACTAACTACAACAATCGAACGCTTACATGAGGGAGGCATATCCAGCGATGCGGTGAGTTTATTCAACTGAGAACAAAAGCGCCTTGATCGATTCTTCAGTTTGTGGCCCCAACAACTCTTTATAAAAAGAACCATCAGGTTTCAGAATATAGGTCGCGGGCAACACCTGCGGTTTCTGAAAGCCTAGTATTACTGCGGGGTCGCCCGTTAGTACGCGATATTCAATATTCATTCGTTCTGCCTGTGCTGCCAGCTGCTCAGCCGACAACGCATCATAGGAGACGGCAAATACCTCAGCGCTATCTTTATGATTGCGAGCAAACCGATTAAACTCCGGGATCTCTTCTCGACAGGGTTCACACCACTCTGCCCAGTAATTAACGACCAGCCATTTGCCCTGAAAATCTTTGAAGCTTCCATGTTCTCCTGCGGCATCGACAAAATCAGGTTTACTGCACCCTGAGACAATTGCGGCTACGCACAAACTCAGTGTGATGGTTATAATGGACGAAGGAGTGGAGCATGCTCTCTGCTTGCGAATTGCTGATTTTTTATACAACATCTTAAAAACAAAAACACCTGTACTTGGATCTGTTTAACCTGTGAATTCCATGAACCTTAAAGACCTGAAACTCCATCTCCCGGACGAGCAAGCGATCAAAAACAGTCTTGTTTCTACTAACACTGCAAAGTTAAAACAGGAACTGGACCAGTTGCCCTATGGTAACATGCATCAAGCCTTGGATCAGGCGATCGAAAAACTAGCACTAATCAATAGAACTCAAATCGCCACTAACCTTCGCTTTGAACTATTGGGTTGTTTTCTACCTTCCTTTCAAATGTTTTTCGATCACTTAATAAATCCAGAAAACCACAGACAAGCCTCGACTTTCGATAAGGCCAGAAACAAATTATCAGAGCTCTGCCGAGAAATGAGCTTCGGCTACAAGCTAACTCTACTAACCTTCCCTGAAAAAAATCGCTTTAAAACCAGGAAACTTGCTGAGCGCGTTTATTATGCAATGGCTTTTTCTTCGATCACTTTATTTATCGAATTTCAAAAACATCAGACAAAAACTGCATATTTTTGGGGCGATATCCACCAACTGTACGCATATGCGCGTTCGAAAAAATTATTGCGGCACCCCCAGGAATTTGAAGGGCTCGATATCCTTGCTAATAGTATCGAGGGGCTGTATTTACAAACATCAATCACTGCTATTTCCGATCCGTATCAACTCCCATCTAATCAAATAATGCATATCTGGAACTATCTTTCACAGCATAGTCACCATGCAATTATTACAGCATTAGAGCCCAATACCGCGCCGGATTCCGGTTTCGTAATTAAATTAAAAGGTGATGAGAAACCGCAAAGTTACCGCTGGTTTGAACAGGCTACTGATATGTTAGCTCTGGATTTAGACCCGTTAAATGAGATTCTGAGCGGGCATTTGCAAAAAATTCAAAGTAATCCCGATTCGAGCGTTGCAGGGCTTGGAAAAACTCCACCAGAGATTAGAAGCTCCCTACTTAGTCATCTAACGGAGAGTTGGCTTCAAACAAGCCAGCGTAACGAAGAACGAGTCCAAACAAATAAAACAGTTGAACTTACCTATGGGGTCCGTGACGTTCATTGCCTTGTCAGCCAATCAGCCGATACAGTAATACAAATTCGCGAACAAATTAGCGATCTTTTAGAAGGTCAAATTACTGATGAAAGCACTACCGGAGCCCACGTTTCGCTTCCTGCCGCTGCTAAGCGTGAGCTAGGCCCTGGTCAACTCGTCCTTATCTATGAAAACCAAATGGGCATGGTAAACGCGCCTAAACTAGCGCTGGTGCGCTGGAGCACTACGGATCAATCCGGCCAGCGGATAAATCTCGGCATCAAATATATTCCAGGCCACATTTATCCTGTTTCAGTGAAAGCGAACGATAAGGTTACGGTAGACGCATATCCTCGGAACGGCCTTCTACTGCAGTCTGTATCTGATCAAGCCCAGGAATGGCAAATTGTTACTACCCCGGGCCTGTATCAGGAAAATCGTAAACTTGGCTTGTTGTTTGAAAACCAGCCTGATGAACAGCCCGCAAGGGCAGCGCGACTTATTGCTAATTCAAAGGATATCCAACAGTTCTCGATAGAGATACTAACGCTATCTAACGAACAAGTCGCAAACTCAAGTATAGAAGCCCAGGAAATTTAAATAAAAAAAGGGTGCCTAACCAGGCACCCTTTTTTTATCGCTGACCATCATTATACAATCATCTATGTGATGACGTTAACTCATCGTCATCACAGGTGATGAACCGCCCTGAAGCGAGAAATCAAAGCATCTGGCCGAACCTTTTTGTTGGCTTTATTCAACACATAAACGACTGTTTTGCCATCCGGTCCTGAACCAATATCGGTATAGCGGTAAGGCGCTTCACCAACACTACGAAAAGACTGGACATCCTTCCAGTTATCAAAAACATAGATTCGACCTTCACGATATATTTCCGCATAAAACTCTTCAGATGAACCCTCAATAGCATTGTCATACATCATTATGCTACCGATTCCATTAGTCTTCTTTTTGTCTCTTTTTGTTAAACCAAAAACAATGGTCTCGCCATTTTTTCCTGCACCAATTCGCGTTAGCCTATAGGGTGTTTCACCTACACTTAGAAAAGACAAATATGTATGCTTATCGTCAAAAATATAATTACGGCCTTCATGCTCCACTTCGTAATAGTCATCAACGTTATATGATATCGACGCCACTTCGGTCTCTTCTATTTTTTTAATTTTTGTTTTCTGATCATTAAATGTCATTGTCTCGCAACCAGATACTAAGAGAACCGATACAAACGTGCTGCATACAGCCGCTATACGAAACCTGCTAAACTTATTCGACATATTCGTTAAACTCCCTAACTTTATAAGACACATTACTATGTATTGTTGATGCTAATAAATTTAACTAACTATTATGACAGCGCTATTACAACCATTAATTTGATGACAAAAAAAGACCGCACAGAGTGCGGTCCTTTTTACTGCATCGTCTCTGAAACATCGAGACTGACTTGCATGGCATATTACATCAAACGATTCAGCTGCTTCTCTACCAGTTTTGCCGGCAGTGGGATGTAGCCATCTTTGATCACAACATTTTGACCCTGCTTAGAAAGAACCAGTTTGATAAACTCTCTCTCCAGTGGCGCGAGCGATTTTTCCGGATGCTTATTCACATAAACGTAGAGGTAACGTGAAAGCGGGTAAGTTTTATTAAGTGCATTTTCGGCACTGGCAGCGATAAACGGCTTACCTGATTTTTTAGTTAGCGGTACTGCACGCACGCCTGAAGTTTTATAGCCGATTCCAGAATAACCTACACCATTTAGTGAGGTGTTAACCGACTGTACTACTGAAGCTGACCCGGGCTGTTCGTTTACATTACTTTTGAAGTCACCTTTACATAGGCCTTTCTTCTTAAAATAACCGTAGGTGCCTGATACTGAATTACGACCGTACAACTGGATCGGTCGGTTAGTCCACGAACCACTCAGACCCAGATCACCCCATTTTGTAATATCACTGACGCCACCACATTTTCGAGTCGCCGAAAAAATCGCATCAACTTGCGGTATCGTCAAACCTTTGATCGGATTATCTTTATTAACATAAACGGCGAGAGCATCAATCGCAACGCGAATAGCCGTAGGCTTGTAGCCATGTTTACTTTCAAATGCAGCCAACTCTTTGCTTTTCATTTTCCGGCTCATTGGTCCGAGATTAGATGTACCTTCGGTCAGTGCTGGTGGCGCTGTTGAGGAGCCTGCTGCCTGAATTTGAATATTCACATTTGGGTACTGACGCTTGAACTCTTCAGCCCAGAATGTCATCAAGTTAGCTAAGGTATCTGAACCAACACTTGAGAGGTTTCCTGAAACACCATGCGACTTAGTGTAACTATGAAGATCTGGGTCGACATTTACTTTTGCCTGGACCAAAGTGGTTGACACAGCGGTTGAAAGCCCTAAAACCAGAGCCAATTTCTTCAATTTCATGGGTGAGATCCCCGTTACCAGTTAATTTAAAGTCTGGATAGTATGGTTTAGATATGTGACAAACGGGTTACAACAGAGGGAATTAAAAACTCAAACCACGCTAACATCACCAGTACATTTACCTACGTGCGTGCAACCCGCTCGTTTAGAAACAGGCAACTAAAGGTGCTGCCCTTACCAAGTTCGCTTTCAATCAGCAATTCCGAATCGTGACGCCTCAGCACTTGCTTAACAATAGACAATCCCAAACCAGTCCCGCCCGAGTCCCTCGACCGCCCCACATCAATTCTAAAAAAACGTTCTGTTAAACGATCAATATACTCCGGAGCAATACCTACTCCATTATCGATCACTTGAAATAAAGCACCTTCAGGTGTGCCCTTCCACACCACCCGTATGATGCCTCCCTCAGGGGCGTAACGCACAGCATTATTCACCAGATTACTAAATACACTGTAAATCTCTTTTTCGATACCTAGTAGCTTCACGGTAGGATCGATTTCAACTTCGATCTGATGTTTGCCGGCACTGATTTGAGCAGCTTCACGCGTTATTGATTTCAATAGCCCCGGCACTTCAATTCTTGGACACTGCGCCGCTGGAGGTATCACTCCTGTATCCAACTGTGAAAGCTGCAATAGATCTTCAACCAGAGACTTCATGCGACGCGCTGGACTGTTCATCTTAGTCACTAGCTGATGTAGTTCTTCAGCCGTGAGGTCATCAAGATCATCAATCGTTTCCAGGTACCCGATCACTACGGTTAGGGGTGTTCGTAATTCATGGGATACATTAGCCACAAAGTCTCGTCGCATCTCAGAAAGACGATGAATATGGGTGATATCACGAACAAGCACCAAACGTTGATCAAAGGCGCTGGGCACTACGCGTATATCAAGATATTCCTCATCATCAATCGGCGATACAATTTCAAGGGGGGCTGAGTCGAGCTCTGCCGACTTTAAAAATACCACAAAACCAGGATCGCGAATAAGGCGTGCCAGCGGTTGGCCAATATCTTTGTGTTGCAGATTTAATAGCCGGGTTGCGGAAAGATTAAACCAGACAATCTCATCGTCTTGATTCAGAAGAATCGTGGCATCGGGAAGCGATTGGGTAGACATTTGGTAGCGCTTTAAAAGCTTTGATATTCGCTTTTTACGAGATTCAGACCTACGTCGAATTCGATAAACTCGGTAAGCCATCCCCTCCCATATACCAGTGAGATCGGGCAATTCCTCGCTAGGTCTTTCGATCCAGTTAATCAGGCGTTTTATTTGTCGGTAGTGATAACCAAAATAACACAGCAATCCAATTACCATCGCTCCCGGGACTTGGTCAACAATCCACCCAACCACAAAGCTCACTGACAGAATAATCAGTAAACGCCGGAGCTCCATAGCCAGTAATTTTTGCACTATTCGATCGCCATTATTTTAAAAGCACCCAGTTTCCCGAAAGGTTCGAAGACGGTTCAACTCAGCACCTTTAATAAAAAGGTCTTTACCGATTAATCCTTCTCAGAAAACCGATAACCTGCCCCGCGAACAGTTTGGATAAAACGATCGTAGCCAAATGGTGCGAGCAATTTTCGTACTCTCAATATGTGAACATCTACGGTTCTCTCTTCAACGTAGATGGTGCGTCCCCAAATATGATCCAACAATTGCTCACGTGAAAATACTCGACCATGATTACGCATCAAAAATTCCAGCATTTTGTATTCGGTCGGGCCTATGTGAACGGTTTGATCCGCAATCATCAAGCGGTGAGCTCTGGTATCCAGACAAATATCAGCCACTATCAGCTGTCCACTTTCGTTGTGACCGCTGCGCCTCAAAACAGCTTTAATACGAGCCTGCAACTCCTTCGGAGAAAACGGCTTGGTGATGTAATCGTCCACGCCTCGCTCAAAACTGGCCAACTTGTCAGATTCCCCCCCTCGCGCAGTAAGCATCACAATTGGCAAGTCCTGAATGGTTTCATCGGCGCGAATCCGCCTCACCAGATCAACACCGCTGATTCCCGGTAACATCCAGTCTACCAATGCTAAATGAGGGATTTTATTATTGAGGTACTCAAGCGCAGACTCGCCATCCGCTGCTTCTTGAACGTTATAGCCGGCACGTTCAAGTGAAAAGCGTAACATCTCGCGAATATCGGGTTCATCTTCGACAATAAGAATATCGTGAGACATAGGGTCTCCTGTGCACAGACTCAAAAGGCAATTAAAGCCGGCTTGTATGACAGATATATGACGATCATCCCAAGCGTCACATATCTGTAACTATTTTGGGTCGCTACCGTTCAAGCATGTAGCAATAACCCGACACTAATTCAGCAACAAGGCTTCCAACAATGCTTTTTGAGCGTGGAGACGATTTTCCGCTTCTTCCCAAACTACCGCACGGCTGTCATCCATCATGCTGGCACTGACCTCCTCGCCGCGGTGCGCGGGTAAGCAATGCATGAACAATGCATCGCTGTTAGCGTGATCCATCAATTCGGGGGTTATTTGAAAGCCATCAAAAGCTGAAAGACGCTGATCACTCTCGCCCTCTTGCCCCATTGATGCCCATACATCAGTAACCACCAAATCAGCACCTTTAACCGCCCGTTGCGGGTCGGGGATTAAATTTACTCGCTGTTTGTTTTGCTGAACAAGTTCAGTGTCCGGGGCATATCCCTCAGGTGCTGCAATATTTAATTCAAAATCAAATTGTCGAGCGGCGTTGATGTAGGAGTGACACATATTATTGCCATCGCCAACCCAGGTAACGGTTTTGCCCTGAATACTGCCACGGAATTCCCGAAACGTTTGCATATCCGCCAGCAATTGGCAGGGGTGAAATTCGTCGGTAAGGGCATTGATCACCGGCACTTTTGAGTATTTGGCAAATTGTTGAATAATTTCGTGCCCAAAGGTGCGAATCATCACCGCATCTAACATACCTGACAATACTCGAGCGCTGTCTTCAATCGGTTCACCGCGCCCTAACTGAGTATCTCGGGGTGACAAAAATATTGCACTGCCCCCCAACTGACTCATACCCGCTTCGAAAGAAACTCTAGTTCTAGTCGAAGATTTCTCAAATATCATCCCTAATACTTTGTTTTTTAAAGATTCATGAAGCGCATTATCCCGCTGAAGTTGTTTCAATTGATCAGCTCGATCCAGCACAGAAATCAGCTCAGCAGGGGAAAAATCCAGGAGAGTCAAAAAGTGACGTACAGTCATATCTCTACCCTACACTCTCGGACGACTACGATCATCGCCGACATAAACCTTAATTAACTTACTCAGACGGCTGACAATCTCGTCTGCTTCATCATCGCTCATAATCAACGCCGGCAATAATCGAATCACACTACCTGCCGTAACATTAATGAGCAGTCCGGTAGCCAAAGCCAACGAAACTAATTCAGCACAGGGCTCAGTTAATTCAATTCCGATCATCAATCCGTAACCACGGATATCTTTGATATAACTGGCCCCGCCAAGCTCTGCGTTAAAACCTTCTAACATGCGCTCACCTAACTCGGCAGCGCGTTCAATCAGATGATCTTTTTCGATGGTGTCCATTACCGCTAAGGCAGCCGCGCAAACCAGAGGGTTACCACCATAGGTAGAGCCATGATTGCCCGCTTTTAGTGTGGTTGCTGCGTCACCGCGCGCCATGCAGACCCCTATAGGTAAACCATTGGCTAACCCTTTTGCGGTGGTCACGACGTCAGGGAGGATATTGGTGTGTTGATAAGCGAAGTACTTACCGGTTCGGCCGTTACCGGTTTGAATTTCATCAAGCATCAGCAACCAGCCGTTTTGATCGCATAACTCGCGCAGCTCGGTCAGGTAGTTTGAATCGGGAATTACAATACCGCCTTCACCGGTTACCGGTTCAACCAGAACCGCTACAACATCGCTATTGTTTTTTCCGATCTCTCGAATCGCGGCTACATCGTTATAGGGCGCTCGGGCGAAACCTTTTAGCAGGGGTTCAAAACCCTGGTGTATAGCTCTGTTTCCGGTTGCAGACAGTGTCGCCATCGTTCGACCATGAAAACTACCTTCGGTGACGATCACCGTCGGCAGATCAATACCTTTATTGTGGCCATACAAACGAGCGAGCTTGATAGCCGCTTCATTGGCTTCTGCACCTGAGTTTCCAAAAAAGCAGCTATCCATGCCTGACACTGCGGCCAGCCGAGTTGCAAGCTCCTGTTGATTTGGAATCTGATAAAGGTTCGAGGTGTGGTTCACCTTTCCAATCTGCTCAGAAACGGCCTCCGTCACTGCAGGATGAGCGTGCCCCAGCCCAGTAACCGCTAGACCGCACAAAGCATCAAGGTATGCATTGCCATCGGTATCGTATATTGAAATGCCTTTTCCGTGGCTAAAGGCGACTGGTAAACGTTTATAGGTATTCATGATCGGACTGATCATTCTCACTCTTCCTGTCGTATGACTCTCGTGGGCATCTCTAAAATGCACTTTTCACGCGATAGCTGCGTCAGCTCCGTGCTCGACTCCTCATGTATAACTTACACACTGCGGGTCTGCGCGCGGAGCTTCCTTGCTCTCACAAGAAAATCACTATTTTTAGTGGCGCCCTGTTTTCAGTAATTAGGGGGCTTCGTAACAAAACGAACAACCCCAAAAACGCAAAAAGGCAGCGGTGGCTGCCTCAAATCAAGATTCACTATATAACCATCCGCACCACCATGCAACATGGCTATTTAAGCGCGAAAAACCTGCGAGAGTCAGGCAATCAATTCGATAAAATCACCAACCTGGCTCGGCCATTGCCGCACTTCATCGGCAGAGTTTGCAATAGAGCCCTGCGCCTTCGGCAAGACTTCAATCAGTCGTTCAGCAGTAGATGCCGGATGACCAGTGTCGCCGTGCCAGCCAAGCACCAGAACTGGACAGCAAATACTCTTTAGCAGTTCAATATTGGGAAGGTCTGATGCCCCGGCACCGCGATATATCGCGGGTAAACAGGTCGCATCCATCTGCTTTAATTGCTGTCGTCGTAACGCTTTGTAGCCCGGACTTAAATCCGCCAGAAACGGCGGGCTTAACGGTATTTTTTCCTGTAGCTTTAAATATTTATCAATACCATCGCTCTCAATCATCAACGCTAGTTTCTCATACATCTCAACCTGTGATTGACGGGTTTCCCAGGCGGTCGGTGGAATAACCAGCACCAATCCTTTGATACGTTCTGGCCGTTTTAGCGCCGCATAGATTGAGGATGCACTACCCATGGATGCGCCCCCTGCTATGAATTGATCGATCTGATAAAAATCAGCGACCCTGAAAATATCGTCGGCCAGCCGTGACCAGTGATAATCAATCGCATCAAAAGTACCCGGAGAATGGCCATGACCTAGCGCGTCGTACCTCACTATTTGGCAACGGGCAGTCAGGGAACTCCAGTCGTACAGTCCGGAAGTTTTATCCTCATCAACACTGTGGGTGAGCCCATGGGATCTAATATAAGGTGTGCCATACCCTTCTATTTCGGAGCTGATAACTCCTAAAGGGGTACTAATCTTATCCATCATCTTCCTCTTATTCATGCGTACTCATATTCGTGCCAGTCAATAATAGCTAACCCCTTGATTCATGGGGTTTTACAAAACTGATCTCAAGAAAATAATCAGGTAAAATTGCCAGATGAATACAGCTAAAGCTCTTTTTTCCTACCGTAAGTTCTGGGCCGAATGTTATGGCCCGGCGCCTTTTTTACCCCGCACTCGCACAGAGATGGATGAACTCGGCTGGGATAGCTGTGATGTCATCATGATCTCCGGTGATGCCTATATAGATCATCCAAGTTTCGGTGCAGCCTTGATTGGTCGACTTCTGGAAGCACAGGGTTATCGAGTGGGCATTATCGCACAGCCCGATTGGCGCACAGTTGATGATTTCAAAGCACTAGGAAAACCTAATCTCTATTTTGGTGTCACTGCTGGCAATATGGATTCGATGGTAAATCGCTACACATCTGACCGAAAAATCCGTAGCAATGATGCCTATACCGCCAACGGTGAAGCGAATAGACGGCCTGATCGTGCAACCATTGTATACACACAACGCTGTCGTGAAGCTTATAAAAATTGCGCCGTGGTTCTAGGCGGCATAGAAGGAAGCCTGCGCCGAGCAGCGCACTACGATTATTGGTCTGATAAGGTGCGACGCTCGATCCTGGTGGATACCAAGGCAGACATCCTGCTTTACGGTAACGCCGAAAGAGCACTGGTTGAGCTGACCCATCGTATCGCTGGCGGCGAACACCCCAGCGAGATTACTGATCTGCGGGGCACTGTCTTTGTCCGCAAGAACCCTGACTCAATCCAAGACTGGATCATAAAAGACTCCACCACTATTGATACCCCTGGGAAAATTGACCCGCACCCAGACCCCTATGAAATGAAGGAAGCAAACAATAAGGATGCCTCCTGTAACACAGGTCAAAGTGCAGATCAAAATAGCGACCAGCAGCCAACAACTGGAACTAACCCGGAGAGCAGCGGTGTTCAGGTTGTACAACTCGGCACCTACCAAAAAACCAAAGACCGCTCAAAAACCCTGATTAGATTGCCCTCCTACAGTCAGGTACTTTCAAATCCACCGTTATACGCCCATGCATCCAGAGTTTTACACCTTGAATCCAACCCCGGTAATGCACGGCCTATGATTCAGGATCAAGGTGCACGGGAAATACAAATTAATCCGCCGCCCATTCCTCTCACAACCGAAGAGTTGGACTGGGTGTACGAACTCCCCTACGCGCGGCAACCACACCCAAGCTACGGCGATGCCAAAATCCCGGCATGGGAGATGATCCGCTTTTCCGTCAATATCATGCGCGGCTGTTTTGGTGGCTGTACGTTTTGCTCGATTACCGAACATGAAGGTCGGATCATTCAGAGTCGTTCAGAACAATCTATCCTCAATGAAATAGGCAATATTCGTGACAAAACCGAAGGTTTTACCGGCACCATTTCGGATCTCGGCGGCCCCACCGCCAATATGTATCGTCTGGCTTGCAAAGACCCCGATATTGAATCCAGTTGCCGACGTTTATCCTGCGTATTTCCCGGTATTTGCAAAAACCTCAATACCGATCACACGCCACTGATCCATCTGTATCAAAAAGCACGTGAGCTTCCCGGAGTTAAAAGAGTATTGATCGCATCGGGATTGCGTTACGACCTGGCAGTACGCTCACCGGAATATGTCAAAGAACTGGTGACGCACCACGTTGGCGGATACCTGAAGATCGCCCCCGAGCATACTGAAGAAGGGCCTCTGTCGAACATGATGAAACCCGGCATCGGCAGCTATGAAGAGTTCCGGGTAATGTTTGAAAAATTCTCCAAAGAAGCCGGTAAAGAGCAATATTTAATTCCTTATTTTATTGCCGCACACCCCGGCACCACAGATCTGGATATGCTGAATTTGGCGCTATGGCTCAAGAAAAATAAATTCCGCCTTGACCAGGTACAAACCTTTCTGCCTACCCCTATGGCCATGGCCACAGCCATGTATCACAGCCAACAAAGCCCACTGGTTCCGTTAAAACGACGGGAACCGATCCCTGTCCCACGTAAAGCAGGGGTGCGGAAATTACATAAAGCATTTTTACGTTATCACGATCCAGATAATTGGCCGCTGCTGCGCGAAGCCTTAAAGGAGATGGGAAGAACTGACCTCATCGGGAATAGCAAACAACACCTGATTCCAGCTTGGCAGCCTAAAGGAACCGGCGGTGAGCCATCCCACAAAAAATACGGCCGTCCTGCCATGACAACCCATACCCACTTCGAAAAACCGAAAGCACAGCAGAAGCCCGGGAATATGACGGGAGATAAAAAAGGAAAAGCTGCAGGGAAAAATAGATCAACGCGAACAGCTAAAGGTACCCGAGGCCAATCGAAGCCACCACGCTAAACGCAGAGCATACAAATAACGATGAGAGAAAGCTTACGGAGAACCATTGTAGCGGTCTGCGATAACAAAATTGCGAAAAAGGGGCCGACAGTCGGCCTCTCTTTTTACGCATTTTTTGCCAATAAAAACAGCGATCCTGAGTTACTGATGGAAGCCGCACACTGGTGGATTCTCACTCACGAACTCGATCATTTTGAAAAAGCAGTAAAAATCAAAGCGCTCGTCCAGCAAGAAATCCAGCAAGATCCAGAGCTATAAATCGATCTAGAAAAAGCAAAAAAAAAGCTCAAAACCTACCAGCTAAAAGGCATATAAAATGATAAATAACAATCTATTAGGAGGATTTCTTAACAAACTTGGTTAGAATAACAATTTGCTGACCAGATACCTTTCCTTCTATATGCTCGGGGTTATCGGCCACCAGAGAAATACCTCGCACCGCAGTGCCACGCTTAGCGGTAAAATTTGCTCCCTTGACGGTTAGGTCTTTAATCAAGGTGACCGTGTCCCCTGCCTCTAGCAGCGCACCGTTGCTATCAAGGTGCTTGACCTCATCATCACCGCCACTCAACGCCGTCGCCCAATGAAGGGTTTCATCATCCAGGTAGAGCATCTCAAGCAGATTCTGAGCCCAACTTTCATCGCTAAGTCTATCGAGCATTCGCCAGGCCATTACCTGAACCGCGGGAACTTGACTCCACATGCTGTCGTTCAGGCAGCGCCAATGATCAACGTCGAGCGAGTCACTGCTTTCAATTTGAGTTTTACAGTGGGCGCAAATCAATACGCACTGATCGGCATCACCATTCGAATTCGGCGGGATTTCATAAACACTTAAACTCTCGGTCTCGCCACACAATTCACATTTTGATTCACTACGGGTTTTCAGCTGTGCTTCTGTACTCATTGTTTCCTCGATATAAGGTGTTCTTGATAGGGTGTTTTTGGGGTTCTAATAATTTGATTTGATCAAATCGATCAGAGTAAAAATTCCTGATGTAACTCGGGCATCTCTACTTTTGGGCAATCTAACGAGCGGCCAAATTGACTCATTGCATTGATCTCTCCGTGTACCAAAAACGTCCGCTCAGGTGAGCCGGTTCTTTTATGCCAGGCACGAAGTTCATTGCAGTCTGCATGGGCCGAAAAGCCACCCAGAGTATATATTTTAGCCTTAACAGGTACCTCTTCACGGAACAGTTTTACGGTCTCTGCGCCGTCGATGATAGCCCGCGCCAGCGTGCCGGTGGCGCCGTAACCCACAAAGATTACGCTACTGCTTTCACGCCACAGTAGTTGTTTAAAGTGGTGGCGAACCCTTCCACCGTTACACATACCTGAGCCCGCAATAATGACAGCTCCGCAACTGACTCGATTAATCGCCATTGACTCGGATGGGTCACGAGTAAAATGTAGGCCGGGGAACCCAAACGGATCTTTACCATCCAGAAACAGTTTTTCAGACTCCTCGTCATAGCACTCTGAATGTCGGCGGAAAATTTCAGTGGCTGAAATAGCCATTGGCGAATCCAGAAACACCTGCAAAAAATGTGGCAGGCGGCCTGCTTCAATGCCTTCACGCAAGTAATATAGGATCTCCTGTGTTCGCTCCAGTGCAAAACTTGGAATCACAACATTGCCACCCCGGTCAAAGGTATCGGTTATCGCTTCGTAGAGTTCATCTATCGAGGGTAGTAGTTGTTTATGGGGGCGATCTCCATAGGTGGTTTCCATCACCACGACATCAACATCTGCAGGTGGTTTGGGGTCATGTAAAATTGCGCGGCCGCTGTAACCAATATCACCTGAAAACAGGATACGCTTGTGCTTCCCACCTTCCTCAAGCTCTAACAAAATACTCGCTGACCCCAAAATATGGCCCGCATCAAAAAACGTGGCCTGAACATGCTCACCTAATCGAACGGGGGTCTCATATTGTGCCGTGTGCCCAAAGTAGTCCAAACTATTGAGGGCATCTATCGTGGTATAAAGCGGTTTAATTCCAGTGACATCTCTACCACGCCAAGCGGCTTGCCTGACCCGCCTGGCGGCTTCCTCTTCGTTAATGTGAGCTGAATCCAGCATAACTAAACGAGCCAGTTCACGACTTGCCGCAGTAGTAATAATTTCGCCGGAAAAACCGTGATTCACCAATAAGGGGATGCGGCCACAGTGATCAAGGTGCGCGTGGGTCAGAAGTAGATAATCGATTTCCGCCGGATCAAAGCCGAAATCACCGTGGTTTTCATTTTCGATCTCTCGACCACCCTGATACAGGCCGCAATCGATCAAAATACGTTTGTCGCCGCAACTCACCAGGTGACAGGAGCCGGTCACACTTTGAGTTGCTCCGTGGAATGATATTTTCATAGATAATTACTGATGCTGTGAAGACTGTCTATTGTATCACCCCTACCGCCAATGGTAATTTGATGAGCGAAATTCAAAGCCACTCGTTGAGCAATATAATTCGATAACTGCCCGCAAGGCACAACCAAACAGGGATGAGATCCAATGAACGTATCTGAAGCACTACAAAGTCGTATTAGCTGCCGTGCATTTCTTGATAAGCCAGTACCACAGGAAACTATTCGAGAGATTCTCGAAAAAGCCAAACGATCACCCTCCGGCGGTAATTTACAGCCCTGGCATGTATATGTATTAAGCGGCGACAAGCTACAAACCTTTGTATCATCCGTAGCCGAAAAAGTGGCTCAAAACCCCAAGGGCGAAGGAACTGAATACGATATCTACCCCAAGAACATTACCGAGCCATACAAGGCCCGCCGTTCAAAATGCGGCGAAGATATGTACGCCACAATGGATATCAAACGTGAAGACAAAGTCGGCAGAATGATGCAATTCGCTCGTAACTTTGAGCTGTTTGGTGCTCCATCTGCGCTGTTCTTTTCTATCGACCGGCAGATGGGTTTAGGCCAGTGGGCGGATCTTGGTATGTTTTTACAGAGCATTATGTTGGTAGCGCGGGAGTATGACCTGCACACCTGCGCACAGGAGGCCTGGGCTATCTGGCATAAAACCATTTCCGAATTTGTAGATATGCCCGATGAACAAATGGTATTTTGTGGAATGGCATTAGGGTATATGGATACCGATGCTCCTATCAACAGCCTGGTAACTGAGCGGGCAGACCTTAACGAGATCGTTACTTTTTGCTAACGACGTCCCGAATGACCTTTAGGTAAAACATGAACGCGATCGAATTAAGCATCTTCAGTAGCCGAATCGAAGCGATCTGTGAGGAGATGGGGCTGGTGCTGGCGCGCACCTCTTTTTCTCCCAATATTAAGGATCGTCTCGATTTTTCATGTGCGCTATTCGACGCGAAGGGCAAGCTGTTTGCACAGGCAGCCCACATTCCCGTCCACCTCGGTAGCATGGCCTATGCGATGGAGGGTATTGTCAGCGCCATGGATTGGCAACCCGGCGACATGCTGGTGTTAAACGATCCCTTTCTCGGTGGTACTCACCTGCCCGATGTGACGCTGGTCGCGCCGCTATTTATAGAGCAGCAACTCGTAGCTTTTGTAACCAATCGCGCTCACCATGCCAATATTGGTGGTGATGCACCCGGCTCAATGCCACTTTCTACAAACCTTGCGCAAGAGGGCATCATCATTCCGCCAAGCTGGATTTTAAAACAGGGAGTACTGCAACAACAAACCCTGGATCTACTCGGCGAAATTGATGGTGCACAAGATGGCCCGGTTTCACTCAACAGCCTGCCCCTTGCCGATTTTGCCGCTCAAATCAGCACCAACCAAACCGGACTGGCCAGACTTGAAGCGATGATTTCCGATACCGGATTCGAGGCTTTCCAGAGCGGTTTAACCAAACTCAACCAGTACGCCCGACGACTCAGCTCGACGGTACTTACCGCCATTCCCAATGGCACGTACAATTTTGCAGACCTCATGGATAGCGATGGGGCGGGAAATACCGATATCAAAATTGTCCTACAGCTCACCATCAACAACGGCAAAATTCACGCTGATTTTACCGGCACATCCCATCAGGTTGATGGCAATATCAACTGCCCGCTGTCGGTCGCTGCGGCGGCTGTTTATTACGTATTTCGTTGCCTGATGCCGGACCAAATGCCCTCCTGCGCTGGCGCCTTTGAAGATATCTCTATTACGGCTCCGCCAGGATCATTACTCAATGCACAAAGGCCCGCGGCGGTAGCTGCGGGCAATGTCGAAACCTCCAGCCGTATTGTTGACGTGGTGCTGGGCGCATTGGCCCTGGTGATACCGGATCAAATTCCGGCGGCTAGTCACGGCAGTATGAATAACGTCGCGATGGGCAATCGTGATTCTGCTCGCGGAGAGCTGTGGGATTACTACGAAACCATCGGTGGCGGCATGGGGGCCAGCGCCAATTGTGATGGACTAAACGCCCTGCAAACCCACATGACCAATACACTGAATACCCCGGTTGAAAGCCTGGAGGCTCATTACCCGATCCGGATAAAGCGTTACAGCATTCGATGCCAATCTGGAGGTGAAGGCCAGCATCACGGCGGCAACGGTATCATTCGAGAATTTGAATTCCTGCAAAACACCGAGGTCACCCTACTCACCGAACGCCGAACAGCCCAACCCTGGGGATTAAATGGTGGCTCAGAAGGGTTACCCGGTGAGAACTGCCTAAATGGTGAAATTCTTAATAGCAAATGCAGCCTCAAGGTTAAAGCAGGGGATGTGCTTAAAATAGCGACACCCGGAGGCGGTGGCTGGGGTGATACAACGGTTAATTGACCCGCCCCCAAACACCCTCATTCAAAACACACAGCCTTACAATATCTACCCAACGCATCAGGAAATCGTTATGTATACACAGACGCCACGAGCCGCACGGTTTGTTAGAGCAGGCATCATTGGTGCTGCACTGTTCTCAGCACTTACCTCCTGCTCAATTAGCCCAACCCAGCGAGAGGATCGCGACCCGGAAGCAGCAACCGGGTTAAGCCAGAAAACTGAAGCCAGTAGCCAGCAGTTTATGGTCAGCGCTGCAAACCCCTATGCCGCCAAAGCCGGATCAAAGATTTTATCCAAAGGCGGCAATGCCATCGATGCTGCTATCGCGGTTCAGCTGGTGCTCAACCTTGTAGAGCCACAATCCTCAGGCATCGGCGGCGGAGCATTTTTACTGTATTGGGATCAAAGCAAGAGGGAACTGGTGACCTTCGACGGGCGTGAAACAGCGCCTGGCCAGGCAGACTCCAACCTGTTCCATCAACCCAACGGCGAACCGATGAAGTGGATAGAAGCAGTCGTCGGCGGCAAATCCGTTGGTGTACCTGGTGTGCTGAAGATGTTTGAAAAAGCCCACCAACGATACGGTACCCTACCCTGGGCTACGTTATTTGAGGATGCGATTCAATTAGCAGAAAAAGGCTTCACAGTTTCGCCTCGGTTAGAAAAATTGGTAGCTGCTGGTATTAACCCTGGTTTAAAGCGTAGTGGTGCTACCCGCCAATACTTCTTTCCGAATGAGCAACCGATCAAGGCCGGGAAAAAACTTAAAAACCCGATGTTCGCTGATGCGCTGCGACGGATCGCAGAGGAAGGCAGTGCTGCTTTTTATGGCGGATCAATCGCCCAGAATATTGTAGACAAAGTAAACAATGACCTAGACAACCCTGGTCAGCTTACCCTGGAGGACCTTTCCAGCTATGAAGCCAAAATACGCCCACCGGTGTGCGCACCCTATCGAAGCTACAAAATTTGCGGCATGGGCCCACCCAGCTCAGGCGGATTAACCGTCATTCAAACTATGCAGATATTGAGCTACTTTGATTTACCCGCGATGCAACCCCTGTCAACCGAATCGATCCACATTATCACCCAGGCACAACGCCTGGCTTTTGCGGACCGCAATACCTATATCGCTGACAGCGACTTTGTGTCTGTACCGGTTCGTGCAATGCTAGACCCGCTCTATGCGAAGAATCGAGCCCAGCTCATTAACCTCGACCAGGACATGGGCAAGGCTAAACCTGGCCACCCAGCAGGTGTTATGTCACGATCCACAGCCCGTTCGCCCGAACTACCTTCAACCAGCCATTTCTCTATTGTTGACAAACAAGGAAACGGCGTATCAGTCACCACCAGCATCGAAATGGCATTTGGTTCATCCCTGATGGTCGATGGTTTTTTATTAAACAATCAACTTACAGATTTTTCCTTTGCAGCCGAGGCTAACGGAACCTCAGTAGCCAACAAAGTCGAGCCTGGGAAACGTCCAAGAAGCTCAATGGCACCCACCATGGTTTTCGATAAAAATGGAGAATTAGTATTATTAATTGGCTCCCCCGGAGGAAGCCGAATTATCAATTATGTTATCGAAACACTTGTAGCACTACTAGATTGGGACCTATCTATTCAAGATGCAATTAATCTCCCCCATTTCGGAAACCGAAACGGGGCTACCGATCTTGAAAAAGGCTCAGACCTTGAAGGAAAAAAAGCAGCACTGGAGATGATGAACCATACCGTAAATATTCGAGACCTAAACAGCGGCTTACATGGAATCAAAATAGGCCCCGAAGGTAACTTAACGGGAGGAGCAGATCCGCGAAGGGAGGGTCTGGCGACAGGACAGTAAACCGAACCAATACAGGCTTCGCGAAGGAGTCTTTATTGGTGGGTAGAATTGGTTATCCGATTACAAATATTGATTCGTTGAAATTTTAGACTAACCGAACAGAGAAGAAAAATTTAGATCGTTCGATTAGCTCTTTTTAGATCAATTATTTTACCCTGTAATCCCTACTTTCAACTCATCGAACCAATCCAAAAAATTTGGAACATCTTCCCGTCTAAAAATTCGCCCATGTTGCGGAACCATTAATTCAATATCCAGTGTTCGAACCCGGTTAATCCAATCTAGCTTCGCTTCATTTGAAGGCATCCAGCGCTGATGAAAAGCTTCCATAAATTCTGTCTGTTTTTCAAAATCCTCTACATACATTGGCGAACCTGATTGCTCTAAAGATGCACCAACATCCCCTGAAAAAAGGATTTTAGCAACAGGATCGTAGATGTGAAAATTCCCGGATGAATGTAAAAAATGCGCGGGTACCAACTGCAAATCAAGATCCCCCAAACTTAAAATACCACCAGAATCAGGAATTGCCTGATAAGGAATATTTCCCATACCAAAATGCCGGATAAACCCCTCCCAAATCCAGGAAGCATGCAGGGTCGCGTGGGGAAGAACCTGATCCCACAAACCCAGGGAAGAAATAATATCAGGGTCCTGATGAGACGCAAAAAGGTCTGTAATCTCCTCTATATCAGCATATTGAAGCACCGCGGACAACATTGGAGCAAATAGTTCAGTTCCACCAGGGTCAATAATCAGCGAACGGTTTCCATTGATAACCATGCATTGATTGGTATCGATAATAGCATCCGGTTTTCCTTCATCACGGCCAAAAACCACCCACTGGTGTTTACCTTTATATATATTGTGAGTTTGCAAAATCAGATCTCCAGTAGGGTGTACGATCGAGTAACATGCGCTTTAATGTCATCCGCTAATTGTTTAATGTTGTTTGCCATTGATTTAAGAATTTCCTGGAACTCACCCGTTTTAGTTGCTTCAAGCAAAAACGTAACACAGACTACATCAGCAGCTCTCATTTGCCGTTGAATTTCCTCCAACTCAACTTCCAGATCACGAATTAGCTGATCAGCCGTCGCCTCATCCTGCTTCAGGTTCAAGCCAACATTTTCGCAAATTTTTTTCAAAATATCTGAATCAAATGCAGAGTTACTTTCATCTAATTTTTTCGACTTCCGTAACTGTTCTATTAGGGTTTCAGTTCTCCATCTCGATACAGTAACTTCCGAGATATTATTGGCGACATTATTAATGTTATCCGCCAAAGCGATAGTATTATCTGCAAGCTCTGAAAAATAATCAGTTACCACTTTAAGTCCCATCGCTCTATCCCCCACTCGCAGTACCATTGCACGAGCGTTTTTGGCTGCGAGTGATAATTTTTTTGCCTTGCCGCACGCCTTACCTAGTTCGGCAGAAATAGACGAACTAGTGATGGTCGACTGACAACAATTTCCAACCACGAACTGCGATGAAAAAATATCGAAACTTAATGATCCAGCAAGCGGTGTAGACACAATACAATTCCCTTTACCATCTAAGTAGTGAATGCATTCAGGTTAGTACAAAAAAAGGGGTTATGCTCACAGAGAGCAAAATGAAATGTGCGCATAAATATTCGCTTGTCGCAATGGTTATTTAACGAACATTTTTGATCGAAATCAGTACCCCAATAAACTATTGCTTATACCCTAAAGTCGTTATAGGCTACACCCCATAACAATTAAAAATATATAGGAGAGTACCCGTGATTAAACTCGCAAGCAGATATAAGCAGAGTGGGAAAACGCCCACCCTCGCAAAGGTAATCGGGACAGGGGCTCTTTTAACGCTGCCCTTAAGCTCCCAGGCGATACAACTTCAATTTGACGACCCCAGCATGTCAGGATTTGTTGACACCACTGTTTCCATCGGTGGAATTTGGCGAACAGAAGATCCTGATACCAGCAAACCTCTAAACGCCAGCAACAAGAATTTTGAGCAGAGTGGTGAACTGGTTTCAACACCCTTTAAGCTGACGGTTGAAGCAGGGTTCAGCAAAAACTCAAAAGGCGTTTTTGTTCGTGGTAACTATATTTACGACGCAAAAATCCAGGGGCTGGACACAAGCGTATTTAATATCACTTCAAAGAGCCAAGATGAAATCGGCAATAAATTTCAGCTGCTTGATGCATTTATATACGGTAACTTTGCCTTTGGCGAAAAAATGTTATCGGTTCGTGCTGGCAACCAGGTGCTGAGCTGGGGTGAGAGTACCTATATTGGAAATAGCCTGAACAGCATCAATCCGATCGATGCCACCAAGGCGCGAGGCGCCGCCATTGAAACTAAAGAGCTCATACTGCCTTTACCTATGATATGGGCATCCCTCGATTTTGGAGGTGAATTTTCTATTGAGGCTTATTATGTAGCTAAATGGACCGAAACCATTATCGATCCAGTCGGCACGTTTTTTTCGACAACCGACGCTGTTGGTGAAGGTTCATCAACATCTATAACTATAAGTTCTGCACTAGGGCCAGCTGGTGTTGTGCCTAGAGGCCCGGATATCGAGCCTGACGATGGTGGCGAATATGGTTTTGCTTTTCGCAAACTAATGGAAGATTGGGAGTATATGGAAATAGCCTTCTATTATATGCGCCAATCTAGCCATACGCCTTTCTTCCAGGCAACCCAAGGTAGTGTGCTTCTTGCATCACCTCCGTACCCTGCAGGAACTCCGGACTTCTCTACAGGCTCGTTCCAGATAATCTACCCTGAAGATATCGATGTGTGGGGCGCTAGTTTCAACGTAGATCTACCTGGCGATCTTGGGATTTCATTAGCAGGTGAAGTTTCCTACCGTCCTGATACGCCGCTGAGCCTTGGAGCAAATACCTTCGGCGTTTTCGGCCTAGGGCTGGGCACAGTAGTTAACTACAGCAGAGCTAACGTGACACAAGTTCAGACAACCATTACCTACCAGGGTGGATCCAATAACTGGTTCGGTGGGGATAAAATGACGATTCTTGTTGAACCCGGTGTGGTATTTACCGATCTTCCAAGTAGCGGCCCTTTAGATGCAGCCGCGTTCGCAAGCATGGACCCGGTTTCCTGGGGATACGTCGCACTGGTTAAGGTTGAGTATTCTGACGCGCTCTTTGATATGACCCTGGAGCCAGCGGTCACCTTTAAGCATGATGCCAAGGGAAGCTCGCCAAATGGTACGTTCCTTCAGGATCGGAAGAGTGTAACAGTGGGCGTAACCGCCACCTACCTGACCAGCACTACCTTTGACCTGGGATACACTGCGAACTGGGGAAACCAGGATGCCAACTCGGCCTATGACCGAGACTTCTTCGCACTTACTTTCAAATACAGCTTCTAGAAAGGGACAATAACCATGAAAAATAAAGCAAAAATATTAGCTGTTTCAAGCGCGCTTGTTGCGGCACTATCATCCTTCGGGGTACAGGCCAAGGTCTCACCTGAAGACGCTGCAAAACTAGGTATAGAGGGTACTCCATTAACACCCTCCGGCGCGATCCGCGCTGGAAATGCCGAGGGTACCATACCAGCATGGACTGGAGGGCTCCCACAGGTAGAGCTAGCAAAAGGTGAATGGCTACCCAATCCATACCCGGATGACAAACCACTGTTCACCATCACCTCCGCTAACTATAAGCAATACGCGGACAAGCTCAGCCCCGGCCAGCAGGAAATGTTTGCGCTATATGCGGACTACAAGATGAATATTTATCCATCCCGACGTAGTGCCTCTAACCATCCGTATGTCTATAAAGCGGCTATTGAAAATGCCAGCACTGCGGAACTAACCGAAAGCGGAAACGATTTCAAAGGTGCCAAAATTGCCTGGGCCTTCCCCATTCCTAACAATGGCGCAGAAGCCATTCTCAACCATGCTACCAAAGTGGCTCGCGAGGGTGTTCACCGTTGGTCAAATACTACCGTTGTAACCGGCTCCGGAAGGTACCAAACCTCAAAAATTACCGAGGAGTTGCTATCGGGTTGGTCCAAGGAAGGAAATACAACTGAAAGCTTTGACGGAGAGAACGACGTTTTTTACTTTCTTCAAACCGTTAGGTCGCCAGCCAAAAAAGCAGGTAGCGTAATTCTGATTTTGGGTGTAATGCATAATGACGAGCATAAGCGTCGCATCTGGTCATACAACCCTGGTCAACGTCGAGTAAGACGGGCACCGCAGGTTCAGTATGACAACCCCAAAACTGGCGGTGATGGCCTCGCGACAAGTGATCAGTTGGGTATGTATAACGGCAATATCGACCGCTACTCCTGGACCCTGGTTGGCCGTAAAGAGATGTATATCCCTTACAACTCTCATTTGTTGCACAATGGTGACATTACCGTTGATCAGATCATTCAAAAAGGTCATATCAACCAGGATTATGCGCGCTATGAATTGCATCGTGTATGGCATGTCGAAGGTGATCTGAGAGAGGGTACCAGCCATATCTACAAAAAACGTGTCTTCTTTATGGACGAAGACACCTGGAGCATTGCCGTGATGGATCATTACGACAAACGCGATCAGTTGTGGAGAATGTCTGAGGGCCATCTATATAACAGCACCGATATTTTGGTGAACAATAACACCGCCGAGATTCACTACGACCTACAATCCGGTCGTTACCTTGCTGTTGGGCTCGATAACGAAGATACACCTGACGATCATTCATTTAGATCTGATCCCTCCCGCTACACGCCAGCTGCTCTTCGAGCATCTGGTATTCGATAACATTGATTACCCCAGCAATCAGGTACTCCACCTGGTTGCTGGGTCTCCTGAATCCCGGAATCATTCTTTTTGAGACCAGGATCCCCGACAAAAAAATATTAAGGACCGTTTAAATGAGCAGTCGCGGAAAACCGTTTCGTAGTCTGGCGATAGTTTCAACTCTGTTTTTTTACCTTTACACCAATTTGGGCTACGCAGATTCGATTCAGGTACCCTCAACCATTGCTGTTAAATCCCATAAATCCCTGCTGGTGAACTCGGCAACTGCTGGTGATCGCATATTCACCGTTGGCGGCCGAGGGCATATCCTCTATAGCGATGATCAGGGCAACTCGTGGGTACAAGCCAACTCGCCTACACAAATGTTGCTTACCGCCATCGATTTCGTCGACGACCAAAATGGCTGGGCGGTGGGTCATGACAGTGTCATCCTGGGCACCCATGATGGCGGCGAAAACTGGAACCTGTTATTTGAAGCGCCTGACCTTGAAAAACCGCTCCTGGATGTAGTGTTCTTCGACAAAAAAAATGGACTCGTAACCGGCGCCTATGGGCTAATTATGCGCACCCACGACGGTGGAAAGACATGGCAGGATTTTATGATCGGCGAACTTGACTGGCACTTCAACTCGATCCTTCGAGTTGGTGAGCATGTTCTCATCGCAGGCGAAGCGGGTACATTGGTGCGCTCTTCAGACCAGGGAAAAACCTGGACACAGCTTGAGTCCCCGTATGTGGGATCGTTTTTTGGTGCGATTACCCGACCTATTGAAAATGGCCACCAAATCATTGTCTACGGACTTCGGGGCCACGCATTTGTCTCCAACGATCTCGGTGATAACTGGACTCAACTGGACACCGGGGTTACTACCAATCTACTAGGTGGAACCTATACCGTTTCTGGCGACACCATTCTGTTAGGCGCCGGTGGTACCATACTACGCAAAAACAAAGGTGATACAAACTTCCAACGAGTCCCCTACAGTGGATTTGAAAACCTTACTTCGGTTATCGCTATTAACGACTCTGACCTTGTGGTATTTGGTGTTCGTGGAACTGCAAAATTAAAAGCCAACTGATGCAGCGTCGAGTCAATCGACCATTAGCTGGCCATATAAAAAAATTATAAGGATTGCCCAATGAAAACAAACCGTTTCATCAGTGCATTCGAACGGTTGATCTTTTCCAACCGCGTGTTGCTGATCACCCTATTCACACTGATCACCGCATTCATGGGGTATAACGCTACCTCCTTAAGAATGGAGGCAGGTTTTGCCAAACAACTGCCGCTAGAACATCCATACATGCAAACTCTTCTGGAATATCAGGAAGATTTTGGTGGTGGCAACCAGATCATCGTCGCCCTGGTTCAACAGGACGGCACCATTTTCAACCCTGAATTCTTTACTGCATTAGGTGATGCTACCGATGAGGTATTCTTTCTCGATGGTATCGCTAAATCCAGCGTAACCTCTGTCTTCACTCCGAACGTTCGTTTTACCGAGTTCATTGAAGATGGCTTTGCCGGCGGTAATGTCATTCCTGCTGAATTTCAGCCCACACCGGAATGGCTTGATATTGTTAAAAATAACATCATCAAATCAGGACAGCTCGGCCGACTGGTAAGTTACGATTTTAGTGGTGCACTGATCCGTGCTGAGCTGCTCGATTTTGACCCCAAAACCGGTAAGCCTCTTGATTACCAGCGGGTATCTAGGGATCTTGAAACCAAAGTTCGACAACGCTTTGAAACTGAAAACGTTAAGGTTCATATTCTCGGTTTTGCCAAATCCATTGGTGATATCGCTGAAGGAGCGCGAAGTGTAATTGCATTCTTTGGTATTGCGCTGTTAATCACCGGGGTTCTTTTATGGCTCTATTCCGGCTCTGTCAAACTGATGATTCTGCCACTCGTCTGTAGTGTTGTTGCGGTAATCTGGCAGCTGGGATCACTTAGCCTGATGGGGTTCGGTATCGATCCGATGAGCATATTGGTGCCATTTTTGGTCTTTGCCATCGGCGTCAGTCATGGGGTACAGATGATCAGTAGCTGGATGGGAGAAGTCCTGTATGGCGGAGAAGAAACCGATGTCCACAAACCTGTGATGCCAGTGACTTCAGAAACCCAGGGTGTAGATGGCAATGAAGCGGCTCGCCGAACGTTCCGCCGACTGGTTATTCCCGGAAGCCTGGCTCTGGTTAGTGACACCATTGGTTTTCTAACAGTGTTGTTAATCGGCATTGGTATCATTCAGGAGATGGCTATTACAGCCTCACTGGGTGTGGCGCTGATCATTTTCTCCAATTTGATTCTTCTACCTATCCTGCTTTCTTTTGTAAAACTTAAGGACATTGATGCCTATCGGGAAAAACGCCAGCAGGGTGAGTCCAAAATGGACAACGTGTGGAGGGGTTTATCAACACTCACAACCCGTAAACGTGCCGTTCAGGTACTGGCCGTCGCACTGGTTCTTGGTGTCTGGGGCCTCTACAAGGGTAATGATCTACAGATTGGTGATCTTCAGGCGGGCGTTCCTGAACTGAGAGAAGATGCTCGCTACAACATCGATAGTGAAGTGATTACCTCCAAGTTTGCTATCGGCGTAGATGTGCTTTCGGTCATTGTTGCTGCACCACAGGATGCCTGTATTAACTATGAGATCATGGATGCAATGGATCGTTTCCATTGGCATATTCAAAACCTCCCAGGCGTACAGTCGGTTGCATCGTTATCCGAGGCGATGAAAATTGTTACTTCCGGGAATAACGAGGGCTCACCCAAGTGGCAGACTATTTTACGTAATCGCTACAATATGAGCGGTGCACTTCGGTATATGGAAACCAGTGGTGGCCTGATGGATGCCGACTGTACCGCGATGCCGATTCTGGTCTACACCGCAGACCATAAAGCCAAAACCATTCAGGTAATCATTGATGGTATCAATGAGTTTGAATCCGGACTGCCGATCGAACAATTTAATCCCAAACTGGCATCTGCCAATGTCGGTATTATTGGCGCGACCAACCAGGCAGTTGCCGCAGCACAGCTACCGATTATGGCCTATGTTTACATCGCCATCTTCCTGCTTTGCGTAGTGACCTACCGTTCAATTCGCGGAACGCTCTGTATCATTTTGCCCTTGGCGCTGGTGTCTGTACTTTGCTACGCCCTGATGACGATTCTGGATATTGGGCTTAAAGTGAATACCCTACCAGTAGTTGCGCTGGGTGTAGGTATCGGTGTTGATTATGGCATCTACATCTACAGTCGCCTGGAGGAGTTTATTGCCCAGGGCATGAGCCTGCAGGAATCCTATTATCGAGCACTTCGCCTTACTGGGAAACCGATCATATTTACCGGTTTAACCCTTGCGGTAGGTGTAGCTACGTGGATTTTTTCAGACTTGAAATTCCAGGCCGATATGGGCATTTTGTTAACCTTCATGTTTTTGCTAAACATGCTGGGAGCGATCCTTCTTCTGCCAGCCATAGCCCATTGGTTGATCAAGGATAAGTCTAACGACACTGCTTAAACGCTCTTCGTCTAATCCCGGCACCTTTGATCAAACAGATCACGGGTGCCGCGATTTTTTTCTATCACCCTCCCCTCCTCTCAAAGCCTTCCGAAAAACCTGCCGAATATATGCAGGGTTATTTTTTGACACGGTTGTCAGGCCCAAGCATGATTGCCATCCATTGGGTCTGCGGATTATTCTCAAGAATAATTTTTAATGACATGGTCAAGGGCACCGACAGCAACACACCTACTGGTCCAAGCAACCATCCCCAGAACATCAACGATACGAACACAACTAGTACGGAAAGGCCCATACCCTTACCCATCATTTTTGGTTCTAAGGCATTGCCAACTAGCATATTAATAGATACGTAACCTAACGCAACGAATACAGCAGGCTGTACACCCAACTGCACCAGTGAAAGCAGTGTTGCAGGAACAGCGGCAATGATGGAACCAATGTTTGGAATATAGTTGAATAGAAAAGCTAAAACAGCCCAGAGCATTGCGTAATCAACATCCAGCACCCACAGTAATGTACCAACTAGCACACCGGTGACCAGACTGGTAAAGGTCTTGATCACCATATAACTACGAATACCATCCGCAATTCGTTTAAGGTAGCCGGTGTCCTTACCCCCCAGAGCCAGATCCAATTTATTGGTAAAGCTTGAAACTTCAAACAAGATAAATACGACAGTAAGCAAAATGACTAAAGTATCGGTCAACGCTGCTCCCATGCCATTTAACAAGGTTCCAACCAGCGACATGGTTTTTCCGGGATCAATCAACTTACCGATTTCATCATTTGAAATTGGTAAGTTCATACCTTGCAACCAAACCACTATGGATGACATACCGGCACGTAATTTACTTTGATATAACGGTATATCCTGCGAGAATTTTTCAATTGAACCGCTGAGTAACATCACCAGACCAAATCCAATTAATATCAGCGCAACCAACAAGATCAAAACCGCCAGAGCTACCGGTACTCGCCTGTCGACCATCCAGCCAAGTGGAGCAGCGCAAATGACAGCAATATAGATTGCTAACAATAGTTGCACCAGCAATGACCCCGCGTCCTGTATTCCTTGAGCAACGATAAAAAAAGCCGCCAATATAATTAACACCCGCGCGGCACTGGAAAAAGATGGGGATGATGACATGCAAACCTCGAAAAAAATGAGTAGCCACCCATGGAGCGGCCTACAACCAAAATATGATAGAGTTTACTCCGTTTAAGCATATTCAACCAAACATCCCATAAACCGAACCAGACCGAACTAGGAGGCTCAGAATTAAAACGATCAACGAAGGACAACCAGTCCCAGAGTTTACCGCGCAGGCTACCAGCGAAACACAAATTCAGCTTTCAGCGCTGAAGGGCCAGCAAGTTGTTATCTATTTCTACCCACGGGACAGCACCCCTGGCTGTACCACTGAAGGTCAGGATTTTCGTGACCAGATCAACGCCTTTTCCGCTGCTAATACCATCATTTTTGGCGTATCCCGGGACAGTATGAAATCCCACGAACGCTTTAAAGCGAAACAAGAGTTCCCTTTTGAGCTGATTTCCGACCCTGAAGAAGAGCTTTGCAAACTATTTGATGTGATCAAACTAAAAAAACTCTATGGCAAAGAGCATATGGGAATCGAGCGCAGCACATTCCTGATCGACAAAAATGGAACACTACACAAGGAGTGGCGAAAGGTACGGGTAAAGGGCCACGTCGACGAAGTATTAGAGGCCGCTGAACAGCTGAATTCGCTCTGAAGATCCAGCCGGTTTCACTACCCTACCCAAAGTGATATAGTCAAAAAACGGGCATATTCCGCACTGAGATGATCTGTTTATTAATATGCCTGTTAGCGGTTTGTATTGCGCTAGAATGAGACCTTTGCAGAGCCTCGTACACTAAAGATGAATCACTCATCGGAAGTTTGGCCCCCATAAAAAATGAAGATTGGATACACACATTTTGACAAGGATCGGTCAGCTACAGCCTCATGCAGTAAATTTCAAACAATAAAATCCAAGGCCCTACCCGGAGCAAACAGAGTTCCATGCAAGCAAGTTGATTTAGACTCAACTCGGCTTAAAACTGGCGAATCAACGTTTAATCCATAAGGGTTCCTACTATAAAAGGGAGCATTACCCATGCAGAAGATTGAATCTCCTGAACTCAAGGAGTTCCGTGCTGAAGTCAACAAGTGGTTGACCGAAAACAAGCCAGCAAAACCCAGTTTCCCCCTTCCTCAGTCCTTTACTGAAGTTGGCAATAATGACCAGTTTGAATACCTCAAAGCCTGGCAAAATAAAGTATACGAAGCCGGCTATCTCGGTATGGCCTGGCCAGTTGAATACGGTGGCCGTGGCAAACCTCAAGAATACCAGGATATCGTCAACGAGGAGATGCTTAACGTACGTACACCATTGATGGTGAATGCGGTTGGGCTTTCATGGGCCGGCCCAACCATCATGAAGCACGGTACAGAAGAGCAGAAGCAGAAATATATCAAACCTATTCTGACCGCCGATGAAATCTGGTGCCAAGGCTTTTCTGAGCCTGGCCACGGTTCTGACCTTGGTAATGTGCAAACTAAAGCAGTACGTGACCCTGAAACCGGTGAGTATGTGCTTAACGGCAGCAAAATCTGGACGACATTGGCAGAACAGGCGGAGCATATGATCCTGCTGGCCCGAACCGATCCCGATGCGTCAAACAAATACGCTGGCCTCAGCTTCTTCCTGTCGCCGATGCATGCTAAAGGTGTTGAAGCCAAACCAATTTACAAAATCAGTAAAGAGTACGGTTTTTGCCAAACCTTCTTCGATGATGCAAGAATCCCAGCTGAAAGTTTGATGGGCGAGGAAGGGCACGGCTGGATGATTGCGATGTCCGTTCTTACCTTCGAACGTGGCGTGACTGGCGGTCAGGCAGGCGGAAACCTGTTTGAAATCACCACTGTACGTGATGTTCATGACACCGCTGTCGACTGCGTACGTGATGGTAAACCAGCGCTGGAAGATCCAATTTTGCGTGATGAGCTAGTGGACTTATACATCAGCGAACGGGCCACACGACTCAGTAAATATCGTGGCGAACATTCTGCTCTACTGGTTCCCGAAAGAATGCATGGGCTAGGCCTGGCCAACAAACTGGTCGGCTCCGAAGGGCGGCAAGGCCTCAACGCATTTGCAGTAAGACTGCAGGGTAACCAGGCTCAACTTTACATGGATGATGAAAACGCAATTAACGGCGGGCTATGGCAACACGGTCAACTGGCCTCCTTCGCGGGAAGTATTGGCGGCGGCACCAGTGAAGTGCAGCGCAATATTATTGCCGAGCGGGTACTGAACCTGCCTAAATCCCGTTAATTTCGGTTTACTGAATAGAACAATAAATGGAATCCAGAAAATGAATTTATCAGAAGCACCATTGCATATAGATTGCAGCGAGGAACTGGGATTACTGACAGAAGCAGCCACCAACTATCTTCGTGACAAATCTACCTTTGAAGAGATGAGAAAACTGGCCGATACCGAATCCGGCTACGACACAGAAACCTGGCAGGAACTGGCTGACATGGGCTGGCTCGGGCTAGCGGTGCCCGAAGAGTTTGGCGGAAGCGGCCTTGGCATATCCGAGCTTACAAAGATTTGTGAACTGATGGGGCGATTCCTGTTCAGCTCTCCGTTTCTTGCCAATACCCTGGCAACCCAGGTGATCTTGCAATCCAAAAGTGAAAACCATATCCAGGATTGGGTATCTGACCTCTGCAGTGGCAGCAAAATCGCTACACTAGCGCTAACCGAACCCAACAATGATAGCTGGGAACCCACAGCCATTAGCTGTACCGCCACCAAAAATGGCGACAGCTACACATTATCGGGTACTAAAAACTTTGTCCTGGATGGGCAAAATGCGGATAGCATCATCGGTAGTTTTTTGATCGATGGTAAACCTGCCCTGATCATGCTCGATGCGGTTATCACTTCATCCCTTAGCCAGTTGCCAGAAAAACTGGTTAACCATGCTCGTCGCAGCACTCGCATCAACTTTGACGGTGTTCAGGTCCCTACATCCGCAGTACTGGCTGCTGGCGATGATGCGGTCAGAGTCCTACAGTATATCTTCTCACTAACCTACATTTTGCTTTCAGCCGACATGGCCGGTACAGCAAATGGCGGCATGGAACTGACCCTTGAGTATGCCCGTGTACGTGAGCAGTTTGGTAAGCACATTGGTTCCTACCAGGCGATTTCCCACCCGTTGGTAAACGCCATGTTGCTGATCGAAGACTCGCTCTCTTTGATCTACTACGCAGCAACTGTTTTTGATGGCACCTGGGGTGGCGAGTCTGAAATTGCCAGCCGTATGGCTAAATCACGTTCAGCAGAAGCCGCTGACCTAATTGGCCGCCGTGCAATCCAAAGCCACGGTGGTATGGGGTTCACATGGGAGTGTCACGCTCACCTGTTCCTGAAGCGCGCACAATGGGGACAATTCGCATATGGTGATCCCGTTCACCAGCGTCGTCACCTGGCGGCTCTAATTATTGATTAATAGAAGTTAGATAGCTCGGAATTGTATCGAGCAAGTAAGCCGGCGGTCAGTGCATCTGACCCCCGGCTTTTTTATGGGCGGATATTTTTACTCGCTAATGACCCAGTTAGCTCGCATGATCAACTGCTTGCCCCTGACCTTCCACATGCCGAGCAGAAAACTGAAAAGCTGCACGAATACACTTTAAATGAGAGTATTCATAGGCGCCGTCTAGCGCATCATAAAAGGGCTTTAAACGACCACGATCTTCCTCCGATAACGTCCACCAGATATCCGATAGCCCTTTTAATTCCTGCTCATCAATAGGATAAACATCCGATAACTGAAGTGTGCCCTGCTCTATGCCTGCAGCCAAGTGATTAACTACCGTTGACTCCACCAACGCTCTGGCGCTGACAATTTCATCAAGGCTATTACCCTGTTTGCACAAACGAATACTCTCCAACGCAGTATTAGTGATTTCTGCGTGCGTCTGTTCATGGCTAGAAAACTGTTTTAGTGCAACGAGGAATTGATCGCCATATTTTTCAAGCTTAGTCGCACCTATTCCAGATATTACTGCCATCTGTTCAAGGTTTTCAGGCGCTAGCTCCACCATCTCCATCAGCGTAGCATCGTGAAAAATGACATAGGGCGGAACGCCTTGCTCATCCGATAGCTGTTTGCGCAAGGCACGTAGGGCCTCCCAGAGCTCTTCATTACCATTGTTCAACAACTGTTTACGCAGAGACTTTTTAGAACCACCCTTGTTCGTGGCTTTGGTTTCTTTACGAAACTCAATCCGTTTTTCGCCTCGTAAGAGCGGCCGGCATTTCTCCACCAACTTAACCGCGCCATATTGCTCATGATCCACATGCAAATAAGCCCGGGCAACCAACTGCCGAAAAACCGATCGCCACTGCTGTTGATCCAGCTCCGTGCCAATACCCCAGGTACTGATTTTATTGTGGCCAAAATCCTCAATCCGCTGATTGCTGCGGCCTAGCAATACATCTGTCAAATAAGCCACGCCAAACCGCTGCCCCGTTCTGTGTACCGTAGAGAGTGCTTTCTGGGCGACCTCAGTGCCATCCCAGGTCTCCGGCGGATCAATACAAACATCACAGTTACCGCAGGGTAACTCAAGGGTTTCGCCAAAATAGTGTAATAGCAGCTGACGACGACAGCGGGCCGATTCCGCAAACCCCAACATCGCTTCTAGCTTTTGAGACTCAGCTCGCTTGTGCTGCTCATTACCATTACCGCTATCCAGCATCTGTCGCAGCTTCACCACATCCTGCAAGCCATACAACATCCAGGCATCCGCAGCTTCGCCATCCCGTCCCGCTCGCCCAGTCTCCTGATAATAGGCTTCAAGGTTTTTAGGTAGATCAAGGTGAGCTACGAATCGCACATCGGGCTTATCAATCCCCATACCAAAGGCGATGGTGGCCACCATAATCACAGCTTCTTCCTGTAAAAACCGTCGTTGATGCTGCTGTCTAACTTCCGCTGACAAGCCGGCGTGATACGGCAGCGCGTTAAACCCCTGATCAGCCAGCCAGGCTGAGGTGTCATCCACTTTTTTACGGGACAGGCAATAAACAATACCCGCATCTTCAGCGTGAAAAAGCCGGATAAATCGTAACAACTGCTGCCGCGGATTTTGCTTCTCAGTCACCTGATAACGAATGTTTGGTCGATCAAAACTACTGATATAAACCGAGGCATTCTGCATACCAAGCCGCTGAATCATCTCCTGCCGGGTACGCTCATCCGCCGTTGCAGTCAGTGCAATCCGTGGTACATTTGGGAATTGTTCAGCTAGTACAGAAAGCTTAAGGTAATCCGCCCGAAAGTCATGTCCCCACTGGGATACACAATGGGCTTCATCGATTGCAAACAATGCGATATCAACATCAGATAACAATGCCAGCATATTGGGTAGAATCAGACGCTCAGGGGCTACATACAGCAGATCAAGCTCACCCTGCCGCAGTTGTTGCTCCACTTCATATTGCGTCGCACGATCCAGATTGGAATTTAGAAAGGCGGCTCGAACACCAAGCTGGGTAAGCGCATCAACCTGATCTTGCATCAATGCGATCAATGGAGAAATGACGACTCCAACTCCATCACGCTCAAGCGCAGGGATCTGATAGCACAGGCTTTTACCCCCACCGGTTGGCATCAATACCAATACATCATGTCCAGACACTAATTGGTCTATAATTATCGACTGATTACCGCGAAATTGGTCATGACCAAAAACGGATTGGAGTATTTTTGTACAGCTTTTCAATTGCAATATATCAATCAAGAGGATCTGAGCGGTAATCAGCATATGCTGAGCTTATTTGACAAGAAAGGCATGGTACGGCTTTTCAGAACAATTACTACAATCACCAACCAAATAGTCTTATATTTTTATGTCAGCACATTTCTGGGGTAAGTTCACCGAATTTTATTCGAGTCAATTTAACTATTCCAGCCTACAATGTTACCTCTATAGTACAATTAGTTAGCAAAAATCCAATCTATGCTCCCACTTCCAACTGTCAAAAAATTATCTGAGTTATATGACACCAACATCCTCATTTCCACTTCGCTTCTCCCTCAAACGGAAAAAAGGAACCAACTGTTTACCTAATAAGTAAGCACGTAGATATACACTTGACTCATTTAAAATCAACCAATCCTCTTGTTTCAATTGGAGTCCCCGTATTCAATGAAGAACAATTTATTCGAGAATCCCTTGAATCGTTGGTCAATCAAACATATGGCAATATAGAACTTATTATTTCCGATAACTGCTCAACAGACGGGACTAGTAAGATTTGCAAAGAATTTGAAGAAAAATATGAGTGGATTTCTTACAATCGCTTTGAAGAAAATATAGGTGCCTCACCTAATTTTAAATATGTGCTGGAACAAGCGACAGGTAAGTATTTCATGTGGGCAGCAGGACATGACCTGTGGTCCGCCAACTACCTTAGTGAGTGCGTGAAAATGCTGGAACCCAGAAAAAATGCAGCTATCGCGTTCGGATCCTCGAAATGGATTAATGCGAATGGCACCATTTTTGGCCGAGAGTATGGTTGGATAGACACCAGAGGGATGGGGCCAATAGAACGTTTTTTTGTTGTTTTTTGGGGAAATATGCACCCAATATTGGGCTTGATACGTACTGAATTCCTTAAGAGTGACCCTATCACTAATACCGTCGGAGTCGATCTAATTATATTGACCCGCTTGGCGCTATTGGGTGATTTTGTACATGCTGTAGAAGCTCATTGGAGCCGACGAGAGTTCCGCACTGAGAGCACGCATGACGACAAACTAAAACGTTATAAAAGCGTCGAACAGGGGTTTACTCGTTCTATTTTCTCCCGTGCTTTTCCTTTGGTCAGATTACCACTTGAAATAACCAAAGTCGTATTCAATGCTAAGTTGCCAGCATTCTCTAAAATATCGTTATTATTTTTACTGCTTCCTTCTTTCATTACCCGCTATTTTTCTGGCAAGAGCAAAAGACAATGACAATAATACACCCAGATTACCCTGTCTAGACTGGCTATTAACGAATTTATGATACTAACCCAGCGCCTGGTGGATAGAACAGTTTTAGTGAGCGTACTTTGATATCTTCAACTACCTTTGTGAAGGCCACCAAATCAATAGTAAACGCTAGCAAGATACTTTTTACACCTATCGCTTTAGCTTTTTTGGTTTTCTTTTCCTGGCAGGCTAAAGAGCAGTTAACAAGCTTATTTAGCAGCGCAAATATTGAATTTATTATCGCTAGTCTATTGCTATGGATTTTTCTTCAGCTATTTTCTCCAATTTTTACACTATTAATATTTCGCGGTTGGAATATAGCAATACCTTACAAAGAGTTACTACTGATTCATACCAACAGACTACCCGCAAAGTATATCCCTGGAGGCGTATGGCACACAGTTGCGAGGGGCGCTGACTATAAATACAGAGGATTAAATGGACGGCAACTTGCATTTTATTTTTTGTTAGAGGCAATCGTAGTCGCCTCGGTCACCTTAGCCCTCGGAGGAACCACAATTATATTATTTCAGCAAGAACACAGCATAATATTGATTGGAATATATGCTGCTTCACTAGTTAGTATGCTAGCACTTCTAGCAGCCCCAAGGATTTTAGCGGGTTCAATGTTTGCTGACTCTTACGCTGTTCCACCTCAGAATTATTGGTTAAGTATAACTTTTGTTGCTATATTTTGGATGATAGCAGCGCTGTCATTTGTCTTTTTTATTGGTGCATTTAGCGAGTTACAACTTACTGACTCACCTATAGTAATTGCTGGAATCTATATTTTTTCGTGGGGAGTTGGGTACATTACGCTGTTCGCTCCCCAGGGTTTGGGCGTCTCAGAATATATGGCAGCGCACTTAATAAGCTCCAACCTTTCTTTAGGTTACTTTATGGCACTCCTAGCAGGGTTTCGTATTCTAATTGTCATTGCCGATATATCAGCATGGCTGCTAGCGAAAATATGCCTCATTGAAAAACAAAAGTAATCGCCCTAATGTCACAACACATGGTCGCTTTAGCCTCTCAGACAAAAACTAGTAGCATTAGTAGCATTAGTAGCATTAGTAGCATTAGTAGCATTAGTAGCATTAAGAGTAACAAAATATGAAAGCGGTAATATTAGCAGGCGGTTTAGGAACCCGCCTAAGCGAAGAAACCCACCTAAAACCAAAGCCCATGGTCGAAATAGGTCACAAACCGATTCTTTGGCATATAATGAAATCGTACTCTGCGCACGGTGTAAATGACTTCATCATATGTTGCGGCTATAAAGGTTATCTAATTAAGGAGTACTTCGCTAACTATTTTCTACACATGTCCGATGTCACATTCTCCATGAAAACCAACCATACAAAAATCCATAATAATCATGCGGAGCCGTGGACTGTCACCGTGCTAGACACAGGGGAAAATAGTATGACCGGAGGCCGTCTCAAGCGGGTATACGAACACCTTAAAGATGAAGAAGCATTTTGTTTCACTTATGGCGATGGTGTCAGTGATATAAACATTACAAAATTGATTGAATTCCACAAGTCTCATGGCAAGCAGGCAACGCTGACCGCAACCCGCCCCCCCGGGCGGTATGGTGCCCTGACAATCAGTAATGACAATGCAGTTGAATCTTTCCAGGAAAAACCCGAGGGTGACAACAGCTGGATCAATGGTGGATATTTCGTCCTATCGCCAAAAGTAATTTCACGTATAGCTGACGACACGACGAGCTGGGAGGGCGAGCCACTAACCAGCCTTGCTTCGGATGGAGAATTAGCAGCACATAAGCACTACGGCTTCTGGCAGCCCATGGACACACTACGTGACAAAAACCTGCTAAACGAGCTGTGGCTAAGCGGCCGGGCACCGTGGAAAACTTGGTGATAGACCCGAATTTCTGGCTTGGGCGAAAGATTTTCTTGACCGGGCATACCGGGTTCAAGGGAAGCTGGCTATCTCTATGGTTGAACAAGCTCGGTGCTGATGTAACAGGCTACGCCTTAGCGCCCGCCACTGAGCAATCGATATATAATTCTGCCGCAGTTGAACAGTCGTTAAACCACAGTGTTTGCGCAGATATACGCGATCTGGCAACCCTCACCAAATCGATGCAAGAAATTGAGCCAGAGATCGTCATCCATATGGCAGCCCAATCGTTGGTTCGCGAGTCGTATGCAAATCCAGTTGAGACCTACGGTACCAACGTAATGGGAACAGTAAACCTGTTCGAAGCTGTTCGTAATACCCCAAGTGTCAGAGCAGTACTAAATATCACAACCGATAAATGCTATGAAAATATCGAAAAGGCCGAGGGGTATCAGGAAAATGAACCTATGGGAGGGCATGACCCATACAGTAGCAGCAAGGGGTGTGCGGAGCTAATATCTTCAGCCTATCGAAGATCATTTTTCCAACAAGCAGGCATAGCTTTAGCTACCGCACGGGCAGGTAATGTTATAGGCGGCGGTGACTGGGCCGCAGATCGTATTGTTCCCGATGCAATGCGTGCATTTATGGATAATAAACCCCTATTGATCCGTAACCCAATGGCGGTTCGCCCGTGGCAACATGTATTGGAACCATTGGCAGGCTACCTTCTGCTCTGCCAACAACTTATCAATCAACCTCATAGCTTTGAAGAAAGCTGGAATTTTGGGCCGACAAATGAAGATACCCAAGATGTCTCAGCCTTGGCAAATATTATGGTAAAAGCCTGGGGTGATAATGCGCGCTGGCAACAAGATGCGACAGAACATCCACACGAAGCACTAGTCCTCAAGCTAGATTGCTCAAAAGCAGAAACATCGCTTAATTGGGCACCGGTTTGGAACCTTAAATCCGCGCTAGAAAAGACAGTTCTTTGGTATAAAGTATGGCATAAGCACGGCGATACTCATCAGGTGACGTTAGACCAAATTGAAGCCTATCAACAGGAACATATTTCAAGATGAGCCAGCGTTTCAACTTTCGGGAAACTACGCTACCAGGCCTATTTCGAGTCGAGCGAAAACCAATTTCAGACCACCGAGGCTATTTCTCCCGTTTTTTTTGCGCCGAGGAATTTCAGGAGGTTGGCCTCTACCAGCCCATATCACAAATAAATCACACACTAACCAAACAAAAGGGTGCGATACGTGGCATGCACTTTCAAACAACACCCCATACCGAAACCAAGATCGTAACCTGTATTCAAGGAGAAGTTCTTGATGTTGCCATTGATATCCGACGTCATTCCGATACCTTTTTACATTGGCACGCGGAAGTACTTAGTCAAAAAAATCAGTCCAGTCTCTACATTCCCGACGGTTTTGCACACGGTTTTCAAGCACTGACAGATCAGTGCCAAATGTTTTATCTACATTCAGGCCAATACAAACCAGAAGCAGAAGCTGGACTTAATGCGTTCGACCCGCGACTTGCCATCGAGTGGCCACTTATATCGACAGATATGTCCGAGCGAGATCGCAATCATCCTTTTTTAAATACTCAATTCTGTGGTGTCGAAGTCAAATGAAGTGTAGACACTGCTGCGTAGAGCTTACCCATACATTTATAGACCTTGGAAGCTCGCCGCCATCGAACTCTTATCTGACAGAACAAACCATAAGAGAACCAGAAAAATGGTACCCCCTTAAGGTGCTGGTTTGCGAAAATTGTTGGTTGGTTCAGACCGAGGACTTTGTCGGTGTTGACGATATGTTTTCAGAAGACTATGCCTATTTCAGTTCGTTTTCCACTTCCTGGCTCGAACATGCGGAAAATTATGTGGATCAAATGGTTTTTCGTTTTAATCTTGGAAGCAAAAGCACGATAGTAGAGATTGCTGCCAATGATGGTTATCTACTCCAATACGTAAAAAATAACGGCATCCCCTGCTATGGTATCGAGCCGACTCATAGCACAGCACAAGCTGCTAAAAAGAAAGGCATCAAAATCATTGAAGATTTTTTTAGTGTAAAGAAAGCTGAGGAGCTTGCAAAGCAAGGGCAAAAAGCCGACCTCATAGTCGCCAACAACGTACTTGCCCATGTGCCAGATATCAATGATTTTGTAAAAGGGTTTTCTATTCTACTTAAATCCAATGGAGTGGCTACATTCGAGTTCCCTCACCTCCTCAACTTAGTAAATAAAAATCAATTCGATACGATCTATCACGAACATTACTCGTATCTTTCTTTGATAGCCGTTCATAGAATTTTTGAAGATAATGGCCTGACGATTTTTGATGCAGAAGAGCTACCAACCCACGGAGGTAGTTTACGTATCTATGCACAACATAGTCTTACAGGACAACACCGAATCAGTAAAAATATTTCTACCTTACAAAAGTGTGAGAAAGTTGCAGGGATAGATACCTTATATTTTTATCAAGGATTCCAAAAAAAGGCTGAACAGATCAAAATTGAGTTCCTTTCCTTTCTGCTCGATGCCAAACGCAAAGGAAAAAAAATTGCCGCATATGGCGCTGCAGCAAAAGGCAATACCATGCTAAATTTTTGCGGTGTGCGCCCTGACCTCATTTCTTTTGTGGTGGATAAGAACCCAGTGAAGCAAGGGAAATACATGCCTGGAAGTCGAATACCGATTGTGAACGAAGATTACTTACGAGCGGATAAACCTGACTATGTAGTTATTCTACCGTGGAACCTTAAAAGCGAAGTCATGAAACAGTTGACATACATTCGAGACTGGCACGGAAAGTATGTTGTCATTGCACCTCACCTGGACATATTGTGAAGTCTAAAATTTACTACACGAAACCATCTATCACGGAGAAAGAGGTCGAATATGCTACAGACGCGGCCCGCAATGGCTGGGGTGAGCATTGTTATGCGTATATAGGCCGCTTTGAGGACCTCTTTAAACGACATTTAAATGTCAAATACGCGATCGCGACGTCCAGTTGCACCGGCGCACTGCATATGGGAATGGCCGCTTTAGGTATTGGTCCTGGTGACGAGGTCATTTTAGCTGATACCAACTGGGTTGCCACGGTGGCCCCAGTTATACACCTTGGCGCCAAACCCATTTTTGTCGATATTTTACCTGATACTTGGTGTATAGATCCTTTTCAAGTTGAGCAAGCTATAACGCCAAATACCAAGGCAATTATTGCTGTGCACATCTATGGAAATTTATGTGAGATGGATGAACTGATCGCAATTGGTGAGCGACATGGTATTCCTATAGTCGAAGATGCGGCAGAAGCGGTAGGCTCTGTTTACCATGATAAGCGAGCAGGCTCTATTGGCAAGTTTGGGACATTTTCGTTCCACGGAACCAAAACTATTACAACAGGTGAAGGTGGTATGTTTGTCACTAATGACCCTGTTTTATACAACCATGTTCTTAGCTTAAGTAACCATGGTCGAGCGCAAGTGCAGAGTAAGCAATTCTGGGCTGACATGATCGGCTTCAAATACAAAATATCAAACATTCAAGCAGCTATCGGCTGCGCTCAGTTAGAAAGAATTGATGAATTAATTAGTAAAAAGCGAACAATATTTAATTTATATAAAAACGGCCTTTCTGGACTTCCGTTACAACTAAATCCAGAAAAAAAGGGTACGATAAATGGCTTTTGGATGCCTACTGTTGTTTTCGACCAAGAAGCTGGAATAACTCGGGGACAGTTAATCGACGCTTTTTCCCAAGAACATATTGATGCCCGAGTTTTCTTCTGGCCCCTAAGTTCGTTAGACATGTTTAAAGCAAACGAGAGTAACCATAACGCATGGGATATACCAAATAGATCAATCAACCTCCCTAGTTATCATGATTTATCTATAATGGATATCGATAGAATCACTAAAGTTCTAGGCGATATTCAAAGATCATGAAATCAATAATAGTTTGGGGTGGATCAGGGCAACTCACCGTTCTAGAAGAGTTTTCAAATCAGACCGGATTTGAAATTAAGGCCATTTTCGACAACAATGAAGTCCCTTGCCCCTTAGATAATGTACCGATTTTTTACGGTAAAGACAGCATTTATGAGTACTTCAAAAAACACACACCGACTGACTATGGATTCATAGTAGCCATCGGTGGGGCCAACGGTGTTGAAAGGGTCGAAATCTCGATTTTTCTGGAAAAGATGGGTTTAACTCCAGTTGACGCGATACATCCTAACTCGTACACAGCGAAATCATCCGTTATTCAAACTGGCTGTCAAATAATGGCGAACGCTACAGTTGGTGCCAAAGCAACTATTGGTAAGTTCTGTATATTAAATACGGGATCTGTAGTCGATCACGAGTGCACATTGGGAACAGGCGTACACATTGGTCCCGGCGCGACCTTGGCTGGGTTAGTTGAAGTCGGGGATTACTCGTTCATTGGTGCAGGGGCCGTTATATTGCCCAGGGTAAAAATTGGGCGTAATAGTATCGTAGGCGCAGGCAGTGTCGTTACAAATCATGTGCTGGATAATGTAGTTTGTTACGGTAACCCTGCAAGAATAAAAAGCTATCGGGAGACTTTAAAGTGACTGAATTTGAAAGAGAAGTTGAAGACAATATAAAGCACTTAGGAGGCTCACAAATTATGAAAAAGATGGGTACATCCTTTGTTTGCGAATCATCAAAACACAAATACTCCTATAACTTTTCCTGGCAAGGCCGCCCAATAATTCAATACCCTCAAGATATAGTAGCCATGCAGGAACTCATATGGGAAATAAAGCCAGACCTGATCATCGAAACAGGTATCGCCCACGGCGGATCGTTAATTTTTAGTGCTTCAATGCTGGCGCTATTGGAACTGGCAGATGCCGCTGAAAAAGGCTCCGTTATCGACCCAGCCATTACCTGTCGTAAAGTACTAGGGATAGATATTGACATTCGGCAGCACAATAAAAAGGCAATCGAAGCCCACCCCATGTCAAATAGAATTCAAATGATCCAAGGCTCGAGCATCGCTCCCGAAATTGTTGAACAGGTTAAAGGCATTGCAAAGGACTATCAACGGGTTCTGGTCTGCTTAGATTCCAATCATACACATGAGCATGTATTAGCTGAGCTGGAGGCCTATGCGCCACTGAGCTCTGTGGGTAGTTACTGCATAGTTTTTGATACCATCGTTGAAGATATGCCTTCTACGATGTTCCCAGACCGACCGTGGGGCCCAGGGAATAGTCCAAAGACCGCCGTATGGGAATACTTAAAAAAACATCCTGAGTTTGAAAATGACAAAAAAATACCCAATAAGCTATTAATTACTGTAGCCCCTGATGGGTATCTAAAACGCATTTGTTAGTCCATACAAACTTGAGCTGATTCCTGTTTCTTAATCACTGACAGGCAGCCTAATTTAAGATCTGATTATAGAACCTAATATCACTCTTTATTTTTATACATCAAAGTAGTTATTTGTTCCGCCAATAATCCAAAAATAAAAATAAGTATTGCACCCATAAATAGCAGTAGGGACATATTAGTGAATCGGCCTTCTACGAAATAGGTGTAACTATACAAACCAACGCCCAAAGCAAAGTTTAAAAACGCGGCGGGGGCAAATATCTTCAACGGCGAATAGAGTGTTGCGACTTTAATAATTATAAGGAGAAATCGAACCCCTTCACGCAAGGGATTAATATGACTCTTCCCTACTCTTTGGTTAGCGTGAATTGGATGGTAAGCAACGCTGTAGCCATTTCGGAAAAACGCCATGGTTGAGGTGGTCGGGTATGAAAACCCGTTGGGTAATAGATAGAGAAACTCTTTGAATTTATTCGTCCGCACAGCCCTAAAGCCAGAAGTGAGATCTTTTATCTCATGGCCAACGACCACTGAAGCCAGGCGGTTGTATAGCCGATTCGCCAGCAGGCGGCCAAAGCTGGCTTGAGATGAGTCACTTCGCGCACCAACAACCATATCAAACCCCTCATCCATTTTCAGCAATAGAGCTTCAATATCGGTGGGCTTGTGCTGCGAATCAGCATCCATAAATACAAGCACATCACCAGTTGCGTGCCGCGCGCCTGTTTTGATGGCTGCGCCATTACCAATTGAATAGGGGTGGGAAATAGCGGTCACTCCATGTTGACGGCAAACCTCAACCGTTCTATCGGTTGAGCCATCGTCAACCACAATAACTTCCGCACTTGGGTATTTTTCGGTTAGATCAGGAAGAATCAACTCCAATCCACGTTCTTCATTTTTGGCCGGTATAATTACACTTATCTGGTCCATATATTCCTTGTGAAAATCTAGTTTTCATTTTCCATCACTTCAAGCTCTGCATCCATAAGCATAGTGAAGAGCGTCTTAATATTTTTAGCTTCATCCCGCAATGAACCCTTATCCGCTTCTACAATAGACAGCATTGCAGCCTTTGCTTCCTCTACATATCCATTTCTTATTAAAAACTTGGCTTTGGCGATTGCATAGGCGGTAGCTTCACCATCAAGAGCAATTGCACGATCATAATACTCTATTGCTTGCCTGTCATCCCCCCAGCTTTGGTATAAACGCGCGAGAAAAAATGTTTTTTTTCCCTGCGCATCCGCAGTAAGCCCATGACGATTTTCATCTATAGCATCCAGCACGCCCAAAACATCAGCACCATCCATTTGGCAACGTTTATACTCGACATTAGATACCAGACTGTCGATAGCAAGCCAAGCATAAGCCGTTAAATACCCGTTACTCAACGCGTTTTTGGCTTCGTTAACGATATCAGGTGTGAGTTTCTCAAAAACGCATGCCGCAGCGAGTCGATGTATAGCTGCACCCGGATTCCAGGGCTCCAGTTCGTGGGCGATTCTAAGGTGCTCAATCATCTCATCACTTCGTTGATATGCGGCGAGCGCATTGGCTCTCGCCGTATGTGCTCGTGCTGACCTGGGGTGATCGGTTACATTTACCAGGGTCAGCTGCTCTTCACTACCCCATGTATCTACCCGTACAAATAAAACAAACGAGCAAAGGATAATGAATACCGCAGTTACGCCATAGGAAAATTTTATCGATTTTATATATTCAGGCAGATACATCAGTAAAAATACCGATAGTGCAAACACCACTCCATAGCTGGCCAGATAGTTCCTGTGCTCAAATATCATCTCCAGTGGAATAACCGTAGATTCCATCGCATGAGCGACCAAAAACCAGGCTAAACCAAAAAGGATCAAATTAATTTTTTTCTTCGCGATTGAAACCACGCTTAAAGCAGCCACACCGACAATAATAGATAACCGAAAAAAAGTGCCCCAACCAAATTGAGTTACGACTGGAAAATCATCATGATAGAGCGAATATTCAGAAAGGCGCGGTAGCAGGATCAACTGTAGATAGTAAAATAGTACGTCAATTTGGGTTAGCAATCTTTCAGATAGACTAAACGGACGACCCTCATACCCAACCAAAAAAGAGTCCATCTTATATAAAACACCAGCAACACCCAGAGCAAGCGGGAGAGCAATAAAGCAAATACGAACAAACCATCTTCTATGAAAACGTTTATCCTTCACATTATTCGCAGGGGATATGCCCATTCTCTCAATCATTCCGACATCAAATGACGAGAAAAAGAAAGCTTCAATCACCAGCGCAAACAAAATACAAAGTGCGGCATTTTCTTTGCTCAACAACCCCAATATCAGAAAAAACGGGTAACCTATAACAATTATGCTTACACCGAAGCGTCGCTCTTCTTCAATTCGGACCCGCCCCACCACATAACAAATCAGTGCGCATACGGTAAATAAGGCGCTGAGCTGGGCCATACGCTGGACGATATACAGAACAGTGCTGACCTGGATTGGATGGATCAGCCAAATAAATGCGGCGAGCGCAGCGATCACAAGTGCTTTTTCAGCATGCCGGGTTAAGTGCAGTAACCGGTAACCTAGATAAAATAGCGCTAATGCGGTCAGGCAATGAATCATAAAGTTGTGGTATTTATAATAATAGGTACCACTACCATGAAAAAAATGTGTCAAGCCAAAACTTAAGCTCGAAATACCGCGACCCAGCATGCCACTATAATTGTGTGTAATAACGTGTAAAAGCGAGTGTTTATCCAGTGCGTATAGCTCTGTACTCTGCAAATTGACCTTATCATCTAGTAACATTGGGCCAGGGAAGCCTTTGATGTAAAGCATTAAGGCGATCAGGAATGAGAAAAAAGTAACCGACAGATAAAAAAGAAAACGTTTTATTTTATTCATAGGAAAACAAGGGTAATTACTCGACTAACCATTCTGTCTGTTCAGAGTTCGTTCAAAATCGAGCAGTGCATGGCGAAATAAAAATATGAGATCAGCAAGTATAAATGATTGTTTTTAACGCCGTTCTCCGTAAATCTTGGTGTGAATTAATACGGCTAATAAATAGTTACAAACAAAAAAGGGTGTCGAAGCTAAAGTTCAACACCCTTTTTAAAAACCGCGCTTTAAAGCTAATCTTAGCAATAAAACCCGCTTAATTTCTGCAGTTTGCAGGCAAGTACTTTGTACCCGCAACGGCGCTACATGTCCAAGTTACTTTGGCGCCACTTTTTGTGCCATTGTACTGTAGAGTGATATCTATGCCCTCTATCGTACCATTTACTTGAACTGCTGCCACAGTACCGCTTGTCTGAACGTACGCAATAGACTTCAAATACTCCCCGGTCGCATCAACTACGCCAACTTGAGCAGCACTTGTCGATACTGGCCAGGCATCAGTCGAATGAAACGCCGCCCATTCTGCCATTGCATTTTTACTTGGACCAGCCGCTAACGGCAATTCTGCAACCTTGGCACGTACAATATAATCTTGATAAGCAGGCAGCGCTACAGCAGCCAAAATACCGATAATCGCTACTACGATCATCAATTCAATTAGAGTAAAACCCTTTTGCATTGTTTTCATGAAGACTCTCCGTCAGTTTTGAAACAAATCAATTTACAAACTATTAAATTACTAAATACAGAGTAAAGACCAATCCAGCTTGAACCTGGCAACCCTGAACCTCCTTCTATTTCTTTCGATACTGCTTTCTGGCGTCCTTTCCTATAGGTTAAGGTTTCCTTGAACTTGGTTCAATCGGCGAACTCCGTTCCTACCCATTCACAGCAAAGTGAGTGCCAACTTCAAGAAAACTGCCATTTTCACTTTATGTAGATTAAGAAATAGGCGACCCAGGGGGGTTTGTCAAAAAATTCACTGAATATTCGTAGTGAAATAAATATAATACTTTCATATGTGACCATTTGCGTCACGATGTACCCGGTTAGGACAACCCATATTGGGCACATTAGCCAGCAAAGTTCTATCTGGAAGATTAGGACCAGAGCGATGTTTACCTAGTGTTATTTCTATCGGACCTACTGTTCTGTGCACCGCAACAGCAATACTCTCAAAAACCAAATACACATATAAGACAGTTGATCTATACTCAAGCTATTAGTGTGTAAGCCATCCTCGCATCGCGGTTACACCGCGGCACCCAAAGATGAATACGCTTACTCACTTGTTATATGTATAGCCTGTTTTGAACGTATCTAGTTTACTACCAACCAACAACATTTTTAAAAAGAGCGTAAATGGAAGCAATTGCACTACCGCTAAATGGTTTACCCAAACGATTAGTTGATGATGGCATCCTCGAAGAGGAAAGTGCTCGAGAGGCGTTGGACCAGGCGAATAGCAGCAACACGCCATTCGTTTCGTACCTGGTGACCAACAATTTGGCATCCAGCACCGACATCGCGTTAGCGGCTTCTGCGCAGTTTGGTGCACCGGTACTGGACCTGGCTGCGTTCGACAAAGACCTGTTTCCCAAGGATGTGGTGGATATCAAGCTGATCCGCATGCATCACACAATTCCTTTGTTCAAAAGGGAAAACCGGCTTTATATCGCTGTCTCAGACCCTACCAATCTTCGTGCCCTCGACGAGCTAACCTTCCATACGGGGATAAGTACTCAAGCCATACTGGTTGAAGAAGACAAGCTTAGCGATACTATCGCGCAGCTTCTTGAGCAAGACGACGACCAAATGATGAACCTTGATGGCCTCGATGATGCCGACCTTGATGGGTTAGATGTCGCTGCTGTTGATGAGGAGAATGGAGGCGATGAAGATACCTCTGAAGTCGATGAAGCACCTATCGTCCGTTTTATAAACAAAGTGCTTCTTGACGCCATTAAGATGGGTGCATCGGATATTCACTTTGAGCCCTATGAGAAGATTTACCGAGTGCGGTTTCGGACCGACGGTATATTGCACGAACGTACTCGCCCACCGCAAAACATTTCTGCACGCATTACCGTGCGACTCAAGGTGATGTCTCAAATGGATATTTCCGAGAGACGTATTCCGCAGGATGGCCGGATCAAACTTAAATTATCAAGAAGCCGCTCCATCGATTTTCGTGTAAACACGCTCCCAACGCTGTGGGGCGAAAAAATCGTTCTACGTATATTAGACCCGTCGAGCGCCCAAATGGGGATCGATTCATTGGGCTATGAACCGGATCAAAAAGATCTTTTTATGAAGGCCTTGCACAGGCCTCAGGGAATGATACTGGTAACCGGACCAACAGGAAGTGGTAAAACCGTATCGCTCTATACGGGTTTGAACATTCTCAACAATGACGAGCGCAATATCTCCACAGCAGAGGACCCGGTAGAGATCAATCTGGAAGGGATCAACCAGGTCAACATGAACTACAAGGTTGGGTTAGATTTCGCCGAAGCCTTGCGAGCCTTTCTGCGGCAGGATCCCGATATCATCATGGTCGGTGAGATCCGAGATTTAACAACCGCAGAGGTCGCCGTTAAAGCGGCTCAAACCGGTCACCTGGTATTGTCGACGCTTCATACCAACAGTGCTGCAGAAACGCTGACCCGCCTACGCAATATGGGTGTACCGGCTTTTAATATTGCAACATCTGTAAGTTTGATTATCGCACAACGGCTAGCAAGGAAATTATGCGAACACTGCAAGGAACCCATCACTATCCCGGAAAACACCTTGCTAGAGGAAGGGTTTCGTGAAGAAGATTTGGGCGAATTATCGATTTATACCGCCGTCGGCTGTGACAAATGTAATAACGGCTATAAAGGTCGTGTCGGTGTGTATGAAGTCGTGCCTATATCCGATCAACTCGCTGAAATTATTATGTCAGACGGCAACTCCATTCAAATCGCCGAACAGGCCCACAATGTTGAGGGTTTCAACAACCTTCGACAATCTGGCCTATTAAAAATCAGACAAGGCGTTACAACCCTTGAGGAAATCAACCGAGTTACGAAGGACTAATCATGGCTACTAATACACCATCAAGGCAAACCTTTACTTGGACAGGAAAAGATCGCAACGGTAACAAAACCAGCGGCGAAATGGATGGAATGAGCGTTTCTCTAGTAAAAGCTCAACTTAGAAAGCAAGGTGTGCTCCCGACCAAGGTCAAGAAAAAGGCTAAACCGCTTTTTGGAGCTCGTAAAAAAGCGATCAAGCCGATGGATATTGCCAACTTCACTCGTCAATTGGCCACCATGATGAAAACCGGTGTACCGCTGGTTCAGTCATTTGAAATTGTCGCGGATGGGCTTGATAACCGCACGATGGCAGAACTGGTCGAAGAGATTAAGAACGATGTTGCCGGCGGCGACAGCTTTGCTTCCGCTATAGCTAAACACCCAAAATACTTTGATGACCTCTTCTGCAGCTTGGTAGGCGCGGGTGAGGACTCTGGTTCATTAGACACCATGCTCGACAGGGTCGCCACCTACAAAGAAAAAACCGAGGCTATGAAGACTAAAGTTAAGAAGGCGATGAAATACCCCATCACCATTATTCTTATCTCCGTTGTGGTGACAGCAATACTATTGATCAAAGTAGTACCCACCTTCGAGAACATATTCGCTAGCTTTGGCGCTGAGCTGCCTGTATTCACACGAATGGTAATCAGTCTCTCCGAGTTTGTTCAAGAATGGTGGTTTATGGCCTTTATTGCCGCAGCGTTGGCTGTTGCAGCATACCAACAAGCGATGCAGCGCTCAGAAAAATTCGTCCATTCGGTGGATCGATTATTGCTAAAAATGCCGATCATTGGCCCTATTATTAACCAATCCGCCGTCGCTCGGTTTGCTCGAACGTTATCCACCACCTTTGCCGCAGGCGTACCATTGGTCAATGCGCTTGATTCGGTTGCCGGAGCCACAGGAAATATCGTATATGAAGAGGCTGTATATAAAATTCGAAACGACATCACATCTGGTCAACAGTTGCAGTTCGCGATGAAGAGCACCGGTGTTTTTCCTTCAATGTTGATTCAGATGGTCGGTATCGGTGAAGAGTCCGGCACACTTGATGAAATGCTTGATCGAGTAGCCACTCGCTACGAAGATGAAGTAGACGATTCGGTAGATAGCCTATCAGCAATGATGGAACCGCTCATCATGTCGGTACTCGGTGTCTTGGTTGGTGGGCTTGTTATGGCCATGTATCTGCCTATATTCCAGATGGGTAACGTCGTTTAAAGCATTCACTTGGACCGCCTAATTAGCCGCCGCAGTTCACCGCATATTTTGTGCTTTGAGATGCGACCAACCACGCGTACGCTATGATTCCTTACTTGCTCGCCAACCCGGCATTTTTTGTCGCTATTATATTTATTCTCGGTTTACTGGTCGGCAGCTTTCTCAATGTCGTCATTCATCGATTGCCGATCATGCTTGAAAAGCAATGGACAGAGCAATGCAAATTGCTGCTAGAAGAATCAGAAAATAACGCCCCCTATACCTCTGGTACCCAAAACAAACCTACAAAAAAAATATTTAACCTTATCTGGCCCGGTTCACACTGCCCAAACTGTCAGCATGAGATTCGCGCATGGGAGAACATTCCGGTAGTCAGCTATCTATTTCTGCGGGGAAAATGCGCCAACTGCAAACAGAAAATATCCATTCGATACCCACTTGTTGAGCTAATGTCGGGATTAATGGCTGCTGGTATCGCCATTCAATTTGGCGCCACTGCACAGACTTTTTTAGCGCTTCTATTGGTCTGGAGCCTGATATCATTAACCCTGATTGATTTTGATCACCAACTACTTCCAGACAATATCACCCTGCCTTTACTATGGCTTGGACTCATCGTTAACGCATTCGGTCAGTTCGTTTCATTGGAAGAGGCTCTTTGGGGTGCCGTCGGCGGTTATTTAAGTTTATGGTTGGTCTACTGGGGGTTTAAGCTGCTTACGGGCAAAGAAGGTATGGGTTATGGTGACTTCAAACTTCTTGCCGCCCTTGGGGCTTGGCTCGGGTTCCAGATGTTACCTCTGATTATTCTCCTTTCCGCATTTGTTGGAGCCGTAATAGGCATATCGATGATCGTAATTAAAGGTCGCGATAAAGAGATTCCGATCCCCTTTGGACCCTTTCTTGCTGCAGCAGGATTTATCGCCTTGCTTTGGGGTGATACACTGGTCACCTCATATTTACAGTTTGCGGGACTTCAATAGAACCTATTGGGCCACTCAAACAGCGACATAGCGAGAAATTTAGAAAGTGCTTATCATCGGTTTAACAGGTGGCATTGGCAGTGGCAAAACCGCTGCTTCGGATCATTTCCAGCAACTAGGCATTACCATTGTAGATGCCGACGTAGCATCAAGAACCGTGGTTGAACCGGGCAAACCCGCTCTAAAAAAAATCTCGGAGCGTTTCGGCCCGGAGATGATTCAGGAAGATGGTGGGCTCAACCGTGCATTAATGCGAACCCGGGTATTTGCGACGGAAGAGGATCGACTATGGCTGGAATCGCTACTCCACCCACTCATAGCTGAAGAGATTATTCAGGGTTTGAAAAACAGCAAATCGCCCTACTCTATATTGGTCTCACCTTTACTGTTAGAAACTGCCCAGGCAACGATGGCATCGCGAATTTTAGTAATTGACGTGCCGGTTGATCTCCAAGTTGAGCGCACCATGAGCCGCGATAACAATTCAGAAGAACAGGTTCGTGCGATTGTCGCTGCACAATCTGACCGACAACAACGCTTGGCAAAAGCTGATGACGTGATTGTGAATGACCAAGATTTAAAACATCTGCATCAAGAAGTCGAAAAACTTCATCAAACCTATCTCAAACTAGCTGAAAATTCATAATTCATTATGAGTAATACGATAAAACCCGGCATCGAAAACAGCAAACCAAACGCTCGTATTTTACCCTGTCCAACCTGCCAAAAACCGACACTCTGGAGCCACAGCAATCCGGCGCGGCCGTTTTGTACGGAACGCTGCAAATTGATTGATCTGGGAGCCTGGTCTAGCGGCGAGCATGTTATTCCCGGTGAACCAGCTATATCGTTCGATGAATCAGAAAATATCGATTTCTAGCTAATCTCGAAATTATATAAAAAGGCTCAACTAAACATACCAATTCCCGCGATACCCTGCCCTCCCGCTGCAGTTGCTAATTTAAGGTCAGAATTTTTCATTCCTCCCAAAGCAAACACGGGCATTGAACAAAGCTCAACCAGCGCTGAAAAATCATGCCAACCAAGGGGCTTCTTTTCTGGATGGGTATTGGTATGAAGAACCGGTGACAAGGTTATATAGTCCACTTCAAGACGTTGAGCCTGCTCAATTTCCGCCAAGTTATGACAGGATGCTCCCAGCCATTTATCTAACCCAACGGGACGTTTTTTTAACCTGTTCAAACGGTAACGGTTCAGGTGGATACCATCAGCATCTGTTTTGGTAAGTATTTCAGGGTCAGCATTTAAGATAGTACGCGCACCCACCGAGCGGCCATAATTCACCACTGCGGGCACCGCTGCCAAATACTGTTCCTTTGTCCAGTTTGGCGCTCGAAACTGAATTAGATCAACAGCCGTTCTTCGTGGTGCTTTCAAGTATTCAAGCAACTCTGAAACACTGTTCTTTTCTGGTGTAATTAAATATCGGTCAGGTAACTGTAGCGCGGACACAATAGCTCGGTTCGCCGCAGGAAACGTATATTCACTTAAATTTTCCTGTGCTACCCAGCGAACTTTTTGGCCCTCTAGTCCCTGGGGTTCTCCGGAAAACTGACTAACCAGGCAAACATGTAGCCGCACCATGCGATCGCTGTATTGATGAGGTATCGAAATCAATGGCTGTGCATCCATCACGATCACACCTAGCTCTTCAATAATCTCCCGTTTTAAAGCCTCTTTTACCGATTCACCTAATTCAATTTTTCCGCCGGGAAACTCCCACAGACCACCTTGATGCAAGTGTTCTGGACGCTTCGCAATTAATATGCGGTTTTGATGGTCACGAATTACAGCAACCGCTACTTCGAGCTGTATCATTGGGCCGCTGTTACGAAAAATTGAGCTATAAAAACAGATAAGAGGAGAGCATTATTCATGGCATTCAGTAGCCCCTTTTTTTGTTAGATAAGGGCATGGCAGAGTGGTATCAGGTTCGATATTCAGCATTAATACGAACGTAGTCGTAGGATAGATCGGTCGTCCAAAGTTTCTCGGTATGCTGGCCGCGACCGAGCTGAATCAAAATCTTAACGGCTTCTGCCTGCATCACCGCAGCACCCAATTCCTCCCGGTAACTTTCAGCACGGCCACCGTTTTCAACAATACATAGATCATCCAGATAGATAGAAATGTGTTCAATATCCAGATCGGAAACACCCGCACGACCCACCGCCGCCAATATTCGCCCCCAGTTTGGGTCACTAGCAAACATTGCGGTTTTAACCAGCGGCGATTCTGCGACGGTATACCCTACGGATAAAGCCTCGGATTGATCGATAGCACCTTCTACAACAACCTCGATCAGTTTGGTTGCACCTTCACCATCACGAATAATAGCAACGGCCAAATATTCACAAACCCGATCTAACAGAGCTTGAAACTTTTCTGCGGCTGGGCAACTTGGATCAGAAATTTCCGGAAGTTCAGTTTGTCCACTCGCTATAAGCATGCAGGCATCGTTGGTGGATGTATCGCCATCGATAGTAATACGATTAAAGGACTTGTTGGCAGCAATGAGCAACATCGAGTTCAGTAAAGAGGGTTCGATATTGGCATCAGTAGCTATAAATGCCAGCATCGTAGCCATGTCGGGTTTGATCATACCCGCACCCTTACTTATACCGGTGATGGTAATGGGACACCCATCAATCTGAATAGTTTCGCTATATCCTTTAGGTCGCGTATCGGTAGTCATAATTGCTTGGGCTGCTTGCTGCCAGCCTGTGTCAGACAATTGATTAAGAAGTTCTGGCACCGCTGCAGCAATCTTTTCAGCGGGCAAATGTTCGCCAATCACACCGGTAGAAAAAGGTAATACCTGGTTACTAGCCGTGTTGCTATTTTTTGCCACGGAATCGCAACATTGGATGGCTGCATCGATACCCGGCTGCCCTAAACCTGCGTTAGCATTACCAGAATTAATGAGTAAATACCGTGGCTCTGTTTCTTTAAGATGTTTTTTTGCGATGGTGACAGGTGCGGCGCAAAACGCATTGCGTGTAAAAACACCCGTGCAGCTACCACCAGGGGCAATCTCTATTAAGGTTAGGTCCGGATGATTTTTATATTTAATTCCAGCGCAAGCTGAACCTAATCGAACACCTGCAATTGGAACCATTTCCGGAAATACTTCTAACCCAATAGCCACTTATTAATGCCTTCTCTCAAGTACTTTAAATTAACTCAATTGACCGTGACACTGCTTATATTTTTTACCGGATCCGCAGGGGCAAGGTTCATTTCTGCCCACTTTTTTTCCGGTTCGCACAAATGGTTGATCTGCGGGCCCCTGATCTTGCTGATTATCAGCCGTTAGCGCAGACTGTGGCGCTTCGTTCATCGCTGTGGCTTCGGCATGTTCAAATGCCAATTGGGCCTCGGCCTGCATCTCAAGTCGTTGACGCTCCATCTCGTCCACATCATCCAATTTAACCTGAACCCTGGACAGAAAACGAACCACTTCATGTTTGAGGTTATTCAGCATTGCCTCAAACAGCTCAAAAGATTCCCGTTTATATTCCTGTTTAGGATTTTTTTGCGCGTAGGCACGAAGGTGGATACCCTGTCGCAGATGGTCCATTGACGCGAGGTGCTCTTTCCATAGGGTATCTAAAATTTGTAGCATTATCTGCTTTTCAAGTGTACGTATTTCGTCACCCACTAGAACAGCTTTTTCCTCATAAACGGCAACTAAATGTTCCAGTATTTTTTCGCGTAAAGTAGCTTCATGCAGGCTGCTATCCTCTTCCAGCCATTTCGCTAATGGCAAAACAATTGCAAACTCAGCTTCAAGCTGCTGTTCCAAACCTGGAATATCCCATTGCTCTTCTATGCTCTGCGGCGGGATAAATTCGTCCATCACTTCATGAAGAACATCATTTCTGATCGCTTCAATGGTCTCAGAAATATCATCCTGCTCCATCAAATCGTTACGTTGTTTATAGACGATTTGTCGCTGATCATTGGCAACATCATCGTATTCTAATAGTTGCTTTCGAATATCAAAGTTACGACCTTCAACTTTACGTTGGGCTTTTTCAATCGCGTTGCTTACCATTTTATGTTCGATCGCTTCCCCTTGCTCCATACCCAGTTTTTGCATAAACCCCCGCATTCGGTCCGATGCAAAAATTCTCATGAGGCTATCTTCTAGGGATAGATAAAAACGTGACTCGCCCGCATCACCCTGCCTGCCCGACCGACCACGCAGCTGATTGTCGATCCTACGGGATTCATGTCGTTCAGTACCAATAATACATAGTCCTCCGGCATCCAGTACTTGCTGGTGGCGTCGCTCCCATGCGAGACGGCGTTCTTCAATTTCAGATTCAGTCGGGTTTTTTAGTTTACTCAGTTCAACTTCAAAATTACCGCCCAATACAATATCGGTGCCCCTACCCGCCATATTAGTAGCAATCGTTATAGCGCCAGGTCGGCCTGCTTCGGCAATAATGTCTGCTTCTTTTTCGTGAAATTTGGCATTAAGAACATTATGTTTGACATTTTTTTTCTGTAGGAAATTCGAAATCAATTCGGAACTTTCGATCGATGCGGTACCTACCAAAACCGGTTGTTGGTCTTGCTGGCATTGATGAATATGGTCGACGATGGCGTCATATTTTTCTTCGGTCGTCATAAAAATCAGGTCGTTCTGATCTTTTCTAACCATCGGTTTGTTGGTAGGAATAATCACTACCTCAAGACCATAAATTTGGTGAAATTCAAAAGCTTCGGTATCAGCGGTGCCGGTCATTCCCGACAGGTTGTTATACAACCGGAAGTAGTTTTGAAAAGTAGTTGAAGCTAGTGTCTGGCTTTCACTTTGGATGGCCACACCTTCTTTGGCCTCTATGGCTTGATGCAACCCTTCGGACAAGCGCCGGCCCGGCATGGTGCGACCAGTATGTTCGTCAACCAAAAGTACTTCGCCATCACGCACGATATAGTCAACATTTTTCTGAAACAATACATATGAACGCAATGCCGAATGGACATGATGCAAAAGGCGCAGGTTGGTAGGAGCATATAAACTATCGCCCTCCTCCAACAGGTTATTTTCAATCATTAACTGCTCAACCACTTCGTGGCCATCTTCAGTTAACTCAACCTGACGCTGTTTTTCATCAACAATATAATGTCCTGGCGTAACCTCCATGCCCTCATCTGCCTCTTCCTGCCGAGTCAGGTGGCTAATAAAACCATCAATCTTTTTATACAGCTCCGAGCTGTCTTCAGCTGCACCGGAAATAATAAGCGGTGTTCTCGCTTCATCAATCAGGATTGAATCGACCTCATCCACTACTGCGAAATTCAACTCTCGCTGGGCTTTGTCCTCAACGCGAAACGCCATATTGTCGCGCAAATAATCGAAACCAAATTCATTATTAGTGCCGTAGACGATATCGGCTTGATAAGCAGCTTTTTTTGTTTCTGGATCTTGCCCCGGCACTATCACATCAACCGTTAGCCCTAAACCTTCATAAAGGGGCCTCATCCAGTTGGCGTCCCGCGTAGCAAGGTATTCATTCACCGTCACCAGATGAACCCCTTTTCCTGAAAGCGCATTCAAGTATGCCGGCAGTGTTGCTACCAGGGTTTTGCCTTCACCTGTGCGCATCTCAGCAATGCAGCCTTCATGCAGAGTAATACCGCCAAGCAATTGGGTATCGAAATGGCGCATTTGCATAAAGCGTTTGCCAGACTCTCTAACACATGCAAAGGCTTCCGGGAGAATTTGCTCTAGCGTTTCGTTCTGCTGCAGCCGCTCACGAAACTCAACCGTTTTCTGTTTTAACTCTTCATCAGATAAGGCGGCTATTGATTCCTCAAAACCATTAATGGTTTTGACAACCTTCCTCATCCGCTTCAATTGGCGGTCATTTTTGGTTCCGATGATACGCTTTGCTAACCCAAACATAGTATTTACTTCAGTAAGAACAGAGGAGGAATAAAGGATTCAAAATTGCAGCATTGTAACTCGATCTTAGACCGACAAATACAACAATTTAATGAGCATAACGGAGACAATATCATGCCTAAAATAGTTTCATTACAGGCTTGATTATTGGATTACTGGCGTCTATTGAGGTAAGTTTTCGGGTCAACAATACGACCCTGTTTATACACTTCAAAATGAACATGGGGACCCGTCGACCGTCCCGAGCTTCCCATTTTGGCAATGCTTTCGCCCTGACTAATCACATCACCTTTGTTGACCAGCAGTTGCTCCGCGTGGGCATACCGCGTCACATAACCATCGCCATGATCAATTTCAACCATGTTGCCATAGCTGCTGCGTTTCCCTGACCATGTAACCACACCGGGGGCAACGGCAATAATACTTGAGCCTTGCTTGCCAGCAAAGTCTACACCGGCATGCCATGCGGGCTTACCTGTAAAAGGGTCCGTCCTCCTCCCAAACGGAGATGACATCCAACCTTTAAGAATAGGCCGTCTTGTAACCACTAAGCCATGACCAACATGCCGACTTTCTAACATCGCTTCGAGAATTTCAAGTTGACGCCCCCGGTCGGATATTAGCTGATCCAGCTGCTGTAATTGTTCATACATATTATTTTCTTGAACCGCATGAAGCAGATCAGGCTCACTGATAACAGAAGCAGACACTTCCGGGCCACCAAGAGCAGGATCGCGAGAAAAATCAAACTCTCCACGATCAAGTTTCGCTACCTGTATTAAACGATCTCCCAAGGCATCAAGGCGAACCAACCTGGCCTGCTGCATTGCGATTTCCGTCGTTAAGGTATGGATTTGAGCCTGGATTTCTGAATGCGTCAGCAAAAGCTCTTTCTCAAGTAGGGATTGATTGTTATGCAGCTCAACCAGCGACTGGTTAAATTGATCGATTGGCTTTTGCGCCACGTGATATCCCAGCAACCCAGCCAAAAGAAGAGCTGAGCAAAGCACCGCCAGGAAAATCCACTTTAATCTACCTGAAATTGAGATACTGTGAACCGATTGTTTTTGCTTGCGGACAAATAAAATATTGAGCATGCTGAGCAAGATAACTACAACTTAAAAATTCGACATTATGATCGGTAGATTTTAGCATAAAGTCCCGAAAACGCTGAACTCTTTAATACCCTTGATACATAGAAAAAATTGAAAACGACCAAACCAAAACCATTCTCAGCATCCCGCGATGGAATTCTTGATGCGATGCTGAAAAAAGCCGACCAGCTAGCCAGAATCGATCAAATCGTGAACAAGGAGCTGCCAAAGCAGGCTCGTGAGCAATGTACCGTGGGCGAATTCAAGGATGGCAAACTCTGCCTAATTATTGAAAATGGAGGCTGGAGCACCGCTCTCCGGTATCAACAAAATAACCTGATCAAAAAACTTAGGGGATATCCGGAGTTTCATGCGCTATCCAAAATCACGATAAAGACTCGACCATCACCTGAGCCGTTGCTCGCAGAAAAAAACTCACGGACAAAACAGCACCCTAGTACAAGAAGCCACACCAGGACCCGAGCAACGAACGAAGAAATAGAAAAAAATAGCCTACAAGCCCAGACCCTAGCTGTAGAAACGGGTCAGTTCAAACAAATCAGAGACCCTGACCTAAGAAAAATAATGCAAGAACTCTCTAAAGCTATCCAACCGGAGAAGTAGATAGCTCAATAGATAAAAATGGGAAAGGTGTAACGATTTAACGTGCAAAGAGAGCTGTAACGATACCGCTTGGTGCTTTAGCGCTATGCCGCGTATACAGGTTGAACGTACGAAATAGGTGCATCTTGATCATTTTCAAAGGTAACCAACTCCCATGAATCCTGATTTTCCAGCAGCTTTCGCAATAGTTTATTGTTGAGCTCATGACCGGATTTAAACCCTACAAATTCGCCAATCAAGCTGTGGCCCAGTAAGTAGAGGTCACCAATCGCATCGAGAATTTTGTGTTTAACAAATTCATCTTCGTAGCGTAGCCCGTCTTCATTTACAACACGATATTCATCAACCACAATCGCGTTATTAACGCTCCCGCCTAGAGCAAGGTTTTGAGACTGAAGCAGCTCAATATCTTTCAAGAAACCAAATGTTCTAGCGCGACTCACCTCTTTTACAAACGAGGTACTTGAAAAGTCTACAACCGCTTCCTGGGTTCGCCTTTTGAAAACAGGATGATCAAAGTCAATCCCAAAGCTGACTTTAAAGCCATCAAATGGCAGGAATTTAGCGCTCTTATCATCGATCTCAACACAAATTTCTTTTGTTATCCGAATAAATTTCTTCGGAGCATCCTGATCTTGAATACCGGCAGATTGAATCAAAAATACAAAAGGGTTAGCGCTACCATCCATAATGGGTACTTCAGGAGAGCTGACTTCTACATACGCATTATCAATACCCAACCCGGCCATTGCCGACAGCATATGCTCAACTGTGGAAATCCGAACTCCATCCTGGATTAAAGCCGTAGAAAGCGTTGTATCGCCTACATTACAAGCCTTAGCGGGGATTTCCACCACGGGATCAAGATCGGTTCGACAGAACACAATGCCGGTGTCTACCGGGGCAGGTTTCAGCGTTAAATAAACCTTTTCGCCGGTATGCAGGCCTACACCTGCGCCACGAATTATGTTCTTTAGAGTTCTTTGCTTGATCATAAAATTTTACCAATCTACCAAAGCGTTAGAATTTAGCTAGCTATTCTAACAAAAATCCTTATGTAACAAAAGCTTAATGATATTTTGTTACCCAAACCAGTTGAATTTTGGAAACCAACCCCCAATGTTAACGCCGATAGTAGAGTGCGGGCTGGAGATAAAGTTCATTGGTTAACTTTTATTGACACACCGTCATCCTTACAGAATGTACAAATTTAATCAGGAGAAATCACTCAAATGAGCACTGAAGAAGCACAAAAGCAAACTCATGGATTCCAGACAGAAGCAAAACAAATGCTTCAGCTAATGATCCACTCACTCTACAGCAACAAGGAGATTTTCCTTCGTGAATTAATCTCCAACGCTTCTGATGCTGCAGATAAACTGCGGTTTCAGGGTCTTGCTGACGGAACTCTATTTGAGGATGACCCTGACCTAAAGATTACGATCGAATTCGACAAGGATGCCAATACGCTTTCTATCAGCGACAACGGTATCGGGATGGATGAAGCCGAAGTGATCTCACATCTTGGCACCATCGCGAAGTCTGGCACTAGCGAATTCCTGGCATCCCTTACCGGAGATCAAAAAAGCGATTCACAATTGATTGGTCAGTTTGGAGTAGGTTTTTATTCATCATTTATCGTGGCCGATAAAGTGGATGTTGAAACCCGAAAAGCGGGACAGGCGGCGGACCAGGGCGTGCGCTGGAGTTCTACCGGCGAGGCGGATTTCAGCATCGAGCCGATCGAGAAATCCAATCGTGGCACCACCGTTATCCTTCATTTGAAAAAAGAAGAGAGTGAATTTGCCGACGGCACCCGCTTACGACACGTGATCAAAAAATACTCCGATCACATTTCGCTACCTATCGTAATGTTAGAGCAAGTTTTTGACGATCCAAATGAAGAAGAGGGCGACAAAAAGGAACCGAGTTTCGAAACCGTAAACACCGCAACTGCACTGTGGGCGCGCTCTAAATCCGAAATCGAAGACCAGGAATACAACGAATTTTACAAGCACGTTTCCCACGATTTCGAAGACCCGCTCACATGGAGTCATAACAAAGTCGAAGGCAAACTGGACTACACCAGCCTGCTCTACATCCCGGCTCGCGCTCCCTTTGATATGTGGAACCGCGAGGCACCGCGCGGCCTGAAACTCTACGTGCAAAAAGTATTTATCATGGATGAAGCTGAGCAGTTTCTTCCGCTATACCTACGATTTGTTAAGGGTATCATCGATTCAAACGATCTATCCCTAAACGTTTCCCGTGAGATTTTACAACAGGACCCCGCCATCGATTCGATGCGCAACGCACTGATCAAACGTGTACTCGACATGTTGAGCAAGCTGGCTAAAAAGGACCCTGAGCAATATCTAAAATTCTGGAACGAATTCGGTCAGGTACTCAAAGAAGGCCCTGCCGAAGATTTCACCAATCGTGAGAAAATCGCCAAACTGTTCCGTTTTGCCAGCACCGAAACCGGTAAAGATACTCAGGACCAATCCTTTGACGCCTACATCGAACGCATGCAACCGGGCCAGGACAAAATTTATTACACCTGCGCAGATACCTTCAAGGCCGGGCTCAACAATCCTCACATGGAGATTTTCCGCAAAAAAGGGATCGAAGTATTTATTCTTTATGATCGCATCGATGACTGGTTGGTCAGCCAGCTTTCTGAATATGACGGAAAAAGCCTTCAAGATATTGCCCGTGGCGAGCTAGATCTCGGCGAGATCGACAAGGATGAAAAAGACGATAGCGAAGAGCGTAACGAAACCTTCAAGAGCTTGCTTGAACAGGTTCAGGAGACCCTCAAGGATCAGGTTAGCGAAGTACGCACCACCAATCGGCTCACCGAATCACCTGCATGCTTGGTCGTTGGTGACGACGATATGGGCCTGCAGATGCAAAAAATCATGGAAGCGGCCGGACAGGCAATGCCGACCAACAACCCCATCATGGAGCTCAATACAGAGCACCCACTGATCCAGAAGCTAAATGATGAAACCGACACCGATCGATTCAATGATCTTGCATCGATCGTATTCAACCAGGCGCAACTAGCTCAGGGAATTCAGCTGGAAGATCCCAGCAGCTATGTGCACCGTCTAAATAGTCTATTGATGGAGATGGCTAAGTAGAAACCATCGCACGCGGCTAAAAGCACTGCCGATGAATAACTGGATTCAAGTTGTCCGTTATTCATCGGCTCCGCTGCACAGCACGCTCTTCAATGCTATTCTCACCATCTTCTCCCCCCGACTGAATAGCAACCGCAGACCATGTCAGAAGTCGAACCCTCCAAAGAACAAACTGCCGCACAAACAACCGAACCATCTCGGTTCGATAGTAAAGCGTTTTTAAGCACGCTAACCAGCCGTCCCGGCATTTACAAAATGCTCGATCGACAGGGAGATGTGCTTTACGTCGGCAAAGCCAAAAACCTTAAAAACCGTGTTTCCAGTTACTTTCGCGCATCCGGCCTCACCAACAAAACCGTTGCACTGGTCAGCAAAATCGACCAGATCGAGATCACCGTAACCCACAGCGAAACCGAAGCGTTATTGCTGGAACACAATCTGATCAAAACCCTCAAACCACCCTACAACATCCTTTTGCGGGACGATAAATCCTACCCCTACATCGTGCTTTCCAAAGATAAGAATTACCCTCGAATGGGATCCTATCGCGGCGCGCATCGCAAAGATCGCAACCTGTTCGGCCCTTACCCCAGTGGCGGCGCAGTACGAGAAAGCCTCAATCTGCTACAAAAAATGTTCAAAATCCGCTCCTGTGAAGAAAGCTTTTTCAAAAACCGCACCCGGCCCTGCCTGCAATACCAAATTAACCGCTGCAGCGGCCCCTGCGTAAAACTGATCAGCCCTGAGGATTATCAAACCGATATCCGCCACGCCAGCATGTTTCTGCAGGGTAAAAATCAGAACATCATCACCGAGCTAGGCGAGCAGATGGAAGCTGCCGCAAACGACCTTAACTACGAAAAAGCCGCGCAAATCCGTGACCAAATCAGTCAACTAAGACAGGTACAGGAAAGCCAATATGTCAGCGGCCAATCTGGCAATGTCGATGTGGTGGTGATCGCGCGACAATCGGGAGCTTGCTGCGTACAACTGCTCACTATTCGTGATGGTCAGGTATTGGGGGGCAAAAGCTACTTTCCAAAACCAAAATTAGAAGACAGCGAAGAGGAGATCATCTCGGCCTTTTTACCGCAACTGTACCTCAATCACACCGGCCGTATTCCTGACCAGATCGTACTCAACTCAGCGCCGGAAGACCTGCAATGCATCACCGATGCACTGACGCAGGTTTCTGGCCGCCCCATCACCATCACCGACCGGGTGCGTGGCCATCGCCAGCGCTGGAAAGCACTGGCCATCACCAATGCAGAACAGGCCATCACCAGCTTTCTCGCCAATCGACAAAACGTATTTCAACGCCTCGATGCCCTGCAAACGGCACTGGATTTAGACACCATTCCACAGCGGATCGAATGCTTTGATATCAGCCATACCTCCGGCAATCAAACCGTTGCATCCTGCGTCGTGTTCGGTCAAGTGGGCGCGCAAAAATCCGATTATCGAAAATTCAATATTGATGGCATTACCCCCGGTGATGACTACGCCGCCATCGCCCAGGCAGTCAAACGCCGATACACACGACTCAAAAAAGGCGAAGGAAAAATACCTGACATACTTTTAATCGATGGTGGTAAAGGGCAATTCAGCCAGGCAAAAAAAATCCTGACCGAGCTGCAGATTGAAGATATTTTATTGGTCGGTGTCGCCAAAGGCGCAGGTCGTCGGCCTGGGCTTGAAACCCTGATTCTCGACAATAATCGACAGATCAATCTTGATGCTAACTCGCCCGCTCTGCATCTGATTCAACAGGTCCGCGATGAAGCACACCGTTTCGCAATTACCGGCCACCGGGCGCGACGCGGTAAAGCCCAAACGCGTTCTACACTAGAAGATATTCAAGGTGTCGGAGCCAAACGTAAACGTAACCTGCTCAACCATTTTGGCGGACTACAGGCCATCAAAACCGCTAGCGCCGAAGAGATCGCAAAAACCCCCGGCATTAGCAACGCCATGGCAGAAGAGATCTACAACAGCCTGCACAACGATGCAGACAAATGATTCCCCCACTCAAGCTAGCGTTTTTTAGAATTTACTGGTAGAACAGTCCCCCATGAATTTACCTAACCACATCACCCTGTCCCGCGTCATCCTGATACCGATATTCGTACTGGTATTCTACCTGCCGTTTAACTGGAGCTACTCCGGTGCAGCCATCATTTTCGCCCTTGCCGGTGTTACAGACTGGATTGACGGTTACCTGGCCAGAAAGCTTAATCAGACCACCCCATTTGGCGCGTTTCTCGATCCGGTCGCGGATAAACTGATGGTCGTCACCGCCATCGTATTATTAGTCGGCATTCACCCAACACCACTATTCGCCATTCCCGCCGCCGTCATTGCAGGGCGCGAAATCGTGGTTTCCGCGTTACGGGAGTGGATGGCAGAACTTGGTAAGCGTGCCAACGTAGCAGTATCAAAAATCGGCAAAATCAAAACCGCCGCCCAAATGGGTGCCATCACCCTATTCCTAATCGACAACCCACACACCGGCCTCGACCTGGGAATAATCAGCTACCTCCTACTCTACACAGCCACTGCTCTTACCCTCTGGTCGATGTTTATCTACCTAAAGGCCGCACTTCCCTTACTGCTCGCCGATGAACCGACCAATCAAAACCCCGACTCATCGGAACAATCAAACTCCTCAACAGATACCGATAGATAACACTGGGATTCTGCCAAAAAAATCAGTACAATCCTGCACCTTCAAAGGCTGGGTGGCAGAGTGGTCATGTAGCGGACTGCAACTCCGCGTACGCCGGTTCGATTCCGGCCTCAGCCTCCAAGTTCTGCAACAAACAGCCATCACACTGAATTCATTTCAGAAGATCAAAGTCAAGATCTGCCCGGGTGGTGAAATTGGTAGACACACAAGACTTAAAATCTTGCGGCTTCACGGCCGTGCCGGTTCGATTCCGGCCCCGGGCACCAACTCAATTTTTCTGTAACATCCCATCTCCCTAGCCAGACCGTTTCCTATTTATATACCGGCGTCAGGTTTCACCGATCGCCCCAATAATCTTGATGCTTCCTGTTCCGCATACTAAACACCCTTTTGTAAGATTCCGTTCAGCTGCCGAAAACCAAACAAAGCCCAACTGACAAGCGATTCATTGCTATCAAGACAAGCTATCCCCCTTTCAGGCAAAATGCAGTACTTATTATTTGTGAGTTGGGGTCACAATATTGTTACCTATCACTGAATTTCTACCGCAGATCAACCAGCTTCTTTCCACTGGAAAAAACCTCGTATTACAGGCCGAACCTGGCGCTGGTAAATCCACCGCCCTGCCCTTAAGTTTGCTTGATGCGGATTGGTTGCGCGGCAAGAAAATTGTAATGCTCGAACCTCGCCGGGTGGCAGCAAAAACCATTGCTTTTTATTTGGCTAAACAGCTGGGGGAGCGGATCGGCCAGCGAATTGGTTATCAGGTTAAAAATGACCGAAAGGTTTCCAATGAGACTATTCTAGAAATTGTAACGGAGGGCATTTTGACCAGAAGGGTTCAAAATGACCCTGAGTTAGCCGATGTCGGTTTGATTATCTTCGATGAGTTTCACGAACGATCTATTCATGCCGATCTGTCGTTGATGCTGTGCCTGGATATTCAGCAAACGATTCGTGAAGAACTAAAGTTGCTGGTGATGTCAGCAACCATTGATACGGATCTGATCTCGACTTATATGGGTGGTGCTGATGTAGTTACCTGCCCCGGCCGTGTTTTTCCGGTTTCGGTTAGTTATAGCAAAAGCAGCAAAAAACCCCTTGAGCAAAAAGTAACAGCGGCACTGCGTACGGTTTTAACCACTGAAAACAGCGGTGATACGTTGGTGTTTTTGCCCGGGCAGGCTGAGATCAGGCGCTCTATTTCAGCGGCTGAGCAGTTGTTTAGGGCTAGTTCCGAAATTCTGTTTCTACCCCTGTATGGCGGGTTGTCGATAGACCAGCAAGAGCAAGCGTTGCTGCCCGACCCAAATGGCAAACGACGGGTTGTTTTTGCTACCAATATTGCCGAGACCAGTCTAACGATTGAGGGCGTAACCTGTGTGATCGACAGCGGCCTGGAGAAGCAACTACGCTTTGATCCGACTAGCGGGATGACGCGTCTTGAAACCTCCTATATTTCAAAGGCTTCGGCTGATCAGCGTAAGGGCCGTGCGGGCCGCACCCAGTCGGGTTCCTGCATCCGACTATGGGATTCGGCCAAACAACAAAGCCTACGGGACTATCAAGGTGAAGAAATTCTACAGGCGGATCTGACAACGCTAGCGCTGGAGCTGATTAGTTGGGGGATTAAAAATTACGATGATGTGAATTGGCTAACTCCTGCACCAAAACCCCATTTTGAGGTTGCGATACAAACCCTGCTGTCACTTAATTTGATTGACCGAGAAAACCGCATCACGCCATTCGGTCATACCGCCGCAGGTTTTGGCCTGCACCCAAGTCTCGCGGCAATGTTGCTTCAGGCAACAGACGATACAGAAAAACCGATAGCCTGCGAAATTGCTGCACTGTTATCAGAGCCCGATATTTTTTCCCGCAGCTCTCCCCGTAACACATCCCATAACAATGGCTCCGATATAGTCGACCGGCTATGGGCACTACAGGAATACAAAACCGACAAAAAATCTGCATTAGCCAACTACCCGATCAAACGGGTTGCCATTGAGCAACTTCTTACCACTTCTCGATCCTTCAATAGAAGATTGAAGCTAGCAAATTCCTCCGTAGTTTTTAGCCTTTCCGAACTACAAAAAAATGTAGCACGATTACTACTTATCGCTTATCCCTATCGTTTAGCCAAACGCCGTTCCGCGAACTGTGGTCGCTATCAAATGGCCAACGGTAAAGGTGTATTTCTATTTGATGATGATCCTTTGTTCGGCTCAAACTGGTTGGTGATTGCAGATTGTGATGCTCAAAAAAAGGAGGGCCGAATTTATGGTGCTGCTGCTATTTCTGAGGAAACTGTTTGCAAGTTGTTAGAAGACAAATTCAATCAAGAAGAAGTTTATAACTTTGATAAAACCAAACAAAAAATTACAGGTCAGCGCAAAAAAACATACGGTGCAATTACGATTCAATCTTCAGTAATCACTGATATACCCGCGGATAAATTCCAGCAATGCCTACAACAAGTCATTAAGGAACATGGCTTTGAAATTTTGAACTTGAACAAACAATGTGAGGATTGGCTAACCCGCGTTGAATGGTTGGGCGCACATCTCGACACCTTTCCACAATTGAGCAAACTAATTCTGCTAAATGATATTGATAGCTGGTTGCTGCCTTATCTCACTGATGTGAAGAAAATGGCTGATCTCAAAAAAATTAAACTGTTTGATCTTTTGAGTAGCACCCTGTCCTGGCAAGATCAGCAGTTGCTGGATCGAGAAGCGCCTGTCGAATACATCACCCCAAGCAACAAAACCGTAGCCATTGTTTACGATAAACAGCAGGGCCCAACGGTATCGGTAAAATTACAGGAACTGTTTGGTTTAGTGGAATCGCCCAGGCTTGCGCAGGGCAAGGTTCCCCTGCGATTTGAATTACTCTCCCCTGCCCATCGACCCATACAAACTACCAGTGATCTTGGAAATTTCTGGAACAGCTCCTATTTTGAGTTAGCCAGGGAGATGAGGGGGCGATACCCGAAACATCGCTGGCCAGACAAACCATTACTAGAAAAACCAGGCAAATCGATCAAAAATAAATAAACAATAGGACGGAAGTTAAGACAAGAAACTAAAAAATCAGCGAGGAAAAACTGATCCAAACAAGTCTTTCTATCTCTGTATTCGAGGTTAAGAGGGGTTGGAATGGAAATAGAGAGAAGATACCGAATACGCTAAATTGGTATGGCGGAGAGGGAGGGATTCGAACCCTCGATGAGCGTTAACCCATACACCCTTAGCAGGGGCGCGCCTTCAGCCACTCGGCCACCTCTCCGTAGATAAAAACAGTCTGAAATAAAAAACACCCCTGATAAGTTTGCGTACTACACAATCGCAAACTCCGGGATGTTTAGACCTCTGATATAAGTCGGAGGCTACCGCATCAATCCGTTTTCAACCTGATCTAAAATCAGGTGGCGAATGATACCAGCTTTATAAAAAAATTATAGTGTCTGAAAGGGTTGTGATGGATCTTCTTGGTCAGAATTCGCGTTTCCATCTTTTTCAGCCTGAATACGCTGGTAAATCTCCTCTCGGTGCACAGCTACTTCTTTGGGTGCATCCACCCCTATCCGTACCTGGTTACCTTTAACCCCTAATACGGTAACGGTTATATCATCACCAATCATCAGGGTTTCGCCAACTCGGCGGGTCAAAATCAACATAGCAATTCTCCTTGTTAGTTACCGTCCATTGTGTCCGGACAACGTTTATATAGTATGAGCGGCGGGGCTGCCCATAATTGCTGATTAAATTGAGATCTACGTAATACAGTATTGCAAAGATCTGTAATTTTTCAGCATTATTCTTGTTTTATTCTTCGATCGGGTTCGGGCCTTCTAGTTCAAAAGCAGAATGAAGGGACCGTACTGCCAATTCCATATACTTTTCTTCGATAACAACGGAAATTTTTATTTCCGATGTCGTAATAATCTGGATATTGATGCTGGCATCCGCCAGCACTGAGAACATTTTGCTCGCAATACCTGCGTGGGAGCGCATTCCTACTCCGACTAGCGATACTTTGACTACTTTGTCATCGCCTTTGACCTCCCGGGCACTAAGCTCAGCAGCCACTTTGTTGGCTATTTCCAGCGCTGCTGGCAGGTCGTTTCGGTGTACCGTAAAGGTAAAGTCAGTCGTGCCATCTTCGGAAATATTCTGAACGATAACGTCTACTTCGATATTCTTCTCGCTAATTGGCCCAAGGATCTTGGATGCCATACCAGGAACATCGGGAACACCTAATACAGTAATTTTCGCTTCATCACGGTTAAACGCGATACCAGCAATTTTAGGTGTTTCCATGTTTCCATTTTCCTCAGTAGTTATCAGCGTTCCAGGGCCATCTTCAAAGCTGGACAGTACTCGCAGCGGCACCTTGTATTTTCCGGCAAACTCGACAGCTCTAATTTGTAGTACCTTTGAGCCCAGGCTTGCCATCTCTAGCATCTCTTCAAAGGTGATGCGCTCCAGCCTTCGAGCACCATCAACCACTCTTGGGTCAGTGGTGTAAACACCGTCTACATCGGTGTAAATTTGGCATTCATCTGCCTCTAATGCAGCGGCCAGTGCAACCGCCGTGGTATCAGAGCCGCCCCTACCAAGGGTTGTGATATCACCCTTTGGGTCAACGCCCTGAAATCCGGCCACTACTACAACTCGGCCTGCTTTTACCTCGTTATTAATCCGCTCGCTATCGATGTTGCTGATTCGGGCCTTACTGTGCACAGCGTCAGTCTGTATCTGCACCTGGCTACCGTTTAGTGACAATGCCGGACAACCACGACTGATAAGGGCCATACTTAACAATGCAGAGGTGACTTGCTCACCGGTTGAAACCAGCGCATCGTACTCCCTTGCTTCGGGTTGCTCGCTGAATTCACTGGCTAACGCAATCAGTCGATTGGTTTCTCCAGACATAGCGGACACAACGACAACGACGTCATGTCCATCCTTTCTGAATTTGGCCACCTTATCAGCAACTACGTTGATTCGTTCAACTGTTCCTACTGATGTCCCGCCAAATTTTTGTACGTAAAACGTCACCGCTCCAAACCGCCCGATAAAAAAGGCCGGCATTAAACACCGACGCCCTAAAAATTACAAGAAATCCTACAAAAACGGCAAAAAGAAACTAAAAACAATTGGGTTCAGACTTTAACGATTTATCGACCAATAAATGGTTGACGCTATCTTCGCTAAAATTTTGACGTTAAATCAGACAGCGCTCGTCAAAAAATCAAAACTGGCCTTCCAGCCACGCCTGCACGCTGTCGATCGCCGATTGCAGATTCTCCGGCTGAGTTCCACCAGCCTGTGCCATGTCCGGACGGCCACCACCCTTGCCACCCACTTGCTGGGCAACAAAATTAACCAGATCACCGGCCTTAACCTGCTTGGTCAGGTCTTTACTAACACCTGCAATCAAGCTGACTTTTTCACCCGTACTGGTGCCCAATACGACAATCGAGCTACCGAGCTTATTTCGCAATTGATCGAGTGTATCCCGCAGGCTTTTAGGGTCTGCACCGTCAAGCTTCGCCGCAAGTACTTTGATACCAGCAATCTCTATGGCTTCATCCACCAGACTGCCGCCCTCAAACGCTGCCAACTTGGCCTGTAGCTGCTGGATGGTTTTTTCGTGCTGCTTGTTGTCGGTCACCAGGCTCGCGACCCTGCTTTGTATTTGATCGCTACCCGCTCGCACCAAGCGGCCAATCTCTTCAAGCTGGGTTTGTTGTTCATCAAGATAGGCTAACGCGTGACTACCGGTCACCGCTTCAATTCGTCGTACACCGGCAGCGATACCAGCCTCGGATACAATACGGATCAACCCGATATCACCAGTGCGCTTTACATGGGTACCGCCACAAAGCTCAACGGAATAGTCGCCACCCATGCTCAAGACGCGCACTTTATCGCCATATTTTTCACCAAACAGCGCCATTGCGCCTTTCTCTTTGGCAGTTTCCGGATCAAGAATTTCTGTGCTCACAGCAGTGTTGAGCTGAATCTGCTGGTTTACCGCTCGCTCAATAGCTTTAAGCTGTTCTGGAGTAACAGCTTCAAAATGAGAAAAATCAAAGCGCAATCGTTCTCCATCAACCAGTGAACCTTTTTGGGTTACGTGAGTACCGAGTTCATTGCGTAGTGCTGCATGCAGCAGATGGGTCGCAGAATGGTTAAGCTCGATAGCGTGACGACGTGTGGTATCGACCTCTGCGACTACACGGTCACCTACATTGAGTTCGCCCCGAATAAGCTCACCGCGATGTAGAAACACATCGACCTGTTTGCCGGTATCCGCCACTATAAATTCAACCGAGTCGTTCGACAGTTGGCCGGTATCACCAACCTGTCCACCGGATTCTGCATAAAAGGGGCTCGATTCCAGCTGAACCATACATTGAGTACCGGGGGTTACTGACTCAACACTGGCGCCATCAACAATAAGCGCAACAATAGTTGATTCAGCCCGCAGGCTTTCATAACCCTTAAATTCTGTTTGGCCTTCAAGCTCCAACGAGCTGTCCACAGCAATTCCAAACTGGCTGGCGGAACGCGCGCGGTTACGCTGCTCTTCCATTGCAGCCTCAAAACCATCCTGATCTACTGTCAGGCCACGTTCCCGTGCAATATCTGCGGTTAAATCAACAGGGAAACCGTAGGTATCATAAAGTTTAAACAGCAAGTCGCCGGGGATAACGGTGCCTTTAAGAGATTGCAGATCCTGTTCAAAAATCTTCATGCCTTGATCGAGGGTGCGGGCAAATTGCTGCTCTTCGCCCAGCAGAATTTTCTCTACGTGGGCCTGCGCTTCGACTAATTCGGGATAGGCAACGCCCATCTCCTTGACCAACGGCATAACCAGTTTATGAAAGAAAGGGTCGTTCATACCCAGCTTGTAGCCGTGGCGTAATGCTCTGCGAATAATACGTCGCAGCACGTAACCCCTACCTTCGTTTGATGGAACGACACCATCTACCACCAAGAATGCACAGGAGCGAATATGATCAGCAATCACTTTTAATGAATCGTGACTGAGATCGGTGCAACCCGTGAACTGCGCGGCAGACTTCAGAAGCCCCTGAAATAGATCGATCTGGTAGTTGTTGTGAACACCCTGCATAACTGCTGCGATTCGCTCTAGCCCCATGCCGGTATCGACGGAGGGTTTCGGCAGCGGCGTTAGTGTGCCGCTGGCATCCCGGTCAAACTGCATAAATACCAGATTCCAGATTTCGATATATCGATCACCATCTTCGTCTGGGCTACCGGGTGGGCCACCGGGCACATCGGCACCGTGATCGTAAAAAATTTCGGAACATGGGCCACAGGGGCCAGTATCCCCCATCGACCAGAAGTTATCTTTTTCACCCAGGCGTGAAAAACGATCCGCACTGACCCCCATCTCCTTGAGCCAGATATCCTCCGCCTCCTGATCTTCGTTAAAAACCGTGACCCACAGTTTTTCTTCGGGTAACCCAAGGGTTTCGGTCAGAAACTGCCAGGCGTATTGAATCGCTTCGCGTTTGAAGTAATCCCCAAAGCTGAAGTTACCCAGCATTTCAAAAAATGTGTGGTGACGAGCGGTGTAACCAACGTTCTCAAGGTCGTTATGCTTGCCGCCGGCCCGGACACAGCGTTGACTACTAGTGGCTCGCTGATAGGGGCGCTGATCCTGCCCCAGAAAAACATCTTTAAACTGCACCATCCCGGCATTAGTGAATAGCAGCGTCGGATCGTTGCCCGGCACCAGCGAACTACTGGAAACGGTTTGGTGTCCCTTGCTGGAAAAATACTCCAAAAAGGCTGCGCGTAGGGCCGAACTATTCATAAATAAAACCTGGAATAAGCATTGTGCGATGTATGTGCGGTATATGTAAGATCCAGTTGTGATGGGCGATGCATTCAACTGGAATACAATCGGCGATTATAGCGAATCTCTATTCAGCTGTATCCATCACTCTGCGAATCTGTGAATGACTAAATCCACGGCTTTGTAAGAAGCGGGTACGTTTTGCCTGTTCTTTTTGATCACGGACGGGGGCATCGCGATAACGTTTGCGGTATAGCTCGGATAAATTTTCTTGCCACTGACTACCATCGGCGTCTATACAATCCGAAATAATCTGGTCAGCAACACCTCGGTTTTTCAGATCTGCGTGAATATGCAGGGGGCCAAAACCACGGTTTCCACGGTAACGAACAAACTCCTCGGCAAAGCGCTGATCGCTGAGCAAACCATCGGATACCAACTGATCCAACGCTTGATTGAGCAGGTCGGGGGTTTCGCAATCCGCCGATAATTTTCGATATATTTCTAGTCGAGAATGCTCTCGCCTTGCGAGAAGATTCATCGCCCTACCTCTAAAATAAGTTACATCAGACATTACAACAACTTCATAACTATTTGTTTTAAATATTCTTTTTTGGAATCAAATCAGATAAGCGCTCAATTAACTCTTCTTTATCTTCTTCATTGAGGAACTCGCCGATCTCAATAGATCGTCCCATCGAGCCAAGACTGACCGTCGGTAGATAACGAATATGGTCAGCATTTCTTACAAATAGTTGAACCCAGTTTCGCTGAATCTTCCAATGCCGCTCCGGATAGCGACGACCTTTCTCGATCACCACCTCATCCTCATAAAAATGGATCACTTCCCTGAAGCTATTTTTATGGAAAAAGAACCCCGTTGCCACAGCTAGCAGAATCACTTCTGCACCAGCGAAAGGTAATACCAACACCGCCCCCAGATACCACATGTAGCTAGAAACGACCGTACACATAAAGGTTAAAAACCCAACCACCATCAAATTCGTCCGCCAGCTTGCCGACATATTGGGTTGCAGCAGGATATATCCGGTCCCGTTTTCTGGATCGATTTCTACATTAATCACCTGCCTGTACCGCCACGTTGCTAGTCATCACTCAAAATCTTCAGTCTAATCATCAAAGGACTCCAACTCCTCACTGACTTCAAACCAGCTCTCTTCGACACTGGACAGCTCTTGCTTTAGAACACCCTGCCGGGCAATCCATTCAACCAGGTTTTCCCTATTATTGTCCTCGTAACTATTTGAATCGGATAGAATTTTATCCATATCTGAAAGCTCCAACTGAAGTGCTTCCATCTTTTTTTCATAGCTGTTCAATTTGTTCCGCAGGGGCTGCAACCGCTTCCTTTTTTCCGCTTGCTGCTGACGCTGCTCCTTTTTGGAAGCACCTGGCTCCCAGTCACTTTTAGCACCTTCTTTGGCGCCGTCATCAGTACCTGCTGCCTGATCAGGCGCTCCGGCGCGAACCGCGTCCGACAACCAATTCTGGTACTCATCGAGATCACCATCAAAGGGCTCGGCAACACCATTATCCACCAGCAGCAAACTGTCGGTTGTGGAGCGCAACATATGGCGATCATGGGATACGATGATCATCGCACCCTCAAATGCCTGCAGCGCCATCACCAATGCGTGACGCATCTCAAGGTCAAGGTGATTGGTTGGCTCATCCATTAATAACAAATTTGGGCGCTGATAAGCGATCAGCGCCAACGCCAGGCGGGCTTTTTCACCCCCGGAAAAAGGCCCAACCGGATCCGAGGCACGGTCACCAATAAAACCAAAACCGCCAATAAAGTTTCGCAAATCCTGCTCACGAGCTCGTTTATCAAGAGCAGACAGATGATCAATCGGGCTTTTGGCATCGTCCAACTGCTCGAGCTGATGCTGGGCAAAATAACCTATCTTGAGATCCTTGGCTGGAGTCACTGTACCTGCCATGGCCCCCAATTTACCCGCAATTAATTTGATAAGAGTCGATTTACCCGCGCCATTTCGGCCCAGCAGGCCAATCTGCTGACCAGCCAAGATGCTTAACTCGACACCCTTTAAAATCGGCGCTGGATTGGTTTCTTGGCTCGGATCAGCATAACCGACATCGACCTGATCAAGGGTCAGTAATCGTTCAGGGATTTTTTCTGCTGGCGGAAAACTAAAATGGAAAGGTGAATCCACATGTGCCGGAGCTATTAACTCCATTCGTTCAAGCGCCTTGATTCGGCTTTGAGCCTGTTTAGCTTTGGTAGCCTTTGCGCCAAAACGCCTGACATAATCCTGAATATGCTGAATCTGTTTCTGTTGCTTCTGGTAACTGGCATCCTGCAGCGCCAGACGACTCGCACGCTGCACCTCAAAGGATGAGTAATTACCGCTATACAGATCCACCGACTGATTTTCAACGTGCAGGATACGGTTGATCACTTTGTCGAGAAAATCCCGGTCATGTGAAATCAACAACAGAGTTCCAGGGTAGCTTTTTAGCCAACTTTCCAGCCAGATCACCGCGTCGAGATCAAGGTGATTGGTAGGTTCATCCAGCAACAATAGATCAGAACGACTGATCAATGCACGAGCCAGGTTAAGGCGCATACGCCACCCACCGGACAGCTCTTTAACCGCTTTTTGGTGTTGCTGTTGAGAAAACCCAAGCCCAGTGAGAAGTCGCGCGGCGCGGCTATTGATTGCATAACCGTCAATCATCGCCATGCGTTCATGTAGCTCTGCGAGCTTCATTGAATCATCATTTTTTTCCGCTTCCGATAACTCGCTTTCAATTTTCCGAAACCCAACATCACCATCGATTACATAATCGACAATCGCTCGATCAACCGCCGGGGTTTCCTGAGAAACATGAGCAATCGAGATTCCAGTAGCAACCTTCAGCTCACCGGCATCCGGTTCAAGCTCACCCAGGATCATCGAAAACAGGCTGGATTTACCACAACCATTGGCTCCGGTCAGCCCTACATGATCGCCAATATTGACCACTAGTGTGGCGTTTTCTATCAATAGTCGTGTGCCGCGACGTAGCGCAAGATTTCGAAAACGAAGCATATAAAACCAGATACCTGCTTAATAAAATTTTGGTTGTTTCAACAAATAGCGAAATAACTCGATTAAAAACAGTTCAAGCTTTCGCGGCTGCGTATGGTAGTTGATCCGGCAAGCTCTTCACAGTATGGTATGAACCAACTTCAACACGAGATCATTGCACGGAAGCCTTTTTGCTCTCATGCTGCGTCACCTGACAAGCGCCAGCTTCTGATTTCCCCAGCCCTTACGACGAACGCCTTTCGGCGACGCGCGGCTCTTGGCTCTTTTCGGCTCGACAGCAAGCAAACACTTCCCGCCGCCACAATCTCTACATACAATAAACGCTACATATAATAATAAATGGAGTACCCCAATGGGACGACTTGATAACAAGGTTGCATTGGTTACCGGAGCTGCACTAGGAATGGGCCGCGCCCACGCCAGGCTATTTGCCGACGAAGGCGCCAAGGTAATCGTAACTGACGTAAACGAAGAGGCTGGACGCGAAAACGTCGAAAATATCACCCAAAGCGGCGGTGAAGCGATTTTTTTAAAGCATGATGTTGCCAGTGAAAGCGACTGGAAACAGGTTGTCGACAAAGCTGTCGAGACCTATGGAAAAATCGACATCCTTGTGAATAACGCCGGTATTTTACTTTCCAAATCCCTTGAAGACACCAGTGTGGATGAGTGGGACCAGGTGATGGACATAAACCTTAAAGGCGTATTTTTGGGTTGCCGCGAAATCATCCCGGCGATGAACAAGGCCGGCGGCGGCTCCATTGTAAATATTTCATCCATCTATGGGCTGATCGGCGCACCTGACTGTGCAGCCTATGAAGCCAGCAAAGGTGGCGTGCGTTTACTTACCAAAGCAGCCGCGGTTGACCTGATCAAACACAATATTCGCGTGAACTCGATTCACCCCGGCATGATCAAAACCGAAATGACTAAAGGCCTAGCGGACATTCCAGAGGCAGCGGCTGGTATTGCGGCCAAAGTGTTAATCGGAAGAATGGCAGAACCTGAAGAGGTATCCAAAGCAGTGTTGTTCCTGGCTTCGGATGAGTCTTCCTACGTGCATGGCTCTGAATTAGTAGTAGATGGTGGATACACCACCGTTTAAATCAGAGTAATATCGACAAATTTAAGACAAAAAAAAGGCTGCTTCTTAGCAGCCTAATCGACAATATAAAATTGTCTAAGGGGAGTATCTTCGTGCGAGCCCTGCTTCGGGCTCAAGTTGCTTCCGGTGTAGAAACTTGACTTGATTATAAGAATAGTAGCGTTTTTTGATTTAGCTCAAAAAAATCTCATATATGCAATTTAGATATTAAAAACAAGAAAAACACTGACACTACATATATAAACTTTCATAAGAAAAAATGACGAACCTACAACCTGATCATTAACTCTCAACCTGAAATCTGAGGATAAGAATGAGCTTTAAAGACAAAACTGCCATCGTTGGCATAGGTGAAACAGACTACGTTAAGGGGTCTGGCCGATCGGAAGTCGATATGATGCTGGAAGCATCACGAAAGGCAATTGCCGATGCAGGCATGAAGCCGTCGGATATCGACGGTATTATCCCGCCCCCTGGCTACACCTATTCAGAAGAACTCGCTGCCAACCTGGGGGTCGAAGATCTTCGATACGCTGCCACTATCAATATGGGAGGCGCTAGCCCCAATGCGGCGATCCAGCATGCGGCCATCGCCATCGCCTCCGGCGTATGTAACTCTGTTTTGATTACACTAGGCTGGAACGGTTATACCGCAATGCGACCAAAACCCGGCCAGCCACCGGGCCGTTCAGCGGGCATTGCGGTATTGAATAACGCCATTCAGGGTTTCTACCTGCCCTTCGGTGTCAGCGCACCGGTACAGATGTATTCATGGTTAGCGATGCGTCACAAGCAAATGTACAACACTCCCGACGAAGCAACCGGGCACATTGCTGTCGCCTGCCGTAAACACGCACATCTCAATGACAAAGCATTTATGCGTGGTCGCGAAATGACCATGGATGATTACCTTGCTTCACGCTGGGTATCTGAGCCCATGCGGCTTTTCGATTGCTGCCTTGAAACCGATGGTGCCGCAGCGGTTGTGATCACCCGTGCAGATATCGCCAAGGATACCGCCCATAAACCGGTTTACATTATGGGAGCTGCGGAAGGCCACCCCTACCCTGCTGATGATATTGCAACTCGCCCCGACCCCTTCCGGATCGGCTTAAGTTTTGCAACACCAAAGGCACTGGAAGTTGCAGATATTAAAATTCACGATGTCGATTTCCTACAGATCTATGACTGCTTCACCTACGTAGTCATGCTACAGATGGAGGCGATGGGGCTGTGTGAACGTGGCGAAGCCTATGATTTTGTCAAAGATGGCAATATCGAGCTTGGTGGTCGCTATCCACTGAATACTCACGGAGGCCTATTGAGTCAGGCGCATGTGTGGGGACTTAACCACACCACTGAAGCCGTACGACAATTACGCGGAACCGCTGGCGAATCACAAGTTAAAGACGCAGAACTCGGGCTGGTAACGGGCTGGGGTGATCTTGGTGATGGCAGCATTGTGATTTTGAGGAACTAGAGATGTCTATAATTGACCCGATTGAACTACCCGTACCCTACTCCGTAGATGAAATAAACCGTGAGTTCTGGAAGCTATGCAGCACTCATATCCTGCACTTTCAACAGTGCCAGGGTTGCGGTCACTGGCGTCACCTACCACGCTATATGTGTTCCAAGTGCGGTTCTCCTGATTGGCACTGGGCACCGTCAAGTGGCAAAGGAGTTATCTTTTCCTGGACGGTCGTGCATCAGCCGATGCACCCAGCATTTGGCGGAAAGACACCCTACGCATCCGTAATTGTTGAGATGGAAGAGGGCGTGCGAATTGTCAGCCAGATACCCGAACTGCTCATCGAAGACCTCAAACTGGATCTACCAGTTGAGGTCTATTTCGAGCAAAGAACGGACGATGTCACGCTGCCATTTTTCAAGGTAATTGAATAAATCGATGGTAAAACTAGTCGGCAACTGATCTGAAGTGGGAGTGCACTTCTTAGTACTCCCTCTTCAAAAGTCGTCGCAAATGCAATATCCATATTAAATGGAAATAACAACAACAAACCCAAGGAGAACTTGTAATGAGTGATCGCTCGATTAGAGGAAAGGTTGCGGTCGCCGGTGTTGGCGAAACAACCTACTACAAGCGGGGGCAATCCCCAGATGCTGAGTTTTTGCTCGGCCTTAAAGCTATCGTTGCAGCTTGCGACGATGCGGGAATAAGCCCAAAAGAGATTGATGGATTCTGTTCTTTTGCAGATGATCGAAATGATCCGTCACGTCTGTCTGCTGCGCTCGGCGTCAAAGAGATGAACCTCTCTAACATGCAGTGGGGCGGCGGCGGTGGCGGCGCAGCTGGTGTACTACAAAACGGTGCGGCGGCTATTGCAGCAGGTTATGCCGACGTTGTGGTTTGCTACCGTGCACTTGCCCAAGGCCAGTTTGGTCGTTACGGACAGGGACCACAGGTTCCGTATATCCAGGGCGAACGTGCGTTCACCAGTCCCTATGGCTTGATGTCTCCCGCGCAGATGTTTGCAATGAAAGTTGTACGTTTTATGCATGAGCATGGCATTAAGCAGGAAGCGCTCCGTGCGCTTTCAATGGCCTCTTACCACCATGCGCAAAACAACCCGCGCGCTGTGATGAACGGGAAACCGCTCACCGAAGAGAAGTATGATAACTCTCGCTGGATTGTGGAACCTTTCCATCTGTTTGATTGCTGCATGGAGAATGACGGTGCTGCCGCTATCCTACTGGTATCCGCAGAACGCGCTAAAGACCTGAAGCAAAAACCTGCTTACATTTTGGGCGCTGCCCATGGTTCTGGCTATCGTGCTGCTGCACCGGTTCATAACTCTGGTGATTACCCATCATCAAACTTCTCAACCGTTGCACCTCACCTGTACAGACAGGCGGAGATTACACCGGAAGATATCGATGTTGCTCAAATTTATGAGAACTTCACCGGTGGTGTATTGATGACAATGATCGAACACGGTCTATGTAAGCCAGAGGAAGCCAATGACTTCTTCCAGCTGGATAACCTGATTGCTCAGGGTGGTAAATTACCGCTCAACACCAGTGGCGGTAACCTTGCTGAGTGTTACATGCACGGGTTGGGTCTGCAGATCGAAGCAATTCGTCAGCTGCGTGGCCAATCTACCAACCAGGTTAAAGATGCAAAAATTGCACTGGCTGCGGCTGGTCCAATGGTATCGCCTGTTAGTACCATCATTTACGGAACGGAGGATACTCTCTAATGGCTAACTACTTACCCGAAGGGCTGCCCTCACCGGCTCCCATGAACGACAATCTGGATGTTCCCTACTGGGAAGGGACTCTGGCTCACAAACTGGTTATCCAGAAATGTTCAAACTGTAACAAACACCAATGGGGCCCTGAATGGATCTGCAATCACTGCAACTCATTCGACCTTAGCTGGACTGAAGTTGCTCAGAAAGGTCGCATCTACAGCTATGAGCGTGTATGGCACCCGGTTCACCCTGCGCTGAAAGATCAAGGCGCCTATGTGGTAGTTCTGGTTGAGCTACCCGATGCGGACAATGTGCGTATGGTTGGAAACCTGTTAGCTGACCCAGAAGCCGACGTGCCAATTGGTGCTGAGGTTGAAGCAGTGTTTGAAGATCATCCAGGTGGCGACATGCCTTACACCCTGGTTCAGTGGAAACTGGTCTAAGCAAGCCCGAATATCCCTAACGAAACGTTAAGGAAACTTCAAAAATCTCTGCCGGGAATCCTCTCGGCAGAGACTGCCAAACCATCGCCCTATTGAGGGTTACATTCGAGTACCACTCAATGAGCCTGTCGAAGTAAAATCAAGGCTAGACCTATACGCCCGGATGCACGTTTAACATGTGCAAGAGATACAAAATAAGTGGAGTAGACTGCATAAAACGCGAAAGGGGCACCATACGGTGCCCCTTTCGCGTTAACGGTTCATGTATTGCTTTCGCTTATGATAGTCCGCGAGTCCCTGGCGCTGGTGGATCATTTGGTGGCCCCGCAAAACACTGAGCGATTTCCATCCACTGAGTAGCCGGCCCACCCACAACAGTAAGGTTAACATCAGCTATATTTCTAACCTGGGAGACAACCTGACAAAATTCCACCGCATCACCGATAATCTTGTTATCCGCCTGGGGCTCATTCCATGTCCATATTTCGCCTGATGGCGCAGTTATCTCAATATAGGGTTGAGGTTCGGGCACATCCATTTTGCGGTTAACAAAGGTCCAGCCATAGGTTTTAACACCGATGGTTGCGATACTTTTGATACGATCAAACTGCTCGCGGCTTTCACCCTTCATATCGTAAATTGCCCAGCTGTGGGACCAGGTTTCCATTAACCGGGCGGTGGTGAACATGCTGATACCCATATCCGGACCAAACCACTTCAGTCTCCTGCTGGACTCAGAAGCTGAAAATCGGTCACACATCTCGTGGAGCGTTTTGATCCAACGATCAGCCAACTCCTTGCCCGTTGCGCCATCCAGATATTTTTCGATATATCCGGGTTCACCCAGTTTAGCAGCGACCGCAGCAAAGGCTTCTTCGCCCTTGTGTGATTCAACACCAACGTAATCAAAGAAGTGTAAATGACCTATAACGTCGTTTGGGGTCCAGGATTTGAATTTGGTCTCTTTGGACCAATCCTCATCATCCAGCGTAAGAAGAAATTTATACAGCTGGTCGCCCTCTGCACGAAGGTCCGCAACTATCTCAGCAAGATCTGCCATTTATGATACCTATTTAGTTGTTATTAGTTATCGGGTGGTAATTAAAACCTGTCAACCCTACGGGTAACGTTCCATAAAATTAGCCGGTAAATCAAATCTCACTATAGCAATCAAGCAGGTTTATGAGCAATGGCGCGTCAGATTTATACAGGCTCTTCCATGCGCATGTCCCCTGCAATTCTAATAGGGAATAATCTGATCTATTCGTGATTTAAATCAGAGATAAATCATTTGATAATTTATTGCCGTTTAATTCGACTCGGAGGGCGCTTGCTCAAGCGCCTTGAGCTGTAGCTGAGCCTGCTCTATACGCTCCTTAATCTCCACCTTATCATCATCTGAAGCACTCTTTTTGGCCAGTTGAAGCTCCTCAAGGGCGGCCAACAATAGCAACTTTTCCTTGTTGGCTTGCTCTGCCTCTTCAGCCTTATCAAAAATCAGCTCTTCAACAACCGATTCGTCGGGTTTTGGTTTAGAGATAGTTTTAACGGGAATAACCGGCCCATTATCGGTAACTGAACGTTGATTCATAAAGCTTGGTGAGACGATTTCAATACCGCCACCATGCAACATATCCAATACTTCCCTGCGCAAATTAGAACGCGCAGTCAGCAAGCTTTTTACCTCAGCTAGCATTCCGTTTATTTTGTAGGTTACCGCGTAATCACCAAGCTCGATGAGCTGGACAAAAGGCTCATCAAGACCGGCATTTTCGGCGGCCTGCTTGAGCAATGATTCGATTCTGGAATGGTGAATATCGTAACCAAGGGACAAAGTTGTCGATACCACGGTACCGGAACTACGCACAACGGACACAGGGTTGGTAATCAAAAACGTGTTCGGGATGGCCACCAGTTCTCGCTGTTCTGACTGAATTTCAGTATCCAGTAAACCTCGCTCACTGACCCGACCAAAATAGTCAGCAACCTGAATAAAATCACCGGTATAAAATGGTTTGGTCACACGCAACATAATGCCCGCCATCAAATTGGCAAAAATGGTACTGGATGAAAAGGCCAACACGCCGGAAATCGCTAACCCAATGAGGGCAACTACTTGATTACGCACACTGTCAGCAACCGGCAAGGCTAACGCAATAGCCACAATACTTACCAACGTTAACCCTAACATGATTAATTGATTGGAAAATTGGCGTTTCTTACCGAAGTTTCCCGGGTGTCGTATCAGCTTCCAATGCCCAAGCCCGAGCACAATGCCCACGCAGACACAAACCACAATAAGCGGTAAAAACAATTTAAAAATATCGATAAATGAATTAAGCAACAACTTGGTCCGTTAGTAAGTATTATTCATCTATAGTACCGGATTACTGATCCTGGCCTCAAATATCCTATTCCATATCAGTTTTCCAACATGGTTACTTTTTCAAACCAACAAACGAGGGTAGAATGCGCATTCACTACCTTGCTGAAGCCTCCCCATGTCTGAACGTTTAATTCCTAGTACTAAAGAACCGGCTGCACCTGAATCTGGCTCAACCACCCACTTTGGCTTTGAAAACGTAGCTAAAGAAGAAAAAGTTGAACGAGTTGCGGAAGTGTTTCACTCCGTTGCAGCACGTTACGACATCATGAACGATCTGATGTCCTTCGGTATTCACCGAATATGGAAAGCCCTTACCATTGAAATGAGCGGTGTCAGAGAGGGCCATCGAATTCTTGATGTCGCCGGAGGCACTGGTGACCTCACGCGAAAATTTTCAAAACTGGTGGGTAACACAGGCCAGGTGATACTGGCGGATATCAACAGCTCGATGTTAGAAGTGGGTCGAGAGCGACTCATTGATCAGGGTTTCGTGTCCAATGTCCAATATGTACAGGCTAACGCTGAATCACTACCCTTTGAGGAAAATAGCTTCGACTGTGTAACCATTGCCTTTGGTCTTCGTAATGTTACTGACAAGGATCAGGCTTTGCGCGCAATGACCCGGGTATTAAAACCAGGCGGGCGACTGCTGGTTCTGGAATTTTCAAAACCTACCAATTCGGTTTTCGAAAAAGTCTATGATCGTTACTCCTTCTCGATTTTGCCGAAACTGGGTAAGCTGATCACCAAAGATTCAGAAAGCTACCAGTATCTATCCGAATCGATTCGTATGCACCCGGATCAGTCCACCCTGCAAGGTATGATGGAACAAGCAGGTCTCAAACGATGCCGCTTCAACAACATGACCGGCGGCGTTGTCGCGCTGCATTCCGGTATCAAACCGTAACGGATACCCATTTAAGTTGTCTCTTTTTACACCGGCGTTTACAACCATGCGTGCCTTTCAGACCAGCAAGAAAGCAGTAAAATTAGTACAGCGCGCCTCCTTCCTGCTCGTGGAAACAGCCATCGAGCAAGCACTCAAACGTGATCCTGTCAGTCAGCAGCGACTGAAAAAACTTAACGGAAAACGAATCGCTATCGAGACCCGGATGCCGGATTTTTATCTGGTACTTGCCTTCGACGAGGGCCGCATAAGGCTTCTCAAGCACTGCGATGTCATCGATGCTCAACTGAGCTGTTCGGCGTCAAACCTGATTCAATTACTTACCAGCGACAACCCAGCCTCGTTACTCTACTCTGGAGAAATTGAATTGAGTGGTGATAGCCATTTAATCGATACCATGCAGCAGGCCTTAGCGGAACTGGAGCTGGACTGGGAAGCGCTACTCGCCACACTGATTGGTGATACTAACGCCCACAACGTCGGTAACCTATCCCGAACCGGCTGGCGCTGGGGCAAACAACGCAATGCCACACTGGTTTTAGATATCGAAGAATATCTAAAGGAAGAGGCTCAACTGCTGCCACCAAAACCCGCCGCCAGCCGATTCTTTTCAGAAATAGACCAGCTTCGCCTCGATGCCGATCGACTTCAAGCCCGCGTGCAACGGTTATCAAAACGAATCAAAACAACCCCGGAAGCAGTCACCGCGAATCAAAAGGATCAATAACGATGGCCCTTGGGATCCGACGATTCTTTAAAATCACCCGCGTATTGATCAAGTACCAGCTCTACAGTCTGGTAAAACCCGAGCAATTACCGCTTCATCTACGAGTTTTACTACAGCCACTCTATTGGTTGCCAGACTCCAGTCGTAGCGCTGGTGAACGAATACGCCTGGCCTGTGAGGAGTTAGGACCTGTTTTTATCAAATTTGGCCAGCTTCTATCTACTCGACGCGACTTGTTTTCAGATGAAATTTCAGACCAGCTAAAATTACTGCAGGATCAGGTGCCACCCTTTGCCAACCAAGTCGCTTATGAGATTGTCGAAAAAGCACTCGGCGCACCCATTGATGAACTATTTGAATCATTCTCTGAGTACCCCTTGGCATCAGCTTCCGTCGCCCAGGTACACACTGCGGTGCTGCCTAATGGTGATGAGGTCTGCGTAAAAATCATTCGACCTGGTATCCAAAAAATCATCAAACAGGATATCGCGCTCCTCAAAAATATTGCCAGACTTACAGAAAAATATTCAGCCAATGCGCGTCGACTGAAACCGATTGAGGTCGTTGAGGACTACGAAGCCACCATCTATGGTGAACTTGACCTAGTCCGTGAAGCCGCTAACACCAGCTACTTAAAGTCAAATTTTGAAAACTCGCCATTGCTTTATGTTCCAGAGGTTCACTGGGAATACACTAAAACCAACGTGATGATTCAGGAACGAATATTTGGCACGCCGGTTTCAGAAATCGCGACCCTAAAAGCACTGGGGGTGGATATGAAAAAACTAGCTGAGGTTGGCGTTGAGATCTTTTTCACCCAGGTGTTCCAGCACAACTTCTTCCATGCCGACATGCACCCCGGCAATATTTTTGTCTCGACTGACAACCTTAAAAACCCACAATATATCGCTATCGACTGCGCGATTATGGGTTCCCTTACCCTTGAGGATCAGCAGTATCTAATGGAGATGATGCTGGCATTCTTTAAACGGGACTATCGCAGCATCGCCCAGCTACACATTGATTCCGGATGGATTGGTAATCAGGTCAAGGTCACTGAATTTGAGATGGCAATTCGTAGCGTTTGCGAACCGATTTTCGACAAACCACTAAAAGAGATCTACTTTGGTGAACTGTTAATTCAGCTATTTCATACAGCTCGCCGCTTCGATATGACCGTACAACCCCAGCTCGTACTGCTACAGAAAACTCTGCTCAATATCGAAGGATTGGGCAGACAGCTGTACCCAGATCTGGACCTATGGAAAACCGCCTATCCTATTATGGAAACCTGGATGCGCGAGAAAAATAGCCCTCTCAAGGCCGCTAAAACCATGCTAAAGGACGCACCCCAGCTACTACAGCAACTACCACAACTTCCTCAATTAGCTATTGATGCACTTCATCAAATCAAAAAATTAGAAAACACCGTGGCGACTATCCAACAGCCTGTGCAACCCAGCGCCCCTGCCCCATCAAAATACCGTATTTTGGCGGGTCTATGCTTGATAGGAGTAGCTCTTTTCATTTCACAAGATATACTGCAGCCCGCATTTGCCCAGGTACCCACCTATAACTGGTTGTTGGTCGGCGCAGGCATTTACCTGCTAGTCTCAAAAAAGTAGTTTTGTAGTCGGCTCGCCACAACCTGAATCGCTTTAGCCGGTTAGCTGCGCTCCCTCATATCCAGTAGTCGTAGACCTATCATGAAATACCTTCAGGAACATTCTCTGCGTATCAGGCTCAGCAATGAAGCCCACGTAAGGCCCTATACCCACCTCGATTCACCAGTTCGTGCTTCTCATTTGGCTATTTTGAATAAGGAGCTATCCCTTGAACAAGAACATGCGCACCTGAATAAACTCTGTGAACGCTACCAGGTGCGGCCCCCTGCGGAAAAAAATAAACACTTTTCTGAAAATTTTGGGCTCTTTACCCTGACCTGGGAGCGTCACACTGAATTCTCAACCTATACATTTTTTCGACAGGATGAAGAGCAGGAACCCTTTTCTCGCCCGGTGATCCGGGAAGTACCGGATTCGTGGCTTGAGGGAATCGGAGCAAAAATCATGGTAGCTCAGCACATCGTGCTATTGCCAAATTCACGTGCAGTGCCCCAGTGGCAGGAGCTCAACCGATATTTCGTAGCCGACAGTATTGTTGGTGGAAGAATCATGAACGATACCGCCCAGGCGTGGACCGACTTCCGGGTACATCAGGATGGGTTCAGCCGGGTTCTGATACAGGACCTTGGGCTGCAGGAAAATCAGATCGGCCGCGTCGTGCAAGAGCTGTTAGAGATGGAGTCTTATCGAATACTGGCATTAATGGGCTTTCCTCTGGCTGAAAACGTGAACCCGACCCTTACCAAGCTGGATCAGCGTTTGACCGGGTTAACACGGAAAATCGTTTCGATGAACGGATTTGAAGAGGACCAAACCCTACTGAAGGAACTCGCCAGCCTTGAAGCTGAAATTGAAAAAGTGAACTCTGAAACCGCCTATCGATTTGGCGCAACACGAGCCTATCACGCCATTGTCGATCGCCGGATCAAGGATCTAAACGAGCAGGAAACCGAAGGTATGCAAACCCTTTCCAGTTTCCTTGAACGTCGATTTCTGCCCGCCATGCGAACCTGTGAATCAATCTCGGATCGAATTGAACAATTATCCCGCCGCGTAGCCCGAGCAAGCCAGATCCTTTCCGCCAGGGTGAATTTTGCCCTCGAAGCTCAAAACCGCAGCTTATTGCATTCAATGAACCGCCGCGCACAATATCAACTCCGATTACAGGAAACCGTTGAAGGGCTATCGATAGCGGTAATCAGTTATTATGTTCTGGCGCTGATTGAATTTCTACTGCAAGCGATTGCCGCTGCGGGATATGAAATCAACAGCCGACTAATTTTGGGATTCTTCATATTCCCAATTATCCTGTCGGTATGGTTTGGTGTAAGGCGAATGCGTCGTACACTGATAAAAAACCCCGATAAGCTAGAAGACTAGTGATGTTGATGGTGCTCCATTTTTGTTAGAATCAACTTCTGTAATTAGCTAGAGACCCCTCTATGTCCGACGTATTAACTCAACTGGCCGAAGTTCTTGAACAGAGAAAAACCGCGAATGCTGATGACTCCTACGTAGCTAGTCTTTACAGCAAAGGCCTCAATAAGATTCTCGAAAAAGTAGGGGAAGAAGCCACTGAAACCATCATCGCAGCCAAAGATGCAAACAACAGCGGTGATAACAAAGCCGTAATAAGCGAAACCGCCGACCTATGGTTTCACTGCATGGTTATGCTGTCTCAACTAGGTGAACATCCTGATAGTGTACTCAGAGAACTCGAACAGCGGTTTGGGCTTTCGGGTATTGAGGAAAAAGCCTCTCGCGATCGGTGAGGGCCAGTTAGCCAAAACCGCGAGCAACTCACAACACCGAAACTTCAAAAAGAGTATCGGATTGTGAAAAAGAGAACAAAGCGTCATACTAAAATTTAACAGATCTACGAGTATTCGTACCTAAGCATCCGTCAGGAGTAAATAATATGGGATTCGGTGGAATTAGTATTTGGCAATTGTTGATCGTTTTGGTCATCGTTGTCATGGTGTTTGGCACCAAAAAACTTCGCAACCTGGGTGGTGACCTGGGTGGTGCATTAAAGGGTTTCAAAGAGGCCGTGAAACCTGATGAAGAAGAAAAACTTGAGAATAAAAACGATACAGAGACAACTTCAGCAAGAACTATTGATGCCGAAGTCAAAAAAGACGTAGAAAACAAATAGTTTATACCTGGAACTCATTGCCTTGCTCCCATGCACTAAAACTTCAGCCCACCTACGTAGCAACCATCAATACCTTTCTACGGTTCTGTCGCTTGCTACAGCAATTCTGCTTCACGTTCTCCCCCGTTAACTGATCCATCATGTTCGATATCGGTTTTTCTGAACTTCTCATCGTTGCGGTAGTAATGCTTCTGGTAGTCGGTCCCGAGCGTCTCCCGGAAACGGTAAAAACGGCTGCCGTGTGGCTCAGGCGAGCCAGAGAAATGCTCTCCGATGCAAAGGAAACCATTAAAGATGAAATTGGTATGGATGAGATTAGCCAGGACATACACAATGAAAATGTCCTCAAAGAGTTGAAACAGACACAACAAAAAATCAATCAATCCCTTAATTCAGCACGTTCCTTTGAAGCGGAAACCCTGGACCAGCTGAAACAAACTATTTCCACTCCAGATACTACTGAAACCGCTAGCGATTCCGAACAGCTGATCAAACAAAAACCCAACACCCCGGTTGCCGACAGTGACCACTGAGCAGGAAACTCCAAATCCCATGCCGGTGGTATCCCACCTGCTCGAGCTTAGAAACCGGTTATTACGTTCCATCCTGGCGGTTTTGGTAATTTTTTTGAGCTTGATCTACTTTGCTAACGACCTGTACGCATTCCTGTCTGAACCCCTGAGAGCTTATTTACCTGAAGGTGCAACAATGATCGCGACAGAAGTCGCATCACCATTTTTGACACCCTTCAAGCTCACTATTGTGCTGTCGGTTTTTGCTGCTATACCATTTATTTTGCATCAGGTTTGGGGGTTTATCGCACCCGGCCTCTATCGGCATGAAAAAAGAATAGCCGTCCCTGTGTTAGCCTCCAGCATCATACTTTTTTACTCGGGAATCGTATTTGCCTACTACGTTGTATTCCCCCTGGTATTTGGATTTTTCACCAGTGTAGGGCCGGAGGGCGTATCGGTGATGACTGATATCAACCGGTACCTGGACTTTGTGCTTAAACTATTTTTTGCCTTTGGCATCGCCTTTGAAATACCGATTGCAACCTTCCTGGTAATCTTGTCCGGCGTTATCTCTGCTGAAAAACTAGCCTCCAAGAGACCCTACATTATTATCGCTTGTTTCGTTATGGGCATGTTACTTACGCCGCCGGATGTGATTTCTCAGGCTATGCTTGCAATTCCGATGTGGCTCTTATTTGAAGTGGGGTTACTGTTCGGTAAATTGGTGAAAAAACCTATCGGGGAACGGGTTTAAAATATACCTCTTTAAACGTTAATGTTTGAACCCTAATGAACGAACACTCCTAAACTAGAACATTGAAAAACCAAATAGATTATTAAATTCATCATAAAAAAGGCCGCAAATTTGCGGCCTTTTTTATTGCTCAGTTTACTGAACAGATCTCTAGTAAAGTTAAAACCTAAATTAAGCTTTCATCTCCGTAAACAACCAACTTTTCTCTTTTATACGCTGTTGTTCGTATTCTTTAATAGCTGACTCATCCTGCAAAGTAAGTCCAATATCATCTAACCCATTCAGCAAACAATGTTTTCTAAACTCATCTACTTCAAAAGGTAATTGTTCCCCCGCTGGAGTTTTCACAATCTGATTTTCGAGATCTATTTCCAGACTATAACCCACTGTTTGTGATTGCTCCGAAAATAATCGATCAACAATATTTTCATCCAAAATCACCGGCAATATGCCATTTTTAAAGCAGTTGTTATAAAAAATATCCGCGTAGCTCGGCGCAATCAGTGCTCTGAAACCAAAATCCTCCAGTGCCCAGGGCGCGTGTTCACGGCTTGATCCACAACCAAAGTTACGCCGTGCAAGCAAAATTGAAACACCTTTGAATTCAGCCTTATTTAATACAAAATCCGGATTCAGTGGTCGGGTGCTGTTGTCCATTCCTGGTTCACCTTCATCCAGATAACGCCATGCATCAAAAAGATTGGGACCAAAGCCACTGCGTTTGATCGATTTTAAAAACTGCTTGGGAATAATTTGATCAGTATCGACATTGGACTGATCCATTGGAGCAACCAAACCCTTCAAATTTTTAAATTTTTTCATTTTAATTTCCTCTCCGTTTGGGTACTAAGACCAATCCCGAACATCAACAAAGTGACCTTCAATAGCAGCAGCAGCCGCCATTTCAGGACCAACTAAATGGGTACGGCCACCGTGACCCTGGCGCCCCTCAAAATTCCGATTTGAGGTAGACGCGCAATGCTCACCCTCACCCAGTCGGTCCGCATTCATGGCCAGACACATAGAGCAACCGGGGTTACGCCATTCGAAACCAGCATCCATAAAGATCTGATCCAGCCCCTCCTGTTCCGCCTGTTTCTTAACTAAACCGGAGCCCGGTACAATCAATGCTTGTTTGATGGTTTTGTTGACTTGCTTACCCCGGACCACAGTAGCGGCGGCCCGCAGATCTTCTATTCTGGAGTTAGTACATGAACCAATAAATACACGATCAAGCTGGATATCCGTAATCTTCATGCCGGGTTTGAAATCCATATATTCCATCGCCCGTTTATAACCCTCAGCAACCACTGAATCGCTCTGTTGTGCAGGGTCAGGCAGTTGCGCATCAACTGGCAAAACCATCTCCGGAGAAACACCCCAGCTAACCTGTGGCGCAATGGACTCCGCTGGAATTTCAACAATCTCATCAAAGAAAGCCCCCTCATCACTGACCAATTGTCGCCAATTACTTTCGGCCTGCTCCCACAGCTCGCCGGTTGGTGCAAAAGGTCGGCCTTTTACGTAGTTGATAGTGGTATCGTCAACCGCGACAAGCCCGGTCCGAGCACCCGCTTCAATTGCCATATTGCAGATAGTCATGCGGCCTTCCATCGACAGTTCGCGTATCGCGCTACCGGCGAACTCGATCGCAAACCCGGTTCCACCTGCGGTGCCAATTTTTCCGATAATCGCCAATACAATATCTTTGGCGCTGACGCCTTTTTGAAGCGTACCTTCAATACGGATCTGCATATTTTTCATCTTGCGTTGAATCAGGCACTGGGTTGCCAATACGTGTTCAACTTCAGAGGTCCCAATACCCTGCGCCAGGGCCGCAAACGCACCATGGGTCGAGGTATGGGAGTCACCGCAAACAATGGTCATTCCCGGCAGGGTTGTACCCTGCTCCGGGCTGATCACGTGCACAATACCCTGACGCGGGTCATTCATTTTAAATTCAAGAATACCGAAATCATCGCAGTTTTGATCAAGGGTCTGAACCTGTAGCCGTGACACCGGATCAACAATACTATCCACCCCAGCGCTGCGCTCAGTCGTGGGTACGTTGTGATCTGGGGTCGCAATATTAGCGCTGATACGCCAGGGCTTTCGACCCGCCATCCTGAGCCCTTCAAAGGCCTGGGGTGATGTCACCTCATGAATAATATGCCGATCGATATAGATCAGCGCAGAGCCATCTTCACGCTCCTGCACCAGGTGGTCTTGCCATAATTTGTCGTAAAGTGTTTGCGCCATAATGATCTCCGAGCTGGCTTTTTAGTGGCGTCAGAATAATCCAGCGGATAAAATAAAACAAATTCATGTTTTTTATATTTATCATTCCTTTAAGGAATAATTAAAGGAGTACAAAAAAATGAAGTTCTCGGCACACTAATCATGGATACACACCTATTACAGGCCTTTATCTGTGTCTATGAAAACCGTTCCTTCAGCGATGCCGCATTGCAATTACATCTGACCCAACCCGCCGTTAGCAAACGCATTGCAACGCTGGAATCCCAACTCAATACCCAGCTATTTGACCGCATAGGGCGCAACCTGCTGCTGACTGAGGCGGGGCAAATACTTCTGCCCAAAGCCCAGCAAATTCTTGCTCAGCTGGATGAAACCAGAAGGCTAATTGGTAATCTCTCCAATGAAATTTCCGGCACCCTGATTCTTGGCACCAGTCACCACATTGGTTTACATCGGTTGCCGGAAATACTTAAACAGTTCGTGAAGAACTACCCTGCTGTTCGACTTGATTTACAGTTTCTGGATTCTGAACAAGCCTACCAGCGTGTCCAGCAGGGCACCCTGGATATTGCGGTTATAACCCTGCCCAGCAAGGATACTGATGAACAGATCAGTAATCTTACAACCGAGGTCATCTGGCCAGACCCCATGGCTTTTGTCGTGGCAAAAAATCATCCGCTAGCTTTGATGAAACAACCTGATGCAAAACAACTGAGTGACTTCCCGGCTATTCTGCCGGGTCTGGAAACCTATACAGGGCGATTGATTGCGAAAGCATTTAAAGATGCCAATCTAACGCTGGATCTGGGTATGAACACCCATTATCTGGAGACCATTAAAATGATGGTGAGAATAGGCTTGGGTTGGAGCGCCCTGCCGGTTTCAATGCTTGACGATGAATTAGTGGAGCTTAAAATACCGGGAGTTAAAGCGAATAGAAACCTTGGCTACGTGGTGCACAAGGGTCGCAGCCAAAGCAATGCAACCCGAGCGTTTATTAACTTATTAAGCGATGGGCTTTAAACCGCTGTCCACCAATGCATTTTGCGCACGATGCCGCAAAAAGTGATCCATCAAGGTAATGGCCATCATCGCCTCGGCAATAGGGGTAGCGCGAATACCGACACAGGGGTCGTGCCGACCTTTGGTAATCACCTCAACCGGTTCGCCGGAGGTATTTATCCCACGACCGGGCAGATGCAAACTGGAGGTGGGTTTCAGTGCAATATGAGCAATTACATCCTGACCAGTGCTGATACCACCTAACACGCCACCGGCATGATTGGATAAAAAACCTTCGGGGGTCATCTCATCACGATGTTCGGTGCCTTTTTGAGTGACGGCTTCAAAACCATCACCAATTTCGACACCCTTCACTGCATTAATGCTCATCAGCGCGTGGGCCAGCTCGGCATCAAGCCGATCAAAAATCGGTTCACCAAGACCTACGGGAACCGACTCCGCCACCACCGTGACCTTGGCTCCCACAGAGTTACCCTCTTTACGCAGGGCATCCATATAAGCTTCAAGTTCTGCTACTTTATTAGCGTCGGGACAAAAAAATGGGTTCTGACCCACCTGATCCCAATCAATAAGGTCGATCTCTATCGGCCCAAGCTGGGACAAATAACCGCGTATTTTTACACCCGCAACCTCCAACAAATATTTCTTGGCTATAGCTCCCGCTGCAACCCGCATTGCAGTTTCCCGAGCGGATGAACGGCCACCACCACGGTAGTCACGAATACCGTATTTTTGAAAATAACTGTAGTCCGCATGGCCGGGGCGAAATTGATCTTTTATGTTGGTGTAATCTTTTGATTTTTGATCCTGATTGACAATCATTAAACCAATCGGCGTACCGGTGGTTTTACCCTCAAACACACCGGACAGAATCTCCACTTGATCCGCTTCCCTGCGCTGGGTGGTGTGTCGCGAAGTTCCAGGTTTGCGACGATCAAGATCAATCTGAATATCCGCCTCGGATATTTCAAGGCCGGGAGGACAACCATCAACAATGCAGCCCAGCGCTTTACCATGGCTTTCGCCAAAGGTGCTGACCTGAAATAATCTTCCAAAACTGTTTCCTGACATATCCCAACCTAAAAATTATCGAGCTGAACAAACTGCAAAATGAACTCGCCGATTATACGCGAAGCTGTTTTCAGCTCAACGCTGGCGTACACTACCCGCCAACCCTCGCTACAAAAAAGATACAGGCTATGAGTAAGAAATCGAAACCTCCGATTGATCCCTCAACAGATCAAGAAGCAGATCAAATAGATGAGGCAACTTTGTTTAGTGAATTGATGGCAGATGTGACACCAATCCTAACGGACCGTGTACGACTAAAGGATAAAAACCAGCTAGAAACGAGCGCCATTCAACACAACCGCCGAGCCGCTACCGAACACCGCATCACCGAATTTGATCCAATCAGCAGCATGGCGGAATCCGTCGATGCGGATCAGGCTCTGAACTTCCACCGTTCGGGTGTTCAACCCAAGGTTATGCAGCGCCTTAAAAAAGGCGAAATACCCTATGATGATCAAATTGACCTGCACGGATATCGTGCACACATTGCCACAGCCGAACTGGAAGGTTTTTTTCAGCACGCGGTTTCAGAGCGGTTTCGTTGCCTGCTGATTATTCATGGCAAAGGCGAACGTAAGGCTGGGAATTTACCGGTGATTAAAAACCTGCTGAACCAGTGGTTACCGGAACAACCGGAAGTGTTGGCTTTTCATTCGGCTCCAGCTCGGCTTGGCGGCGCAGGTGCAGTGCTGGTATTGCTTAAACGTGATCGCTGAATCAATCCAATCAGCCAAACCCCTTGATTTTATACGCTTATTATCGGCTTTACGAAAAATCCCGTTTCAGCTACAGTGGCTCTTTACACAAAAGTAAACCTACTCACAAATAGCAAGAGACCTTGGCATGAGAGACGCATTCGCTAAAATTATCACAGCAGTCGGAGAAGATGTTAATCGAGAAGGGCTATTAAAAACCCCGGATCGCGCTGCAAAAGCGTTTGAGTTTCTGACCCAGGGTTACCATCAAGATATTGATACCGTCATCAACAATGCGCTTTTCAGCTCGGATAATCGTGAGATGGTAGTGGTTCGCGATATTGAGCTTTACTCCATGTGCGAACATCACCTGCTGCCTTTTATTGGCAAATGTCACGTTGCTTATTGCCCCGACGGCAAGGTCATTGGTCTGTCAAAAATTGCCCGTATTGTCGACATGTATGCGCGCCGATTTCAGATTCAGGAGAATCTTACCAAGCAGATTGGCGACACCCTAATGGAAGTGACCGGTGCAGCCGGTGTAGCGGTGGTGATTGAAGCGAAGCATATGTGCATGATGATGCGTGGTGTTGAAAAACAAAATTCAATCATGACCACATCGATGATGGCGGGCGTATTTGATAGCAACCAAAGTACCCGTAGCGAATTTATGGCACTCATTCGCTAACCAACCATAAGCATCTTCAAACCACACCCCGGGCCCGATTTTGAGTCGGGGGTGTAACCGCCAAACTTTAGCGTTATATTCTTTATCAGCTAATCGCTAATCAGTGAATTCTATCGATTACCTGACCGGTTTCCTGAGCTACTACCGGATCGATTACCCGACCGGTTCCCGGAATTTCCACCGGATCGATTCCCCGAACGACTCCCTGACTCATGGCCCCGTGCATTCACGCCAGAACGCTGGCCGTCCCGATGACCGGTTTTGGCTCTTTTAGGCTTATTGGCACGAACCGGCCGGGTGTTCAGCTTTGACTCTGGCAACGCGTGAACCGGATCAAAACCGTCAACTATTTTGCGTGGCAATAACTGTTTGATTAGACGTTCAATATCACTGAGCAATTTGAACTCATCCGCACTCACCAAAGAAACCGCTTGCCCGGTAGCACCCGCTCGCCCGGTACGGCCGATACGATGCACATAATCCTCCGGCACGTTGGGCAGATCAAAATTCACCACCTGCGGAAGTTGCTCAATATCCAACCCTCGGGCTGCGATATCCGTCGCTACCAGTGCTCGAACTACACCACTTTTAAATTCTGCCAGTGCTTTTGTGCGAGCTCCCTGGCTTTTGTTGCCGTGAATCGCAGCGGCTTTAATGCCGTGCCCTTCCAGGTGGCGGGTTAATCGGTTTGCGCCGTGTTTGGTGCGGCTGAATACCAATACCTGACTCCACTCATTCTCTTTGATCAAATGGGTCAGCAACGCCGGTTTGCTTTTTTTATCTACTGGATAAACCCACTGCTCAACCGATTCCACAGTAGTATTTCGTGGGCTAACCGAAATCTCGACAGGGTTATTCACCATCCCTTTAGCAAGGTTACGAATATCATTAGAGAAGGTTGCGGAGAACATCAGGTTTTGGCGTTTCTTAGGCAGGAACCCCAAAATCTTGCGGATATCGTGAATAAACCCCATATCCAGCATGCGGTCCGCTTCGTCCAGCACCAGAATTTCAAGGTTATCAAAACGCACAGCACGCTGATTATATAAATCCAGCAATCGACCCGGTGTCGCCACTAATACATCCACGCCCTTGCGCAGCTTCATCATCTGCGGGTTGATCTTCACCCCACCAAAAACCACCGCCGAACGCATCGGCAGGTTTTGCCCATAGGTCGCAACGCTCTCGCCTACCTGCGCTGCCAATTCACGGGTCGGCGTTAACACAAGGCAGCGCGCCTGATTTGCCCGGGCTAATTCACCCTGAGACAACAGCTCAAGAATAGGCAAGGTGAATCCAGCCGTTTTACCGGTTCCCGTTTGAGCCGCAGCCATTACATCCTGACCATCGAGAACCGCCGGTATCGCCTGGGCTTGAATAGGTGATGGTGTGTCGTAACCCTGTGCGGCTACTGCATCAAGAATAGGGGCGGACAAGCCCAAAGAGTCAAAACTCATATAGTGGTCTCAAATTGCATCAATAAATGTAAGGATTACAGCAGCACATAGCGCGGCGGGCGTGCAGCTTACAGCAACTGATCAGCAATAACCATCACTGCTAAGCGCTTATTTTAGCCTCAACTTTCGCCCCAAGTTTGGGCGCTTCGAATACAGGTGGATCAACCCACGCATTTATCGAAAGCAACGCAAACCCACGACTAAATTGCATAGCTGCAGCCGGGTTGATAGTGTAGCAACCAGTAGTCACTCTATTCAGACGATAACAATAACTCACACGCTGGAGCGCAACGATGAATACACAATTCAAAAAAATGTCCGAAAGCACAAAAGAAGACTGGGAGCTGATCCGCGAGCAACAAGCCGAGTTCGGCGCAAAGCTACCCGACCGAATCCTGGACCACATGAAACTGCTGAGCGGTGACTATGGTGGATTCCCCGTTGATCGCCTGCAACACTCGCTGCAAACCGCCGAACTCGCGGCCAAAGATGGTCGCGATGAAGAGTATATTATCTGCGCCCTACTCCACGATATCGGCGATAGCCTCGGCACCACCAACCACCCCGACGTAGCCGCCGCCATCCTCGAGCCCTTTGTATCGGAAGCCAACCACTGGATGATTAAGCATCACGGAATCTTCCAGGGTAAGAACTTCTTTCACCATATCGGCCTTGATCGTGATATGCGTGACCAATTTAAAGATCACGAATTCTATGACCGAACGGTAGAGTTTATCGACAAATATGACGACCTCGCCTTTGATAACGATCATCCGCCGCTTGAGCTAGAAGCCTTCGAGCCTATGTTACGTAGAGTATTTGCAACGCCGAAAAAGAGTATCTATAGAAAATAGAACCGGTAATCAGAACGTATACGGAATCAGAGGCGGCCAAACGAAGCAGCCCTATTTTCCACGTTTAGTACGTTAATATCACAATACATTGAAAACCTATCCACCTATATACAACCAATACGTGGAAAATGGGTTCCGCTTATTCACACTGTT
>JARGPR010000025.1:922-8343 GCA_029210125.1 Pseudomonadales bacterium | reverse complement strand
GCCACACAGCTGGAGTCCGGAAACGGCTGTCAATGTGTGATGAGCGAACGCTTACCTTTTATCTGACAGCTGATCCAGTCATCCAACTCTCGTTCAACCCATCCGACAGCTCTACTACCTAGAGATACCGGTGCGGGAAATGAACCTGTTGAAATTCGCAAATAGATTGAACTACGAGATAAGCCAGTTTTTGAAATGACCTGAGGAAGTCGGAGGATAGTATTAGACATTGTAAAATCTCCTGCTGAGTTGTTGGAACAACTTAAAATTTGCAGGAAACACAGAAACAGAAAAAGCTACCTAGGTTTAATATACCCTCGTGATTTTCATGAGAACCATAAGGATAATTACCTACAAACCCAGAGCATAATAACCACCATGCGTTAAATTAATTTTCTTATTTTTCAATATTTTAATCACACCACCCTTTATGCTTCTGGAGTTCTAGGGGCTCCACCTTTAGTCTGCCAGTTCGCCACTTTCGCACACTCAATTATGCCAGTTTCGTTTGGTTTTCCATCTTCGTCACACAAATTAAAATCTGAAGCATTCTCTCTCAACCATTTTTCAAGGGCTTGTTTTGGAGTAATCCTACTTAGCTGAGTATCCTCCAAAGAAAGCCAAGCTGAAATTGCTGCGGCCAGCTTCGCCGAATATCTAGGGTGATTGTGATCCAGATAGTTTTGCTTCACCGATATTGCCGGAAAGAAAAAGCCTGTAGACACGCCTCGACCTGATAACCACTGTCGTAATGAATCAACTTTCACATAAGATTTTTCTAGCACTAAAGTACCGGAAACTTTACCAATAAAATTCCCATTAATATCATGCTCATCCTCCTCAACCACTTGCCCCTCTATATACCCCCCTAACAAACCACGAGAAATTGCAGCTTTAGCGGCATCATATCCACTTGGCCTATTTTGTGGAGTGTGACTTTCAACGTAGTCTTGCTGAGCTTCTGGATCTTCACCGGCTAACAACAGGGAAGCCTGTATGATGGTAAGCTCATCACAAAGCCTCCATAGATCAATACTCGAAAGAGAATATGTCTCCACAGCTTTCCGTCCTTTTTCAATCGATATTAAACTTTCCCACCTACCCCTTTAAATTTTTCAACAAACGAGGCAATTTTTCGGAAAACACTTTGCTTCTTGCTTAAATATAGCGGATTCAACCGGCTCATCTGCGGTAGAAGAGCATTAAGGTCGGTCCCTGCATCGCTCGCATATTCTCGTTTAAGAGAAGTTGAGAGATAGCGCCTCGCTTCTTCAGCATTCAGGCCCTCGTCACTGATTAACTCTTCAGCTTCACGTCTCTGCTCTGCTTGAGCAAAAACAAAAAATGACTCTATTAAGCTGGATTTTTCGCCAATCTGGTCAAGATCGGTTTGATTGATAAAGTCTACAACTAAGCTTTCTTTTGCACGGTTACCCAGGCTGGCGCGAATCACGCGGCGCACTTCATCCACTAAGTCGGCTTTGCTCTTGTTCTTTTTGTTGTGCTCGAAGATAAGTTCTAGAATATAATCAAGGTTGATCTCCTGCGACTTGAGCAAGTCGACCTCAAACACCACATCATCCCAGTCGATCGTGGATTTCTCTTTCTCCTCAGCTGACTTTTGGCGACGCTGCCAATCGCGGATGTCGTTATAGGTCGAGCGATAATCCTGAACCTTGCGTTCGGTGGGCAAGCGTATGGTTTGTAGCTCTGCCAGTTTTTCATCATCTAAATAGCGTTCGGTTTGAAATGCTTCTACGGCTTTCGGGTCGCTTATATCCACGTTTTGTAGCGCCTTCAAACTGGCAAACTCATCGTAGTTTTGCAGGATATTCTCTACCCGTAGGTATTCACCAAAGAGTTTAGCAAAGGCCTTCTTGTCTGACTCTTTCTCAATGTTGGTCGGATCAGGGAAGCGTTGCTCTAACTCGCTGACAACTTCCATAAAACCACGCCGCGCCTCACCGGTCACCACATCGGTAAAGCCCTCCATGTATTCTTTGTAGCTTTTCTCTAGCACCACGTTTTTGGTGTTTTTATCGCCAAACAGCGTAATGGCATCTACCGTGGCCTTTTCCAGATCACGAAAGGTCACGATATTGCCGAAGGTTTTGGTGGCATCATAAATGCGGTTGGTACGTGAATAGGCCTGCATCAGGCCGTGGTAACGCAAGTTCTTATCAACAAATAAGGTATTAAGCGTTGGCGCGTCAAAGCCGGTGAGGAACATGCCCACGACAATCAACAGATCGATCTCTTTGGACTTCACCCGCTTGGCCAAATCGCGGTAGTAGTTTTGAAAGCCGTTGCTATCAACACTGAAGTTGGTTTTAAAGAAGGCGTTGTAATCGCCTATTGCTGCACTTAGAAACTCTTTGGCGCTACTGTTCATCGCTGAGACTTCAAAGCTCTCATCCGCAATATCCCCAATGGCGTCTTGCTCTTCATTGGCAGCAAAAGAGAAGATAGTCGCAATTTTTAGTGGTTTGTCGCTGCTCGTTTGCAACTTATTGAGGGATTCATAATATAGTTTCGCCGCATCCACGCTGCTGACCGCAAACATAGCATTAAAGCCTTTGGCGTTTGCTTGTAGCCGGTGTGTCTTTTGACGAAAGTTATTTAACACGTACTGCGATATTTCACGAATCCGGTCTGGGTGCAGCAAGGCCTGTTTATTTTCCAGTGCACTTAGCTTTTTCTCATCCTGCTCGGTTTCTATTTGCTTAAATTGCGGGCGCACATCGTTGTAGTCCACCTTGAACTTGAGCACCTTTTCGTCGCGGATGGCATCGGTGATCACATAAGAATGCAGCTCACGGCCAAACACGCTGGCGGTGGTTTCGGCCCCCAAGGCGTTTTGCGGGAAGATAGGCGTGCCGGTAAAGCCAAACTGGTAGAAGCGCTTGAATTTCTTATTCAGGTTTTTCTGTGCCTCACCAAACTGGCTGCGGTGACATTCGTCGAAGATAAACACCACCTGCTTATTGTAGATAGGTAGATCACCTTCGCTCTTCATCAGGTTATTGAGTTTCTGAATGGTGGTGACGATGATCTTGTTGTCGTCCTTCTCCAGATTGCGCTTGAGGCCGGAGGTCGAGTCGGAACCATTCACGCTATCCGGCGAGAAGCGCTGGTATTCCTTCATGGTCTGGTAGTCCAGATCCTTACGATCGACCACAAAAAACACCTTGTCGATAAACGCCAGCTCGGTGGCCAAGCGTGCCGCTTTAAAGCTGGTCAGGGTTTTACCGCTGCCAGTGGTATGCCAGATAAACCCACCGCTCTCAGGCGTACTCCAGTTCTTGGCCTCAAACGAGCTTTTAATTTTCCACAAAATGCGTTCGGTGGCGGCAATTTGATAGGGGCGCATCACCAGCAGCGTATCGCTGACATCAAATACCGAATAATGCAGCAGCACGTTCAGCAGAGTGTTCTTCTGGAAGAAAGTAGCGGTAAAGTCTTTCAGGTCTTTAATCAGGCTGTTATCGGCCTTCGCCCAGTTCATGGTGAAGTCGAAGCTGTTTTTGTTGCGTTGGGTCGTATTGGCAAAATAGCGGCTATCGGTGCCGTTAGAGATCACAAACAACTGTAAGTACTTATACAGCGAGTTTTCGCTATTAAAACTCTCTTTGCTGTAGCGATGCACCTGATTAAAGGCTTCGCGAATGGCCACGCCGCGCTTTTTCAGCTCAATTTGTACTAGCGGTAGGCCATTCACCAGAATGGTCACATCGTAACGGTTGGCATGGCTGCCGGATTGCTCGAACTGCTTGATCACCTGCACCTTGTTGCGGGCAATGTTCTTTTTATCTACTAGGTAGATGTTTTTGATGCGACCATCGTCAAATACAAAATCATGGATATAGTCATCGTGAATTTTGCGGGTTTTATCGACAATGGTATCGCTGGGCTTGTCCAGATAGGTCTCGACAAAGCGCTTCCACTCCCCCTCTAAGAACTCCACGCCATTCAGTGCTTGCAGTTGTACCCGCACATTGGCCAGCATGGCTTCCGGGTTATTCAGCGCAGGCAAGTATTCGTAACCTTGATTGATCAAATCCTGAATCAGCTCCCGCTCCAGGTCGCCTTCGCTCTGGTAGCTTTCGGCCACCTTCCATTCTTTGTTGTATTTATCCAGAACAATAAAGTGATTGGATTCGGCAATGGTTTTGTAATCCGTCATTGGTCGTTATCCTTTTTTTGCAGCAGCTTTTTCACTTCACGATCAAAGTCAGACTCAATGCGCTGTTGTTTGTTAAATTTTTCGTATTCCGCAAAGGCTTTTGATTCAGCATTATGGCGAGAAACACTGCCGTAGCCTTCCAGAATCTGATATTCATTAAACGCCAAAAATTTGTTCACACTCTCGGCGAAACTTTCCATGGTAAAGGTATTACGCCGTTCGATAATGCCTTCGATATAGTCAAAAAATGCCGACACGGCGCGCTCGAGTTTTTTGATTTCATCTTCACTCAGGTAGTTTTTTGCCACCGTGGTATCTGACTTTAACACCCGACCAGCGGGCGCATTTTTATAGGTGCTCATGCCCATTAAGGGTTTGCTGGCATCGGCTTTGAGCGAAATTATCTCGGCGGCGGTATGGCCGGTAATGGCAAAATGAAATTTATCCTGCACATGGGCATAAAACTGCTGAGTAGTTTTGGATTTTGGGTCGTAGTCGATACTGCACTCGGCAAAAATATCGGTGATCTGCTGATAGATGCGCCGCTCACTGGCACGAATGGAGCGCACCCGCTCCAGCAGCTCGCGGAAGTAGTCTTTGCCAAAGAAACGGCCATTTTTCAGGCGCTCATCATCCATGGCAAAGCCCTTGATGATGTACTCCTTGATAAGCTGGGTGGCCCAGATACGAAACTGAGTGGCTTGCGCCGAGTTGACCCGATAGCCCACGGATATAACCGCATCCAGGTTGTAGTATTTCACCTGCTGGGTTTGGGTCAGGCCCGCCACGGCGCCGTGTTCGGTGGTATTTTCCAAAATGGAAACAACCACTTCCTCCTGTAACTCCTTGCTTTCAAAGATGTTTTTCAGGTGCTTGGAGATGGCAGGCACACCCACACCAAACAGCTCGGCCATGCGTTTTTGGGTCAACCAGAGGGTTTCGCCGCTCAGCAGCACCTCGACTTTGATCTCGCCAGTGGGGGCGGTATAGAGCAGAAACTCGGTGGTTTGGTCTTGCAGGCTAAGTGTCTTGCTCATCTCAGGCTGCCACCTCTGCACCTGGCTTAGGGAAGCTCAACAGTAAGTCGCGGTAGTACTCGTATTGCTTCTGGCGCAGTTCGATTTCGCGGGGTAAGCCTTCGGTGAGGGAGCTGGTTAGCGTATCGAATTTGTCGAGGATGGCGACGATGCGGGCTTGTTCTTCTAATGAAGGTACTGGAATTAGAATCTTAGCTAAGTTGTCGGCGTTCACACGCCTTACTTTTGTCCCCGTGATGTACTGTCTTTTTTGTTTTTGAAACTGCTCTGTTTGAAAGAAATATGAGACAAACTTTGGATTCAAATTATGTTTATATATGCAAGCATCATTACTTACTGCGATTTCTTCGTTACCTAACCACGCAACGGCTTTGCAAACATCCTCATCATTCTCGCTTGTTGTTGCTATAACTAAATCACCTGGCTGAGCCTTACGTGCTTTTTGTGCAAAATCGTTTGATACAAAAGTTAAAGTTTTATCTGCATAGGTACCATAGTGGGTGTAAATCTGACCATAATGGATACAACCAATTCCTGCTTCTGTAAAATCTTTTTTCTGCAACCCACTACCACGTACAAACACTCCAAGCTCTGCTTGCCCCATAGGCAAATGCTCAACCTTACCTTCTTCAAAACTCAACAACTGGTCGCGATAGTAGTTGTATTGTTGCCTGCGTAGGTTAAGCTCGGCGGTCAGCTCGGCGGTCATGGCGGTAAAGGCGTCCAGAATTCGGACGATTTCGGCTTGGATTTCCAGTGATTTTTTGGGGTTGTTTGGGCAGGGGATGGGGATAGGAATATCAACCAGTTTTCCCTTGGTTAGCTTTGCACGCCCACCACCAGACAGAAATGGTATAAAGTTGACGATACAGAGATAGTGATAAAGGAATCGTGAATTTAACCATTCCTTACCTCGCACAACATGAACATGGTTGTTTGCCCAAAACTTTCCCGTTGCATATTGAATGGAATACCTCTCAAGACTTGCTGAACCATCCTCAGCGATAAGGACAAACTCTCCGTCATGAGTATGACCTTCTACATAGTCTTGAACGTTGTTGGCGCCGTAGTAAGGTGTTTTACCTGCTGCACGAAGCGATGCTTTTACGGGCTTTCGTCTGCTATTGGCGATCTCAACAAAGCCCTCATTGCCCAGCGTCGTCCACTCTACCTCAACGCCATCCAGCAGCCTCTCCATAAAGCTTACATCACTCATGCGTCCTGCTCCTCACCCTCAATCTCCGCCACAATCGCATCGATGTCGTTGCGCAGCTGGGTAATTCTGGCAACGGTGGTTTTTAGCTCGGCATTCAGCTCACCAATATCCACCACTTCGCGGGTGTCTTTGGCTTCGACATAGCTACTCACCGACAGGTTGTAGTCGTTGCCTGAAACTTCTTCGTAAGGCACTGATCGGGCCAGGTGATCGACATTTTCCTTGCTATCGAACACCGCCATGATCTGTTTGATGTGCTCGTCGGTGAGGATGTTGTTATTGGTTTCTTTTTTAAACAAACCGCTGGCATCAATAAACTGGGTATCGGTACTGGTTTTGTTTTTCGCCAGCACCAGAATATTCACCGCGATGGTGGTGCCAAAGAACAGGTTGGGTGCCAGCGAGATGACCGTTTCTACATAGTTGTTATCGACCAGATATTTACGGATTTTCTGCTCGGCACCACCACGGTAAAAAATACCGGGAAAGCAGACAATCGCCGCGCGGCCTTTGCTGGAAAGATAACTGAGCGCATGCAGCACAAAGGCAAAGTCGGCTTTGGATTTGGGCGCGAGCACACCGGCGGGGGCAAAGCGCTCATCGTTGATTAGGGTTGGGTCGTCTGCGCCGATCCATTTCACCGAATACGGCGGGTTGGAGACGATGGCATCAAAGGGTTTGTCATCACCAAAGTGCGGATCTGTTAGGGTATTGCCCAGTTGGATGTTGAACTTGTCGGAGTTGATGTGGTGCAAAAACATGTTCATCCGTGCCAGGTTGAACGTGGTGTGGTTAATTTCCTGGCCGAAGAAGCCCTCTTCAATAATGTGGGCGTCGAAATGTTTTTTGGCTTGCAGCAGTAGCGAGCCACTACCAGCGGCTGGGTCATAAATTTTATTGACGCTGGTCTGCTTGTACATGGCCAGCTGCGCAATGAGCTTGGATACATGCTGCGGTGTGAAAAACTCACCGCCCGATTTACCGG
>JARGPR010000025.1:0-912 GCA_029210125.1 Pseudomonadales bacterium | reverse complement strand
TAATTTGAACTCAGGAATTCGTAAGCATCGCCAAACAGATCAATATGGCTGCCCTCAAAACCGCCAAACTCCAGCTCTCCCACGCCCCTAAGTACATCAGCCAAGCGTTTGTTCTTATCTTTTACGGTATTGCCCAGGCGGTTGCTGGTGGTATCGAAATCGGCAAACAGACCTTTAATATCCTGCTCGGAAGGGTAACCACTGGCCGAGACCTCAATGGCCGCAAAGATGGCAGCCAAATCGGTATTCAGACTTTCATTACTGTTGGCATTTTTTACCACGTTGGCGAACAACTGGCTGGGGTAAATAAAGTACCCCTTGGTTTTGATGGCATCGTCTTTGATGTCGGGTGTGATCACGCTATCGGGCAAATCGGCGTAGTTAACGCTGTCGTCACCACCTTTGATATAGTCGGCAAAGTTTTCGCTGATAAAGCGATAAAACAGGGTACCGAGGACGTATTGTTTAAAGTCCCAGCCATCCACTGCACCGCGTACATCGTTGGCAATGGCCCAGATCTGGCGTTTCAAGGCGGCGCGTTGTTGTGAACTTGTCATGCGTTTACCTGTTGCTATGTCCTTGTAATAACGTGCGATAGTACATCAATCTGGACGTTATGGCACAATGTGGGACTAAACATTGAAATAATGTCATCAGCTAGAGCTCAGAACGTAGAGAATTTATGGTCGCCGAAGATCTCGGACAATATCAGTTTATGCCTAAAAACAGCCAGATAGGTGGTTTTTCCCATACTTATACCTTTAAATGGTTGGGTAGCGCTTCCAGAAATGCTTCCTCTGAGCCCACCCGCAACTCATTGCGGCTCAACCCTCACTTTATTCGCTATGCAACTACAGGAGTTATTGTCAAATCTGGTGTTCAGACATTTGATCAAGCGACTTTCTGGTCAGC
>JARGPR010000005.1:15665-245114 GCA_029210125.1 Pseudomonadales bacterium | reverse complement strand
AATGACGGCTACGGCCGCATAGTTAGAGTGTCTACTTTTCGTGGGGAACACCAAGGCCGTGCGATTAGCCCCATTGCATTGCAGGCTTCCTAAACTCTGACGATACGAGCACAAGCCTCCTATATTCACCTGAAAGAACGCCGCCACAAAGGCTTTAATTATTGTTTTGTGATACAGGTACGGTACTCAATATCGGTCCAGTACATCACTATTTTTATGCTGATCAATTATTCTCATCCAGTTCAGCATCTTTATGTGCACACATCAATGGTAACGCGAGCTTCAGAAATAGTGCGGTAGCCATTCCCGACGTACCAAACAACATACACATCACCACCACCTGGTAACGCACCGCAACCAACGGCGATACGCCGGAGAGTATTTGCCCGGTCATCATTCCCGGCAGCGATACCAGGCCCACCGCAAACATCGAGTTGATCACCGGAATCATCGCCGTCTGCATCGCGATATTGCGGGCAGCATTGGTCGATTGGCCGCTGTTCAACTCTGTCTGAAGGCGCTCAATCGCCAGACTGATACTGTTCATCGCTCCAGCAAAGATCATTCCTGCTAATGGGATCACTGTTTGGGGTACGAATAGTGAGTCGGCCTGCAGCACAATCATCACCACTAGCCAAAGCACCGCTCCTCCGCAAAGCCCTATCGATAGCAAAGCACGGCCATAAAGCGATCTACGCATCTCTTGCGCCGTACCGAGAGCAATCCAGCTAGCGGCCAGCACCATTACGGTTAATACCGATACCACCAACCAGGGGTTTTGAGTATTAAAAATAGTGGTCAGCAGAAACCCCACCAACGCTAGCTGCAAAGCCATACGCCCAACGGAGTAGAGCGCGTTGAAGCCCTGAAGCGACCATCGAAACAACACACCGATAACCACCGTTACCGGTATTAAAATAACCGCCAGATTCATGAGTGGAATAGTTTGAAGTGCAGTGGTCATTTGAGTGCCTATAAATCATATTCGAATCACAATTATGACTCGTACAAATATCCAAAAGCGAGTAAATATGGACTGTCGAGTCAAGCGTATACCAGTGTCAATCAATACCAGTAACCAAGCAATGCCATATAAAACCTGAGCCTGGTCAGCTCCTTGAGCTTCAACTTGTCCAGGCTCAATAAAACATCCAAAAAAACGGGTCTGGTCATTGCCGCACCGTACTAACTCCGGCAGAATTGCACATCCAATTTTAGTGCAGCTGAGCGGACGTTTGGTCTTGCTGGTTACACATTTCCATAAACTCTAACGAGGAGATTTAGAATGGAATTACAAGGTAAGGTTGTTGCCATCACTGGTGGCGGAAAAGGTATTGGCCGTGCGATTGCTCTGCGATTAGCCAAACAGGGCGTCAAGCTAGCACTGTTGGATCTGGATGATGAATCGGTTGCGGAAACCATTGAACTGGTCAAAGAAGCTGGATCTGAAGCGCGCGGTTATCACTGCAACGTTGCAGATGAGCCAGTGGTTGAAAAAACCTTTGCTCAAATCGTTACCGACTTCGGTGTGATTCATGGTCTGGTTAACAACGCTGGTATTTTACGCGATGCACAGCTCATCAAAGTAAAAGATGGCAAAGTGATTAAGAAAATGACCGCTGAAAACTACAGCCTGGTCGTTGACGTACATATGAAAGGTGCATTTTTGTGCGCCCGTGAAGCAGCTACCCAAATGGTTGAGTGCGGCATTGAAGAAGGCTGTATTATCAGCATGGCATCTATGGCTTTCCATGGTAACTTTGGCCAAACCAACTACTCCGCTGCGAAAGCCGGTATTGTTGCTCAGTCTAAAGTCTGGGCTCTGGAGCTTGGCCGCTTCGGTATTCGCTCTATGGCGATTGCGCCGGGTGCTATCGACACCACTTTGTTGCGCTCAATGCCTGCGGACATCCTCGCTCAAATGGCGAAGAAGATACCCGTTCAGCGCATTGGTGATGTAGACAATATTGCACAAACAGTTCAACACATTCTGGAAAATGATTACCTGTCCGGTGATGTGATAGAAGTACGCGGCGGCTAATTCTATAGTTCCTCGTAACTGCGTAAGACAATGAAGGAGGCACTAAGCCTCCTTCATTTTTTATACACATGCCAAAGCCTTTACGGTTCGCTCATTACTTTTTTTCGGCGAGCCCTCACCTCACAAAAGAAAATTTTCACCTACCATACACGAACATCTTCACTCTTTGTCCAACGGACCCTTCGACCAACAGCCAGTGCTGTGATACTTTGCTATCACCAACATAAAATCGAGTTGAGGTCTGATTTTCAGACAGGGGCAACAAGATGAATGATCGAATCACCTTTGAAATTACCGACGGTGTCGCCGATGTACGGTTAGTGCGTAGCGACAAAATGAATGCGTTGGATGACAAAATGTTTTCAGCCATTACAGAAGTGGGTGAACAGCTGCGCAATTCACCTGAAGTTCGAGCAGTCGTTTTATCAGGTGAAGGTAAAGCATTTTGCGCAGGCCTTGATATGGGCAACTTTTCCGAGATGGTTGCGGATAGTCATCCCGATGAAAGTTCATCCAAGCAACCTAAGCTCAACCGTGAACCACTGGCAACACGCAGTCATGGTATTACCAACTACCTCCAATACGCAGTGTGGATGTGGCGAGATTTGCCAATGCCGGTGATCGCCGCAGTGCATGGCGTAGCCTTTGGCGGAGGGTTTCAGTTAGCGCTGGCAGCTGACATGCGCTACGCAGCAGCCGATACGCGCTTTTCAATCATGGAGATTAAATGGGGGCTGGTACCCGATATGGCGGGTACTCAGTTGATGCGCCATCTTGCTCCCGAGGATATTGTGCGCGAACTGTCCTACACCGGCAGAGTTTTCTCAGCACAGGAAGCGCTAGAATATGGTTTTATTACACGCATCAGCGGTGATCCACTTGCGTTGGCCCTGAGCACAGCGCGTGAAATAGCCACTAAAAACCCCGAGGCTATACGGGGCAACAAGCAGTTATTCAACGCTGCAAATTACCTGTCCGTGGAGGATGGGCTGCTTATGGAATCAGCAGTGCAGGACAGCGTAATGGGTACGCCCAACCAGAAAGAAGCAGTGATGGCGGCTCTTGAGAAACGAACCGCCAATTTTACAAACTAATCCGACTAGCGCTGGCCAAAAATATTGGTATCCGTATTGTCACCATAATCGCCTTGCGGCTTTTCAGGTTGTACGTTGCCCCCTGGTGTGCGAATCGAATTCATGCGTCTGGGTAAGGCGCAGAGGCACGTTATCAACCCGGCTCTCTTCTCTTATCTGTTCGCTAATCTTGGTATTATATTTTGATAGAAAGCCACTGCGAGCAGCAACAACAAAGCACCCCATTGCAGCCAGATCGGAACGCCAACGTGCACAGCGTGAACCTGAGCCTGGATATCAATTTCATACAGAGTGAATAGAGCATTCACCAACCAGCCCGCTAACATCGCGGTACTCGCTACAGCCAACAAATAAAGCCACATACTGCGCTTGCCCAGTTCCTGGGAAATAACACCCAGGGTAGAGAGGTTAGTTGCAGGGCCAGTCAGCAAAAGAACGAGCGCAACACCTGGGGAAACTCCCGCTATCACCAATCCGGCAGCTATCGGCGTCGAGGCCGTCGCGCAGATATACATCGGAATACCTACCAGCACCATAACACCCATTGCTATAAATCCCTGGCCCCAGGCACTCAAAAAAGTCGCTGGCAAAAAAGTTTGTACCGCCGCCGCAAACACTAGTCCCGCCAGTAACCACAAGCCAATGCTGTCTAACAGATCAGTAAACGTGGTTTGAATATCTGCCCATACTTTAAGCAGGCCATTTTTCTGCAGCTCAGTTTTTCCAGAAGATGCGCAACAACTTTCTTCTGCTTCCGGCTGGACTGCCTGCTGTTTTGCTTTGGAGGCACAACAGGACGTTGAGCTTTCATCTGATACGGTACCATTGTGTTTGTCATCACGATCAAACAGCGCCACCAGCACACCCGCGGTTATCGCCGAGCACAAGGCTGCAACAGGTCGGACGACTGCCATAACAGGCCCCAGCAATGCGTAGGTTACGGATATCGAATCGACACCTGTTTCTGGTGTCGAGACCAGAAAAGCCGCTGTCGCAGGTTTGGATGCACCTGCTTTACGAAGCCCCAAAGCAGCCGGGATCACACCGCATGAACATAACGGCAGCGGTGCACCTAAAACCGTGGCCTTTAAAATAGATCCCAAACCATTACCACTAAGGTGCCGTTCTAAAAACGAGCGGGGAATCACGCTACCCACCAATCCCCCCAATAACAAACCGAACACCAGCCATGGAGCGGCCTCAAGGGAAAGCTCGAGGAAATTCGTCAAAAACATCATGGCATTGAAGCCTCTTCCAGGTGATTTAAAATCGCACAACTGGCAGCGGATTCAGTGCTGCCACAGCAGGCATCAGAAATGGCTTTAAGGGTTTGGTGCATTGCTTTTAAATTTTTCATTTGCTGATCTAGCTCTTCGAGTTTTATCTCGGATAAGCTCTTCACCTCTGCACAGGTGTGTGCACTCCTATGGTGAAAAATCTCCAGCAGATTCCGGCACTCTTTAAGGGAAAAACCGACCGCTTTGGCGCTTTGAACAAAGCGCAGAAAATCGACCGTCTCAGGCAGATACTCTCGATACCCCGATTCACTGCGCGCCGGAGCGGGGATCACTCCCTCTTTTTCGTAATAGCGCAGCGTATCAACCGTCAAGCCACTTTGTTTTGCTAGCTCACCAATGCGCATTGATTAATCCTCCACAGCATATATGAGATGGAGTATAAACCCTGGAGCATACTTTAGGGTCAAGCATACAGAGAAAATAAATTTATGGTAAAGCTGACTACTCAGCGTAAGTGGTCAGCCAGGAAGGTCACGGCAATAACAGCACCCATCCTATAGGGCTAGCGTATGGGATCATGACCCTATCACTACAAAAACAAACCGAAATGTCATATGGAATATAAGCACTAATGACGCTCTTCATAGTTGAACCTGCGTACATCAATGAAGAAAGGGAGGGAGGCAGACTAACCCCGGGAACCACCTCGACTTACTAGTCGACCGGTATCGTAAAACTGGTTGATGTAAATCACTAAGCTCGATATACACTCACAATAATTTTGTAAAACTCACGCCGTATAATCGCTTCCTTCAACTATGATAAAGCGACCCCGTATAAGTATGGTCTACGCATATCAATCCTATGAAAGGAATCATCAGTGTGTACCGCCGAGCTTTCTAATAATCCGCTGCAAAATCGTATGCAAAAAAAAAAGCAGCATCATTCTTGGCTGCTTTTTAAAAAATTACCTGGGGCGCTAGTTTGCCAGTCTACCTAAAAGTTAAGAGACTTCAATTAGCTGTACAGTGCCATCAGGCAACACTTCATGCATATGGCCTTCGGGCTCATCAATAAACTGAACAAGCAGCAGGCATATTCCAGCGGCGGCAGCAATGATCATAAAAAAAGTAGAGGTATTGACAAAGGAGTAAACCGTTAAGAACGTTACGCCACCAACGTTACCGTAGGCCCCAACCATACCAGCAATCTGCCCAGTCATGCGACGCTTAACCAGGGGCACCATCGCAAACACAGCCCCTTCTCCGGCCTGCACAAAGAAAGAGCAAAACATAACCGCTGCTACAGCAAGAGGAATGCTCCAGCTACTTTCAACGGTAGATAGAATCAAGTAACCAATAGTCAAACCACAAATCAGGATAGTCATGGTTTTCTTGCGTCCGAATTTATCGGAAAGAAAGCCACCACCGGGGCGGGCAATCAAATTCATAATGGCGAAAGCACCGCCGAGCAAACCAGCTTTGACGGGGCTAAGATCAAAGGTTTCCATAAAAAAGGCAGGCAGCATGGAGACTACCGCAAGCTCGGAGCCAAAGGTAACAAAATAGGCCCAGTCCAGAATAGCCACCTGTTTAAACTTGTATTGCTCAACTTCAGGCAAACTGTGCTTAAGATGCTCCTTATTGACCTGATAAATACTGTAAACCTGATAAACAAAAAGCACTGCTAGAATTAACCAAATAATCTGCGTATAGGTTTCTGTTAGCAGGCCGATGGCGGGGGCCGACAATTTCCATGCGAGTACCGCCAGTGCGAGATACATGGGTATATTCATCGCAAGGTAAAAGTAAAAATCACGCTTGTTAGATACTTCCAGACCGCCGGATTTTTTGGGCTTAAAGTAGGTCGAGCCCTTAGGGGTGTTGCGGGCGGTTTTATAAAAGAAAAACCCGTATAAGAAAGCCACCGCGCCGGTGGTTGCGATAGCATAGCGCCAGCCATCATCACCGCCATAAAGGTAGGCGGCGATAGCAGGCAGTGTCCAGGCTGCCGCTGCGGAACCGAAGTTGCCCCAACCACCGTAAATCCCTTCGGCTAAACCGACCGTTTTTGCGGGGAACCACTCACCAACCAGACGAATACCAATTACAAATCCAGCACCGATAAAGCCACATAGAAAGCGGAACAGAGCCAGTTGCTCGTAGCTTTGCGCAAAGGCAAAACCCCAACATAAAAATGCCGAGGCAATCAGTAGCGCGCTGTATACGATCCGTGGCCCGAGCTTGTCGACCATAATGCCGACCACGATTCTGGCCGGAATGGTCAGAGCGACATTAAGTATTAGCAGGGCCTTCCATTGAGCATTGCTCATATCAAAGGCAGCCATAATAAAGGGCTTCATTGGCGCATGGCTAAACCACATCACAAAGGTTAAAAAGAAAGCAAACCACGCGGTATGCAGAGTTCTAATTGGTCGACTTGAAAAGTCCAGCAGGTTTAGTTGTGATTTGCTCATTATTCGTCTCTATAGATATATTCTAATTAACGGCATTCCGCGATCATCCGACACTAAATGCAATAAACAGGCCAAATAAATCATTACCAATAAAAACAGTAGGTTGTATTATTTTAAGAGGACGCACTGAGACTTTCATGTGGACTACACTCACCGAGATGGGGAGCCAGAATTGGTACAAGCAGTATCATGCACCAGTTTGAGTCAGGCACACTTTTTAGAACAGGCTTTAGAGAGTTGTTAATCGGGGGGGATACAGCAGAAGCCTTACGACATGAACTTCGGCATAGTCTGCTTAACTAGCAGATCAAGGCTAAAACGCCGCTAGAAAATAATGGCAAAGATATACTATGGAAGGAAATTGAACTGGCTGCGCCTTGATCCCGAGCAAATTTTCAATGGCTACATTTGAGGACAAAAATCGCGTCTTGTAGTTATGCGTATTGTTGCAGCAATACAATACCCTGCCTAGGTTACAACCATGTAATATATTAACTCAATGCTTGACTCTCTCCCTTCTAGCGCCGGCCTATTCTAGGCTCAAAGGTCTAGGCATTGAATCAAACTGCGAAAAACTGTGAGGCACAAAAAGATCTAACCCCATTTTTTTCTTGGTGGCTGCGTGCCGCACGACGATGATCTGGGGCCGTTCAGCCTTCCATTGTTGCCGCAATTCATCGCGTAACTGTTTGGATAGCTCATTGGTAAATGGCTGAGAAGATACATTAATGCCGACCTGCCTTAATGGTTTGATGTGACAAAAAGGTCAAAAGTATATGCACTGGTAAATGCATAGCACTGATCTTCACGTAGTAGAGCTTTACATTTCTCGCAGTGTTATTCGGCGAAATAACGGTACGACAGCATGCCCAATACGCATGCGACAATTTGTCTCAGCGGCTGGTAAATGGTTAGCAATAGCTATAACGTTACGCTAAAATGTTACGTTGTAACGTAGCACATTATAAATTCAGCCGGTTTCAATCGGGGTGTTTTAATTTATAGGTCACGGTTGGCAGGGCGTTCGTCTTGAGCAGAGCGCCTTAGAAGAAAAATAGTTTTTTATTCCGGTCTTCAGCAAGCCGGTAATCTGTTAATTATTATTGAGGAAGAAAAATGGAACAGGAAAAACTCTTAACCCTAGTCACGAATAAAGCGAAGACGAAGGGCTTTAAATCTATGATGAGTGTATTACCCTCAGCTCCTGGTCCATTGACCTTTGTGGGGCCAGGTAGTGCGGAACAATTATGTGCTCATATTAGTGGACTCAATGTATCAAAAATCCTCATTGTTACCGACAAGCCCCTGCTTGAACTAGGTGTCGTCGCAAAGGCCACCGATGCGCTTAAACAGAAAGGTGTTGAGGTCATCGTGTTTGATGGTGTTTTACCTGATCCAACATTGGACCTTATTGAAGATGGTCTGGCTATACAGTTGAAAAATAACTGTGATGCGATTTTGGCCATAGGTGGTGGTTCTTCAATCGATGCGGCGAAAACTATCGCTGCTGCTGCTACGAATGGCGGTAAACCGCAAAAGGTCGTGGGTTACGAGACAGTCAAAAATGAGCCCGTTCTCTTGTTTGCAATCCCAACCACATCGGGTACAGGCTCAGAAGCAACGTTGGCTGCGGTTGTTTCAGATGCGGACACTCACGAAAAATTTTTTGTCGTCGACCCTAAAATTACCCCGAAAGCGGTTGCACTTGACCCAGAGTTGATTACTGGCTTACCACCTTCAATTACCGCAGCAACAGGTATGGATGCTCTGACCCATGCTATTGAATCCTGGATAGGCACACGGACAAATCCAATTGGTGATGCTTATGCCAAGCAATCCATAGAAATGCTCTTCAAATATTTACCGGTCGCTTTCGCTGATGGCAAGAATATTGAAGCGCGTGAGCAGGTCTCATTTGCCGCTTATTGCGGAGGTATTACCATCAATACCGGCGGCGTGGGTTTTGTGCATGCCATTGCTCATCAATTTGGTGCCTGGTACAGCACACCCCATGGATTGGCAAATGCAGTGGTTCTACCCGAAGTGCTACGCTTCTCAAAGGAGAAAATTGAAGACCGTTTGGCTGAGTTGGCTGAGTTGGCTGAGTTGGCTGACATGCTCTCACTGAGCTTGCCCAGCGATTCTGTTAGTACAAAAGCAGATAAGTTTATTGACGCCGTTGTGCAACTTAACGTGACATTCGGCATTGGTACTACTCTTGAAGCCATCAAGGCCTCAGATGTTTCTGCAATTGCCACAAGAGCTGTAACAGAAGGCTCAGCCATGCCTGCACCGAAGATGATGGATCAAAGCGAGTGTGAAACTTTAATTCGCACTATGATGGTCTAGTTTTAGAGGTCTGACAGAGTAAAATAGAGCTTCATTTTTCTTCTGAGTGGCTAACCCAGTTAATTGGGTTCCTGGAAGAATCACCGAATCTTTATATGTTCAAGGCGGTTTAATTCCTTTCGCAGAATCAAACCGCCTTTTTTTATATTACGTGGCCTTATCGTACAAGGCTAAAGGGTAGCGTCTCTTTTAATTCAATTCCTTTTAATTCTTAGGACAAGGTAAACCGCTCAAGTGCTGTGATTGTACGATCTGAACTGAATTTTATTCAAACCTACATCAAACCCACTAATACCTTGCCTAAATACACATAGTAAGCCAAAATCAACATACAAACGTTGATTTTGGCTTACTATGATAATACAACTCAAATTTTCAAACTTCTATTCCTTTGCCGAGGAAACCAGCCTCTCATTTAAGTTAGGCAAGAAACCGTCGTCCTCCGCTTTTGATATTGAAGTGTCTCCTACTCTACGCCTGAATAAGGTCGCAGCAGTAATTGGCGCAAATGGTTCAGGCAAAACACAGCTGATTAAACCCCTCGCATTCCTGAGCTGGTTTATCTGTAATTCGTTCTTGGGCAGCGACCCTGAAACCGCTACCCCATACCAACCTCATGCATTGAAAAGAGATGAGCCAACCAAGTTTGAGATCACCTTCATTAATAAAGGCACTGAATACCGCTACAAGCTTGAACTAAATCAAGGACATGTTTCTCACGAATCACTCCACCAAAAAACCAGCCATTTATTTAGTTACATTTTTTCCCGCGATTTAGACAACGACAATAACTACAAATACAAGCAACAAAAATTCGGTTTTCCCGCATCAAAAGCAACAAAAATTCGCAGCAATGCATCACTAATTTCTGCCGCACATAATTATGATGTAGAACTTGCCACCAGTTTTGTCAAATACTTTGATTGCTACGTCTACAACATCAATGTTCGTGGCCGTCATCATTTCGACCATAGTACATTGCTCGAGAGCGCCGAATTCTTTCAAAAGCATGATCAGTTACACTCCCGTATGGAGGAGTTAATGTGTGGTTTTGACTTAGGCTTATGCTCTATCGACATTAGCGAGGCTGATGCCCAAGATCAACGAGGAAATAAATCTAAGATATTTGTGCCTTTTGGTATTCATACATCGGGAAATGCAGAATTCACATTGCCATTCTTTGAAGAATCAAGCGGCACTCAATCAGCTTTTGTTTTGCTCAGAAGGATACTACCGGTTCTGGAGAACGGCGGTGTTGCTGTTATTGATGAGATAGATAACGACCTTCATCCACATATGCTTCCACACATCATAGAGCTATTTAAGTTTGAACATACTAATCCCCATCAAGCACAAATAATTTTTACCTGCCACACCCCGGAAATTTTAAACCTGCTGAAAAAACACCAAATCTACTTGGTAGAAAAACAGGAACAGCAAAGTGAAGCTTGGCGACTAGATGAGGTTATTGGTTTGCGGTCAGATGACAATCTTTCCGCCAAATATATGGCCGGTGCACTTAGCGCTATCCCTAATTTATAAGGGCTCTCTATGAGTAGGCGAAAAATCAGAAAGGTAAAACGGGCTGCGCTGATTGTGGTTGGAGAAGGCCCACAGGACAAAGCCTTTCTTAATCACATGAAGCACCTCTATGACAGCAGAACGAGCGGACAAACAGTAACCATTAATTCCGCCGATGGAGGATCACCGGGTGATATTATTGAGACCGTGAGACGTAAGCACCGCCACGCTGATTTCGATAAAAGTTATATCTTGCTTGATTCCGATATCACTATCACTCAGCAAAACAGAGACGCGGCTAGGAAACGTAACATTGAACTCATCGAATCCACGCCCTACTGTTTAGAAGGTATGTTGTTAGACATATTGGGCCAGAATATCCCTAGTACGAGCAGGGAATGTAAAACCATCTTGCACCCCCAGCTAAACGATAATCCGGCCACTCCCTCCGCTTACACTACGCTATTTCCAGGAACAGTCTTAAATACAACCACAAAGCACCAAATTGTTACGCTACGCAACGTTATCGCGAACAAACAAACACCCTAGTAACAAAAGCTCGAATCAACAGCCTTAAATCACATCCCCCGGCACCCTCACCCAACCTTCCATTAACACCCGTGCGCTACGGCTCATGCTGGCCTTGTTCACCGCCCATTCACCATCCACCTGACTGGCTTCGGCACCCACTTTTAATGTGCCGGATGGGTGGCCAAAAATAACAGAGTTACGTTCACCGCCGCCTGCGGCTAAATTCACCAATGTGCCGGAAATGGCTGCGGCGGAACCGATGGCTACCGCTGCGGTGCCCATCATGGCGTGGTGTAGTTTGCCCATTGAAAGGGCGCGCACCAGCAGATCAATATCCGCTGCGGCTACGGGTTTGTCGCTGGATGATCTGTAGTCGATCGGTTTGGCGACAAAAGCCACCTTTGGGGTGTGCTGACGGGCAACGGCTTCTTCTACGTTTTGGATCAATCCCATTTTGATTGCGCCGTGGGCGCGGATGGTTTCGAACCGTTCGAGTGCTGCGGGGTCACCGTTGATGGCCTCTTGCAGTTCTGCGCCGGTGTATCCAATCTCTTCTGCGTTAAGAAAGATGGTGGGAATTCCGGCGTTGATCATGGTGACTTTGAAGGTGCCTACACCTGGCACCTCAAGATCATCAACTACGTTACCGGTGGGGAACATGGCTCCGTCGCCATCGGCTGGATCGATAAAATCGACCAGTACTTCTGCGGCGGGAAAGGTCACGCCATCAAGCTCAAAGTCACCGGTTTCCTGCACTTCACCATTGGTCATGGGTACGTGGGCGACAATGGTTTTTTCAATATTGGCCTGCCAGATACGGATTACCGCAATACCGTCGGCAGGAACCCGCTCTGCATCGACAAGCCCATTGCTGATGGCAAATGCTCCTACGGCGGCGGTAAGGTTGCCGCAGTTTCCGCTCCAGTCTACAAAGGCTTTATCGATGGCAACCTGGCCAAACAGGTAGTCTACGTCGTGATCTGTTTTGTCACTTTTCGCCAGTATGACGGTTTTGCTGGTGCTGGAGGTTGCGCCGCCCATACCATCGGTCTGCTTACCGTAGGGGTCGGGGCTGCCGATCACCCGAAGCAGTAATGCATCCCGCGCGGCACCGGCAACCTGTGCGGCGACCGGCAGATCTTTGAGGCTGAAAAATACACCTTTGCTGGTACCGCCGCGCATGTAAGTAGCGGGAACTTTGATTTGGGGAGCATGTGCCATGATTTTATCCTGAATGTTGAATGGGCCTATATCGTGGTCACAACCAGGCTGAATGATTCAACCTGATTGCATCACTTGTTATAACATTGGCAGCCATATTTGCTACGGCATTGGTAGCGCTAAGGGCTGTTTTAGCGGACTGCTGAAGACTTATTAATTCGCTGAAGACTCCAGAAAGTCCTGCGCAAAGCGCTGCAATACGCCACCTGCTTCGTATACCAATACCTCTTCGGCGGTATCCAGGCGACAGGTCACCGGCACATCAACGCTCTCACCATTTGCGCGATTGATGCGCAATGTGAGCTCTGCCCGGGGGCTGGCTTTACCGATCACATCGAAGGTTTCGGTGCCGTCAATACCGTAGGTTTTGCGATTCTCTCCAGCTTTAAACTGCAGCGGCATTACACCCATTCCAACCAGATTAGTACGGTGAATACGCTCGAAGCCTTCGGCCACAATCGCTTCAACACCGGCCAGACGTACACCTTTGGCAGCCCAGTCTCGGGATGAGCCCTGACCGTAATCTGCACCGGCCACGATAATCAGCGGCTGCTTGCGCTCCATATAGGTTTCGATCGCTTCCCACATGCGGCTGACCTTGCCTTCGGGTTCAATACGGGTCAGAGAGCCCTGTTTGATTTCGCCATTTTCCTGCACCATTTCGTTCAAAAGCTTGGGATTGGCAAAGGTAGCTCGCTGCGCGGTGAGATGGTCACCACGGTGGGTTGCGTAGGAATTAAAATCTTCCTCTGGCAAGCCCATTTTATGCAAGTACGCCCCGGCGGCACTGTCTAACAGAATGGCGTTGGATGGCGACAGGTGATCGGTAGTGATGTTGTCACCCAGTACCGCTAGTGGACGCATACCTTTCATGGTGCGCTCACCCGCCAGCGCGCCTTCCCAGTAGGGTGGGCGACGAATATAGGTGGTTTGTGGGCGCCAATCGTAAAGCGGGCTGATCTGCTCACCCTCTTCTCTATTAATATCAAACATAGGAATGTAAATATCCCGAAACTGTTGTGGCTTAACACTTTCACCCACGATGACATCAATCTCTTCATCGGTTGGCCAGATATCTTTTAAAGTAATGTCATTACCATTTTGATCCTGACCCAGTACATCTTTTTCGATATCGAAACGAATAGTACCTGCAATGGCGTAGGCAACCACCAGCGGCGGTGAGGCTAAGAAGGCCTGTTTGGCATATGGATGAATACGGCCATCGAAGTTGCGATTGCCCGACAACACTGCGGTTGAATACAGATCGCGATCGATAATTTCCTGCTGGATCACCGGGTCGAGCGCACCACTCATGCCGTTACAGGTGGTACAGGCAAACCCGACAATGCCGAAGCCAAGCTGCTCCAGCTCCGGCAGTAGCTTGGCTTCTTCCATGTAGGCCTGAACCACTTTGGAACCCGGCGCAAAGGAGGTTTTCACCCATGGCTTACGGGTTAAACCCAGTTTGTTGGCGTTTCGTGCAATTAGACCCGCTGCAATCACATTACGCGGGTTGCTGGTATTGGTACAGCTGGTGATGGCGGCGATGATCACTGCACCATCGGGCATTAGGCCCTCTTCATTTTCTACTACGCCAGAGATTCCGCGCTCAGCCAGCTCGCTGGTTGGAACCCGTGCGTGGGGGTTGGAAGGACCAGCGATGGTGCGCACTACAGTGGATAGATCAAAACTTAGCACCCGCGGGTATTCGGCAGTTTTCAGGCTGTCCGCCCATAGGCCGGTTTGCTTGGCGTAGGTTTCTACCAGTTTTACCTGCTCGTCGTCGCGGCCTGTCAGTTTCAGGTAGTCGATGGTTTGCTGATCAATGTAGAACATCGCTGCGGATGCGCCAAATTCTGGTGTCATATTGGAGATGGTCGCGCGATCACCCAGTGTCAGTGTTGCCACACCTTCCCCAAAAAACTCAATATAAGAGGAGACTACTTTTTCAGAACGCAGGTATTCGGTTAACGCGAGCACGACGTCGGTCGCAGTAATACCCGGTTGGGGTTTGCCCTTAAGCTCAACACCGATAATGTCCGGCAGGCGCATGTAAGAAGGGCGGCCCAGCATAACGGTTTCGGCTTCCAGCCCACCAACACCAAGGGCGATTACCCCGAGTGCATCAACGTGCGGGGTGTGACTGTCGGTACCCACCAGGGTGTCGGGAAAAGCCACGCCATCGCGGGATTGAATCACCGGTGACATTTTCTCCAGGTTAATCTGGTGCATGATGCCGTTACCGGGCTGAATCACGTCAACGTTCTTGAAGGCTTTTTTAGTCCAGTTAATAAAGTGGAAACGGTCGTCATTGCGACGATCTTCAATAGCACGGTTTTTGGCAAAGGCATCCTTATCAAAGCCAGGGGCTTCAACCGCCAGTGAATGGTCAACAATTAACTGTGTGGGTACCACCGGGTTTACTTCTGCCGGGTCACCGCCCTTTTCGGCAATCGCATCACGCAGACCAGCAAGATCTACCAGCGCGGTTTGACCAAGAATGTCATGGCAGACTACCCGCGCCGGGTACCATGGAAAATCGAGATCCTGTTTGCCTTCAATAATCTGTTTAAGCGAGTCAGTCAGCATTGATGGGTCACAACGGCGTACCAGGTTCTCTGCGTACACTCGTGATACATAGGGTAGCTTCGCGTAAGCGCCCGGCGCGATAGCATCAACGGCTTCTTGCGTATCGAAAAAATCTAGCTGGGTACCCGGTAGGGACTTGCGGTATTCAGTATTCATGCTTTTTGCTCGTCTGGTGAAAATGTAGAAATCTCTTTCCATCTGGCAGGCCAGAATCATTGGCCCATTTAACAACCTCTCTATTCTACCGATGCCTGACGGGGTTAAAAAGTAGAAAGCGCCGTTACAGCATAATTATCGAAAACTCTTCTCCATTGCATGGTTAAAAATGACATACAGCTCTTCTAACTCGTCATCTTTCTCGTCGCGGAGAAAATGCTAAGAAAACAAGGGTGTTAGGTAATCGCCAATTGCGCTAGAGAAAACACAAAAAACACGGCTTGACTTCAAATGGCTACGGCGGATTTATTAGCTAAAAAAAGCTCTGCGGATAGATTATGCGCTGACCCACTAACTATGATTATTTCTGTGAAAGTACGTAACGAGCCCAATCAGGAAGTAACGTCAGATGCGCCTCAACTGCGCTATTTTTAACCGTAGCAACGGCCTGAAATGGATCATTGACCAGGGAGTTATTGAGAATCCTCACCTGATCACAGAGTGGAATGACGCTCTTAACATTATCCATCAACCTTGGAATCCGACCTTCCAGTTTATCGTCCGGGACATTATGTCCGCCCTGCTCTACTCGCTGGAAAACACGGGCTTTGTTCAAGGAAACCTGTTCAAGATGGATAAACACCAAAATAATTTGATAGCCCAGCGCTTTGGCGCGACCTACAAAATCGATTTTTGAGGAATGGGAAAAAACGGTTTCAAAGCAGAAGCTTCGGCCTTCAATCAATAGCGTATTACGCATCTCTTCGGCAATTTTTGATGCCTGATAGCTATGCTGCTCAGGGGATTCGGGAAACAGTTCTTTTGCGATTAGATCTGCATTTACAAAAGGGATGCCCAGCGGCGCTAAACGGGTGTTATAAAAAGTACTCTTACCGGCACCATTGCCGCCCACTAACAGCCATAGTTGTTTTGCAGGCATTTGATTTAGTCTTGGCTCAGCGGGGTGAAAACTCCCATTGAGAACTGACCCACTATAACCGATCCGTCGGCATGAACCTGCTCAAGCTGGCCTGGGTAGGCAACCGATGCCTGGTAACGCACTTCAGCAGCGCTGATAGATGCAGCCAATGTACCTGACTTGCGATCCTGTTCCAGCGCAGCGAACAGATCGTCTGGATCAATAACAGGAGGCTCAACGGGGATTATCTTTAGCTGCGCTAACCCGGCGCTGACCGCAAGCAGGTTGTCTGGATCAACTACCCGCGCAACGCTGCGGCCAATGCTGGCCCAATATTCAACCTGCTCCGCTGCACTGCGGTGCATGCGTTGCCCCGCAGTGGTTGCGGCCTGCATTAACTCTTCCTGTAATCGAACCGGTGAAGCTGCCTTAGCCATGATGAACTCCTGCTCTATCAACCTTTAAACAGATGAATAAAATTAACCAAGAAAAACAGGTTAGAGCAATGAATGTAGCATTTTGCTACAAAATATCAAGAACTAATTCACTAATAGGTGCGCGCAACCCGCAAACCAAAAGTAATATCTGGCGCTGAACCTACCAACACATCTTCAGAAAAGAACAGGTCGACATCATAATGCGTAATCCATTGCCTGAGCTTAATGCCCACTTGCATCTGCATTGAGTCATCAAGTGAATCCAGCGCACTGTCCTTAACTATGGCTGAATGAATATCGAACTGTAGCAAAGCAAAAATTTTAGGGGAAAACCGATATTCCCCACCAAACTGAATCACTTGAACTCGTTCATTTACATATTTCCCAAGTACTCCAGCAGTATCCAGGAGGCTCCAACCGATCATTCCGTACAGGGATAAATCGGGAATAATCAGCCTCTCATGGCTCAACCAGATCCCATAATCGATCGCTTCTTCGCGGCCAAATATCGATAGCTCGCCAGTTGGTGCCTCAACACCAAAAGAAACCGAAGTAGCCGCGCCTTTTCCTGAAAATAACTCCCGCGTCAATGAAATCACAATATCACCTAAACCATTATCACGAAATTGCTGAAAAAACAGGGTCTGGCCATTGCGATCGTACCGTAGGTCGATGCGATTATCAGGGTTATCAGGGCGACCGCCATCAGGAAAGTAGAACAGCTCATGAAAATCTTCTATCGCACTATCTAATTTGCCACCACTGTAAAATATCAGCGGTACCGTTGCTGTCAGCCTCCACAGATCCCACTGGTAAGCGATTGAAAATTCATATCGATAGATCTCGGCATCCATGGTCAGGTTTTCATTGCCGCCGGTCTCGCGCTGATAGGTATTGGTAATGAATAGTGAGTGGAAGCTCTGCCATCCTTCGCGTTCCAAGATCGCGATACTGGGTAAATAATAACTTTGCAGCAACGGATTTTGATCCCGTGTATTAAATCCGGATGCACCAACGCCACAGCTGATCGCACAAAGTACGAGGAAGCCTATTACCCTGCGTAAAAGAGTCACAACATGGGTTCTCACTGAAATAGCTCTTGTCCCTATTGTGTACGCTACCTGCATAAACCAACCTTAAGCCCGACGATACATTTTATATGTGACGCTCGAATTATAGTAATACACGTAAATAATTGGGGCGAATCAGCAGTTCTTTTGATAGAACGTTGGGTTATTATAGGAAAATAATAAATGGTAATTAGGGTTTGCCCCTGCAACCAACCGAGCTCGATATTGACAGCCAACAAACCGGACCGAATTGTGCTTGCCAGATTTGTAAAATCACCGAGAACTATTGGCTCCATTACCCCCAGTAGCGCAGCACTTGGCCGGGTATTGAGCGAAAAAATCGATCCAGCTGGCACAGACCGGGTGCTGGAACTAGGGGTCGGAACAGGTTCCATCACCAATCAAATATTAAAACGATTAGCGTCGGCAGACCTGCTTACCTGTATTGAGATAGACAAGAATATGTGTGCTCAATTCAGAAAATCTTTCCCCGGTATTCAGCTTCTTGAGCAGGATTGCCGTGAAATCGAAACACTGTTTTCAGGGGACAAAATCAGCAATATAATATCCTCTTTGCCCTATCGATCACTTCCACAATCCACCACTGATGCTATTTTTGAACAAAAAATATCGCTATCCAACAGCCAAACCATCATTTCACTATTTACTTACGATTTCGTATTCTCAAACTACCACAAACGCTATCCTATTCGACTTATAGATAGTCGCTCTGTCGTGAAGAATTTCCCCCCAGCCCGCGTGTACCATTACGCTATTTAGTTCATTCGAGAGAATTTCAAACAGCCCCCTTGATCGCACATCGCACACGTCTTGATCGTTTTATAAGTCGAGAGACCGGTATCAATCGACGGGATGTTCGAGGGCTTTTAGCACAGGGCCGGATTACAGTAGACGGAACCGTAGCGCGGGATATTCAGCAAATTGTTCACCAGTTCACCCTGGTCAGCATGGATGGAGCAATACTGCAGAATAACCAACCTTGCTACCTTATGGTCAATAAACCTGCGGGTGTAGTCAGCGCCACCAGCGACCAACAACACAAAACGATTATCGATCTGATCGATCGCCTGAATCGGGATAGCCTGCATATTGCAGGGCGACTGGACTTTAATTCCACGGGGCTGCTATTGCTAACCAACGACGGCCGCTGGTCCCGCAACCTTTCGCTACCGGAATCCAAAGTAACCAAGTGTTATCGAGTTGAGCTCGAAAACCCGGTCACGGATGAATATATCAGCGCCTTTGCTGAGGGTTTCTATTTTGAATATGAGGGTATCACCACCCAGCCAGCCGAATTAAACATCATCAGTGAACGGGTAGCCGAAATCAGTTTAACCGAAGGCCGCTACCATCAAATCAAGCGGATGTTTGGCCGCTTCCAAAACAAAGTACTGAGCCTGCACCGATACGCTATTGGGAATCTTCAGTTGGACCCTGAGCTCAGTCCGGGGCAATACCGTGAACTGAGCTCCAAGGAAGTCACGCAGATCGGCCATCCTCCTCGCGTGCCCATCACGTGATATGGAGCCGAGGATCGGTATAATGCGCGGCATTAGCCTATTCTTAGTATTCTGCAACAAGGCAACCCATATCATCCGGGCATATCAACGAGTACAGCTACATGATCAACATTGGAAATAGCTACGAGTTAACGGTCGTCACTGAACTGGAGTTCGGTTTCTATTTAGACGCACAAAACCTCGGTGAAATATTACTCCCCCGTAAGCTGGCACCAAAGGGGTTAGGCGAGGGCGACACTGTAAATGTATTCCTGTATCTGGATTCAGAAGACCGACCCATCGCCACCACCCAAAAGCCCAAAGCCTGCGTTGGGGAATTCGCCTATTTGCCTGTTGTAGACACCACCCCGGTCGGTGCGTTTTTAGACTGGGGGCTGGATAAAGATCTGTTAGTACCCTTTGCCGAGCAGCACAGACCAATGGAAGTAGGCCATTCCTATCTGGTATATATCTACCTCGACCGACTAGATGGCCGAATCACCGCATCATCAAAAATCGACAGTTTTCTGGACGACAACAAAACACATAACTTTAAACCGCAGCAACCGGTCAAACTGATTATTGCAAACAGCACCGAGCTGGGTTTTAAAGCCATTGTGAATCACAGTCACTGGGGGCTTCTCTATAAAAACGATGTGCATCAACGCTTGAGCTTTGGCCAAAGTATTGATGGGTTTGTTAAATACGTACGCCCCGATGGCAGGCTTGACCTATCGCTTCAGGGTGGCAAAGAAACCCGTGACAAATACACTAAAGCGATTCTTAACCACTTAAAATACAACAAAGGTTACTCGCCATTAAACGACAAATCTGATCCACAACTAATATCAGATCAACTCGGCATGAGCAAAAAAGCATTTAAGAAAACCATTGGTGGGTTATATAAAAGTAGAGTGATTCGAATCGAAGACGATGGTATTCATCTGATTGAAAAATAACTTGTTTCATAGCAGCTCGCAAATAAACAAACATCCAACCCGGAGCAAAACTTGACAAACAACGATATCCTGCGCCGCCTTCGCTACGCTTTTGATTTTAGCGATACAAAAGTGATCGCTATCTTTAGAGCTGCAGATAAACAAGTCACCCGTGCTGAAATAAGTGACTGGCTTAAGAAAGAAGAAGATGCTGACTTTAAAAAGCTCAACGACGTAGAGCTTGCGACTTTTTTGAATGGCTTTATTAATACAAAACGTGGCAAAAAAGAGGGGGATCAACCGAAGCCGGAAAAACGGCTCAGTAACAATATTATTTTCAAGAAACTAAAGATTGCACTCAATTTAAAGTCTGACGATATTCTTCAAATATTGAAGTCCGCCGATTTTGTGATAAGCGAACATGAACTTAGCTCATTTTTCAGAAAACCGGGCAACAGCCATTACCGAGAATGCAAAGACCAGATATTAAGAACTTTCCTTAAGGGTGTTCAGCTCAAATATAGAAAAGAACAAAAACAAGAGCCAACAAAACCTTCGGTATGGGATAAATAATGCCATGGAGATAGAAATAAAAAGGGCAGACTACACACTCCCTCAACATCAAACAGATATTATATTTCTACTCAATAGTTACGCTCTGGACCAAATGGGTGGCGGAAAGCCACTTTCATCATTCGTGCAGAAAAACCTGGTAGCTGAACTAGCCGCACGGCCATATGCTTTCAGCATCCTCTGCTACGTTGATGGAAAACCCGCAGGGCTCGCGAACTGCCTTGAAGGATTCTCTAGTTTCGCCTGCAAACCACTGATTAATATTCATGACTTGGCGGTACTCAACGAGTATCGAAGCATGGGGCTTAGTCAGCGTATATTGAAAGAGATCGAATCAATTGCTGTGAGCAAGGGTTGTTGCAAAATCACCCTCGAAGTCCTGGAAGGGAACACCACAGCAAAGGGAGCATATCGGAAATTTGGTTTTTCTGGTTATCAGCTAGACCCTAAAATGGGTGATGCTGTATTTTGGACAAAGGGACTGTAGTCGGTTTTACTAGCGAGAGCTCAGAAATGAGAACACAGTACTGTAATTGCAGCTCGCTTGATGCATTTATCATGCGCCTACCATCGCGTTACCTTGTTACTCCTTAGCAGCATGCACACCCACAAAACAACTAACTAGTCAGCAAGTACCTCATAAACCAAACGCTTAAAGTCCTGACTAAATGGATGAAAGAAACCCGGCAGGCGTTGGGTAAATATGATCCCGGCAATCCCCGAATCCGGTGACACCCATGAGTGTGTTCCGGCTAATCCTCCCCAGTGATACTCCCCCTCTGCAGCCATTGGCTCATCCTGCCCAGGTGCACTCTTAACCGCCAGCCCAATTCCAAACCCGGTATTTTCCATTGGCCAGCTTGGTAGCACCAACCCGAGGCCTTTGGGCAGCTGGTTGGTATGCATTAGTTTGACCGTTTCTGGTTTTAGAATCCGGTTGCCCTGCCATTCGCCCTGACCGATCAACATCTGTATAAAGTGGGTGTAATCACTCAAAGTTGAAACCAGGCCTGCTCCACCGGAAAAGAATTTCTTCGGCGTAGTAGTACCACCGATAGGGTGATCAGGCGATAGGTTTAAGCCACTTTCCATTGGGTCTAGCGGGTTTACCGGCACATAATTTGCTGCTAACCGATGATGACTTCCTGGCGGTACATAGAAACCGCTATCGACCATTTGCAGGGGTTCAAAAATATGCTGCTGTAAATATTCATTGAGGGGTTGGCCGGACCAAATTTCTACCAGTCGACCAAGGATATCCACCGATACGCTGTATTGCCAACGTGCACCCGGTTGATTCGCAAGAGGAATACTGGCAAGTTTTTCGACCATCTGCTCAAGTGTGCTATCGGAATCCAGTACATTCTTTTCAAGATAAAGAGCATCAACTGGTGACTCGGCAAAAATCCCGTAGGAAAACCCGGCGTTGTGACACATCAGCTGCCGAACCGTTGGTGGGCTATTCAGCGCTTCTGTTTTCGATGGATCATCAGAACCCTTTTTTAATACCCGTAGTTTTTTAAAAGCCGGAATATATTTTTCAAGCGGATCATCCAACTTAAATAAACCCTGTTCGTGACAGATCATCGCAGCTACGGAGATTATTTTTTTGGTATTGGAAAAAAATCCGAAATATGGTATTGGGCTGCATAGGCTTACCCTTTTCCATATCCATCTGGCCCCACATTTTAAGATCAACAATTTCGTTATCTTTGATCACTACGGAGGACGCGCCACTTAAAATATTAAGGTCGACATATTTTTGAATGGCATCGTGCATGGCTGAAAAATCGTAGCTATTTTCTTTGACTATTAACGTACTGATAGCAGCTCTCCTTTTAGGTTTTAATGATCGACTAACAATCAACTAGGCGATGATTGCACCGCCATCCACGGTGATGGTTTGTCCGGTAATAAAACTACCAGCTCGCGATGCGAGAAAAACTGCCAGTCCTCCAATGTCTTCGGGTAACCCAATACGTTTCAATGGTGAATTTTTGAGAGATGCTTCTAACACATCAGGGTTTTGCCAAAGTGCCTTTGAAAAATCTGTCTTAATAAGGCCAGGGGCAATGGTATTAGCGCGGATATTATGGCCGCCGTGCTCAACTGCCAAATTCCGAGCCAACTGCATGTCCGCCGCTTTGGATATCGAGTAGGTACCCAATACACTTGATCCTTTAAATCCGCCAACAGATGAGACAATGATTATTGAGCCATCGTTCTTCTCGATCATGTCCGGCAACACCATGTTGCACAACCAGTGATTGGACTTAATATTGGCATTGAGTACTTTATCGAAGGCTTCATCGGGAATCGTTGCTGAGCTTCCAAAGTAGGGATTTACCGCAGCATTACAGACAAGAATATCGATTTTCCCGAACGATCGATGGGTTTCATCGACAAGGTGTTGAAGCTGTTCTTTATGGGAAATATTGCAGGGAATCGCGACGGCAACTTGCACGCCAGCCTGGGCCACTTCCATATTAATTTCAAGCGCCGTCTCTTTACATATCTCTTCTTTACGACCAGAGACAACTACTTTTGCACCTTGCTTTGCCATTTCGAGAGCAATGCTTTTTCCTATACCCCGACTTGACCCAGTGATTAGAGCAACTTTTCCAGTAAGATCAAACATAATTGAATTCCTTTTTTATTGTTAATGACTTTAATCTACCCTGACAGAACGTGATTACCAAGGTTTATATTTACTAGAGCCGCCTCAACGAGGCTTTTCTTAAATACTAACATTGTGCATCGCAAAACCGACAGAGACAGCAGAAAATTGCATTCACTTCGCCCCGGGGATAGATCACAGCCCCTTTTTCAGCGAAGGGGCGAAGGTAAGATCAATAATAAAGACAAAGAAAACTGCAACCAGTTTTAAGATTATTCACCGCGATCAAAATTCAAACTCAACCGCAAATCGAACTGTCTGATTCGGGCTTTGTTCATCAAGACTAAAAATCACACCCGTTTCCCACCTAACCTGGCGCTTTGCACCGAACTTAATCTGCCCCAGAGCTACTGGACCTATTCCTAGGGTATGTTGTCCACTATAAAGCTCTATAGCGGGTTCAAATAATCTGGAGTAGCGATATCGAGCTTGAGCAGAAAAGGTCGCCTCCAGTTCGTCGGCAATATCTGCACCCCACTCCTGCACAACGAAAAAATTGACCGTGCCACTCCATTTTCGCCACTCTTTTTCAACTAATAACCCTGTAGCGATCTCCCATTTATCCTGATGTAGATCTTTCTCCAATTCAAACAGCAACCCCCAGTCTGCAGGGAATTCACCCTGCTCGGTGAGCTGCCACTTGGCTTCCAGTTCAATAAATTTTGTATCGAAATTTTGCTGATCTGATTTTTCGCCGACCAGATAGATCTCAGCAAACCAGCTTTCGTTTAGTGATCTACCATAGGCGAAACGGTGTAACTGGATATGATCCGCCACCCCCGGCTGGTTATCCTGTGCTGTAACACGCCACTCCATTTCTTGCTCCAACGGCTGGACATAGGGGTGGTAGATTTTGTCGATCACTAATCCATCGGCCATCACTATGGGGGGATTGGCTAACACACACAGCACAACCGAACAAAATACGGTGATAAAGCCCAAATTACTGATGCAGCAAGACGTACTCCGGTAGTATCGCTGGCGCTGATTAAGCTCCGCAAGCTTATAGGATAACCAGGTCATATCTTCGAGCCTGCGCTAAAGCGGTTGCCAATTTTTGCCGCGATACCCACCAGTACGATTGCTGCCACATAGCTGCCGACTTGAATTGCGGAGGGCGTGGCCTCGTAGCCAAATATGGCATAGAACAGATGACCCAATACCGAACGTTCAGAAATTAAACTGGAGCTATCCCACAGCGCTTGCGTATGCGGTAACCAGTCGGCCTGCGTCAACTGAAGTGCAGCCTGTGAAGCCATATTGGCTGCAAACAGTGCCAGTAATATCACGGCGCTACGGAACCTCCAGGGCCCGGGGATATTCACCAGCGCGTAATAGAGAATGATGCTACTACTTAAGCCAATACCAAAACCAATACCGCTACCGGCAGCCATAGAAAAACGTTGTTCACTACTGGGGAAAAACCCACCTAGATAGAGCAAAACCTCCGCTCCTTCCCGGGTTAATCCCAATGCAATAATACAAATCATCAGGAGCACAAATTGCACTTGATTTGAATAAACCAAACGACCATCCAAATCATATTGTTTGGTTTGGCCTTTGAATCGAAACAGCCAATAGATGTATAGCGTTATACACAGAGCTATCGCGATCTGTAGCAATGCATTTATAAATTCCTGCCCTACCCCATCAAGCCATTCTGAAACCGCTTCAATATGATATGCGTAAATACATGCACCCATAATCCCCAGAGTCACCCCGCAGAAAATCCATATAGGTTTAATTTGTAATCTGACATTAACCGCTAGTAGTACACTGATCATCAGTGCGGCTTCAAGAGTCTCCTGAAGAATCAGTATGACGGAGTTCAGCAGCATGACTAATTCCAGGCCTGTTTCTGCAAGCTGTTCATTCCTTTACCACCACGATTCCCTGGGCGGTTTTCGGATAGAACTCGCCAAAAAACGGGTACTGTCCCGGCACCAGCGGGCCGATAAAAATCGTAGCCTTACTATGACCACTAATTACTTTTTCTCGATTGAGTTCATAGCTTTCAAACTCTTCGGGAGTCGGATCAAGATTTTTAACCCGTAGCTTTATTTTGACACCCGCAGGAATTTCAATTTCAGCGGGATAAAACAGGTGGTTTTTTATTTCGATTTCAAACACGGGTGTACCCGCCAATAGATGGCCTGAATGAATACTCAGAATGAAGGCCACCCATAGAATGAATATCTGATCTTTTTTATGAAAAAGACACATATTTTTTTCAGGTATCCATTGAGGTTTTTTGTTTGGGAAAACGGATACGAAAAGCCGTACCGGATTCAAAACTTGATGGCGCAATCGTGATCTCTGCATGATGAAGTTCAACGATATGTTTTACGATTGCCAGCCCCAAACCACAGCCTGACTCTCCTGAGTTATGCCGGTCACCCCTACTTCGATAAAACCGTTCAAATACTGATTGATATTCATCGAGCGGAATACCTGGACCGGAGTCCTCAACGGTTAAAACGATATCGCCCTGCTCATCACACACTTTTACATTGATATGACCACCACAAGGCGTGTATTTGGAGGCATTACTCAGCAGATTTTGCAGCAGTGTAGTTATTGCAAAACGGTCACCTGACAAGACATACGGCTTGCCCCGAAATTCTAGTGTCTGGTTTTTATCTTCAAACTGGGCATATTCCTGTGCCAGCACCTCTTCAGTTAATATCCCCATATCAATGCGGGTAAAATTGGCCGAATATTGATCCGGTGTCGTTCGGTACAAAACCAGAATCTGTTCTACCAGATGCTCAAGCCGATCAACCGTTTCGGTTAATTCCGGCAGGTTGCTATCCTCATCCGGCAATAACTGCGCGATATTATAGAGCTGTACTTTCAGCACACTAATCGGTGTGCGTAGCTCGTGGGCAGCATCTGAAGCAAACTGTTTTTCTCGATTAAGAGAGGACTCCAAACGTCCCATTAGCAGGTTTGTAGAGTAAACAATCTGTTCAAGTTCCTGCTTGGGTGCATCGAAACATAATGGGCTTAGGTCATCGGGTTGTTTTTTACCAAGTTCATCCGCAAGTGTACGCAACGGTTTTAGTCCCTGACTGACGATAAACCAGATCAATAAACCCACCACCGGCAAGCCCATCAAAATAGGAATAAACGATTCCAGTATCAAATTTTCCGAAAGGCTATAGCGCCGGTCGGTACGCTCAGCCACCAACACCCACAACTGCTTTTGATTATCGTAACGTGCCACCGTGCGCCAGCGATATCCATCAAAATTACTGAAATTAAAACCTGGCAATAACGGTGCAATAGCCATAATTGGAGCATTAGCGGAATATGCCTTTAGCTCTCCATTTTTCCAAACCTGGAATACCCGATTACCCGCATGATCCACAGGTGCGAGTAGGTTTTCGGAGTATAAATCCGCAATAAATTCAGCAGTTTCCATCATCTGAGTATCAAACAGCCGCTCCGCTTCTAGCAGACTGGAACGATATCCCTGTAGCGCTGCTATAAAATTAAAAAGCGTAATAGTCGCGAGAATAACAGCAATTAAAAACAGACGAATTGACTTCACGGCTTGGCGATTTTATAGCCGACGCCACGAATGGTTTTAATAAAGTCAGCACCCAATTTTTTGCGTAAATGATGAATATGAACTTCAAGGGTGTTACTGGTCACCTCCTCTCCCCAATCGTATAGACGCGCCTCAAGTACGCTGCGTGTGAGTACTCTGCCTGCATTTTCCATCAGGCTTTTTAACACCATATATTCCTTGCGTGGCAGCTCTAGCAAATCTCCGCTGAGGATAACCGAGTGGCTGGCCGCATCCAGGCAGACATCACCAATCACAATTTCTGTGGTTTTTACGCTGCTGATACGTCGTTCAAAAACCCGCAGCCGTGCGAATAATTCAGTCACTTCAAACGGTTTGGCCAGGTAGTCATCGGCACCGCTATCTAGCCCGGCGATTTTGTCTTCAATGGCTGATCGCGCGGTTAGCAGCAGCACCGGCATACTGCTGTTTTTTTTCCGCAGCCGCTTTAGAACGTCAATACCGTCGATATCGGGTAGACCAAGGTCCAGGATTGTAATGTCCGGCGGTTCTGTACTGATCACATGCAGGGCCGCTTCTCCGCTCTCAACATGATTCACCACATAACCCTGCTTATGCAGGGCATGGCGTAATCCGCTGGCTAAGGATCGATCATCTTCGACCAGTAGTATTTGCATTTAAAAGGTCTGTACCGCGACTACTTTAGTTTTATCTGAACCTTTGATAATGCCAGCGCAATCTCTTTTTGTCTCCCTGCATCGGCTAAAGGGCGGTCTGGACGTTTTGGCGCGTTTTGCGCCTTAAGCAGGTATTTTTCGGCATCCTGGTAACGCTTTTCATTTAGGAGAAAATCGCCATAAAAGTAGTTGCTATCGATGCCATCTGGATTGATAGCAAGCGCTTTGAGCAATAGCTCTTCGGCCTTATCATCATCTCCAAAACCGATCGGCCAGCCCGGCACATTAAAATAAAGGACTCCGAGACTGGCGTATGCAGATCCGTTCATGGCTTTGGGATCCAGTTTCATCGCTTGCTCCAGATCAGCCTTGGCTGCCTTCGCAAATTTTAGTGCTCCAAGACCGCCCCTGGCACCGGCATAGGTTGATTTGATGATGCCGCTCCAGATCCAGGCCGGTGCTGACTGTGGGTTTTGCTCGGTAAGCAGGGTCGCTTCGTCGATTAGCTTTTCAAAAGCACTGAGTTGCGCTTTGTCCCGCAACTGGTAATTGGTCTCGGCCCAGCCCTGCTGCAGAGCAAGGATATCGGTATTCTGGTCTGCCCTAACCGGTGCGCTACCCAACAATATCAATGAAAGGGCAATAATGGTTTGCCTGGCTATTTTTTTGTTGGCTATCGTTTTCTTGACTCTATTGGTAAGGCTAGCTTTTTTCATGGTTCAACCCTCATGTGATGACTTTTCAGCGTATTGTCGAACGATTGTTAATTTTTTGACTAAAGCACTGTGGACAATGCCGGGAAATAGGCCATTTAAGCGTACAAAAAACTTTTCCGGCCAACCCATATAACGTTGCTGTTGATTACTGGATAGGATAACCATCAGTTCACGAGCTACCTGATCAGGCGTGTCGGTGTTATTTCCCAGAGCCGCGTTTAGTGACCTCACAGCATCTGAATTGAGCTCGGTTTGTGTTGCACGGGGCGCGAGATAAGAAACTTTAATACGCGTATCCGCAAGTTCGCGTTGCAGCGCTTCGGTGAACCCACGCAGTCCAAATTTACTAGCGCAGTAGGCGGTAAATCCAGGGTGCCCAATACTGCCAAAAGTGGAACCTATATTTACAATCGCGGCTTCGGGCTGGCTTTGCAGGATCGGAATAAGCCGCTGGCACAGCAGCATTGGCGATACCAGATTGGTTGATAGTATTTGTTCAATAACGCGTGAATCCTGCTGTTCATAGAACTGAAAATCCATCACACCTACGGCATTAATAAATAGATCTAAACCCTGTTGTTCACAGCTGGAAATCACCTTTTCACGGCCTTCCTGGCTGTTAAGATCGGTAATGATGATGGTGTGATCTCCAACCAAATCATCCAGTAGCAGTTGCAGTTTGTGCAGGTTTCGTCCGACTAGCCACAGCTTGGCTCCTTGCTGATCTAACCGTCTCGCTATAGCCTGACCAATGCCGCCCGAAGCGCCGGTGAGCAGAATACGTTTATCTTTTAGCTCCATAGATACCACCCATAAAGACAGGTCACTGGTTAGGCCGCACGTGAAATACCGTGATTAGTATTCAGCGAACGATAGATATCGCCGTACAATTTATAGAACACTTTAGCGCAGTGAATAATCTGCTGTTGCTCAGCCTGGTCTTCGATACGGTCCATCAACTCTTCAAAAAATTTAATGTGCTCCTGGTCCAGAGAGCCATGGGAGATCATGTAAGAAAAAGCACCTACAGGAAGTTTAAGCGTCTCTAAAATACTGTGAGCGGCTTTATCTGCCAATGTGACACTGGTGCCTTCCAGTACATGAACCATGCCAAAAAAACCCAAAGGGTTGACTCGATTGATCATGTCGTAGGCGTAGCTCACCATCAACTCAGTACTGACATTGGGTTTGCTGCGCCGAGCGACTTCTTTGTCATAACCGCAGGCTGCAATGTCGTTTAGAATCCATTCTTGGTGTCCCATCTCCTCTTCGATGTACTCAGCCACCGCAACCCGTAACCACTCTTTCTCCTCCGGAAGCCGTGCACCTACCGCCATTAACAACGGAATCGTGTGTTTAACGTGATGATAGGCCTGACACAAAAAAGCAACATAATCATCCAGACAGATATCACCGTTCATACAGTCAATAATGATAGGGGCACGGCTTAGTTCCTCACGCTCCTGTTCCGTTTCGGTTTGTAGTTTCTCAAAAAATTTCATTGATTCTGTACCTTTGTTTTTGGATATAGATCTTCGATTTGATTTTGGTAGCGGGCAAAAATAGCATCCCGTTTGGGCCGGCCATTTTCTGTAACCAGTTGTGGTTGCCGAGCCAGGGATTCAGATAAGCGAGCCCAATTCGAAATGCATGCATAATCTGGCAACTGACGGTTTGCGCTATCGACTAATGCCTGGATTTCGTTGTCCGTTAAAGTTGGATCGCGGACTGCAATGAGCGCTACGCAATAGGGTTTCGCATCGCCAAAAACTACACATTCTGCAATTTTCGCAAAACCGAGCAGCTCACTTTCTACCCATTCGGGATTGATATTTCTACCGTAACTTGAGATCAATACATTTTTGATCCGGCCATTAATATGAAGACAACCGTCGGGATCAATACGCCCGGTATCGCCGGTACGAATCGCGTCCTTTCCCCAGCTCGCGGGTTCGCCGACGTAGCCCAACATGGCGTTGCCAGTAACTACAATTTCACCATCCTTAATTTCACCTTCCATGTCATCCCCGACTATTTCCACGCTGAGGTGGGGCAACGGCCTGCCACTGCTTTTGTGGTTCTGGTTTGTTCGCGTATTCAGGCTAACTACGGAGGCACATTCGGACAGACCGTAACCTTCAAAGGCGGGTATTCCAAGCTCATGAGCTTCCTGCAATAAACTCTCGGAAACACGGCTGCCGCCAACGGCCACAAATTTAAGTGTTTCGGGTGGTTGCCAACCCATTTTTACAGCGGCGACCAACACTACTAAAAGTTGCGGGATCAGGATCAGGGTATCGGGTTGGAATTGACTAATTATGGTGATCAGCGTGAGTGGATTGACTGAAGAGCTACCCTCAAATCCGACCTCTGCTAACCCCGGTATAAATACTTCACCATCCGCTAGCAATGGCGCGTACAGCCCTGCAACATTTTCCAGCAACGTGCTTAACGGCAACAAACAGAGGTGGCGAGGATGCCGCAGATCAACGGCTTCAACCAAAGCTTGTGCCTGCTTGATCATCTGCTGATTACTCAGACATACACCCTTTGGGCTGCCGGTAGAACCTGAGGTAAAGGTGATTTTTCCGGTATTTTCCGGCAGTACTGATGAATTTACCGGACTATTCACACCCACCAGTTGAAACCCCTCGATACCGCTATCCAATCGATATTTAATACGCCCATGGTTAATCAATGCGAATTGATCCAGTGAAACTTGATCTGATTTTTCGCAAATCAACGCATCGATTGGCGCAGTATCAAAAACATGTTGTAACTGCTCCGCAGAAAAAAATGTCGGTAGCGGAACCAGGCAAATACCAGCCTGCTGACAAGCAAGATCAATCAACAACCAGTTGACACTGTTATCGGCGTGTAACGCCAGCGTTTGTATACGATGACTAGCCAACTCGTGGACCAATTGTGCGCATCCATCAACCAATCCAGTAAGAGTTAATGTCTGATTCGAATCCCGGGCAATGATCTCACTGCCTCTGGATTTAATATCAAGTGACTGAATAATCGATTTCATTAAAGGAACCTCTGCTGATTCAAGTTGGCCGCCAACGCTTTTATCTCGCGCTGGTATAAAGCCAAAATAGCAGCGAGTTTTTTTCCCGTTTTCAGTTCGATTAATTCAGGGCATACCCTGCCCGCCATCACCTTAGGTTTGCTGTCGTAATAGGAACCCCAGTCATCCGCACTTGATTCGGGAAGTAAGCCGGGGTCAGCTTCTCCTAAAATATATATTTTGATACCTAACCTGCGAAGGGATTTTTCAACCTGGGGTGTAGCGGTAACCACTACCCACTCGAAATCAGCTTGTTTTAACAACTCGGCTAACAGTACAAATAAAATCTGACTGGAGCCTCGACGGGTGGCCACCAGGTTGCCAATTTCCAATACGTTATTCCGATTGATTGAGCGGCCGGTCTTATCTGCAATAACCTGCTCAATCGGATAGGAAAAATAGTTCTCAAGAAAAAGTCGTTGCGTACCTGCGGCTCGCAGCCCGGCTACAGCGCTCAGTTTTCCGAGGCAACGCATCGTCAACAGTTGCGGCATAAATCCAGCAATAGAAGCGCCGTATACAGCATTAAACTGTTCGGCAATATAGCTCTCAATCTGCGATCGTCCGCAGGAGGAGGCCGAGTAGAGATCAAACTCAGGCCTAGGGGAAAGTATCCGACCGCTATCTTTAAACGGTTGCGGGCTCCTTTTTTGGAGCCGGTGTTGCACGAACGTCTGCATACATAATCCCCATCTCATCCATCAATAGGAATTAGCATAGATTGCAAACCTTAATACAGTATTAAGTGAATCATTATCTGCTTATTCAATGCCCGATAAGTGTGACTGAGAACAATAGGGCAAGAGCGGTATAAGAAGGAAACGCAGCGATTAATCATCTAATTACACGCTGGCTTTGCGCCAGTGACTGCACGTATTTAAAGCTAATACAGTCACCTGCACGATTTAGAAAACCTACATTCGTGCATAGGCTGCGGCTGAATTTAGTCCATATATTTTACGGCTTTCAGCCCTTGTATCGCCGCAATAATCATAATCAAGTGACCAATGGCACCACCGGTCATTGTGATAGAGGCCATATAAGCCATTTCGGGATCAACAACCTCCGGAAGAATAAATTTACCGATACTGTTTACCTGGATAATCACGCCAGCGGCTAAAGATACCAGGGCTATCATTTTTTTAGCTGATTTACTGGCACTCTCCCACAAATCCCAAACGATCGTGAGGGCCAACATGATGGCAGCTGGGATATTGTAAAGTGCAAAGAATGGATGCAAGGATGTCATTGCGACAATCACAGCGCCGACCTGGCCAAGCACAAAAAACCGGCTGCCATAGTCGGTAATTTTGAGCGCTTTTTCAGCGGGGCTTAGTTCCTTCATGTTGCCAACTTCACTCAGCCCGCTCACTTCAGTAACGTTACTCATTGTAATAATCCTTTTTGTTTGTTTTTATTATTATGCTTACTCGCGCTCGCTATGTTTCAGGCGGCTTATTACTGATACGCTATTTTATTTTGACTTAACGCTATCCAAAACAAAACCTTTATATCCATCCTTAGCGGCGTTGTTGCATTGCTCCATATACAACGGCACACCACCAGGATAATTTAATATCTGCCGAGGCTTACCTGGAATATTTGCACCCATGTACCAGGAGTCGGCCTTTGGAAACATGGTCATCTCGCTAATCATATTGACGTGATCTGTCCAGCTATTTTCCGCATCTGCGGTAGCCTCGTAACGATTAACCTTCTGCTCGCGCATATCCTCTAGCATTTTTACAATCCAGTCGCCCTGAATTTCCGCGCAGCTCGGACCGTTACAAAAACCCGACGGGCTTTGTGGACCGTACACCAGCAGCATATTGGGAAAGCCGTTTACGGCAACCCCGAGATGGGTTTTTGCGCCTTTTTCCCAATGCTGTTTTAGGGTCTCCCCTCTGGTGCCTTTGATATCAATTTGAGTTAAACCACCGGTTACCGCATCAAAACCGGTCGCCATCACAAGAATATCGAACTCAAGCTCTTTACCGTCAATCTGCACGCCTTTCGGGGTTATTTTTTCCAGTGGCGTTGCTTTCAGGTCAACCACCGCAACATTGTCCTGATTGAACAATTCGAAATAGTTTTGTTCGAGGGAGGGTCGTTTTACCCCGAAGGGGTGAGGCGCAACCGCGGGAGCAAGTGTTTCAGCAATCACCGGGTCAATAACCCTGCTGTGCACTTTGCTGCGCCAAAAATCATAGGCGGTCTGGTTAGCATCCATATCCATTAAGATATCGTTAAAGGTATTGGACCAGAAAGAAAACCCACCCCTTGCCCACGCATCTTCAAAGGTTGCGTTACGCTCTTCATCGGATACTTCCAGAGCCGATTTTTCAGTTTCCGGGAAATCAAACCCACCGTAGCTTTCGTTGCGACGTTTGTACCGGGCCGGATACTCTTTTTTCATCTCATCCTGCGTCGCTACATCAAGTGTTTTTTGCTGCATCGCCAACGCAAGAATAGGGGTTCGCTGAAAAACTGTTAGTTGGGATGCAGTAGCTCCGGCCTCCTGCGCCACCTGAACGCCGCTTGCACCGGTACCGATGATACCGACCCGCTTTCCGGTGAAATCGAGCCCTTGTTGGGGCCAGTGTGCGGTGTGGTGACAAATGCCTTCAAAATCATCCAGGCCGTCAAACTCGGGAATATAGGATTTGGCAGCAAACCCTGTGCAGAACACCACTGAGTTGGCACGGGTGGTGACCCCGTCATCTGTTTTAACCGACCACTGGAGGCTCTCTTCGTCAAACTCTGCGGCGGTCACATGGGTATTGAATTGGATATCTTTACTGAGATCCCATTTTTTATCGACGTAGGCAAAGTATTCTCGCAGCTCGGCCCAGTCTGGAAAACGTTCGGTCCAGTTCCAGTCGCGCCATAGCTCTTCGTCGGAAAATTCATACATCGGAACATGGGTATCGACACGAGCACCTGGATAGCAGTTCCAGTACCAGATACCACCAAGGGTTGCTCCGGCTTCAACTATTCGAGCATTAAAGCCTCGATCACGCAGTTGCTTCAGCTGATATACGCCGGCGAATCCGGCACCGATGATCAACACGTCAACCTGTTCTGATTGATCCAATTGAGACTTAGATAGATTTCCTGCCATGATCCTTCTCCTATGTATTCCTGGAAAGCTCCTATTATTTTTTTTTAGGGAGCGCCTGTTTTTAAATACAGGCATCCAACATACAAAACTTTAGGGGATTAGGTCTACCGGAAAGATGGATTGATGCAAGATAAAATATTGGGAGTTTTTATGGGAGCCCCCTCCAGTGAGGTCTTTCATTGACATATTGCTCAATGAAAGACCTCACTGGAGGGGATATAACGCAGCTTCCTAGCTGTAGACTAGAGAGCCATCATCAAGATTGGCTGCCGGGAACTCTTCTTTCTCAAGTTGATAATCCTGAGTAAAGATCCATGGTTCCTGGTCGCCTTGCTTGGGCATTGCGTGCATGCCACGCTGCAAATATCCCGGATTAAAGTTATCGGGATCGATCCACGGCAGGCTTGCCATGTTTTTATCCATATCACGCAGTGTTGGTGTTACCACCGTGCTGTTTTTGCCCTTCATGTGGTTGAACATGCGGCACATTAGCTCTGAAATCAGATCAGCCCGCAGTGTCCAGCTAGATCGAAAGTAACCGAATACCCAGGCCATGTTGGGCACACCAGTGAACATGCAACCACGGTAGGTTGTAGTCTTTGAAAAATCGACTGGTTTACCATCGACACTGAAATCAATGTCACCCAGCACGCATAGATTGAAACCGGTTGCGCTAACAATAATATCCGCATCCAGTTGCTTGCCTGATTTAAGTAAGATGCCATTTTCATTGAAGCTTTCAATATGGTCAGTACACATTGAAGCCAGGCCGGCCTTAATACCTTTGAACAAATCACCATCGGGCACAAACGCTAAACGCTGACGCCATGGCTCGTAGGAGGGGGTGAAATGGGTATCTACATCGTAATCATCGCCAAGGTGCTCCCTTACCACACCAATCAACTGCTCTTTCAGCATTTCCGGCTGCGAAAAGGCTAGATCGGCAATCGCTCCGCCCTCTTTGAGGACCTGTTGACGGACAATTTCATGGGTCCACTCTTCTGGGATATCAAGTTCTCGTAGCGTGTCAGCCAACTCATTTTTATTGCGGCCAGGGCTAAAATAAGTGGGGGAACGCTGCAATACGGTCACATGTTTTGCTTTGCCCGCCATAGCCGGAACGATGGTCGCAGCAGTAGCACCGGAGCCAATTACAACCACCTCTTTATCCGAGTAGTCGTAATCTTCTTTCCACTCCATTGGGTGGATAAGGTCGCCCTTAAATGTCTCTTTACCTGGCCAGTCTGGAATATACCCACCATCGAATTTGTAATAACCCTGGCACATCCACAGGAAACCACAGGTAAAATGCAGTAGTTCGCCGGAATCCAGCTCTTCAACGGTCAGATCCCATTGCTGCGCTTCGGTACTCCAACTAGCGGATTTCACCTGATGCTTATATCGAATATGCTTTTTGAGATCCTGCTCATCTAGTGCTTCGTCAAGATACCTTAAAATTTCAGGGGCTGATGCTATTGGCGCATCGACCCAGGGCTTCCATTTATAACCGAAGGTATACAGGTCGCTATCTGATCGAACACCAGGATATTTATGAAACTCCCAGGTACCACCAAAGCTGCCCTGGCTTTCCAGCACCGTAAAGCTTTTTTCGGGACAATCTTTCTGTAGATGATAGGCGGCGTCGATACCGGAAATACCGGCACCTACGATCAGGACATCAAAATGACCTGCGATTTGGGTTTGTACGCTGCTGGATGCAGTTGCAACACTCATGTCTATTCCTCTCTTATAAAATCAATTTATAGCCGCTCGTAGCTTTATGCCAGGGCATTATTTGAGATTTCACTCAATAAAGGCTGAAACGTCCCTATTTAATCTGTTCTGGATGACTGATAACCTGCGATTTGCCCACAAGCACTGTTCAGCCGTGCGTAGGCAGAATACCCGCCGACACAATCTGAAACAAGGTCGACAAAGTTCGAGTCTCGCTCTTTTCGCGCTCGCATGGTGTTTGTCAGCCACAATCGCCCAAGGGTATAACATTAAGCCAGGGTAGTGCCGCAACTCTAAATTAGCGAGGCTTGATCCATGTCACTTAAACGCTTCAATGACGATCTACTCAGCTGGGATGGCCGCTCCGCCGATCAAATCAATGAAATTTATGATCGACAGATTACCGATACGCAATTTATCGAGCATCTACTCAACTCCCTTGAAACTACTGCTTTTCAGTCCGGCGCAACCTGGCTGCTAAAAGAATATCTTACCAACAAGCAGAAACTCGATACCCATCAAGTCAGCAGAGTTTTTAAAGCCGCACGCCAGCTTCAAGGTTGGCAGGCACGGCTCCATCTGCTTCAGTCGATCTCATATCTAGTCATCGGCAAAAAAGAAAAAGGTACGGTTAAGTGTTTTCTTCGTGACTGTTTGCAGGACCCGAATAAGTTTGTCCGGGCCTGGGCCTACAGTGGGTTCTACGAATTGGCGCTTCAATACCCTGAATACCAGCGGGAAGCGCTACACTTTATGCAATTGGCATCTACAGATGAATCCGCTTCGGCGCAGGCGCGGATACGCCAAATCCGAAAATCCGATGCGGCATTTTTTACCAACAATCTTGATACTGAATAACCAGTGAACCTCCAATAACTGCTAACAATTACCGAACCACGTTATTTCAGGCGGCTTCCGGGTACCGGTGGATCATTCGGCGGGCCAGCGAAACACTGAGCAACATCCATCCATTGAGTTGCAGGCTCACCTGTAACCAACAAATTCACGTCAGCAATATTCCGAACCTGTGTTACAACCTGACAGAACTCGACCGCATCGCCTTCGACGACGTTATCACTTTGCGGTTCATTCCAGCTCCAAACCTCACCCGAGGGTGCGGTTAACTTCACGTAGGGCTTTGGCTCGGGCGGCACTTCTTTGCGGTTAACGAAAGTCCAGCCATAGGTTTTGATACCGATAGTCGCGATATTTTTGATCGAGTCGGTCGATATTTTGGGTACGCCCATTAGATCGTAAATTGCCCAGCTGTGGGACCAGGTTTCCATAAAGCGGGCGGTGGCAAACATCGATATACCCATGTCTGGGCCTACCCAGGTGAGACGACGACTCGGCTCGGTGGCAGCGAATCGATCACACATCTCATCAAACAGCGTTTTCCAGCGGTTCAGCAGATCAAGTCCAGAGGTATTGTTTGTGACCTGTTTGGAGAATTCACCCGCTTTTAGATTGGGATCACTCATCTGCTTCATAACCGCAGCAAACTGATCCGACCCTTTGTGGGAGGTGACCGCCAGAAAATCTGACATATGAAGATGCTCAACCACATCATTAACTGTCCAAGATTTAAAGGTGGTGGCGCGAGACCAGTCAGCCTCATCCAAAGTGGCCAGAAAAGTGCAGAGCTGCTCTCCTTCGGCCCGTAAATCGGCGATAATATTTGCCAGGTCATTCATTGTTATTCTTCCCTGTTAGTGATTTGATACTGTGAAATGGATCGTCCGTTCGCGTGGTTAGCGCATAGTAAGCGAATGGCTAGATAGTAGCATCCTCCGGTTACAGACTGGTATCTTATGTGCCTCTCAGTATCTTGAGTAGCCCCCCTTGATTAGGGTCTCGACCCAATACTAGAGCCGGCTTAAGCATATGAAAAAAATCGTCCTGACTATTTCGAGCATCTCGCTGCTTCTGATCATCAGTATCACTGTCAATACGCTGCGTTTTACATCCAGGCAACCTCAGGTCGCTGCTATTGATGGTATTGAAATCGATATCAACCGAGCAGTAAAAACACTCTCCTCTGCGGTTCAGCTCGCCACTGTTTCACATCAAGAGATGAGTCATTCGCAAGAGCAACCCTTTTCGAGCCTGATTGAACTGATATCCAATCGCTACCCGCTGGTCAAACAAAACCTGGAAAAAACCGTAATCAACCAAAAGTCGCTGTTATTTAAGTGGCCCGGTACAAACACCGCCCTCAAACCCATCACTTTTTTAGCCCATACGGATGTGGTTCCAGTGGAGGAAAGCACGCTCGATCAGTGGCAATACCCACCTTTCTCTGGCGCTGTAGAAGAGGGTTTTATCTGGGGCCGGGGAACGCTGGATGATAAATCCACTGTATTTGGCGTGCTGGAGGCTATCGAACAACTTATTGTGTTGGGGTTTGTTCCAAGCAGAACCGTTTATCTCGCCTTTGGTCATGATGAGGAAATTGGCGGCGCACAAGGCGCAGTCCACATTGCTGCCTATATGGAGCAACATAACATTTCGTCACTATTCACCCTCGACGAAGGCATGGCTATTCTCAACGAAGAACTGTCACCCGCCGGAAAAACAACTGCTATCATCGGCATTGCCGAAAAGGGTTACGTAACTTTTAAGCTGACGGCACGTGCAGAGAGCGGCCACTCCTCTATGCCTGCTCACCCTAGTGCTATCGGCATTTTAGCCCGAGCTATTACAACACTCGAAGAAAATCAGTTGCCCGCAAAACTAGCGGGGACCGCTGAAAAAACCTTTGACTTTATTGGACCTGAAATGGGGTTGTTCGAGAAGATTCTATTTGCCAACCGCTGGTTATTCGATGAGGCTATTGTTTCTGCACTACTGAAAAAAACATCAACCGCTGCGGTAATCCGCAGCACCACTGCAGTTACCATCATCGAGGGCGGATTTAAAGAAAATGTAATACCATCCAAGGCCAGTGCTATTGTGAACTTCCGTATACTACCGGGACAAAGTTCCACAGATATTAAAAATCATGTCATCGAGACCATAAATGATCCAGCAATCACCCTCGATTTCATGACCAACAATACCCCTAACGAACCCTCGACCCTCTCTAGCACCGACAATCCGGCATTCTTAACCATAGGAAAAACCGCTCAACAGATCTTTCCGGGAGCCATTTTTGCCCCGGGTTTAGTGCTAGCGGGTACCGATTCGATTCATTACCAAAACGTCGCTGATAACAATTATCGCTTCGCGCCCTATGTACTTGGCCCGAATGACTTAGGCAGAATTCATGGTATTAACGAACGAATTGGCATTGAAGACTATCGCCGTATGATCCTGTTCTACGCCCAGTTGATCATAAATATGGATGAATAGACCTGAACTTACGAGGATTTCCATCGGTTACAGCCCCATTAGGAAACACTCGCCACCCATTCGGCAAAACAGTGCAATATTTCTGCAAATTTAAACTAAAATCGGTTAGGACGTTTTAACCAAATTCGGGTATAATCCCGCGCAATTTTCAGCCCTCCAAACTCAGAGCAAAGCAATGACTGACTTAAGCCACTATAGAAACATTGGTATTTTCGCCCACGTTGACGCCGGCAAAACTACCACAACCGAACGTATCCTGAAGCTCACCGGCAAAATCCATAAAACAGGTGAAGTGCACGATGGTGCAGCGACCACTGACTTTATGGAACAGGAGCAGGAACGAGGCATAACCATTCAGTCCGCTGCGACCACTTGCTACTGGAAGGATCACCGTTTCAATATCATCGATACCCCAGGCCACGTTGACTTCACCATTGAAGTATACCGTTCGCTAAAAGTGCTTGATGGCGGCGTAGGTGTTTTCTGTGGTTCTGGTGGTGTTGAGCCCCAGTCTGAAACCAACTGGCGCTATGCGAACGAATCTGAAGTAGCTCGTATCATTTTCGTCAACAAGCTTGACCGTGTCGGTGCAGACTTCCTGCGTGTTGTAGGACAAGTCGAAAAAGTGCTGGGCGCCAACCCAATGGTCATGGTACTGCCTATCGGAGTTGAGGATGACTTCGTAGGTATGGTCGATCTGCTAACCCGTACCGCATATGTATGGGATGACAGCGGCCATCCTGAGAACTTTGAAATCGTCGACATCCCTGCGGATATGGTGGACCAGGTTGAAGAGTATCGCGAGAAACTGATCGAAATGGCGGTTGAGCAAGATGACGATGTGATGATGCAATACATGGAAGGCGAAGAGCCCTCTATGGAAGATATCAAACGATGCATCCGCAAGGGTACGATTGCCCTCGACTTTTTCCCAACCTACTGCGGTTCTGCGTTCAAAAACAAAGGTGTTCAACTGGTTCTTGACGCCGTTGTTGACTACCTGCCAAGCCCAACCGAAGTGAAGCCTCAGCCTCTTACCGATGAAGAGGGTAACGAAACAGGCGAAGTCGCTACCGTTTCTACCGAAGAACCCTTTAAGGCACTTGCTTTCAAAATCATGGAAGACCGCTTTGGCGCGTTGACCTTCGTCCGGGTTTACTCAGGCGTATTGAACAAAGGCGACACGATTCTGAACTCCTACACCGGAAAAACAGAGCGTATTGGCCGAATGGTTGAGATGCACGCGGATGACCGAAACGAGATCGACCGTGCACAAGCTGGTGACATTATCGCCATCGTTGGCATGAAAAACGTGCAAACAGGTCACACACTTTGCGACCCTAAACATCCCACCACACTTGAGCCGATGATCTTCCCGGATCCCGTTATCTCAATCGCGGTTTCTCCGAAAGACAAAGGTGGTTCTGAGAAGATGGGTATCGCAATCGGCAAAATGATTGCGGAAGACCCCTCATTCAGAGTTGAAACCGATGAAGATTCAGGTGAAACCATCCTTAAAGGTATGGGCGAGCTTCACCTCGACATTAAAGTCGACATCCTCAAGCGTACCTACGGCGTTGAGCTTGAAGTCGGTCAGCCTCAGGTGGCTTACCGTGAAACCATCACCCAGGCGATCGAAGATACCTACACCCACAAGAAACAATCCGGTGGTTCAGGTCAGTTCGGTAAAATCGACTATCGCATCAAACCAGGCGAGCCAGGCACCGGATTTGTATTCGGCTCAACCGTAAGTGGCGGAAACGTACCCAAGGAATTCTTCCCAGCGATTGAAAAAGGTTTTAGAGGCATGATGGAACGAGGCCCATTGGCTGAGTTCCCGGTACTTGATGTTGAAATCGAGCTTTTTGACGGTGGCTTCCACGCGGTCGATTCATCTGCAGTTGCTTTTGAACTGGCAGCCCGTGGTGCTTATCGGCAATCCATGAGCAAGGCTGGCCCCCAGCTGATCGAACCGATCATGAAAGTAGACGTATTCACTCCGGACGACCACGTTGGTGATGTCATTGGTGATTTGAACCGTCGTCGCGGCATGATTAAAGACCAGGAAAAAGGTGTATCGGGTGTACGTGTTAAAGCAGACGTCCCGCTGGCTGAAATGTTTGGTTACATCGGCACATTGCGTACTATGACATCTGGCCGTGGCCAGTTCTCCATGGAATTTTCGCACTACATGCCGTGTCCGAAAAATGTATCGGAAGAGGTGATCGAAGAAACCAAAGCACGTAATGCCGCTAAATAATTAGCCGTTTAGACGCTGTTAAAAAAGCCCCGTTCGCAACAATGTGAACGGGGCTTTTTTATGCCTGAAATACCGCTCCGCTCTTTTCCATAGCTCAACTGCTCTTGGTGCTATTCATAACTACTCCTATATGTAACAAGATGTAACTGTGACTGGCTTGGGATACAAAACAGCTCAACAATCAAGTAGGATTAATAGCCAATTTACATAAAACCAATAACTATAAACAGATGTAATGAATATACTCCCTTCCTTGCCTTTAATTCCTGATCACATGCAAAGTTCCAGTCTCTTCGTTATCTTGTAACTGATGTCTCAGCCCGGCAGCACTTCGCTATTAAAACGAATCAACCTCATGCATTGGGCTGGTTTGGCTTTGATACCCGTATTGATATCCATTTTGCTACACGGCACCGGTTTATATGTTGCTGATAAAGTGGTTTGGAGCATCGGCAACTCAAACCTTGAAGAAGAGCTGCCCGATGCAGCAAAAGTCGATATACGCGACGGTAAGGCAGACAACAAACTGAAGTTCCAGGGCGAAGACTCCCTCGATTCCTTCCGGGCCGATGACATGATGGCCTACCCCATGCCGGATATCGACTATCAGCCCATTGCCCCAGACGTTGAATATTTTCCTGACGCTCAGGTTCAGGAAAAGCTCGACATTATCAGCATTCAGGCCGCCACCATGGATCAGGAATGGAGCAATCCCACCACTGGTCGCCAGCCGCTCAATACCGGATATGAAAAACTGGTAGGTTCCTTTTCAAGGCATATCAAAGTACTGCGGGAGGGTGGGTTAGATGTCGTGTTCGTTTTCGATGCCACCCACAGCATGGGCAGCTTTATCCTTGAGGTTAAACAAAAAATTGAAAATCTCGCCCTCTCTATCAAGAAAATTGTACCCACCAGCCGTATCGGTTTGGTGGCCTATCAGGATGATGATGCCGACTCCCGTTTTATCACACGCATGCAACCACTCTCCTACGGCACCGTATCGTTGCAGGGTTTTCTGGTCGATATCGAAGCCTGGGGTGGTTCAGATTATGAAGAGGCCGTAGACGTAGGGTTGGATAAAGCTATCAACGATATGCCCTGGCAGGAGAAATCAAAAAAACTGATTTTACTGATTGGTGATGCGCCGCCCCACGCGGAAGATATGGATGCACTGATAGAGTTGATCGAACAATTCAGAACTGAAAAAGGCGGTAAGATTGCGGTCATTGATACTCGACCGCCGGCTCGAACCAATCGCCTCGCTATGGAACGTTACATGCCGGAATCATCCCGTGACTTCAGCTCTGAGGAGCAAAGTTATTCCGCCAGCAGCCATGACGTACTGGATGAGTTTCTCACCATTGCCCAGGCCGGTGGCGGGGAAGCAGCGCGACTACAGGATGATGAAAAAGTGATACAGGATATGCTGCTACTGATCTTTGGCTCCCAGTGGGAAAACTACCTTGGCGAGTTTATGCGGACTTTATAAAGACACAGCATCCAATCGAAATTATTAAACAGATACCCACAAGAGTGCAAACCATGCTACATCCAACCCAAACCCTTACCGCAATGTTCGCCATTTTGTTAATACTTATGACGACTACACCCGTCGCGTTTGCAGCGGATGAAAATCCCACCGCTACCAACTCATCCGTAGGTACCCCAGAAAGCAGCCCAATTGAAAGCATTGCCCCTGGAGATGCAGAGCAAGGCCCGCAGGAATTGAGTTTGTTAGGCCTGATCAACAAGGGTGGTGTTGTTGGTTATCTAATCATCGTCATTTCGATCCTGGCACTGGGTCTGGCGATCGATAACTTCGCCTCTATCCGCCGCACACGTATCATGCCCGAGGCTGATATTAATCAGCTCAAAAAACTTATCGATAACGGCGAGCTCGATAAGGTAACCCTGCTAGATGACAAGAATGGCTCCTATTTATTGCGCGTAACCGTGGCGGGTATCAAAGAGGCTCACATGGGATACGAGAGCATGATCAAAACCATGGAAGACACCGCAGAAGCACTGGCCAGCAGCATCGCGCGCCGCACCGAACATCTAAACGTAATTGGCAGCATTTCGCCAATGCTGGGGCTACTGGGTACGGTGATTGGAATGTTGCAGGTTTTCAACGAGATAGCGATTACTCCCGGTGCGATTGAACCACGCCAGCTGGCGGAGGGGATCTTCCAGGCTCTGGTTACCACCTGCCTGGGGTTGACCGTCGCGATTCCAGCGCTTTATGGCTACGCTATTTTCCGCAACCGGGTCGATGAATTAACCGGTGAAGCGGCACTTGCAGCGGAACAATTGATCTCATCGTTCAAACCAACTAAAGACTAAAATCGATGCGTGCCTATCGAAAACGTACCTGGGCAAGGATGATTGCGGATCTTACCCCGCTGATCGATGTGATTTTTCTGATCATTATCTTCTTTGTAGTGCTGATCAATTTTTCACAGGTTCACGTACGTAACGTAGTGCTGCCCAATGCTGACCAGTCCTACGTTTCATCTAATCCGAATCGACAGCTTGTTCCTATCACCCTACGCGCCAAAGATGAGATATTCCTTGGCAAAGATCGCATTTCGCTGGCTACACTTTCGGACAAAATAAAACGTCGATACCCCGCTGGCAGTGAGGTCACCGCACTCATCCGAGCCGATGAAGAGATACCCTACGAATTGATCAAACTGGTCCTGACAAAACTGGCCGCATTGAATATCGATAAGGTTGAATTTGCAACATGGGAAGGTACTCCCGACCCATTGATTGAGATACCCTCAAATGAAACTTAAGTTTCTCAGGCACGCATCGGAACGCGAAATGGCGGTTAGCATGACGCCACTAATAGACGTTGTGTTTTTGCTGATGGTATTTTTTCTAATGACAATTAATTTTGAAAAACCCGAGGAAGTACTGGCTCACCAACTCCCACAACTCGGTAATGAGGCCAGCGAAGACCCCAGCAAAGACTGGGAGAAAGTTGAGCTTAAACTCACAATTGCCAGAGAAGATGGCCAACTACAACTACAGCTTCAGGAACGTACCCTAACCAGCTATGAAGATCTAAATGGCTATTTAACCGAGCTTCCCGAAGATATCGCAATCATCATAGATGCTGCCAACGACGTACCCTACAAACATATTATCGGGGTCTACAATAGTTGCCTGAAAGCAAATAAAACCGATATTGTATTTAGCTTCGCAGCTCCGGCTCAGTCAGCCATAAACTAGATGAAAACAATATGCCGACAGCGGCTTTCCTTTTTCCGAAAACCCCAAAAGTTCATCACTGGTGTTTCGATTCTGTTACTGCTTGTTTTGAATACAAGCGCTACGGTCGCCGCTACAAAACCATTACGTAGCGTAACCGACATTGAGCAGCTAAATATCGCCGAAGCCAACTCACTGAATGAAATAGAAAGCTCCCTCAGTCGCATGGTGGATGCCTCCAAATACACAACTACAGAGACACAGGCCAATTTCAAACTACAGGAGGCGTTGGTCATCGCTGCTGGTGCTACGGCAAGTAAAATATTTTCACTGTATCAATCGCCGCAAAAACCAACTACCCAGCCCAACAAACAATCCGGCAGCCGCCGAAAACATGCGGAAACCTTACTGTTAGAAAATCGGGAACTGCTACAGCATCTGCTCAAACACAACGAAGCGATTGTGCGTCATTACCAGGAACAGGAGCTGGATAAAATGGCAGATCCGGTAAAGTTTTTCGAGTCGGAGCAGTGGCAAATGCCGCAGAAATTAATCTCCCTCGCCAGCTACTGGTCAGGCTGGAACGGCTACTACGCTAGTCTGCTAATGGAGCCTGAGCTAGCCCTGCGCAAAACTATTTTAAACGAATCGATTGAGATGTTTTCGCGCTCATTTATCGATTTTGCAGAGGATGAGATCACCACCAAAAGCTTATATGGCCGTGGGTCAGTCTATAAACAACTCGAAATTTTTGGTCGTGCTGCATACGACTTTAAGTCGGTCAAGCAACGGGTTGGCCCTGAGCACCCGCTTTATTTGAGTTGCCTCTATCAGGAAGCCCTGATCAGCTACGAAAAAGGCAACATTAAGGTTGCCGTGGCAATACTCAACAGTATTCGCAGCAATTATTTACAGGAAGATATTCCTGAGCCTGTTCGCCTGGGCATCAAAAAACTTGAAGCCCAGTTTATTATCAGCCCCAATGGAGAAGCATCTAAAACCCCCAAAATGATCGCAGAAACCAGCACTCAAACTAGCGATCAAACAACTAAGCTGATACCGGATAGATCTAGCACAGAAGCTACTAAATCGCTTTCAAAAACTGAAATTAATTCTAGATTCCAACTTCTAAAATCAATGGCGTACGACGACTCGGAGCTATTCGATCAATTCTATCAATACAGCAAACAGCATTTCTCCGAACTCACCTCTTTATCCTATGAGGAGCTTACTCCGATTGGTGCGCTGGCAATAGCCGATAGTTATTTTAAATCAAAAAATTTCGCCGCTGCTCTCGCTCTATATCAACCATTATTGAAAAACAAACCAAAAGTTATACAACCCCATGCCGATGGAGTATGGCTTCGCAGTGCTTATATTTATAACCACCAAAAAAAATGGTCAATGGCTACCGAGTTACTTACGGGTTTTAGCACGCAGTTTCCTGATTCGCGTTATTTGGAACAGGTTGCTGAACTTTATTATTCAGCTGCTATATCACTACAACGTAGTGCAAAAAATCGCTCGAACCATCAGACCTATATTCAGGCAACCCTCAATTATGCCAAGCACTGTCAGTCATGCCCCCGTATTGATGATGCGCAATATGAACTGGGTCGCCACTACATTAGGCAACAGAAACGTACCCCTGCTCTTTCTGCCTTCGCTAAAGTCCGACCTGGTTCTACACACTATTTTATAGCCAGCTTTCATGTTGCCGAAGCACAGATATCGGCACTGGAATCAATGGATCGCACAGGCAAACTGCAAAGTTCCGAGCAGAATACCGAGACGAGTACAGAAGCCGCAATACGTCATAACACGGCCAAACAAATTCTGGCACGTTACCGCAACACAGGCGTAAACGACAAAGCAGCAGCCCCCCTGCGGCCCAACTGGGTATTGCTGCAGGCACGTTTTAATTTGCTCCCGATAGCGCCCGATTATGCTGCGGCCATCACTCAGCTAAAAGGTTTCGATGCATTACTACCAAAAGACAGCATCGGCGACCCATTACGCATACAAGCTGCTACGGTTCGTGCCATCGCGCACCAACGTCTGGAGCAGCACAATAAATTTGAAGATACTATCAAACGACTCGCTGACAAAGCCTCCGAAGCAAGCAGCTCTGCACCATCCAGCTATCAGGCGTTACAACGGCTGGGTAATCGGTTTTATCATGAGGCCGCGATCCTGCCCGTCAATCGGGATTCGACCAAATCAACCCCTATTCAAACTCAAGCTGTGAACGCGGCCCAGTTTATTTACCAACAGCTCGCCGTCATCTCTAGTAATAAAACCTCATATAAAAAACACCTGGCTGCGGTCAAATTTCGGCTTGCTGGACTGTACCGTAGTAATCAACAATTGCCGCAGGCAGTTAAAATATATCGTGAGCTGATAAACCAGAACCCGGACTCAGCGGACACCTTATATGCGCTTGGCCATACCTATCGGGAAATGGAGCAGTGGCACAATGCGTTGGAAACATGGCGGCAACTATCCGATGGATTAGATGCAGGTTCACCCCACTGGTTTGAGGCGCGATACCAAACTGCATTATCAATGCGAAAATTGAATCGTGGGGACAAGGCCTGTAGCATCGCAAAAATGACACGAATACTACACCCAGATCTGGAAAGCTCTGAATTTGCGCCGCAGTTTTCAGCGCTTGAAACACAAAGCTGTGAACCCGCCAAATAAAACCGATGGCGGCAACTTATAACGGAAAAACCAGCTTATGAAAAAAATATGGCTACTCGCAATTTACTCGACTTTCTTGAGTTTTTTGATTGCATGCGGGGCTCAGATAGAAGTCAAGAAAGTCTATTGGGGAGACACAACCGTACTCAGAGAGCAAACCCGTTACGTTGATGATATTGCTATGGGGCCACACTCCAGCTACTACCCAAGCGGGAAATTGAAGGTACAAAGTGCCTACTTAGATAATCAGCTTGATGGTAGCTATAAAGCTTACTTTGAAAATGGTGGCCTCTACAAAGATGAAACCTATATCAAGGGTTCTTTGCACGGCGAATCCACCACCTATTGTAGTGGCGGTGAAATTAGAGAAAAAACCCATTTCAGTCTTGGCAAGCGAAATGGAAAAACCGAAATCTATTACAAGTGTAGCGGTAAGATACGAGAATCAGCTGACTACATAAATGGGCAAATCCAAAATAAAAAAACCTATTTTGAAAACGGAAAACCTAAACAGCAACTGCATTATGCCGCCGGCAAACTTCAGGGTCAGGCTATAACCTATTACCGCAACGGCAATACCAAATCAGAACAACAGTACCGGGACGGAAAATTCCAGGGTCTAAATATCGAATACTATTGGGATGGTGGCCTGAAGGAAAAATCGGAGTACCAGAATGGGGTGTTGGAAGGAACTGTTCGAAAGTTTTATGAAGGCGGTCAACTTCGTATGAATACAACGTATAAAAATGGCCGCAAAAATGGCAAACGGAAAAAATATTCTGAATCTGGAAAGCTATGGCTAGTGGAAACCTATAAAGATGACAAGCTCCATGGTCCGGTCCAGCGCTACGGAAAAAGCGGCAGCGTAATTAAAGTCATCCAATATCAAGATGGAGAAAAAGTCCCATAAATTTTTTTGCACGGCTTATACCAAACTTAGACAGCACCTATAGAGATGGTTCTGGTGCTACTGGGCCTTTCCATTTCTTAACAACTGAGCAACCGCATTATCCAAGTCTTTCATAAAAGACTCTACCTTTTCGGTATAGGCGGTATCTCGACCCAGCTCGGTATTTGCTTGCTTGTGTGACAGGTCAACTTTCAAGACCTCCACCCGCATATCGGTCATCAATGCTTTATGCGCAAAAACCTCCGCCGCCTCACATGGGTTATCTTTTCGTTGAGTAGAACAAATTGCAAGTAAAGGCTGCTGAGGTTTTTCCAAAATATGCTGAGGCGATACTGACTTCCAATAATCTTTATCATCGCCAAATACACGATCATAAAAACGGTAGTGATCTCTTTCCATAAGCGCGACGATATCAAATGCAGCGGTATCAATTGAGATGGTCCCCAGCCAGGGTTTTATATCGTGATCGGCTACGATAGCTGCAGAGGTCGCTAACATGGTCACTAGATGCGCACCGGCTGAATGCCCCATCAATACAATTTTATTTGGATCAGCGCCCCAGCGATCACCGTTTTTTTGTATGTATGCCAACGCGGCGGCAATATCTTCTGCCTGTTCGAGGGGATCGCTATCGGGCAACAGTCGATAATTAACTGAGATAAAAATAAAACCGTTAGGTAGCCAACGAGCGACTTTGTTTTTCACCACTCCAACCGATGATTTATCCCCAAAGCGCCAGGCACCCCCATGGACCATAATAATTATTGGCGCGCTCTGCGGTTTTTTTGGTGAGTACAGATCAAAGGTGTGAAGCTTGTCCTTTCCATATGAAATGCTTTGGGGCTTAACCTGGTGCGAGCAGGCGGCACTGCTAAACAGGCCGATAAAGATCACAAAAGCCAGGCAACGCTTTAACAGGGCTCTGGGTATGGCAGGTTTATTAGTCAAACAATTTCCAACACTTGCTCTACCGGTTTGCGTGGTTTTTGAGGCCAGTTTTCGTCCGCCGCATATCCTGCGGTAATGAGCATCACCGGCAGATCTTTTTCATCGAGCCCAAACGCTTCCGATACAGCAAGCGGATCAAAACCACTCATCGGCCCGGTAGACAAGCCCATACCTTCAGCTGCCAACATCAGTGTCATTGCCGCTAAAGATGCTGAGCGAAACGCTTCATCACGTTGTTTATTGGGATTATTTTCATGCCCTGCAGCGGCTGCTGCGACCCAGCCCTCTAGCATCGCCTGGTCGAATATACCGGCGTCCACTGAAGGTTGAAGCGCTTCAGCTAGCCCTTCGTGCGCTGCCAATCGACCACAAACGATAAACGTGACCTGAGCATCCATAATCTGGGGTTGATCATAGGCTGCAGATTTTAAACGAGCTTTCGCTTGCGCCGAACGTACTGCAATAAAACGCCAGTTTTGCAGGTTATACGCAGAAGGGGCTCGTGTTGCCAATCGCACCAATTCGTTAACCACATCATCGGACAGGGTGTGGCTGCTATCGTAAAGGCCGGTCGATACGCGGGACTCAATGAGGGTTTTAATACTGTCTGACATAAACTGATCCTGGGGCATTACAAATACAATTGAGTGAAGCTCAACAACAAAACACAAACAGAAATTCGAAGGCGGCTAATTTGACCGCATCTTCACTCTGCAGGGGTACAAAAAATCGGTTATTTTGCTACTGATGCCGAAAATTACTTGTGTGCAGCAAACAGATTCCTTGAATCAGGCACCTGGAGAGCTTTTGGCAGAAAGAGGTAATTGGTTTTGTTGCCTTGAGATTCCAAACACCAGCAATAGTTTAGATTTGAGCCGACTCCTGCAGAATGCAGGGTTAGGCAGCATACATTTCGTAATGCAAAATTCACAATCGAATCAATGTAGTGCTTTTACTCCCACATCTCATCATCTTTCCAAAATACCTATTGTTAGCCCGCTGACTCCCTCGCTTTGCACCAAAGGAGGAAATCAGCGGGCATTTTAAATTTACTTAAAAGAAGCCAGAAATAGCGTAGGAATGCTTACGAAACATCTCTTCTTTTGCCTCTTCCAACGTGAGGTTAGCCTTGTTGGCAGTAGTGACCACCCGTGTAGTCTGCTCAAGTCCATCAGTCACCTCAGAAACAGACTGCTTTGAGCTGCCGCCAGAACCTTGTTTACGCGACGCCTGGGTATCCTTTCTTCCGTACACACCTTCACGGAATTTGTGAGTAATTAGAATATCGGTTACCAGCATAAAGGTAACATCTTTAACTAAACTGTTAGCTACGGTCGACCCGATGGCGCCCAACAGGCCGCCAGCAACCGCGTCTCTACCGTTACCGCCCAGCGCGATACCAGCAGCTGCGCCCGCAACAGCTCCACCATGCCTGGTGTACCCAGCACCAAGCGCTGCTTCTGCCGCGGTCGGAGAGGCCTGCTCCATATTGGTCACAAAAATATTGAGTACGTAAGTCGCGGTTTCAGGATTATCCGTTATCGTATAACCTTCGTCAGGGTCTCTTACCGCCGCTTTAACAACATCCCGAAACTCTCGCTTGGGAAAATCTGCCACCGCACTGCGGACTTTGACATAGATAGAGCGTTGATTTTTTGGGACTTCACGGACAAATATGGCATCACTCATTTTTGTGTTGACCAGCAAATCTTTTTTTCCCAAAGCTACTTGCGTCGCGGCACATCCTGAAAGTACAAACACACATGCCAGTACCAATATCGTGCGACCATAATAAATAGGTCTAACTAACTTGCTCATTGAGCTCTCCTTGTTGCTATGTAAATTTAAAAATTCCAGCGACTACTCTGACTTATCGAAAAAGGATAATCCATCCCTTTGAGTTACTTTACCAGTAGCGGCCATAGTATCTGTAGTAATACCGGCAGTTATAATAAGCTTGCCTTGAATATCGCCACGAGTTCCGACATGTGTAACCGGGACGCCAGTAAGGAGGCGCCTTCATTACCGGTGGCTTACCACCTTTTTTTATCAACTTGTTTAGCTCCGCGTCAATCTCGCTCGCTACGCCTGGATCAAAGGGGCGCGACATCGTCTCTGCATTAAGTTGCTTCTGCATTTCAGACATTGCATCTTCTTTTGCACCCGCTAATACAACGTTACTCACCATTCCCTGCGCAATCAGTACCGTCAGGGTTATCAGTATCGAATTTTTTACTCCCATAAAAACACTCCTTGTTGATGTAATACCAACGGATTATTGACACCTAACCCTTTTTTTAAGACTAATAAATCGTACCATTACGTCTTTCGGGCATCAAGCAACGAATAGCGCGCTGCTCGGGCAACCTTTTTGTCACGCGATAATGCTAGCTTTTAGCGGGCTCGCCTCCCGTACCTGAGACAAAATCAGTGGCGTTATGCCGCTCTGGCAACTGCTGTTCTTCTGGTCCCCAGGTTTTATTGACTCGCAGACCGCGTTGAACTGCGGGGCGCTGATGTATCTCGTTAGCCCAACGCGCTACATTTTTATACGATGCGACGTCGAGGAACTCCTGAGCTTCGTAAATAGTTCCAATTACCAGGGTACCGTACCAGGCGTAGTTGGCTATATCGGAAATGTTGTATTCATCGCCACAGAGATACCGACGTTCAGCAAGATTCCTATCCAATACGTCTAATTGACGTTTTACCTCCATTGCAAATCTATCGATACAGTACTCAATCGGTTCCGGCGCATAGGCATAAAAATGACCAAAACCGCCACCAAGATAGGGTGCACTACCCATCTGCCAAAACAGCCATGACATACATTCCGCACGGGCCGATGGCTCTTTGGGTAGAAAGGCGTCAAACTTTTCCGCCAGATAGACTAGGATTGCCCCGGATTCAAATACGCGGGTGGGCGGTGATGTACTTCGATCCTGCAACGCGGGTATTTTGGAATTGGGATTCAACTCTACAAAACCACTGCCAAATTGATCGCCATCTTGAATATTTATAAGATAGGCATCGTACTGTGCTCCCTGGATACCAAGCTCAAGTAGCTCCTCCAACATTACCGTGACTTTGACGCCATTTGGCGTCGCCAGTGAATGCAACTGCAGAGGATGTTCACCAACAGGCAACGGTTTTTCATGGGTGGCACCCGCTATTGGTCGATTGATCTTGGCAAATTTTCCGCCGTTCTCAGACTCCCAACGCCAAACCTTCGGCGGAATATAAGGGGATTTATTGGTCATGATCGGGCTCCTGGAATGTTTTTACATTTTTGAATTGGCGAAAGAGCTAGACAATCATTGCTTCCACCTTCTTACAAAACACTTTCCTATAAAATACTCCGACAATCAATCGGGCAATTAATTGCCCGATTGATTTCACGCAGCGTTGATCAATTTCGCTACTCTACGTTACTGCTCAACAAAGGCCCGCTCGATTACATAATGCCCACAATTGCCGTGACGCGCTTCTTCAAAACCCTGCACATCAAGAATCTTACACAGATCCTTCAACATAGCGGGACTGCCACACAACATAAAACGATCATCTTCAAGGTTGGGGAGCGGTAACCCCAGGTCATTAAATAACTTTCCGGTTTTTATCAGGTCGGTTAAGCGGCCTTGATTACGGAATTTTTCACGGGTAACTGTTGGATAATAATGTAACTTCTCCTGCACCAGTTCACCAAAGTACTCATTGTTTGGCAGTTCTTCTTCAATGAACTTTTGATACGCCAGTTCCGATACTTCCCGCACGCCGTGGATCAGAATTACGTTATCAAATTGCTCATAGATATCAGGCTCTTTAATCACGCCAATAAAGGGTGCCAGGCCGGTGCCGGTACTGAGTAGATAGAGGTTCTTTCCCGGCAACAAATTATCGGTAAGTAATGTGCCAACCGGCTTGGTACCCACTAATATTTCGTCACCTACCTGGAGTTTTTGCAGGTGCTGAGTCAGAGGCCCATCTTCTACTTTGATACTGAAAAACTCCATTTCATCTTCATAGTTTGCGCTCGCGATACTGTACGCACGTAACAGTGGCTTATCATCTAGCTCAAGCCCAATCATCGTAAATTGGCCACTTTTGAATCGCAAACCCTGATCCCGTGTGGTATTAAAACTGAACAAGGTATCGTTCCAATGATGCACCCGGGTTACTGTCTCACGTATTAACTTACTCACAACTCTACCTCGATTGTCTTTATCAGTGAATAGTCGACAGAATACGCAACCTACCTAAATCGTAAAATCAGATTATATTGATATCAATTATCGATTTTATTAATATGTAAAACAGTAGTAACCTCATATAAGAGAATTTATGCGCTACACCCTTCGTCAGCTTCAGGTCTTTCTCGCCATTGCTCACCAGCAGAATGTCAGCAAGGCAGCGGTACAACTCAATCTATCCCAGAGTGCCGCCAGTTCCGCACTCAAGGAGCTGGAGCAGCAGTTTGATCTACAGTTATTTGATCGCATCGGTAAACGCCTGCAGCTCAATGAGCAGGGACGATTAATTCGCCCGAAGGCGGAAAGATTATTGGCGGAGGCCGTGGAACTGGAACAAGCTCTGTCAGAGCAAGCGGATACGAGCAATCTGAGGGTGGGTGCAACGCTCACCATTGGCAATTACCTAGCGGTAAACATCATGGCTGAAATGATGCGCCAGCAGCCCGATGCCCACATCAATCTAGAAGTCGCCAATACCTCCACTATCAGCCAAAAGGTGTTGAACTACGATTTGGATATTGGGTTGATCGAGGGTGAATTGCAAAACACTGACTTAGAGGTCACACCCTGGCGCGATGATGAACTTGCGGTGTTTTGTAGCCCTGAACATCCGCTGGTAAAAAAAGTTTTAGCAAACAGAAGGATTACTGATAAAGATCTGTTAGCCGTTAACTGGATACTGCGAGAAGCAGGATCCGGGACCCAACAAACATTTGAGCGCGCTATGCACGGTATTTTACCGAATTTGAAAATCGTTCACGAATTGCAACATACCGAAGCGATTAAACGCGCAGTAGAAGCCAACCTTGGGATTGGATGCTTGTCGGAAATCACACTAAAAGAAGAATTTGAACGGGGCACTTTGGTTCGATTACCCGTACCACAACGAAACTTTAAGCGGTCATTTTATTTTATAATTCACAATCAAAAATTCCAAAGCGCGGGTATTCACAAATGGATATCACTATGCAAAAGCAGTTAGTTCTAAAACACGCTTTGATACTATTTCTAATCCAGTATTTCTCGAATGCGTTCGAGCAATATATCACTACTGTAAGGTTTTCGAATCAACTGATCATGTAAACTTTCATCAAAATAATCCGCATCCACAGCTTCGTTATAACCACTCACAAGTTGAACAGGAATAGCTGGGTATTTGTTTTTTATATGACTTGCCAATTCATACCCATCCATTTCCGGCATAACCACATCCGATACAATAAGGTCGACGTGATGTTTAGCGAGGGCTTCAAGAGCACTAGCACCCGATTGCGCGGTATAGACCGAATACCCATTCCCACTCAAAATTTCAGAAGCTATACTCAGTAATTCGATCTCATCATCAATCACCAAAATGGCCTCACCTTCTCCTTTCAGTGCGGTATTCGACTTACTCAATTCAGGCTTAGCTTTCTTCACCTCCTGGAGGTAACGGGGAAAATATAATGTAAAGCAGGTACCTTTGGTGACCTCTGACTCTACTCTAACTGCGCCTTTACTTCGCTCCATAAACCCATACACCTGGCTCAAGCCTAAACCGCTACCCTTGTCTCCTTTTGTGGTAAAAAAAGGATCAAAAATCTTCTCGATCGTTTCTTTATCCATCCCTTTACCGGTATCAATTACACGTAGCAATACGTAATCCCCTGCGGCAAGGTTAGCGGGCAACCCTTCACCGCTACTGAATCCATGATTCATAGTTTCAAAAATCAGCGTACCGACAGAATCAATTGCGTGCATCGCATTAATAGATAAGTTAATAATTACATCTGAAAAATCGCCCTCATCGATCCAGACATACCAAAGATCAGAAGCCAATTTCATATTAACGGTTACACGGGCTGTAAGTGTTTTTTGCAACATTTGCTGTTGCTGTTTCAAAACGAGATTGATATTTACAGCGCTGGCTTCGATAGGCTGACGCCTTGAAATAGAGAGCATTTTTTTTGTTAGTGCCACGCCTCGCTCCCCGGCTTGCTCAATTTTGTCGATATACTCTCTTGCTGTCGAATCTGGAGGTAGGGTCATATTTAACAATTCTGTATAGCCTAATATGATGCCCAACATATTGTTGTAATCATGCGCAATACCACCGGTGAGCTTCCCCAGAGCGTCCATTTTTTGACTATGACGAAGTTGTTCTTCTTTTTGAGCTTCAATCGTTAAATCATGAATCGAGAAAATAAATTTCTGTTGACTATTACCTTGTCTGGGTGGCACTCCGATAGAAAATCGCATCGGAAATTTTTGTCCATTTTTTTTGACCGCCAGCACTTCATAAACCCTTGCCAAGGTCCCGTCCGTTTGTCTGCTTAACGGTTGCCTGATTAGGTTGTTGTATAGCGGTAGTGTTTCTTCAGGCAAAATAATTCGCAATTCTTCGCCAATAGCATCAGATGCTTTATAACCAAACATTTTTTCAGCACTAGCATTAAAACTCTCAATGACCCCCTGAGAGTCGGTGGATATAATTGCATCCAGCATATAGCTGAGCAGCATTTCCTGCTCAGAACGGTTCTGGGCTAATGCCTGCTCAGTCTCAATACGCTTGGTCACATCAAGAACTAACGAAGCAACACCGATCATATCGCCATCCTCATCCAACAAGGGTGTGCTGTACCACTCGCAGCGCAGCGGGTCCCCATTCTTTGTGATATTTTCCGATACGAACTTGTCGGCGGTTAGGTGATCGATAAATGAATTCCAACGCCCTTCAACGCCATCAACTGCAGACGATGGAACAAGCAAATCTTTATGCCGCTTCCCCAGCACCTCTTTTTTCGAGTACCCAAATATCTTCTCCGCTGCCGGGTTCCAATCCACAACCCTGAATTCAGAGTCCCACTCGATCACTCCGAGGGGTGTTTGATCGATATGCAGCTTGAGACGCTTCTGGGTTTCTCGGAGATTTTTCCGCATTTGATACGCAGCTGTAACATCGTGAAAAACCAGTATTCCACCAATAATCTCATCAACACTGTTTCGAATAGGTGCAGCACTATCCGCAATTTGATATTGCTCACCATCTTTTGCAATTAACGTGGTGCTATTACTGAGAGTAACAATTTTCCCTGTTGTCAAAGCTTGATCGACCGGGTTTTCAACAGGCAACCCGGTGATCGCATCGATTATTGGAAATATTTCCTTGATATCCCTACCTAACGCATCCTGTAATGACCAAGCTGTCAATTGTTCCGCAATGGGGTTCATGCGAGCGACTGAACCTTCATAGTCGGTTGCAATTACCGCGTCACCGATGCAATCCAACGTCAACGAAAGATTTTCTTCACTCTCTTTCAGTGATTGGACCGAGCTATTCAATTGGTGCTGCATACTCGTTAATGCATCAAGTAAAATATCTAGTTCATCAGGAGTATCTTTTTTCTTACGATCAAGCTCCATTGTTTGGTCAATATTAGATAGTTCTATCTTCCTTGCGAAGGCTGCGATCGCACTCAAATGGCGGGTTATATTTCGATTGAAAACTAAAAAAGCAAGCCCAGCGACAAGAAATATTTGGAAAGAAAAAAAGGAGACAAGGGTTACCGCACCAGTAACAAAACGATCGTAGATATCAGTGCTGGATGCCACCACAGTTAACAAACCAATAGGAAATGTTTTGCCTTCATGCGAATAGGTAATAGGGTATTCGTGCCGGATGATATTTTCGGTTGGTAATACGCCTACTATTACCAGATCCTCGCCATTTTCAGTTACCGATACGTACTTAATAGGGTCATATTTTAAAATGCCTTCTAAATCAAGCTCCAATGAGTCGATGTCTGAAACCCATACTCGCTCACGTATACTGGACAGATGACTTCTGCCGAGTTCATCTACCTTGTCATTCATTTCAGAAAGTTGGGCCTGCAAGCGTATAGACAGAAATACCCAAGAACTTAAAACTATGATCAGGATACTGACCAACAGTATGGTCCAGCCTATTTTTTTTGCTAGAGTACCTAGAAAAACCCCTCTAAAATATCCCATATTTTATCCTGTGTAGTTTCCTGTATTCTAATATCAGAATATCTTATTTGTTATTTTTTGCTCTTATAAATCCCTTTTAAAAATCCTACTATGCCGCTTGGTAAGTTCCCCTACTCTTCCAGTTTTTCTCATATCACTCAAAGATTCTGTTAATTTTTTGGATAAATGCATATGTTTTTTGTGCAGATAGATATACGACGGAACCGACCCAAGGATTGATTTCCCAGACGAAACTCCACTGATATTTTTTTCACGCAGAATGTATTCGCCCATATCTTTAACGAATACAGCGTACTTTATTTTTCCTGCTTTTAGCATATTAAACAACTGGTACCCATTTTTAACTCTCGAAATCGACGCGTTTTTCGGTACGTTCTGTTCGATCATCTTCATGCCAATGACAAGGCCAACTGATTTACTCGAAAGTTCATGCCAATCGTTAATAGGCTCTACATTTTCCGAGGAAAAAATCACAAATTCCGCATGATAAATAACCGATGGTATACGAATAAGGTTTTTATATTGCTGTTCAATGGCCAGTGTCCTCGCTAGTTCACCATCTACATACCCTAGATTCGCCATTATCAAACTTCTTTCAGCAGGAAAAACGGTCACCTTAAGGTCGTAACCGATCCGATCCAACGCTTCTTTTACTATTTCATCCACCAGACCCTGGTGACCATCCCTATGAAGATAATTTGAAATAATGTCTGGCGCAGATAGAACCAATATGGGTTTAGAAAACAGTACAGAAGGTAGTGCGCCGAACAGACAAATTATTATAAATCGCGGTACTAACCCGGCATTTATAATATTGAGGTTTTTTGAATCTGTTTTTGGAATACGTTTCACTTGATTCCTCCAGTTCATTTTTATTTTTTGATCTCTTCTTTTGGGAACATCGGTTGGAATAACATCACCGGAAAAAAGACGGTTGAACACGAATTGGCTCAAAACTCTTTTTGGGTAAGTATAGATTATGTGTCGTCCATCACGAGTAAATCTGGCCAATGTCATATTGCCTGCTCATTCGTATCTAACGCACGCTGCGAGCCAACGTAGAGGGACACGCTAGTCTGGCACGAAAAAATAAGCCACTGCTGGTTTTTTAGGTAGGGGATTTGGTAGGTCAGGCCCAAACTCAATTCGCAGCTTTGGTGACCATCACAAAAACCTGCGTCAAACAGCTCAGCAACATCCGCTACATAAACAGGTCCGCAAGCACAATTACCCAGGCAGTAAACTGGCTCCAGCGTGATTTGGCCACCTTTACTGGTATCACCGAACTCTACCTTTAATCGATTCTTAACGTGACGTTCAAGCCCACGGCCGCCCACCGCCTGACAAGCTTCACCCCTACATATTTTTACAGTGTGTATACCCGCTGGCTCGCTATGGAAGTGATGGTAGAAACAGATTACGCCGTGGACTTCAGCACGGGATAGGTTCAGTTTTGCGGCAATTACCGGTATTGATTGCGCCGGTACGTAGCCAGATAGCGCCTGCAAGCGGTGCAGAACCGGCAGCAATGCGCCCGGCAGACGCATGGTCTGCGCCAATATATCGTCGATCTTTGAATCGATTGTTGCGCTATTCATTCTTATCCCTGAAAAAATTGTCCAATGATTACCCAACCAGACAATATCTCTACATGTTCACAATTATGTTACGCCTGCGTTCAGCTAAATATTTACTCTATAACTCTTAGATTCACCATCGTGAATCAGAGCGCGTCACTCGCCGAACGCATTGGTTCCCCTCGGAATCCAATTACCGTCGTTGACCTAAATTACCAGCGAGCTTCGTAGGTCAACCCTGCCAGTGTAAAACATCTTGCCAGAATTCCCCTTTTTTTTATAACCACAGGGAGGAATAATTATCTGCGTTGTCAGCAGAGTTACGTTAGAGTTGCAGAACGAACCTTTTAAAAAGTAAAGTGGGAAAAAATAATAAGGAACTAGATATGGAAAAGGTACATTTTAGAATCAGCAACAACATTGGCCGCATCAACTTTGACGATGCCAAAGCCAATGCCATGAACCCTATTTTTTTCAACGAGCTTCATTCAGCCCTTGATCACATGGAAAAGCATCGTGTAAAAGTGCTGGTCTTAAGCGGCAGGGAAAACATCTTTTGCGCCGGTTTAGACCTCAAATACCTGGCTACGATCGATGCCCAGGAAAACAGCAGATTCACCCAGATGTTTGCCCGTACTATGTTGAGGCTGTTTACCTTCCCTATACCAACCGTTGCTGTGGTCTCAGGCCATGCAATTGCCGGTGGCTGCATTATGGCGATGGCCTGCGATTATCGAATTATGCAAAACGGTGACTATCGAATTCAGATGAATGAGATTAGAAATAACATGGCGGTTCCTAAATGGATGAGCATGATCGCCGGTCACGCCATCCCCTCACATCGGATGACCGAGTTCATACTTCATGCGCGCGCATACTCACCAGAAGAGGCCTATAAGCTCGAATTTATTCACGAACTATATGAGGACAAAAATCAACTAAAAGCCGCAGTCGATGCTAAAGTTGATGACCTCAGGGAGCTTGATAGCAAGTGTTACGCTATTACGAAAAAATGGGACCGGAATACGCTTTCTGAAGCAGTCTTGTCGCACCTTAAAGATGTACAGGCGATCAACTATTGACCAATACCAACACCGCATTTAAAACAAATACCCAACCAACCTGCTCCAAGTGTGAAGCTTGCTGTTGTCGACTCGAGGTTTTTATACTGACAGAAACAGGGGTACCCGAAAGGCATATAGAAGAAGATCAATGGGGTGGCAGGACGATGGCACGGCTTGATGATGGCTGGTGTTCGGCGCTGAACCGAAACACCATGGCCTGTACTATTTATAACGTGCGACCGGATATATGCCGGGAGCTTGAGATGGGTGGGGGCGAATGTAAAACTATTCGTGCTGACTATCACAAAATGACTTTGTCTGATTGTTAGTTTTTTCTTAAGCTCATCAATTAAATAAAGCCAAACAAAACCAGACAGGTCAAGCTACCAAATAACCAATGCCGCTGAAATCCCGATCAGTATCAACCCACTAATATCTTTTATTTTTGCTGGTTCTTTCAGCCAGAATATTGACAGAAAAATAGTGAAGAAAATTTCGATCTGACCCAGTGTTTTCACATAGGGTACCGCCTGTATAGACATGGCAGTAAACCAGCCCAGCGAGCCTGCACAACCCGCAAACCCAGTGAGAAAGAGCAGTTTCGGTCGCGCAAAAAGGTCAGCCAGCGTACCGCTCTCCTTAATCACAATGTAAGCAAGAAGAAGAACCGTCTGTATCGATAGCACAAACAACAAAACCCAGGCTGCCCGAAAAAGCACGGGCAGATCAGAGGTGATACTGGCTTCTCTTACCCACAGCGAGGTCAACGCAAATGATCCACCGCTGGCTAAACCAATAAAGAAGGTTCCCGGAGAAACACCACGTAAACCCGACTGGGTACTTAATATAAATACCGCTACGCTGCCAACTAATACGCCAACCCATCCCAGCATAGATAAGCTGGTGCCGAAGAATAAAATCCCCAGTACCGCTGCGATTAACGCTTCGCTTTTGGCTAGACCAACGCCGGTAGAGAAATTTTTTTGCTTGAACAGTTTGACCATCATCACAGTGGCCAATATTTGCATCAGAGATGCGCCGATAACGTAGCCAGCGAACTCATGATTAATGTGGATAAGTTCAGTACCGGGGTTCCACCAGTACAGCGCAACCAGATAGCCACCAGCGATAGGTGTTGCGAACAAAAACCGAGACAGGGTAACGCCGGTTACACTGACCTGTTTACTGAGCTGGTTTTGAAAGGTATTTCTCCAGGACTGCATGAACGCGGCCAGGAGGGTAAAGCTAATCCACATAAGGTTTTGTGAATAAAGGTCTTTGTGGTTGCGGTGCCTTTGTCAACCTAATCTACCAACCCATGGAAGATCAATTCACTGTAGCTGACAATACCCACCACCTCGCCATTTGTAATAACCGGCGCATTGGAGAAACCAAAGCGATCAAAAAGTCGTGCGCAGTAGCGTACATCGAGGTCAGCATCGACAGGAACCACGGGCTTAGACATTATTTCATAGACATTAACCCGGTCCGGCGCCTTGTCTTTCGCCAACACTTTTTTAACAATATCCGACAGTAAAACAATACCGAATGCATCGTGTTCAGTACGTTTTTTTACGATCACAATTTCCGCATTATTTTCCTTCATTAGATCTAGCGCTTCTTTAACGGTGGCCAGGCCATCCAGCTCCAGGTGGCGCTCCACCATCACATCTTTAACCTTGATTACCTTCCTGCTCATTTTGAAATCTCCGTAACATCCTCTACTATTTTTTGAGCCTGATGTGCTACACCCAGCGCATCTTCGACATCAATCTGAAAAGCGATACCGGTTCCTGGCTTGGCATCAAACATACCCACTCGACCAATCTCTTCCAGGATACGGCGGCTGCGGTGCTCCTCAACAAGAAACAACACAACGTCCCTTTGGGTTTCCAGCGAAAGCCCAAAAAAAGTTTTACTTTTTTTAAGACCCTCTCCCCGCGCATTACTGATCACCGTAGCTCCGGTCGCACCCGCATCACGTGCTGCATCCATTACTGCGTCGGTTTTATCATCTTCAACAAAAACCATTATCATTTTAAAGTGCATAAAATCGCCCCTCAGCCGCGCTGCCCCGTTCTAATTTCGTTGTTGTGAGCACGTTTACGTACCCTTCTATCGCTAACATTACATTACATTTTTTTCTTCATATCGCTTTTCAGCCATTTTTCTCGCGCCACGTGCACGTATTTCAGATAGCTGTGCATAGGCCATAACGGATATAACAGGAAACAGACTGGCAAACGCGATCAGACCGAAACCATCAATAAGTGGGTTCCTTCCGGGTACGGTTTCCGACAACCCCAAACCCAGGGCTGCAACCAGTGGTACGGTCACAGTGGAAGTGGTAACACCGCCAGAATCATATGCCAGCGGGATAATCATTTTGGGCGCAAAGGTAGTCTGAATCACCACCACAATGTAGCCGGCGATAATGTACCAGTGGATGGGGTCACCCACCACAATACGGTAACAACCCAATGAAATACCGACTGCAACACCATTCGCAACCGCTATCCGCAAACCCCAAACGCCGATAGCACCACCGGAAACCTCATGGGCTTTTATGGCAACCGCCATCAATGATGGTTCAGCAATGGTGGTACTAAAACCAATCAAAAATGCAAACAGGTAAACCCAGTAGTAGTCGAGCCAGTCAATTGTGTTAACTGCGGTTGCTAGTTGTTGGCCGGATTCAACACCGTGGATAAACATTGGGTCTGTTAATTGTTCCGCCATTAACCTCCCAAGGGGAAACAGGCACCACTCAAGGCCCAGCAGGAAGAAGGAGAGCCCAACTACCACCCAGACAAAACCCATTAAAATCTCGGCAAGATTGGCGGGTTTTTTGCGAATTACGAAAAACTGAAAGCCGAAGATAATGACCGCAATAGGAAATACATCCTTAAGAGTGCCCAGGGTGGTATCTAGTAATTGTGCAAAAATATCCATCAAATCATCATGCCGTAAGCCATCACAAATATGATCGGCGTTAAGGAGGCAAATGCGATAAGACCAAAGCCGTCAATCATCGGGTTTCGGCCACGAATAGAGGATGCCAACCCTACCCCAAGCGCCGTCACCAGCGGGACCGTAATGGTGGATGTAGTGACGCCACCGGAGTCATAAGCAATTCCTATAATCTCTTTCGGGGCAAACATGGTCATCACTACTACCAGCAAATATCCGCCGATAATAATCCAGTGAATCGGCCACCCTTTGAGGATGCGAACCACACCAATCACAATCGCCACGCCCACAGAAAATGCCACGGTAAGCCGCAACCCGGTTGCATACTGTAATCTCGCGGCATCAGTAGATTCGATCATATGACCATTCGCGGCAACACTAGCGGCCTCTGCAGCCACGGCAATAAGAGCGGGTTCCGCTACCGTGGTACCAAACCCAAGGCAGAAGGCAAAAGTGACCAGCCAAAATACGCTGCCCTTACGGGCAAATGCATTTGCCATCGATTCGCCAATTGGAAACAACCCTTGCTCCAGACCGTGAATAAAGAAGGTCAAACCAATAATTACAAACAGTACGCCCAGCAATAACTGGCCGATATTCGGGAGCGGCTGCTGCAGTACAAAGAACTGAAAAAAAAGGATTACCAGCACAATAGGCAATAGGTCGCGCACGCTACTTAGCATCGACCACATCAGTTTTAACATTGTGCTTTTCAAGAACCGCGAGCCTTATAAATACATACACATTCAGGGAGGTATGAACCTCCTCACAATGCCTAAAAAACTGCAAACCCGCAATCTTATATCCACAAAAATTGCATGAAATCAGCCTAACTGCCCAACCTAAAAACCAAGTATGATGGACCTCTACGACTGTATACTATTGCCTTTTTTGAACAGGATGAATTCAAGATGCGTTGCGCACTCATTGTTGCGGTTGCCGAGAACAGGGTCATCGGGATCAACAACCAAATGCCCTGGTATATTCCTGCGGATCTTAAATACTTTAAAAAAATCACGATGGGCAAACCGCTACTGATGGGGCGCAAAACCTTTGATTCACTGGGCAAGCCCCTGCCCGGCCGCCCCCATATTGTGATCAGCCGGGATAAAAATTTTCAGTTCCCGGAAGTTGAGGTCAGACACAGCCTTGAAGAGGGTCTTGATCTTGCAAAAACCACCGCCGAATCGATGGGGCTGGATGAATTTATGGTGATTGGCGGTGCAAACATCTACCAGCAATTACTACCAAAAGTAGATCGTATGTACCTGACCCAGGTTCACGCCAACTTCGAGGGTGATGCCTTTTTTCCCAGTTACGATAGCCAACAATGGCATGAACAAAGCCGTGAAGAGATAAAACCAACACAAGATACACCGGGCTATTCGTTTATAGTGCTGGATAAAATCCCGTAACAAAACATCTGCCCTTAAACCCTTGCCCTCAAACCGCATCCAGGAAGATTGAGCATATGTACAGATTAGCGTCCCCAGCCACAATGCAAGCATTGGCAAAACTACTAGTCGTTACCCTATTTCTAACGGGCTGCGCGGTGCGCGGAGTTAGCAAAATAAACGCTCAAACAACGTTGGACTATAACCTGCTGTTATCCCTGCCTGTCGAACCCATTTCATACATCGACCAGGTCAAACCGATACTCGAACAACGTTGCACGGTATGCCATGGCTGTTATGACGCCCCCTGCCAGTTAAAGCTGTCATCTATAGACGGCATCACACGTGGTGCCAGCAAACAACTTGTTTACGACGGCGCTCGTATCTTTGGCACAGAACCCACACGCCTGAATATCGATGCCACTACCACCGAACAATGGCGCGCCAAGAAATTTCACCCAGTGCTTAATGAAAGTAATCAAGGCGAAAACACACCCGCTCAAAACCTGGAGCAATCTGTACTCTATAAATTGCTGCGACAAAAACAACTACACCCACAAGCACGGGTGGGCATGTTATCCGAAGAATTTGATCTTGGCTTGAATCGAGCTCAGGTTTGCCCAACGGTGGATGAATTCCAACAATATGCCGAAGATCATCCCAGCTGGGGTATGCCCTATGCCATGCCCAACCTAAGCGACCAGGAATATAAAACCCTGGTGCAGTGGCTTGCCCAAGGCTCTCCCGCTTCACCGCCTGTCGCGTCACACAAGCATTCGCAGGAACAAATACACCAATGGGAATCTTTTTTTAACGGCGGCAGCAATAAACAAAAGCTGGTCAGCCGCTACCTTTACGAGCACCTGTTTCAAGCCCACATCCATTTCGCCGATACCCCTGTCCGTGAGTTTTACCGGCTGGTTCGTTCGACCACACCACCCGGACAACCGATTGCGGAAATCCCAAGTCTACGCCCCTACGATGACCCCGGCGCATCACCCTTTTATTATCGATTGCGCAACTACCCCGCATCTATCGTAGCAAAAGACCATGTCGTTTATGAGCTATCGCCACAAAAGATGTCCCGCTATAAGGAGCTATTTTACACGCCCGACTATGAAGTCAGCGAGCTACCCTCTTACGATGCTCGCATCGCCGCAAACCCATTCAAAGTGTATGAAGCCATCCCCCCCAACATGCGCTATCGCTTTTTGCTGGACAATGCCAAATTCTTTATTGAAGGTTTTATTAAAGGTCCTGTATGCCGAGGTCAAATCGCACTGAGTGTGATTGAAAACCAATTCTGGGTATTCTTTTTTAATCCTGACCACTACCTTAAAACCGACGACGCCGACTTTCTAAGATCGTTTTCCAACGATTTGAAGATACCCTCGGAGTTAGGTGATACGCTGAATTTGACCGCCGCATGGACAGAATATAAAGGCAAATTACAGCAGTATGAAAAAGCCAAACGTGAAAATTTTGCCAACCTCACTCGTCAAAAGGATCTATCTCAATCGATGGAACTGCTCTGGAACGGCGACGGTAACAACCCAAATGCTGCATTGACCATATTCAGGCACTTTGACAGCGCCTCAGTCAATTTTGGACTAGCCGGCGACTACCCAGAAACCGCCTGGGTTATCGACTACCCCCTGTTAGAGCGTATCCACTATCTATTGGTAGCGGGTTTTAACGTATACGGAAACGTTGGCCATCAACTGAATACGAGACTCTATATGGATTTTCTCAGAACTGACGGCGAAGATAGCTTTCTGGCATTTTTACCTGCCAACAAACGAAAAATTATTCGAGACTCCTGGTACGTTGGGGTTCTGGAAAAACTAGAAAAAGCTGTCGACAAAAATGGCCGCTGGCTGCAGCAAGAACTAGTAACCGGCTACCAAACCGATGATCCCCAACGGGAGCTTTATCAGCAATTAGAAGCTCACCTTGGGCCTATGGCCGCATCCAGCGGGCTGTTAAAACGCTGCAACACCAAACCCTGTGAGCCCACTTCAGAATCAAATGCTGAACAAACTGCTGATTCAGCTATGTTGAAAGTTGGTGAAATTAAAGGCTCCATTCTTCAGGTCTTCCCGGATCTGGCCTTCGTAAGAATTAGAAACGAAGACAGCAAACAAGGGTTTGCCTATACGCTGATACGCAACAAAGCCTACAAAACCATTAGCTCTTTACACGATAGCAATGATGATGACAGGCGTGACACCCAATCCGATACGTTAACCATAATGAAAGGTTTGCAGGGCTCCTACCCAAACTTTTTCTTCGACATTGAGCTGGCTCAAGCGGATGAATTTGCGGATCGCTACGCCAAAATCAAAAACCGTAAAGACTATGAAATATTTGTAGATCGATTTGGGATACGGCGCACCCACACTGATTTCTGGCAAATATCCGACTGGTTTCAGAATTATTACGCGCAACAAAATCCCGTTACCTCAGGTCTATTTGATCTGAACAGATACCAGAATCGTTAATGAGAAGCGGCTCAAACCACTCATGCGATAAATAACATCTCACGCGGGTTTTCCCTTCGCCAGTATCACTTATACCAGGAAAGTAGATTATGAAATGCCACGAGATTGACTACGAATTGATTGGCGACGACATGCAAATGGTTGAGATTGAACTTGATCCTGGCGAGACCATCGTAGCAGAAGCCGGCGCAATGAATTACATGGAAGAGGGTATTACCTACGAGGCCAAAATGGGTGATGGTTCGAATCCCGAAGCTGGTTTTATATCCAAAGTATTCAGCGCTGGCAAACGCATGATCACCGGCGAATCCTTGTTTATGACCCACTTCTGCAACCAGGGGCACGGTAAACAACGCGTATCCTTCGCTGCACCCTTTCCCGGAAAAATCATTCCCATGGACATGGCTAAACATGGCGAACAAATTATCTGCCAGAAAGATTCCTTTCTCTGTGCCGCGTTGGGCACCCAAATCGATATCGCCTTTAATCAAAAATTAGGCGCAGGGTTTTTTGGTGGAGAAGGTTTTATCCTACAACGATTACAGGGTGATGGCATGGCCTTTATGCATGCTGGCGGCACCGTAATTCAAAAAGAACTCAAAAACGAAACCCTACGTATCGATACCGGTTGCGTCGTCGGGTTTACCCAGGGAATCGACTACGATATTGAAATGGTAAAGGGACTTAAAAGTATGTTCTTTGGCGGCGAAGGGCTATTCCTGGCAACGCTTAAAGGAACCGGTACCGTCTGGATACAAAGCCTGCCCTTTTCGCGCCTGGCAGATCGAATATTGGAGCACGCACCCGCAGCCGGTGGCAACTCCCAGGGGGAGGGATCAGTATTAGGCGGGCTTGGACGCTTACTTGACGGAGATTAACCAAACACTGGCTTTTAGCTCTCAGGTGATGAAATTATTTGGTGCCAGACTTTCCATATTTCAGCTGTTAGTATCCCAATACTCGGATACACTTCGACGTATTGGGCAGCCGGCAATTACCGACTGCTGTTATGTCTCAGAGGTATATCGATGACACATAAATTTAAAGTTACAACGTTCAAGGATAGCGATGCCTCATTTAGAGAAATCCTGGACCAATATGAGATACCAAACAGTAGAATCATTCAGTTATCTGAAAGCCCAATGGCCGCAGGTATTGCGGTTGAAATAGTTCTTACAGGTGGCTGGGGTTTGTTGGCGGTTGCCTGCTTGGCATGGGCAAGCGTTAAGAAAAGTCGAAAAATTAGTATCACTACAAAAGATAATAAGGTGGTTTGGTTAGATGGCTATTCGGCTGATGATGCATCAAAAATTCTAGAATCAGCAAGAAACATAGCAGTTATTGAAACTAAGCCCGATGAAAAATTATAACCGCCAGTACAGCCGCACAAACACACGACTTCCACTGGACTGATTTTCCGGCGCTTCGCTTAAAAAAATATAGATAAATTTAAAGTAGTCATATACACAACAAGCATAATCACGGTTATACCAACACAAAGTATACCCGCGTTACCCACAAGCCAAAAACTGATGCCATTACAGAAATGGCCGACCAAAGACTAGAAACCTTACGCAGTGAATGAATAAAGAACGGCTAGAAGTATCTTACAAAAGGCACCTTCATGATTTATTTATAAATCAACAGCATGAATCCTTGCATACTTGAATTTCTTTCGCCATGACGTATCACTATAGCCAGCCTAAGTTTGCGCCATGGGTCAGGCCCGCGTGCTTTTAATCTATCTTCCGCACCGCACCTTTATCCGCACTAGTAGTCATACTTGCGTAGGCTTTTAGCGCGGTCGAAACATATCGATCTCGATTTTCTGGTTTCCAGGCGTTGGCCCCTCTGGCTTCCATATTTTTTCTGCGCGCCGCCAGTTCCTGCTCCGACAGATCGAGGTTGATGGTTCGGTTTGGAATATCTATTTTAATCAGGTCACCTGTTTCGACCAATCCAATGGCTCCGCCTTCTGCTGCTTCGGGGGAGGCATGGCCAATCGACAAACCAGAGGTGCCGCCAGAGAAGCGCCCATCGGTGAGTAGTGCGCAGGCTTTGCCGAGTCCTTTGGTTTTGATGTAGCTGGTAGGGTACAACATCTCCTGCATACCGGGGCCACCTTTGGGGCCTTCGTATCGGACGATCACGACATCACCGGCTACTACCTGGTCGGCCAGAATAGCTTCTACTGCATCATCCTGACTTTCGTAGACTTTGGCGGGGCCGCTGAAAGTCAGAATACTTTCATCCACTCCGGCGGTTTTTACGATGCAGCCGTTTTCGGCAATATTGCCAAAAAGAACGGCGAGACCACCCTCTTTGCTGAAGGCATTTTCATAACTGTGGATACAACCGTTTTCGCGATCGTTATCGACGCTGTCGTAACGGGTGTCCTGACTGAATGCTGTTTGGGTTGGAATACCGGCAGGGCCCGCTCGGTAAAAATCAATTACAGCACTGTCTTTGGTGCGCATGATGTCCCACTTATCGAGCGCCTCACCCATCGTTTTGCTATGCACCGTGGGGATACCGGTATGCAACAGATGACCGCGATCCAGTTCACCCAATAACCCCATGACTCCACCGGCTCGGTGCACATCTTCCATATGGTATTTATTGGTCGAGGGTGCGACTTTACAAATATTGGGTACTTTACGGGATAGTCGATCAATATCCGCCATGGTGAATTCAACCTCACCTTCCTGCGCTGCTGCCAACAAGTGCAGCACGGTGTTGGTGGAACCACCCATGGCAATATCCAACGTCATGGCGTTTTCAAAAGCTTCAAAGGTTGCGATAGAGCGTGGCAATGCACTTGTGTCATCCTGCTCGTAGTAGCGTTTACAAAGCTCGACGGATAGACGGGCTGCACTCAAAAACAGCTCACGTCGGTCCGCGTGGGTAGCCAGCAAACTTCCGTTACCAGGCAGCGCCAGGCCCAGCGCTTCCGCAAGGCAGTTCATGGAATTTGCAGTAAACATGCCGGAACAGGAACCGCAGGTTGGGCAGGCAGAGCGCTCTATTTTTTCGATATCTTCATCGCTAACCGAAGGATCCGGCGCCGCGATCATCGCATCGATCAGATCAAGCTTAACTACTTTGTCCGCGAGTTTAGTTTTGCCCGCTTCCATCGGCCCGCCGGAAACAAACACTACCGGAATGTTAAGCCGCAATGCCGCCATCAACATGCCCGGGGTGATCTTGTCGCAGTTAGAGATACACACCATCGCATCGGCGCAATGGGCGTTAATCATATATTCGACGGAGTCGGCAATCAGCTCACGGGATGGCAGGCTGTAAAGCATGCCGCTATGACCCATGGCAATACCGTCATCAATGGCGATGGTATTAAACTCTTTGGCAATACCGCCATGTTTTTCGATTTCACCGGCGACCAGCTGACCCATATCCTTTAAGTGAACGTGACCCGGCACAAATTGTGTGAAGGAGTTGACCACCGCAACAATCGGTTTGCCGAAATCATTATCTTTTACGCCGGTGGCACGCCAAAGTGCGCGGGCACCTGCCATGTTGCGGCCATGGGTGGATGTACGAGAGCGATAATGTGGCATGATTTGTTTCCTGATCTCTGTTGTCTAATGGGCTTGCGTGAAAGCAAACATATTTTCGTTATTTTATATCAATTGAAGCCAATACACGGCAGGTGATCTTAATGGTAGCGAAAAACCTAATGGCTCGTGCGCAGATGCCTCAATCAATATCTTTAATAAAAACCTGGGAGCTTCGTTGATAGTTATACAGCATCTTTTTTTGCTCAGGTAGATCATCAAGAGTTGCGGTCTCGAATCCTTTTTCTCTAAACCAGTGCGCAGTGCGGGTCGTGAGTACAAACAGTTGTTTGATTCCCTGCCCCCGGGCCTGTTTTTCAAGGTGGCTAAGCAGCAGTTCACCGCGCTGGCTTTTACGGTACTGGGGATGCACCACCACACACGCGACCTCTGCAATGGGTTGGTCGGCAAATGGATAGAGCGCTGCGCAAGCGGTAATCATGCCATCGCGTTCAATAAGCGTGAACCGATCCAGCTCCGTTTCCAGCAGTTCACGGGAGCGACGCACCAAAGTACCATCCCTCTCCAACGGCTGAATCAACTCTAATATGCCGCCAATATCTTCGATCGTCGCAGAACGTACCTGATCATAGTCGCCCTGATTAATCAGGGTGCCGGCACCATCTCGGGTGAATAACTCCTGCAGCAACGCACCATCTTCCTGATAACTGATCAAATGGCCGCGACGTACACCCGCATTACAGGCGCTCAAACAGGCCTTTAACAGGGATTCATCAGAATCAATCGCTTCACCGATGCGGTGCTGGTTGGTGAGCTCTCGGATTAATTGACCGTCTGCATCCAGTGCACCTTTATGGCTACCAAGGGCTATGATTTTCTCTGCACTCAGACCGATGGCAATCGTCGTGGCGACCTCCTCCATCAAAAGGTTAAATACCTCCCCTGACGGCGAATAGCCCAGGGGTGAAAGCAGCACAATATCGCCGTTATCAAGCTGACGCTGGATAGTATCGATATCAAGCCTGCGGATCTCACCTGTGTGACAAAAGTCCACGCCGTCGTGAACACCAATCGGTTTAGCGACCACAAAGTTACCGCTGGAGACCCGAATACGGGCACCATGCATCGGCGAGTTGGCCAGCCCCATAGAAAGCTCGGCTTCAATAGCAATACGCAACTGGCCCGCTGCGCTGATCACAGCAGGCAACGCCGCATCGTTGGTGACACGTACGTTGCCATGAAAAACCGGCTCAACACCTCGAACTATCAACTCTGCATCAATTTGCGGCCGCATACCGTGTACCAGTACCAGACGTACACCGAGGCTGTTTAGCAGTGCAATGTCATGAATGATATTTGAAAAATTCGGGTGCGCAACGCCATCACCGGGAATCATCAACACAAAGGTTTTACCCCTGTGGGAATGAATATAGGGCGATGATTGCCTGAACCAGCTTATAAATTGATCAGCGGTGGCCACGAAGGTCTTTCCTGGAAATTGGTTTTAATCAAGTGAAGTGTAATAGATGTTCCGATTATACGTCGGCAATGCGCTACCGTACTATTTTTTGAGCAAATATGAAGCTAGCTAGTTATGCACACCCACCCGCAGGGTGATCGACCAATTGATGATTTTGCTTTCGGTGGGATTGCCCCATGCAGAGATAAACTTTTCTTTGATCAATTCAACCGGATCAGTCTGATTTTGCTCTTTGTAGCGTTGAACCGCAGACCAGGTACTGAAGTACTGAATAAAATGCTCGAGTGACCAGTTTGCCGACATCCTAAATTCAGGGGTTTCGATTTCATCAAATGGGAATTCCAGCGTTCCGTACCCTTGATCTATTCGCTCTCGGCCGGGTGGCCAATAGTCACCGACGATATTGGAATAGAAATGATCGGTAATTTGATCAATCTCGGGGGTAACCCGCAGGATATCGTAACTCCAGACCGCAACAATACCCTGTGGTTTTAACAGCCGTTGGCACTCCGCGAAAAACTGTGGAAGATCAAACCAGTGTAGGGCCTGAGCAACAGTGATCAAATCAAAACTATCGCTATCGAGGCCACTGGTTTCCGCTACCCCCTGTTGATAATGAACCTTCGGATGGCGGCTAGCATGGGCAAGCTGGGTTTCACTGCCATCGGTAGCGATCACCCTGTCAAAGTATTCTGCTATGCCCAACGCGGCCTGCCCATTGCCGGTTGCACAGTCCCAGGCTTGCTCGCGGGCTGGCGCTTGCTTGGCTAGCCACTCAAATAATTCAACCGGATAGGTGGGGCGGTAACGGCTGTATGCTTTTGCCTGGCTGGAAAAGTGATTTTTAAATTCCTGGCTCATTTTGCTCAGCGCCCCTTCACATGCAAAACCGCGTGATCAGCTGCTTAAGCAGATCAATGGCGGGTTGCACCTGATTAAGACTCATATATTCATCCGGCTGGTGGGCCTGATCGATATCGCCGGGGCCCATAATTAAGGTATCCATACCGAGTTGTTGCAGAAATGGTGCTTCAGTCCCAAATGAGACGGCAGCGGCGGCGTGCCCTGTGAGTTTTTCGCAAGCTTTCACGAGCGCCGAATCAGCCGGTGTCTCAAAGGCGGGAATGCCGGAGAACAGTGAGTTCAATTCAATGCCAATCTCTAACCGTTGTGCCAGTGGTGCCAGTCGTTTACGAATGGCTGCTCTTACCTCTTCATTATTCATGCCGGGCAGCGGACGAATATCGAACTGCATTTCACAGCTGCCGCAAATTCGGTTGGGGTTATCACCGCCGTGGATACAACCAAAATTGATAGTCGGAACCGGCGTGGTAAACAGTGGATTTTGGTAGCGGGCCTGCAGCTCAGATCTAAATTGGGCTAGATCAGCCGCGACGATAAACATCGCTTCCATTGCGTTATTTCCGAGGCCTGGATCAGAGGAGTGGCCCGCCTGCCCAGTGATGGTTATTGACTCCATCATCATACCTTTGTGGCAACGAATGGGCTTCAGGCCCGTCGGCTCGCCGATCACTGCGCAGCGGGCTTTGGGGCGACCAATGCGCACCAGATCGGCTGCGCCGGACATGGAGCTTTCTTCGTCCGCTGTGGCAAGAATAATCAAAGGCGCAGCTAATTTTTCATCCTTAAAAGCCCGTGCTGCTTCAATCGCAATCGGGAAAAATCCTTTCATGTCGGTTGAGCCAAGACCATATAAACGGTTATCTTTTTCGGTGAGTTTGAGTGGATCGATATTCCACAGGTGATCATCGTAGGGCACGGTGTCGGTATGGCCGGATAGCACTAAACCGCCGGGGCCCGAGCCAAGGGTTGCGATCAAGTTGGCCTTGGCGGGCCTGCCCTGTGTGGTTTCTACATTGATAATATCGGTTTCAAAACCCATATCACCTAACCATTGTGCCAGCCGCTCAATCACCGGCAGATTAGACTGGTCAATCGACAGCTGAGTACAGCTAACCGACGGCAGTTCGATCAACTGATGAAGCATGGATAGTACAGAGGGCTGGGAAGGCTCGGCTGGCATTAGTATCACTTATAAGATGAAGAGTAGTTGTAAATAGGTTTGATGAGTTCAGGCTGGTTTTGTTCGACTGTTATCTTGACCGTACAGCTATCTTGACCATTTTTATCGGTTTCGTCCACGCTGCGATTCGTGCTGTTATTTTAATGTCCGTGTACAGGAATTAGATTAGCGGGACATTGGCCGTCTATAATCACAGTGGTCGTATATGATTACCCTACGTCTGTTCACCAACCTTTATTTTTCAACTGCTTGTTTCGAGCTCTATCCGGTATTTTGTACACATCATTATGGATCTTTTTTTAGATAGGCCCGGCCTGCTCAAATCGCTACTCAAGCAGGGTTATCTCGGCAAACAGGATTACGAAAAGGCGTTACTAGCGCCCCGTGACCCGCGGGCGAAGAAACACCCCCTTGAGGAGATCGCCAGCCTTGGGCTTGCTAATGCCAAAACCGATAGCAAAAAACTTGACCTCGAAACACTGACGGTTTGGCTGGCAGAACAACACCCTGATCAGGCCTATCACCGCATTGATTCCTTAAAGGTGGATGTTTCCAACGTCACTTCAGTCATGTCCCTGGCGTTTGCGCAACGGCACAGAATTTTGGCGGTGGATGTGCGACCTGAGTTTGTACTTATTGCCAGCGCAGAACCGATGGCGAGCGGTTGGGAGCAGGATCTGGCCCACGTATTAAGACAACCGATAAAGCGTGTGATCGCCAACCCAGCGGATATCGACCGCTGCACGATAGAGTTTTATAGCCTGGCTTCCTCGGTCAGCGGCGCTAAAAAAAGTGACAGCGGCCATACCAGCCAGCTCGGCAATCTTGAACAGCTACTGGAACTCGGAAAAACCAAAACACCAGAAGCGAATGACCAGCACATTGTTAATATCGTTGACTGGTTGCTGAACTACGCCTTTGATCAACGCGCCAGTGATATCCATATTGAACCACGCCGGGATGTGGGCAACCTTCGACTACGGATCGACGGCGTACTCTATACGGTTTACCAATTCCCACAACAGGTGGCGGCGGCCATCACCAGCCGTCTCAAAACCCTAGCTCGCCTTAACCTGGCGGAAAAACGACGCCCTCAGGATGGTCGTGTCAAAACCCGTCGCCCCAACGGTAGCGAGGTGGAACTTCGGGTTTCAACCCTACCCACGGCGTTCGGTGAAAAGATGGTACTGCGGATTTTTGACCCCGATGTGCTGTTGAGAAGCTTCCAGCAGCTAGGGCTTGAGAATACCGACTATCAGCGCTGGCAGTCGATGATCAAGCAACCCAATGGCATTGTACTGGTGACGGGCCCTACCGGTTCGGGCAAAACCACCACCCTCTATTCGTCACTGAAGCAACTCGCAACCTCGGAAGTGAATGTCTGCACCATTGAAGATCCGATCGAAATGGTTGAAGACAGTTTTAACCAGATGCAAGTACAGCATAATATTGATTTGAACTTTGCCAGCGGCGTGCGGGCGCTGTTACGACAAGACCCTGACATCATCATGATAGGTGAAATTCGAGATCTGGAAACCGCCGAGATGGCCATTCAAGCGGCACTAACCGGCCATTTGGTGCTTTCTACGTTACACACAAATGATGCGCCCTCAGCCATTTCACGACTTATGGAGTTAGGGGTTCCACCCTATCTAATCAAGGCCACCGTGTTAGGTGTCATGGCGCAACGTTTGGTACGGGTGCTGTGCCCAGACTGTAAAGAAGCGGTCAACCCAGATCCAACTGGCTGGGATAGCCTGACCCGACCTCGGCGGATCCCGATGCCCGAAAAAGTGCACAAAGCAGTTGGTTGCAGTGAGTGTCGAGACACTGGGTTTCTGGGCCGTGAAGGCATTTACGAGGTTATGCCGTTTTCAGCGAACCTGCGCCAACATATTCACGAAGGGGTCGATCTGCCAGAGCTTGCACAGGTAGCCAATAAAGAAGGGATGCAATCTCTACGATTGAGTGGCGCGCAAAAGGTTAGCTCCGGTGTGACTACCATCGATGAAGTATTACGGGTAACACCGGAGAATCAGATATAGATGCAATCAAGCCTATATTTTTAACGCATCAACCCAAGGTTCCTGCGTACAAACCCCGAATAAACAGGTAAACTGGCCGGCTTTGAAATTTAACAGCTGGAGCATCAAACTAAGGCTGTTAATGGCCCAAATAACGTATGACCCTGCTGCGAAAACTTGAACCCGGCGGGGTGCTTAAAGAACAACGAAGGAGAATGCAAATGTCTGTACAAACAATGGCTGACCGAGATGGCGTAATCTGGTTTGATGGTGAAATGATCCCATGGCGTGATGCCAAGGTTCACCTGTTAACCCATACCCTGCACTACGGTATGGGTGTATTTGAGGGTACGCGAGCCTACCGCACAGAAAAGGGTCCCAGCATTTTCCGTCTCCAGGATCATACGGACCGTTTGTTTGGTTCCGCCCATATTATGATGATGAATATCCCCTTCACACGGCAGCAGCTTAACGATGCTCAGGTTGAGGTCATTCGTGCCAATAATTTACCCGAAGCCTACCTACGGCCAATGGTTTTTTACGGCTCTGAAGGCATGGGGCTACGCGCTGACAACCTGAAGACTCACGTCATGATTGCGGCCTGGGAATGGCCCGCTTATATGTCACCGGAAGCCCTGGAAAAAGGTATCAAAGTACGTACCTCGTCGTACACCCGCCATCACGTTAATATCAGTATGTGTAAGGCAAAGGCCAACGGCAATTACATCAACTCGATGCTCGCCCTGCGAGAAGCCATGTCAGGCGGCGCTGAAGAGGCTCTGCTTCTTGACAATGAAGGTTATGTTGCTGAAGGTTCCGGCGAAAATATTTTTATCGTAAAAAATGGCGTTCTCTATACCCCGGAATTAACCTCATGTCTCGACGGCATCACCCGCCGCACCATGTTTAGCTTTGCCGAAGAGCTTGGCATGGAGATCTATGAAAAACGTCTCACCCGTGATGAGGTATACCTTGCTGACGAGGCATTTTTTACCGGCACCGCAGCGGAAGTAACCCCCATCTGCAACCTCGATGAACGGGATATTGGTGAAGGCCATAGAGGCCCCATAACCCAAAAACTGCAGGCTATGTATTTTGACCAGGTAGCGGGCAAACGCTCACAACACCCTGAGTGGCACACAATCGTCGGCCAATAATCTGGATTTCCCCAAGGTTTACCCTTCCCTCCTTTACCTTGGGGAACTTCTTGTAGACAAACCGACTCACATCAAGCACTCTCACAGCAACAAAATCGTAATAACGAGATGTAACCGGATGTGAATTGTGAACAAGCCAAAAAATACAGAAACCCAAAAAAAAACCCTTAGCCCTAAATTAGTTACGTTAACAGGCGCGGCGCTAGCGGCGCTGGCACTGCTAGTTTATCTACTGTGGCCCGCTTCCGATAAAGTGAGCACTGATACGGGGAGCACCGATGCCACAGATAACAAACCCGCTTCCGTTGTAGAGCCACCTCCAGCAGGCACCGTTGCGCTGCCGCTGCCTGCACTTCAACCGCAGCCCGCAAAACCAATACCGGCAACAAAACCTCCGACTGAGCCAACAGTATCCGTTCCATCTATTACCACTCTGCCGTTGCCGCCGCTAGACAATAGCGATGACTACGCACGCGACGAGCTTGACGATGCATTTGCATCATCAAACATCGATCAATGGCTGCCTGAAAATGATCTTATCCGACGTTTTGTAATTTTTGTGAATAGCCTCTCCGAGGCAAACTTGATACGAGGACAACTTGAACACCTACCGATAAGGGGTAAGTTCAACGCGATTGAAACACGGCCCAAACACTACCGGCTTGACCCAGAGAGCTACCATCGGTATGACGCTATCACTGACTTTTTTACGAGCCTGGATGGCAGAGAAATTGTCCGTCTTTATCAGGAAAACAGCTCACTCATCACCAAGGCCTATCACGAACTGGGAAACCCACAAACAGATTTTAACAAAGTGTTCATAGACGCAATTGATGAGCTCATGGCAACACCTGATCTCGAAGGTGACATTGAACTGGTGCGTCCATCCGTTACGTACCGGTTTGAAGATAAACAGTTGGAACAACTTTCAAAAGTTCAGAAACAACTCATTCGGATGGGCCCTGAAAACACCCGTAAGATCAAAGCAAAGCTCAGAGAAATTCGATCAGCTTTGAGATGAAGGTTACCCAAAACATATGGTTATCGCTTGAATGCCCTATTATGCCGACCATCATCTATAACCATGTGTATACCGTGTAACTTATCTACCACTAAAACCCACCTGCTTTTTCTTGTACTAACCTGCTCATTCACGGCAACGATATGGGCTGCCGAAGGTTCTTCGGTTGTTGATGTTAGCGCTGCCGTCGATCGTAAAAGTGCAATTCAGGCTGATGAAAAGATCCCGATCATTGATTTCGAAGACACACCCCCGCCTCCGTCGTTGCTGGAACGTAGTTTTCAGTTTTTTAAACCCGACCTCGAGTGGTTGTCCAATTCCCAGAAAAAGGTCACTTATGGGGTCGAGGTAACGGCACGAAGTATTGACAATTTTTTTGCGGGTGAAGAATCCTTAGAATTGCATAACTATAGTTTTCTTCGCATACGTCTGCAGCCAGGTTTTCGAAGAAACCACGACGATCAATTTGATACCAGCGTCAAATTCAGAATCGATCTACCACTGACAAAAAAACGACTTCGGTTGGTGATTGGTAGCGATATCGATCAGGAGGATCTAAGCCGCGAAGTCGATAAACCAGGCCTCCCTGAATTCAATCCAACTGAAGATGGTTCGATTTCCGCCGCCATCAAAGCCGAAAACAGGAAAACGGCTACCTGGCGCGCATCGGCAAAGGCGGGCCTTAAATTAAACTTTCCGCTAGACCCCTTCATTAGATCAACTGTTTGGCGACGCTGGGAACTGAACGAAACATCCTCTATTCCCCTGCGGCTGCGCTTTTCGCAATTCCTCGATAAGGGAGCCATTGCTAACGCATCATTCAACTACGAAAAAATCATCTCACCCGACTATTTCTTTCGGCTTACCAACAGTACCGAATGGCGAGAAGAGATCGACAAAATGCAAGCCATCCACATCATCCAACTGGTACGACGAATAACACAGAATCATATACTCGAACACAATTTCGGTATTCTGGAGCAGAGCCTACACAATACCGTGTTAACCGATGCCTACATCGAACTGGATTACAGAACACTACTGCACGACAACTGGTTGTACCTGGATATTATTCCAGGTATTGGGTTTGATCGACTTGATGATTACAAACCCGAGCCCTACCTACTGCTCCGGCTTGAAATGTTTTTTGAAAAGGACAGTTCTAATCGAACCCACTGGTATTATAAGAATTAGTGACCACATTCGATTTGATTCGGAACGCCTCTGGGCTAACAAACCGTCGATAGAAAGTGTGTGTCTCTACAGAAACCCTAACCCAGAAAACATCTACAAAACGGTGTCACAGCACCTAAGCCAACTACCCGTTGTAAAATAAAGATGAGTATCCTTTTGAGGATATTTAGTGGAATGTAGATTTATCCCAACAAAACTGGAATATGTTCCGAACTGAGCGGCCGACTAAAATAATAGCCTTGATATATATCGCAATCATATCTTTTCAGAAACGCCAACTGTTCTTTCGTCTCTACACCTTCAGCTACGATCGTTAAACCAAGATTCCTAGCCAGGGAAATAATCGCTTTACATATAGCACCATCTTCGTTATTCGATGCGCACTCTATAATAAATGCACGATCAATTTTAAGAACATCAACCGGGAATTTTTTGAGGTAACTTAGAGATGAATAACCCGTTCCAAAGTCATCAATAGAAAGCTTAATACCGGTCGTTTTTAGCTCTGCCATCGCCGCAATACTTTCATCGGTATTTCCAGTTAACGCACCTTCGGTAATTTCAATTTCAATGAGCTCTCCAGCGATATCATTTTTTTTCAAAATATCATTCACAAATACTACTAGAGATGGATCATGCATATGATGCCCGGAAATGTTGACCGCAATGGGTAGTAACCGATAGCCATTTCTTCGCCATTCAACCAACTGGTGTACCACGTTTTCAATGACCCATTCACCTATTTCAACAATATAATTTGATCCTTCGATAATAGGAATAAATTCACCGGGTGAAATTAGACCATAGTCTGGGTGTTGCCATCTCAGCAGCGCTTCAAACCCCACCACTTGATCTGTATCACAACGTACTTTTGGTTGAAAATGAAGAAGCAGTTGGTTTTTTGCCATTGCCTCTGGCAATGCGATTTCATATCGAAACTGCTGTTGGGCGGCTTGCTCCATTTCAGAATTGAATATACGGTAGACATTTCGACCGGATTGCTTTGCTTTATACATAGCAAGGTCAGCATGCTGCACCAAACGATCCGCATCGGTTTCGCCATTTTCTGAAATAGAAATCCCAATACTAGTCAATACGGTAAGTTTGTTCCCTCCTAATGTGAAGGGTTGGCGCATTGCTACAAGTATTTCATTAGCTTTTTTAACCGCAGCTTCAATCGTTATGTTACCGGACATCACAACTAAAAACTCATCGCCGCCCCAACGTCCAACCACATCTACATCCCTAGTGAGTCTAGTCAGTCGCTTCGCTGTATCGCAAAGAAGCTCGTCTCCCACTTTATGGCCTAACGTATCGTTAACTTTTTTAAATTGATCAAGATCCAAAAACATCAGCACAACTGCGCCGGGTGTTTTACTATGAAATCGAATTCGTTCCTCCAGATTCATCATAAAATAGGTGCGATTATAGAGGCCAGTTAATGGGTCATTGTAAGCTAATAACTTGAGCCTTTTTTGTAGTTTTTGTTGCTGGGTAATATCACGAATATGAAGCGTATACTCTTCACCCGAACTATGGCCATCGGTGGTTCTGGTAATCACAATTTCAGACGGAAATTTTTCTCCATCAAAACGTACTAACTCAGTAATATTTTGTCTCTTCACTATGAGACCTTCATTTAAAGTGAAACCCATTTCCAGGCTTTTTTTAGCCAATGCGGCTGCGTCAGCCTCCATAAACATATCGAAAAATACACAGTTTATAAGCGCTTTCTTACCCACAGAAAAGCACTGTTCTGCAGCCGGGTTAAAATCGAGAATCTTACCCTTGTTATCAATGGTAATAATGCAATCCATCGCCGCCTCCAGGATAGCACCGTTCCGATATTCGCTTTTCTTAAACGCCGCAAAAGCTTCATCACGTTGATGAATTTCCTGATTAACTTTATCGATCACTCTATTGTATTGAAGGGCAATTTGCCCAGTCTCTGTAAAAGGCTCTACCGGAACACGTTGGGAAAAATCACCCAGTTGGTGCTGATCGTTCATTGCTGAAAGTAAGTCGAAGACCTCCGTACTAACCCTATGCTCAGACACATTCAAACCAATAAGCTCGGCCTTTTCATTAACTCGCATTGAATAAAAGTGATGTACAACACGAAATACGAAATAGGCGACAAAAAAGCTATAAAGCCCCGCTGCGCCAATACCAACAAGTTGGGATTGAAGTTGCATTAAAAACGAGGTGCCAGTTTCAGCAAATATTGCGACGGCGATGGTCCCCCAAATTCCTGCAAATAGATGCACAGGAATCACACCGACGGTGTCATCTATGCGCAGACGTTCGAGTAAATTATCGCCGAAAAATATGAGGGATCCAGCGACAGCACCGATAGTAGCTGCGGCTTCGACGCCCACTGCATTACAACTCGCAGTAATGGCCACCAAGCCTGCCAACACACCGTTAATAATTCCAGGTACGTCAATATAGCCCTCTGATTTGTACTTCAGCGCGGTCGCTACTATTCCACCCCAAAATGCCGCTAAGCAGGTATTCAGCAAAATGGAGGGAACCTGATCATTCCATTCCAAACCGCTGCCGCCGTTAAACCCAAACCAACCAAACCAGATCAACATACCACCCAATGCGGCCATCGGAATATTGCTGCCCGGTATCTGTCTACCCGATATATCGTATTTTCCTATTCTCGGACCGATGACCAACACCGCTGCGAGGGCAACCCAACCACCAACAGAATGCACTACCGTTGAACCCGCGAAATCTACAAAACCCAACAACTCTAACCATCCCGTGGGATTACCGGAAATAATTCCTGCCCATGCCCAGTGGCCTACTATTGGGTATATCAACGCTGATATGGTGACCGTTACCGTGAGGTAGCCGAAATAGCTCATCCGCTCTGCTATTGCACCGGATACTAAGGTTGCAGCGGTGCCACAAAACATCATTTGGAAAAGGAATATAGCGATTAACTTCGGGCTACTACCTTCGCCGAACAAGAAGTTAGTTGTACCAATCCAGCCAGAAAAACTATCGCCAAACATAACCGCGAAACCAAAGGCCCAGAATACGACGCTGGAAATGGTAAAATCGGTGATATTTTTTGCAGCCACATTAATACTATTCTTGCTTCTTACCAGACCAGTTTCTAAACATAAAAAACCGGCTTGCATAACAAACACCAGCATGGCCGCACATAATATCCAGGCAATATCCAAACTATTAGCATCCTATTTTGAGTAATTTTAATTGGGCGAGACAGTGTTTAATTATAGTATAGGCTGGTCATTTTTGAGGAGCTGATCTACAGCCAAAAGGAGATTTATACTGCCTATACTCAGCGAATTTCGCCTTTACTTTCTGGAGGTCCGATCTAGAATTTACGGATAACCAAATCCGTCTACAGGAACCACCACCTTGAAGAAATTTATATTGTTATCCGTGATTTTGCTCGCGTCAGCCTGCTCCAGCGGACCTACTCGCCCCCCCGCAGGAGCAAGCTATTTTTCACGCATTAGCTCAAGACGCCACATTGCGTCAAATTGCTGATTACTGCGGTGATATCAGCACAACACTGGAAAACCATTCCTGGCAAACGCATCAAAGCTGGTGGAAACGAAATGGTTCTTTTGTTGAAGCCGCAGAATTCGGATTCTCCTACAATTTAATTACTTTGAACGGTGATCGGCAGGCAGCGGGTTCACGATACGCAATGGCATTGGCAATGGACGTTGCCCTTGAGGCGGAAACACTTGCTAAACCAATCCTGCAGGCGAGTGATCGTGCACTTTCCTGCGAGACGGTGCTTGCGAAGTACAATGAAGGAAAAATGGATCTGAATAAAAACAGAGACCTGTACAAATTACTGTTAACCCTGGATCAGCAAAAAGGTCGCCAGGGTAAAGACCTGTATGTTCAGCAAGCTGAAGTAAGTTCAAAAACCGGAAAAGCTTATTCTCGCAGCAGTATTACAGCCGAACGGCTTGTGATCAGGAACCGATGCCGCGATCCAAAAATCCAAACACTTAAAGCAAACTGGCCCGCGGAAATATTTGAGGCTACCTGCCCTGATAAAACCTCGATCCTGGTGTCATGTGACTGGGGAAACTGCGAAATTCGAAAATAGATATTTCGACCAACCTCCCTTTGCTGAACTAGGAAAAAAGAGCCCATATCTATCGCGGTTTGCCAGATCGCGATTCGCTTGTTAAATTCAGCGTTTTATTGATCTGGTAGACTTTTGGTATGAAACAAACAGCGGAACAAGCAGGGGAACGAACAAGAACCACCTCCGTAGCTGCGGAACGTGCATACAACCTGGTGGAAGGTTTACAGCAAGGCTTGGTCGATGCCCTGTCGAAGGTCAGCCAACAGCTCGGTGACGGGAAGGGTTTTTTGCCCGTTGAATGGCTGCGTGAAAATGGTCGACATGGTGGCGGTATACGTTTTATGGCCGCCGACCAAAAACTGTTTAACCGTGCATCGGTAAATGTATCGCAGATTCACTACGACGACTTGCCAGAAAAAGCTCTGGGATCCGCAACTGCCCTATCGACCATCATCCACCCCAAAAACCCCCATGCACCATCCATGCACATGCATATTAGCTGGACTGAGATGAAAAGTGGCGCTGGATATTGGCGCATAATGGCGGACCTTAACCCCTCTATACCTCTTGAAAGCGCAGCCCAGGCATTTAGTACATGCTTGAAATATGCTGCGCCAGATCACTATGCTGAAGGCTCCACTCAGGGGGATCGTTATTTCAATATTCCTGCTTTAGGTCGGCACCGTGGTGTATCTCATTTCTATCTTGAAAACTATTGCACTGACGATTCACAGGCGGATTTCGAACTAGCCAAATCAGTTGGCGAAGCAGTCATTCAGTGTTATTCGCAGCTGATGAAGGAAGCGATTGAGCATCACCCAAACCCTACCAGCGAAGATTTCCAGCAGCAGCTCGCCTATCACACTCTGTATATGTTTCAGGTACTGACCCTTGATCGTGGCACCACTTCGGGGCTACTGGTACACAATCAAAATGATATCGGCATACTTGGATCGCTACCCTCCCATATCGACAGGGATTTATTGGCATCCTGGAAACAGCGCCTGGACTCACCACAGGATCAACTGCTCGAAGCCATATTAGCACCTTTGCCCGTAATATCGCTCTGCCCAATAGACGACGAGGTTAAGCAGGCGTTAGCGGATAGCATTCGACAGCACTATCTGGATCACCCGCAGGCCCTGAATATGCAGGCCAGGGGTGATGTCATCCCACCAACCGTTGAAAATCATCGCTGAGACCGATCTATACCCTAGTACTCTGAACTGTTTGATTAGAGTATTCTGATCACATTAAACCTGAAAACTAATTATAAAAATAAGGTGTCCATATGTTCTATGGCTGGAAACTACTGATAGCGCTTTGCTTCATATATCTATTTGCGATGGGGCCACAAATATACGGCTTCGTTGTCGTGTTACCTTCGATGGTGGAAGAGATGGGCTGGAACCGCACCTCCGCTGGAGCGGGGATGGCCATATTGATGGTTTCCATGGGGCTTGCAGGCCCGGTGGTAGCGGGCATGATCGGTAAATTTGGGGTGCGGCCGGTGATGATAATCGGTGGGTTTGTCGCCGCTAGTGGTGCCATGGTCACCTATTTTGCCCAATCCCTTATGGAGTTCTATCTGGGTGCCGGTGTATTGATGGGTATTGGTATTGGCATGCAAACTGTCCTACCTGGCAGTCAGATTATCGCCAATTGGTTCACTCTGAAAAGAGCTACATCACTGGGAATTTTTATGGCAATCGGCGGCGTCTCCGCTATTTTGCTGTCGCCACTTTTTGTAGAACTTATTGAAGTTTCTGGCAACTGGCGCCTGGTGTGGCTAGCAATGGCGATCGGTTCGATCATCGCGTCCGTCATCACATTGTTCTTTGTTGTAGAAACGCCACAGCAGAAAAACCAAAACCCTGACGGTTTATCCGATTCCGAATTAGAAGAACTCGCATCGCCGGACTCCAGTGCTGCACCGCGCAAAGTCCACCAAACGGATGCCGAGTGGCAAATAGGGACCGCTCTGCGAACCCGTGCATTCTGGTTCATCACTCTTGGAACCTGTACCGCACTTTTTGGGTCAACCATCGTTACAAGTCAGGTGGTACTCTTTCTTAAGGATGCGGGGTTTGCACCTCTGTTTATTGGCTCTGTGATTGGCATGACCGGAATTACCGGGGTCGTCGGCAGGATAATGGCAGGGATACTGGGGGATCAAATCGAACCCCGCTTAATACTCATGGCCGGACTCGCGGTTGAACTTGCCAGCTTTATCCTGCTGCTCAATGCCACCAACCATTTTATGGCATATAGTTTCGCAATTTTATTTGGGCTGGGATTTGGTTTTGCCTTTGTGGCAGCCACCACGGTAATCGCAAACTATTTTGGCCCTACTGCATACGCAACGCTTTTTGGCGTAAGTGCGCTGGTAGGTACTCTTTGTGCAGGACTAGGGCCGATATTGTCGGGGCTGAGTTATGACAAACTGGGCAGTTACCAACCTGCTTTTTACGGTTATGTTACGGTGGGTATGGTAGTGGTCATATTGATCGCGTTAACTCGACCACCAGCAGCTGAAACAACCTAGCAGCCTGTTGGAAATCCACTGGCCTGGCCTATACGCCAATTCAATAGATACCTGACCAGCGGGTTGCTGCTTTAGCGCGCTGGTCAGGTAAAACCTACTCCGACAATTTAAACGCCAGGAAAGAAGCCATACCCTTGTATACCACTCGCATGGGAATTAGGCGATTCGCCGGCAAGTTCTTAACGATCTGATTAAAAGTGTTCACCGAGTTAACAGGCTGATTGCCTATCATAGTGATGACTGCTCCAGGCCGCAATCCAATGGCCGCACCAACACCTGCTGGTGCCACATCATCAACCAGAACACCATTTGCTGTATCTGAAACCACTACACCAAGCCTGTTATCACGTTGCTTTGAATCCCCCTTTGAGGCTAAAGCCTGTTCGCCCGGGGCTCTGGGCAACGCACCAATTTCAAACTCAATGGTTTTGTGCTTACCCTGCCTGACTAACTCAATTTCAACTTTTTTACCCACCGGCATACTGCCGACGAGATAGGGTAGATCAGAAGAAAGCACCACCTCTTTACCATCAAAATTAGTGATAATATCACCCGCTTTCAAACCGGCATTTTCCGCTGGACTACCTTCTAAAACCTGTGCAATAAGAGCACCCTGAGGCTTTTTAAGGCCAAAAGATTCTGCCAGATCCCTGTTGACCTCCTGGATAATAACCCCCAACCAACCCCTTTCAACCCGACCTGTTTCACGCAGTTGTTTTATCACCTCCTTAGCTACATTAGCGGGAATAGCAAATGAAAGCCCCATAAAACCACCGGAGCGCGAGTAGATCATGGAGTTGATCCCTATCACTTCACCATCGAGATTAAACAATGGTCCACCGGAATTACCCGGATTGATTGCAACGTCGGTTTGAATAAAAGGAACATAATTTTCGTTACTTTCATTCGGCAGGCTGCGTCGCTTAGCACTGACAATACCCGCAGAAGCAGAGTAATCGAATCCAAAGGGAGATCCTATCGCAAGCACCCATTCACCAACCCGAAGCCGATCAGAATCACCCAATTTAACAGTGGGCAAATTTTTTCCTTCAATTTTCAGCACCGCTAAATCTGATCTTGAATCTGCACCCACTAGAGTTGCTTCCAGCTCGCGTCGATCATTCAACCGAACAATAATTTTATCCGCATCCTTAATAACGTGATTGTTCGTTACGATATAACCATCCCTTGAAATAATAAAACCCGACCCTAAAGAGCTTTGCTCCCTAGGTGGTGCGGGTTGATATTGACGACCATTCGGCTCACCAAAAAAATGGCGTAATATTTCGGGGATTTGCTCGGGAAGTTGATTGCTTGAAACTCCCCGCGCAACCGTGCGTGTGGTACTGATATTAACTACCGCCGATGAATGTCGCTCAACAAGTTTTGAAAAATCTGGCGCACTTGCAAAACTAACCGGGGAAAAGAAAAAGATACCAAGCAATAACATAACCGATATATTATTTTTGCCAACGATTAACTTCATGGTCTCTCCAGGAATTATTGATACAGGTTTGATAGATACATAGATTGCAGCGAAGGCATCACGCGATCAAAATAGATGCATTAATCAGCTGCCATATGAGCGTGTAGACTGTCATCTGAGGGGCAACTCTGATCGAGAAGTTCTAGCAATACTGGAAATTGGCCAATACTGTTTTGGTTTTTTTTAGTCTGCTGTCGCACGACTAAAAAACCGAATAATAATCCCAGACCAGCGCAAAGGATTGTAACGAAATCCGACCGCCCAAATATGACACCCCCAAAAACAACCGCCGCCAACATAAACAACAGTGGCATAATATAAACCCGAACAGAACCATGCAGTACCACTGACTCGGGAATACCAATGATTACTTGAGCACCAGATTTCAAGATTGGAAACCTGTCTGAATCAATTCTAACCTCAACTGGATGTTGCCGATCTTCAAAAAATCTGGACCATAAATTTTGACCGCAGCTGGACTGAGCCGCGCAGCTCCCACAAGCGGTTTTTCGAGGCGCTTTAACCCAAACTGCACCGGACTCAACTTTAACAATTTCTGCACTCTGCCGAATCATATCTACTCACCAAAAACCGAAAACAACATCGCTAGGTTCCACTTTCTTGCACAACGGATGCGAGGATACGCTTTACTGTCTCAACCGGCAGTTCTCCTACCAGGGTAATACTGTAATTACTTTTTAGATCGGTAAATTTTCGACTCATTACGGTAGTGGCACCAACGGTACTTGAATGCTCTCCTGAGGAAAAGTTTTCGAAGTTTTCAATCTTTTCAACAAGAATAGAAAACGAAAACAGCCCATCAGAGTATGCTTTCATGTATTCAAGATTACCCATAAAAGTAGGCGCTACCTCCACCTCATCGCTCATGATTGAATGAAACCCAGTTGGTATCCAACCCACTCGCCAACCTTTATTTGTTGTACGTGTTTTTTCCGATGATGTTTTACTAATATTCACCACTCGAGCCTGATTCATATTTTCAATCATGAACAAGTAGTCAGGAATCGGTCCACCCATTTTTAATGAAGAAAATTGAAACCGCTCAAGCTCATCCCCTGAGGTGTTTTTCAAAACTGACTTAAGTAAAATACCACTAGTTTTATCGAGCCATAGTTGATAACTAAATCGATCATTTGTTTTAGGGATAATCGAAACCTGCATCACTTCACGGTCTAAGAATCGATGCTGACGATCCTCACTTATATGATAATTTTTCTCAAGCTCTGGCACGTTACTAACAAATGATTGTGCAAAAGAACTTGGCGGGACCTTGTGTTCCACTGGACCTTCGGATGTTTTTGGTACAACACAGGATAGCTTTTCACCATCACGAATTAACTCAAAACGCTTACCATCCAGATGGATCAAACGTTCTTTTTCAACACCATTTTTTACCTTATGGATAACCCTTAGGGTTTTAACATCCGTACCCTGTGAGTAGATAAATACACCATCATAGGATGAATTTTTAAAGGCATTCGACATCCGTTCTAAAATTTGAACGGTATCAACATGTGATTCAGCCATCGCGTAATGGGGTAATATCCCGACAATAGCAACCAGAATAAAACGAAGTGCCTTCACCGAATAAGCCCCACTGCGCACTAAAGCTGCACTCTTTATTCCACGAAAATCATTCATACTACTGTTCAACTTTAAAGGCAGCGGTCTTCGCAAAAGCTGTCCCGCCGACACCAGACAAAGCCGAATTACGTGCATGTTGCTGCAAGTACAGATCAATATCTCTGACAGGTTTTACAGTGGCAGGGCGTACCTTGGCTCGCTGATCGTTAGCAGCCGATAAATTGCCAGCTTTAGTACCGGTACTGGCTAACTGAGCCTCGCCATAACCATTCTTATAGGTAGCCGTACCGCCATTTTTCAGCACGCCCTGCTCAACTTGAAAGCTGGATAGTTCGCTCTGATTTGCAAACGAGGCCTGAGGGATGACATCAGTACCCGAAACCGAAAGACGTTGAGCGCCAAAAACCACCAAAAAAGTCACCGAAGCTGCTATTGCAACAGAGCCCATCGGTCTCAAAAAATTCGACCTGCCGGTTTTTAATGTACGCCTCCCACCTACTACTTCATAACAAGGCTCTTCTTCAATTTGTTGAGCAATCTGTCTTGATAAATTTACACCCGTTTCGGTGCTTGCATCCCCACCTAACACAGCACTAACCAACTGATAGCGGGCCCATTTTTCCTGTAGTTCAGGCTGGTCCGCGTATTGCCTCAGTAACCGACGTATCTCTAGATCTTCGGCCTCGTTATCCATCAATGCCGAAAGCGATTCATACGCTGTTTCTGACATGATTTGTACCTCTACTTTCAATTCTATAATAAATTTTATTTACGGTGACTGGTCATCTGTTTTGTCACCAAGATTTAGCTTTCTGATCTGTTTATCAATCGCCTCTCGAGCTCTAAAAATCCGTGATCTAACTGTACCCACAGGACAGTCCATAACCTGAGAGATCTCCTCATAACTGAGACCTTCAAACTCCCGTAAAGTTATCGCGGTTTTCAAATCATCCGGCAGTTGATTGATCGCACTGTAAATCACCTCCTCTAGTTCATCTCGAAGTAATTGGCGTTCAGGCGAATCGATGTCCTGCAGCTTAGGTATACCCACCACCTCAGCTTCTTCTAGCTCGACGCCTTCAATAGCGGGGCGACGACCCTTGGAAACCAAATGATTTTTCGCGGTATTCACCGCAATCCGATAAAGCCAGGTATAAAAAGCACTGTCACCACGAAAGCGGGGCAAAGCACGATACGCTTTAATAAACGCTTCCTGCGCAATATCCTGCGCTTCATGATGATCACGAACTAAGCGCTGCACCAACGACATAACACGGCTTTCATACTTCACAACGAGCATATCAAAGGCATGCTTGTCGCCGTTTTGCACGCGCTCTACCAGTTTTTGGTCGGCATCGATCCTGGGTGCTTCATGCTGCAATATCAAATTCCTTGCGTTAACCTGCTTCAGTTCAAATTACACCGACGAATTCTAGACAGCTCTGTCGTCGGAAAGTTCGCCGCGAAGGCGGTACCATAGTAGAATTATCAGAATTGATCATTTCACGATCCTCGACCCCATTCAACTATGGTTTGCGCTGCGTTTTACATTACGGTTTAAGCTACATCGGCGGTTTTGCTGATTGTCTGCTTCAACTTGACTGCATGTAAATTGGCCGAGTGTTTCATCTTTTTTGTACCTTCCGCAACCGGTTCCGCTATATCTATGACCGACTTTAAATACGACGTACTCATTGTTGGCAGCGGTGCTGCAGGCCTTACTGCTGCACTAAAGCTTTCGCCCGATCTGCGTGTCGCGTTACTCAGCAAGAGCACTTTAAGCCAGGGGGCGACTTACCTTGCGCAGGGTGGTATCGCAGGGGTATTAAATGAGCAAGATAGCATTGACTCCCATGTTCAGGACACGCTGATAGCGGGCGATGGGCTATGCGACGAAGAGGCGGTACGCTTTACCGTTTCCAATAGCCAAAATTGTATTCAGTGGTTAATAGACCAGGGGGTACCCTTTACCCGAGAAGAAAACGAGGACGGTATCTGGGGCTACCACTTAACTCGAGAGGGCGGCCACAGCCAGCGTCGTATTATTCACGCCGCGGACGAAACCGGTAAAGCCGTTTCAAACACGTTAACCGACCTGGTCAAAGCTCAGCCAAATATTGATATTTTTGAGAATCATCTCGCAGTTGATCTGGTGATCGAGAACAAGCCGGAGCGGCGCACTATTGGTGCGTATATTCTGGATCTCGACAAAAGCCGAGTAGATCTTTTCCTGGCCAAAAGCACCATCCTTGCAACCGGAGGCGCAAGCAAAGCCTACCTTTATAGCAGCAACCCGCAGGGTTCCAGCGGTGACGGCATCGCCATTGCCTGGCGAGCAGGATGCCGCATCGCCAACATGGAATTTAACCAGTTTCATCCCACTATTTTATTCCACCCCCTCGCCCACTCCTTTCTGATCACAGAAGCGATTCGAGGTGAAGGGGGTAAATTGCTTCGCCCCGATGGTAGTCGGTTTATGGATGAATACGATCCAAGAGGAGAACTGGCACCGCGCGATGTTGTAGCACGAGCCATTGACCATGAGATGAAACGACTCGGCAGCGATTTTGTTTATCTGGATATCAGCCACAAACCCCCTGAGTTTATTGAGCAACACTTCCCCAATATCAAAGCTCGGTGCCTGGAGCTGGGAATCGACATTACTCAACAACCCATTCCTGTAGTGCCTTCTGCACACTATACCTGTGGCGGTATCATGATAGATTCCGCTGGTCGAACCGATTTGACTGGTTTATATGCGATTGGAGAAAGCAGCTTTACCGGTCTGCACGGCGCTAATCGCATGGCTAGCAATTCATTGCTGGAATGCCTCGTATACGCTCAATCCGCAAGCGAGGATATTCTCAAGAAAATTTCATCTATCCCCGAACCTGTATTTGAATTTGAATGGGATGAATCCAGAGTGACCATCTCTGACGAAGATGTCGTGGTATCCCACAATTGGGAGGAACTTCGTCGACTGATGTGGGATTATGTTGGCATCGTGCGCTCCGACAAACAGTTGAAACGCGCAGAAAAACGTATCGCGCTGATACGTCAAGAGGTCGCCGAACACTACGGTAGATACAAAATCAGCGGGGACCTGCTTGAGCTGCGTAATCTGATCGTGGTATCCGAATTAATCATTCAAAGCGCACTACAGCGCAAGGAAAGTCGTGGGTTACACTACACGCTGGACTATCCAGACACCCTTAAAAAAGCGGAAAACACAATACTTACACCGGCAACAACATTCCGCTAACAAACCTGCCCGGTCTCTAATGAAGAAGCAGGACCCGTAACCGTCGCAACTGCTCCGCATCGGTTGAGTCTGAAAAGAGCAGTGCCGGAAACGACCGTAATCGCCCCTCGATTTTAAAATTGAGCAGTACCAACCAGGGGGTAACCAGGTAGTTCCCGACCAACCTGGCACGAAGTTGCGGAACCTGACCATCATCGCTGGTTTGAGCTGAGTTCAATTCCAGCCACCAGGTTTGCTCGGGTGCTTCGTCGAGTACAGTTTCAACCGACTGAATGCGAAGTTTGGAAGATTTCAGAATGACTGCTCGTACACTTCTGGAGCAAGTGCGAAAATAGTGTTGTTTCAAGTTATACACCAGGCTGACTGCAATGCCGACGATCAACAAGCCACGCTGATAGTGGTTGATGGGTAAAATGAGTACAGACAACAACCCAGCCAAATGAATAAAACAGAGCAATACCAACAGGATACGGGATCGCCCGAGGGGCAGTCTAACGGTTGTGAACATATTCCCGAATGGTATTCACCATATTGGCGTGCTCAGGTTCCGGTGGCCTACCCGTCACCAGCCATGAAAAGAGGTCCTGATCCTCACTTTCAAGCAACGCTCTATAGCTTTCAATTTCTGACTCGCTAAATGAGGCATAATTGTTTTCTAGAAACGGTAATAACACCAGATCAAGCTCTAGCATACCTCGGCGGCTATGCCACCAGAAGCGATTGTATTCAGTACTATTTGTCATGCTTACGAATACCTGTTGGCGACGTAGTTAGATTGCGGCGAAGATTAAACTAGCTCGCACCGCAAACCAACCTAAAAATCACTTTAGATTATTACAGCGAAAAAGGAACTCTTTTTATGAACCCAGAATGGCGACAATTTTTACAACAACAGGGCGCGGTTTTTGAAGAGACGTCAGCCAATATAGAGATTTGCCGATTTGAATCTGCCAAAGCCGAACCTGAAACCGACCACAAACTGACAGCCATAACCCAAAAAGGGGTGATTGCGGTTACCGGACCCCACGCCAAAAAATTTCTGCAGGGCCAGGTCACCTGCAATCTCGATGAGATCGATGAAAGAAGCAGTGTGCTCGGAGCGCTCTGTAACTACCAGGGGAAAACCATTTGTACGTTCCGCCTTTTATTGGATCAGGATACCTATTATCTGATACTACACGCGAGCTTGACTGAAACCGTAATCACCTACCTGAAAAAGTACATTGCCTTCTCAAAGGCTGAAATGAGTGATGTAAGCGACCAGTTCGTACATATTGGCTGCTGGGGAAAGGAAGCTGACCAACTGCTTAATACTCAACTGGCTATCCCTGACATGCCTGAAAATGGCTCCTATTGTTCAAAATTTGGCGTAGCGATTCGTATTGCGGACACAACTGCACGTATTGAATTTATGAGTTCAACTCAAAGTGGCATCCAGCTATGGAATGCCCTTTCCAGCCAATGCAACAAAGTGCCATCAAAAGAGTGGGCGCTTATGGATATTCGGAACGGCACTCCGAGTATCCATATTGAAACCAGCGAGCAATTTATTCCACAGATGCTTAACCTCGATCTAATCGGAGCCATCAGCTTTAAAAAAGGCTGCTATACCGGGCAGGAAATCATCGCCCGCAGCCATTACCTCGGCAAACAAAAACGCCGATTGTTTCGGTTACAAAGCTCTTCGGGAATCGCTCCAACCCCTGGGCTGGAGATTTTTTTTGAAGGGAAGGCCCAGCCAGCAGGTAAAGTAATCAACGCAGCCACAACGGGCGAAGGAAACCACGAACTTTTAGCCGTTGTGAAAGCACAGGAAGAAGTTCAAAAACAGACTAAAGCCCTATATCTTGAGCCTGAAAACGGCAAAAAACTCCGCCTGCTTTCTCTTCCATATGCTATACCTACTGAGTAGATGATTTCTCTGCCAACCTGGCTTATTTCAAGATATTCAGTAGATGAATTAAACGAAATAGATGTCCCTAACATAGTAGAAAGGAAAACCATGTCCGAAAAACTCGTTGAGGCCGTAAGAAACGACCTGATTCAGGCAATCAAAAAGGACGAAATTAAGCTGCCGACCTTGCCAGAGGTTGCTCTTCAAATTCGGACTGAAGCAAAGAACCCGGATGTTTCAGCAGCACGATTAACCAAAGTTATCGGTCAAGATGTTGGGCTATCCGCGCGACTCATCAAAGTTGCCAACAGCCCCCTGATGCGTGGTTCTAAAACGATTGAAAATCTGCAGATGGCTATTAGTCGCATCGGCGTTGCCTACGCTGGCAACCTGGCTACTGGTATTGCGATGCAGCAGATGTATCAGGCATCCTCGCCATCAGTCGATGAGAAGATGCGCGAAATATGGAGCCGCAGCACAGAGGTTGCGGGTATCGCTTATATTCTAGCCAAACACTACACCAACCTACGGCCCGATGAAGCTTCGCTAGCTGGACTGGTACATCGGATCGGTGCACTGCCAATTTTAACCTACCTCGAAGATCAGCCGAAGCTGAATCAAAACCAAAAAGCCATGGACTTTCTGTTACTACAGTTACAGGGGGAAATCGGCCAGTTGATTCTTGAAACCTGGGACTTTCCCGCTGAACTGATCCCTGTTCCATCCAAATTTACAGATTTTGCTCGTGAATCAGATGGAACCGATTATGTCGATATCGTCATGGTCGCAAACCTGCAAAGCTATCTCGGCAGCGATCATCCATACACCAAGCTCGACTGGTCTGCAATCCCGGCATTTTCGCGCCTGGGGCTTGATCCGGACGCCGAAGAACAAGAAGCGGAAGATATCAGCGCTGAGATGGAAGCGGCTATGGCCATGTTTGACTAAGGCCTGTTTGCTGATAACGTATCCGAAAAACCGCTGTATCCTCTTCCCTGACGACTGGAAGAATTGATCCCCTCTCTTCCAGTCGCAAACAAAATCTTATACCCTCCGCAATCCAGATAAACAGCTGTTTGATCCATGAGGAATCTATGTCTGAATACCATATTTACGCCATCGGCAATGCTTTGGTTGATAAAGAGTTTGAAGTTACCGATCAGTTTTTAGAGCAATCAAATATTGATAAAGGCGTGATGACTCTGGTTGAACAGGATTATCAAGAACAGATCCTTGACCAACTCAAAAGCACCTTCGGTTTAAAAAAACGCGCCAGTGGTGGCTCCGCAGCCAACACCATTATTGCAGCAAGTTATTTTGGCAGTAATTGCTTCTATTCCTGCAAAGTCGGTAATGATGAATCAGGGGAGTTTTATCTCCATGACCTCAACCTCGCCGGCGTAAAATCAAATATGTCTGATCACGGCGATGAGGGCACAACTGGCCGCTGCGTAGTGATGGTAACACCAGACGCAGAGCGCACCATGCACAGTTTTTTGGGTATTTCCCAAACGATATCCGAGCAGGAGCTGGATATTGAAGCGCTAAAAAAGTCAGAATATCTATATCTGGAAGGCTATCTCGTCACATCGGATAGCGCTCGACAAGCGGCCGTTTCTGCAAAAAAAATTGCGGAACAGGAAGGCATCAAAACAGCACTGACTTTTTCTGACCCGGGAATGGTGGAGTTTTTTAAGGATGGTCTGCAGGAGATGGTATCCAGCGGCGTTGATTTACTGTTTTGCAATGAAGAGGAAGCCCAAACATGGAGTGGTAAAGAATCACTTGATGAGATCGCCACTGAATTAAAGAAAATCGCTAAAACCTTTGCCGTCACCCTCGGTGCAAAGGGCTCTCTTGTCTTTGATGGTAGATCCTTACATAAACTTGAGGGCGTACCGGTAACGGCGGTAGATACCAACGGTGCTGGTGATATGTATGCCGGTGCTTTTATTTATGCACTGACCCATGGTTATGATTACGCTGAAGCGGGGCGTTTAGCTACTCGAGCTTCAGCTGAAGTGGTTACCCATTTTGGCCCGCGCTTACCTGAAAAAGCCCACCGGAAACTTTTAGCGAGCGGCTAAAAGTTAGGTTACAAACCTGTAGTTCAATCTGCTGGGTTAGCTGAAATCTCGACTATAGTTATGCCATAGCTTAGGCATAATCATTCAGAAGAGGAGTTTCACCCCATGGCAGCACCACAAATCACCCAGGACCCACTCTACCAATTACTGCGTGACGAAAAAATTACCGAGTTTAATGAACAGAGAAAAGCGGGGGTTACTGCTGAGTTATCAGGTTGCGACTTCCGCGGTCTCGATTTACGTGAGATTGATGCGGCTGGTCTTGATCTGAGTAATAGTTACTTTAGAAGCGCAGATCTGCGGGGTATCGATTTCCGCGAGACCAACATCGAAGGGATCAGTATCTCTAGCTGCAAAATTTCTGGCTGCTATTTTCCCAAAGAAGTATCCGTTGATGAGATCCGCATGTCGATGGAACACGGCACCCGAATACGTTACCGCTGATCAAAACTCTCGCTCAATAAAATATTGTGCCAACAGGCGTAAATGTTGAGCCTCTTCACCAAAGGGTTCCAGTGCGTTTATCGCTTGCTGGTAGCACACCAGCATTTTCTGTTTTGCGCCTTCCAACCCCAGCAATGCAGGATAGGTTGCCTTCTTTTTAGCAACATCGGCACCCTGTGGTTTGCCCAAGGTTTCGGTATCCGCTTCGACATCAAGGATGTCATCCTTTATTTGAAAAGCCAAACCGATTTTCTGTGCGTATTGATCTAGCTGATTGAGCTGCTGATCGCTCACACCATCAACACTCAATGCACCTAAACGTACGCTAGCACAAATCAACGCGCCAGTTTTTAAAGAGTGCATCGCCTGCAGTTGCTTGAGATTACGCTCTTGGCCCTCTGATGCCAAATCATAAGCCTGCCCGCCGACCATACCAAGGTAGCCTGAAGAACGGCTCAACACCTGCACCATCTGTAGTAGCTGTTGTGGGTTTGGATGGTCGCTCTCAGACAACACCTGAAAGGCAAGCGTCTGCAGGGCGTCCCCAGCAAGAATAGCCACATCTTCACCATAAACCTTATGACAGGTTGGTTTACCGCGACGAAGATCGTCATCATCCATCGCTGGCAGATCATCATGAATCAATGAATAGGCATGCATAAACTCAACTGCACAGGCGGCTCGGTCGGCGATCGCTACATGGGCACCACATGCCTGGGCCGCGGCATAGGCTAATACCGGACGTAATCGTTTACCTCCGGCAAAAACCGAGTAGCAGATTGCTTCATGGAGTTGTGGTGCCAATTCGAAAGGTTCTCGTAGACACTTTTCCATCGTGCTTTCAACTCTGGTTTTGCACTGCAGCAAATAACTATCAAGGTGCTGCATAATCACTCACTCTCAACATCACCGGATTTCATCGGCTCTTGGTCCACCAATAATGTACGAACCTTTTGCTCCGCCTTATCGAGCATTTTTTGGCAATCACGGGTTAACTTAACCCCTTCCTCAAAGGTTTTTAATGAAGCTTCCAGGGTCATCGAACCCTCTTCTAGCTCAGCTACTAAATCCTCTAGTTTTATCAGAGATTGATCGAGATCGAGCTTTGGTTTTCTGGTAGACATAAGATCGCCTTTCTATTTGACGTATTTTTGATAAACACCCCCAAAAAAACTGTTAGGGAGATCTATTTTAGCCACATTTTAGCAATTTCCAGACTAAACTTTTATCACAACTCCTAATCTGCATCTGAGCAGATTGGGATAAACATTCTACTCAACAATATGCTGAGTTATCGAGATAACGTTTAAGGAGTTCTCGTTTTGGATATCGCCACCCTACTTGGTCTCATCGGCTCATTCGCCATTGTGATTATCGCAATGGTGCTTGGCGGTTCCGCTGGGGTATTTTTTAATGCGCCCTCCTTACTCATTGTGTTGGTTGGAAGCCTGTTCGTCGTGTTAATGAAATTCAGCCTCGCTCAGTTCATAGGCGCTATTGGCGTGGCCGCAAAGGCCTTCAAATTTAAACTTGAAGCGCCAGAAGAGCTGATCGAAGAGGTCGTAGGGTTAGCGGATAAAGCCAGAAAAGGTGGACTACTTGCTCTAGAGGGCGTGGAATCTGAAAATAAATTTCTATTTAGCGGCATCCAGTTATTGGTAGATGGACATGAGCCGGACACAGTAAAAAAATTGCTTTCAAACGACATTGCTCAAAGCGAAGAACGTCATGACTGGGGTAGCAAAATATTTATGGCAATGGGGGACGTCGGGCCTGCCATGGGTATGATCGGCACACTAGTCGGGCTGGTACAGATGTTATCCAACATGTCGGACCCAAAATCAATTGGCCCAGCAATGGCCGTTGCTCTTCTTACAACTCTTTACGGCGCGATGTTTGCCACCATGCTAACACTACCTCTTGCGGATAAACTGAAATTACGAATGACTGAAGAAAGTCGTAATAACAACATCATACTCGATGCCCTGCTCGCGATTCAGGGTGGCCAAAACCCTAAAGTCATCGAAGCCATGCTACAAACCTATCTGCCGCCATCAAAACGTCCAACCGAGGAAGAGTAGCTGAGCAGCCTGCTGTTTAACTACGTTAGCGACTCCTTATGAGCGATACCGCCGAAGAGTGCAGCTGCCCCGAACCGGAAGCGGGCATCCCTGCATGGGTAATGACCTTTGCCGACCTGATGTCGCTTCTGATGTGTTTCTTTGTGCTGTTGCTGTCATTTTCCGAAATGGATGCGCTTAAATTCAAACGACTGGCCGGCTCTATGGCGGAGGCTTTTGGCGTTCAGGCCGAAGTCAAAGCGGACAATATCCCCAAGGGCACCAGCATCATCGCTCAGGAATTTAGCCCCGGAAAGCCCGAGCCTACACCCATTAACGAAATCCGGCAGAGCACTATGCAGGACTCTTTAAATACCCTGGCGGTGGAATGCTCGGAGGATTTCCAGGATGACGCGGAAGGCAAACTTTCAAAAGAAGCAGCCCTGGCGGATTTGACGGATCAAATTGAAGAGTTAATTCGAGAAACTCAGGAAGATGCGATGTCTATTGCTATGTCATTAGCTGACCAGATTGCCGGCGGCGCGATTGAGGTAGAAACCAGAGGCCGTGACATCATCATTAGAATCAAAGAGCAGGGTTCCTTCGCGTCCGGATCTGATGAGCTCAACTATGCCTTTATCCCGATCGTCACTCGTATTAGCGGCACCTTGCTGAACAAGAAAGGCAATATCACCATTGAAGGACACACGGATGATCGACCGATATCTACCGCTCGTTTTCAGTCAAACTGGAGTCTTTCTTCGGCACGTGCATCAACCGTCGCGCATTACTTGTTTGAAGAACCGAGACTGGACCAAAATCGCTTTACGGTAAGTGGTTTTTCTTCAAACAAGCCACTAGTTAATAATGATACCCCAGAGAATAGATCTAAAAACCGACGTGTCGAAATTGTGATTCATCAGGGTATGGGTAAAAACATCACTCAAAAACTGGAAGTATTAAAAGCAGAGGATCGAGCGGCCTTTGATGATCTGGATCAACGCTTTAACCTCAACCCTGATGAGATTTTCTAGACCGGTGGATAAATGTGCAGAAAAGCTGTAGCCGACTATAACTGAAAATTAGTCCCTAGAAGGTTCAGAAAAAATACCCAGCTCCTCCCATATCCCATCAACATGTTGTTTGACGTTTTCATCCATCTCGATCGGAACCCCCCATTCTCGCTGAGTTTCGCCCGGCCATTTATTGGTAGCATCCATTCCGATTTTGGAGCCAAGCCCGGAAACCGGTGAAGCAAAATCCAGATAATCGATCGGGGTGTTTTCAATGATGACAGAATCCCGAGCAGGATCCATTCGAGTAGTCATAGCCCAGATCACATCCTTCCAGTCCCGTGCATCAACATCATCATCGGTAACAATCACAAACTTGGTATACATGAATTGTCCGAGGAATGACCACACTCCCATCATCACGCGCTTGGCATGACCAGGGTATTTCTTTTTGATGGTGACAACCGCGAGCCGATAGGAGCAACCTTCAGGAGGCAGGTAAAAATCCACAATTTCCGGAAATTGCTTCTGCAAAATGGGAACGAATACTTCGTTTAGTGCCACGCCCAATATTGCAGGTTCATCGGGGGGCCGGCCGGTGTAGGTGCTGTGATAGATCGGATTCTTTCGATGGCTAATGCGTTCAATGGTAAACACCGGGAAGCGATCAACCTCATTGTAATAACCGGTATGATCACCAAAGGGTCCTTCATCTGCCATCTCTTCAGGGTCGATGTAACCTTCAAAGATATACTCTGCCGACGCTGGTAGTTGTAGATCACTGCCTTCACAGTTCACTACTTCAGTTTTTTCACCCCGCAGCAAGCCTGCAAACGCGTATTCAGAAAGTGAATCCGGGATTGGTGTTACTGCGGCGAGCATTGTGGCGGGGTCAGCCCCCAACGCCACAGCAACAGGGAAACGTTCGCCGGGGTGAGCAATTTTCCATTCACGAAAGTCCTGTGCACCGCCCCGTTGAGCAAGCCAACGCATGATGACTTTGTTTCTACCAATTACCTGTAGGCGATAGATGCCAAGGTTTTGGCGATCCTGGTGAGGGCCTTTGGTTACCACCAGCGGCCATGTGATCAATGGTCCTGCGTCATCAGGCCAGCAGGTTTGAACGGGAATTTTCGAGAGATCTACACCATCTCCCTCCCAGGTCACTTGCTGGCATGGCGCATGTTTAAGCAACTTAGGGCTCATATTGAGCACCTGTTTGAAAACCGGCAGTTTTGCCCAGGCGTCTTTAAGGCCTTTGGGTGGATCAGGCTCCTTTAGGAAGGCCAAAAGTTTACCAATTTCCCGAAGCTGCTCCTGATCATCCTGCCCCATACCCATGCTGACACGGCGAGGGGTGCCAAAGAGGTTTGCCAAAATCGGTGTATCAAAACCCTTGGGATTTTCGAACAATAACGCCGGCCCCTCTTTAAGCAGAGTGCGATGACATATTTCGGTAATTTCTAAATAGGGATCAACTTCGCGGGTGATTCTAACCAGCTCACCCTTTTTTTCTAGCTGAGCAATAAAGTCGCGCAGATCCTTGTAGCTCATAGGAATGGTATCAGTTGATTTACTTGTGTCTCTATTTACGCCGCATCGATGCAAAGAATTCGGCATTAGTTTTTGAATCTTTCATCTTGTCGACAAGAAATTCAATAGCAGCGGTATCATCCATAGAATGCAACAATTTACGCAGGATCCACATGTGCTGCAGCTCCTCTTCTGAAGTCAAAAGCTCTTCACGACGGGTACCGGAACGGCGAATATTCAATGCGGGGTAGACACGTTTCTCAGCAATTTTACGATCCAGGTGCACCTCTTGGTTACCGGTTCCTTTAAACTCTTCGTAGATCACTTCATCCATCTTGGAGCCGGTATCTACCAATGCCGTCGCGATAATGGTAAGACTTCCGCCTTCTTCAATGTTTCGTGCTGCACCAAAAAATCTTTTCGGGCGCTCAAGTGCATGAGCATCTACACCACCGGTAAGTACTTTTCCCGACGAAGGAATTACGGTGTTATAAGCGCGGGCCAGACGGGTGATCGAATCTAGCAGGATGACCACATCACGTTTGTGTTCAACCAGTCGCTTGGCTTTCTCAATGACCATTTCGGCAACTTGAACATGACGCGCAGGTGGCTCATCAAAGGTACTGGCAACCACTTCGCCACGCACCATACGGCGCATCTCTGTGACCTCTTCGGGCCTTTCATCGATCAATAGAACGATCATATCCACTTCAGGATTGTTACGAACAATGGAGTGTGCAATGTTTTGCAGTAACAGGGTTTTACCGGCCTTGGGTGGAGAAACAATTAATCCTCGTTGGCCTTTCCCAATAGGCGATACCAGATCGATAATGCGAGGTGAAATATCTTCGGTACTCCCGGTGCCGGCTTCTAGCGTCAGCCGGTCATGTGGGAACAGTGGTGTCAGGTTTTCAAATAGAATTTTGTTTTTCGAATTATCAGGTTTGTTGAAGTTGACCTGATCTACTTTAAGCAATGCAAAGTAACGTTCCCCTTCTTTAGGAGGGCGGATTTTGCCCGAAATGGTGTCACCGGTGCGCAGATTAAAACGTCTTATTTGACTCGGCGAAACATAAATATCATCGGGTCCTGCAAGGTATGAACTATCAGCAGAACGAAGAAAACCAAAACCATCCTGTAATATTTCCAGCACCCCGTCACCATAAATATCTTCACCGCTTTTAGCGTGTCTTTTCAAAATGGTAAAAATAATATCCTGCTTACGTGAGCGTGCTAGATTATCTAACCCCATACCACGGGCAATATCGAGTAATTCAGGGATAGGTTTTGTCTTAAGTTCAGTTAAATTCATAGATAGAAAGGGGAGAAGTTTAAATAAAATTGGTTAGCGTTCGTGCTAAGAAAGCGTCAGACATGCCAGAAGAAGACACAGCCAAAACTACAGCAACGCGGGAGATAAAAGGAGTTAAGGTAACTACTGAATAGAAAAATAGCCGACTGAATGCCGACGTTCAGATCACTATACTATCCAATATAGAACGAGTCCAGATAAAATCAAGTGAATAGGTTACTTCTACACTAGCTTCTTACTCGTCAACACTTCCATTAGACCATCACCATTTGATCTTCGAAAAAACGAGCCGACCGTTTACCAGACATTCAAGCAAACGGCCGCAAACTAATTTTGTGTTAGCAAGTTCTTACTAAATATTAGTTTCCACAAAAGCAGATAGTTCCGATTTTGAAGCCGCGCCTACTTTAGTGGCTTCAATGTTGCCATTTTTAAACAGCATCAATGTTGGAATACCACGGACACCAAACTTACCCGGTGTTCCGGGGTTGGCATCGATATCAATTTTACAGATCTTCAGCTTATCACCAAAATCATCCGCCAGCTCATCCAGTACCGGAGCGATCATACGGCAAGGGCCGCACCATTCGGCCCAGTAATCCACCAAGACAGGGGTACTGCTATTAAGCACTTCTGCTTCGAAGTTATCGTCGGTTACGTGAACGATTGAATCGCTCATGTGCAATCTCCATTAATAATAAAATAAGGCACTGAATCATATCACCGTCAATTTTTAGTTGAAACTAAAAGCTCTACTTTGCATTCGCTAAATAGGTTGCCGCAGCTTTTGCGTAGTAAGTAAGGATAGCGTCGGCGCCAGCGCGTTTTATGCAGAGCAAAGATTCCATCATTACCTTGTCGGCATCTAGCCAGCCGTTTTGAACGGCAGCCTGATGCATCGCATATTCACCGCTAACCTGATAAACAAACGTAGGCACCGCAAAGCTTTGTTTTACTCTGTAAACAATATCCAGATACGGCATGCCGGGTTTGATCATCACCATATCTGCACCCTCTTCGATATCCAGCGCAACTTCCTGGATAGCCTCATCAGCATTAGCAGGGTCCATCTGATAACTAAATTTGTCGCCGCCTTTTAAGGCGCTGGAGGAACCCACTGCATCACGAAATGGGCCGTAATAGCTGGAGGCATATTTTGCCGAATAGGCCAGGATGCGGGTATGGATAAACCTCCGCTGCTCAAGCTTGTGACGAATCGCGCCGATACGGCCATCCATCATATCGGAGGGCGCAACGATATCCGCACCGGCTTCCGCATGGGATAGTGCCTGCCGCACCAGCACCTCAAGCGTTTCATCATTCACCACGTAACCATCGCTGTTGACAATACCATCCTGGCCGTGGGTCGTGAAGGGATCGAGGGCTACATCGGTGATCACGCCGAGTGAAGGAAAAGCCGCCTTCACTGCTCGTACCGCACGCTGGGCAAGTCCCTCAGGGTGATAAGCCTGCTCAGCCTTTTCGCTTTTGAACTGATCAGGCACCACGGGGAAAAGGGCAATAGCGGGCACTTTTAGATCGACCAGCTCCTCACACTCTACCAACAACTGATCAATGGTTAAGCGCTCAATGCCTGGCATAGAGGGGATGGTCTCCCGCTTGCCTTCGCCTTCAATCACAAAAACGGGAAAAATCAGGTCATCGGCGGATAGCTGAGTTTCACGCACTAATCGGCGACTGAATTCATCCCTGCGGTTGCGGCGCATGCGTGTATCAGGAAAAATGCGGTTAGTTCTATTTAGCAAAGCGGCCTTCCTTATAAATTTCACGTATTGGTTAAGTGGAAAATACGTTTTATAGTCCAACGGGTCAATATCTGAGCCACAAAGAACCCCACACCTATGGATCAATTTTCATCTCAATAATCGTTGAAAGCACTAGTTGAATGGGGTTTACTTCGTCGCTACGGTGAAACAGCCCAGAATATCCGGACGAATATGACGGAAATTTTGAAAACCAACACTTTTTTTGTGAAAATTTTTTATGAATAAATTTTTGTACGCTTTCGTTGCGATCGCAATTGTCTTTTTAGCTGGCTGCCAGAACAAGGAAACAGAGGCCTCTGCCCCCGAAACCCGGGATCAAAAATTAGCTTACGCTGTCGGTATTCAGTATGGCAGCCGACTAAAACAGGATTTCGAAACGCTTGATTTTGATGCCTTTTCTCAGGGAGTCCAACACGCATTTGGCGATATCGAACCAATATTGAGCGAAGAGGATATGGTTGACGCGTTCAAGCAGTACAAACAGAAACGTATGGCGATAGAAAGTGCAAAAAACGAAACCAGTTCGGCCAAAAATATAGCGGAGGGTAAAGCATTTTTAGAGGCTAAAGCCAAAGAAGAGGGCGTAACCGTGCTTACCAGCGGTGTCCAGTATCGAGTGCTAAGCAGCGGACCAGAAGACGCGATGTCGCCAACCGCCAGCAATACGGTTTCAGTGCACTACCGTGGCACACTCATCGACGGAACTGAATTTGACAGCTCATACGCCCGTGGCGAACCCGCTCAGTTTCCTGTACATCGAGTCATTCCGGGCTGGATCGAGATTCTTCAACTGATGAAAACTGGCGATAAATGGCAGGTATATATCCCATCGGCAAGCGCCTACGGAGCAAGAGGTGCCGGCGGCGATATTGGTCCTAACGCGACGCTTATTTTTGATATTGAGTTGTTAGAGATAATCAATTAGGCGGTCCGCTACCCCCCCTAAAAAAAGGAGGGGATTAGGTAATCTGGGCTATTTAAATTTTTGAATCAAGCCATCCGAAGTAACCGCAAAAAAAACTCCGGACCCGCCGGCAAAAACGAGATCAATAATCGCTGCGCCGGAGGCAAGCTGGGTGATCTCCTTCTTCTGTGCCTGCCAACGGCCCTTTTTAGCCTCGCTGGAATAATCCCACAACTCAACGCCGCGTCGATTGTCTCCAATGAGCAAAAGGCCACGGCTCTCTGCTGAAAATTTCGCACTGCTATATTCCACTCCGAACTGTTTTTCTGAAGCCGTCATCGGAATTTCGAATTTGGGCTGCCCTGTACCGGTATTCCAGACCAACGCACGATCATACTTGGCAAAACTGAAGGCCAGATTACCCTCTGGCGAAAGAGCTACCAACTGAACCGGTCGTTCATGACTATGCGTCTTGAGCTGTTCTCCACTTTCAATATCCCAAAGTATCGCATTCTGATCCTCGGAACCCGTCAGCGCATATCGATCGTCGGCCGAAAGATCTACGCTAGTCACCCTGCCCTTATGAAAAAATGTACGAACAACTCCGCCATTTTTTATATCAAAATAGACCGCGTTGTAATTCGCCAATCCCAGCAAAGCAAAGTGCCCATCACTGGACAGTGCTAAGTCAATAATTTGCCCTGGAGCACTCCAAAAACCAGCAGGGCTGCCGTCGGCAACATTCCACAAAACAAGATTGGAGCCTTCGGAGGTTACGGCAAATTTCCCGTCGGCAGAGATATCCACTGCACTTAAATTTGAAAAGCCTTCTTTAGCATGATTCCAGTTATACAGGCGCTCCTTTGACTGCAAATCCCAAAGGCTGCCGCCATGCATAATGGATCCAATGACGACATGTTGGCCATCTTCGGAAAGTGCTGCTGAATAGTTTCCACGTGCAGCAACTTCCCAACTATCAGTAGGCGGATAACCCGAACCACAACCAACCAGGGAAAAGGACAGCAGCAGCGCCGTCAATTGTCGGAATAGACGAATAGGAGAATAAATTTGAGAAGAAAAACAGTGCGACAACAAAGCAGAATCCCTTACAATCGATGAGATGACTGTTTATAAGTCTAGCTGTTTATTACATTACGGTACGGCAATTACAGCAAATCACTCAGCGCCGAATAAATCCGTGGCAGTGCAAAGCTCGCAAGCAGAAATGAATATGTTTTCGAGGAGGATTCAAACCCGCTATGGAGCGCTAGACAAAACCCACCTCTCTGGATCGTGCTTGAGGTATTAGTTAGGCCGGTACTTTCACGCCACCAACGACAGATCGAGCATCGAGCAGCTGATCTTCCAGATCAAAACGTTCCGCCAATAACTCTCCAAGCTTGGAGAGGTCTTCCGGAAGGCTTACCAACTCTTCTTCACAATGATCACTGGAATCATAAATTTCATTAAAGGTCACCGCCATATCGGTGCTCTTCTGTATACCTGAAAGCAACCTAAGTAACACCTGGTTGGTATTAAGGTCCGAGTCTTTAGCCTCCGATATCAGACGGTCGTAAACTTCAAAATGACCTGCTGATACATAGTCCATCAGCACCTGGCAAAAAGCCTGTACCTTAACACCAATCGGCGTGCCTTTTGGAGTGAACTGGCGTAACCCGTCAATCGCGACATATAGCAAAATCAGCTCCTGGCGTTCATTCAGCCAGCGTTCGATCAAGCTGCTACTTTCACCCTTTTTGGAGTTAGTTGCGAGGGACATTGTAATGCTCCAACCTCTAATTATTTTATTATTGATAACTGCACATGCTAGCGCGAACCAGCTGCAAAAATACACATTCAAATCATGCGACAATTTGTCACATGTTCAGCTCTGATAGCGAAGAGTACCATCCGCGACACGATGATAACAGTTAAATGAGCAGTCCTAAGGTTAGGAAAAGGTTATGAGCAGTCGAACAATTATCAGACAACCCAACACACTAAAACCACTTAGTCTTATTTTAGCTTCATTCCCAATACTCGCTTCAGTAACCACTGTCCATGCCGAGCCAGTAGAGGAACAGCTAGAGTTAACCACGCTTAAGGTGGTATCTCAACCACAAAAAGGACCCAGCCGCAGTGAACTACTCGTCACATTGCCGACTGTAAAAGATACGGCTGAATTACTCAAAGTCATGCCCGGCGCTGATGTTAATCAAAACGGTCCTCTAACCGGCATTGCTCATTATCGAGGTTATTTTGGCGATCGAGTTAATGTTTCGATCAACAACATGCATCTTAAGCCCGCGGGTCCAAATAGCATGGACCCACCCCTGAGTCATATTCCCGCTGCGTTAATGGAATCACTCACTCTTATTCGAGGTGTCGCTCCGGTAAGCAGTGGTCTGGAAACCATAGGCGGCACGATTATCGCTACACCCAAGACCAGTGAATTCGGTAGCGACAAGCAATGGCAACAAAGTGGTGATCTCGCCCTAGGGTATAGTCAGTCAAGCCAGGGTACCCAAACAAGCCTGTTTACCTCTCTGGCCAACCGTCATCACCGGCTCCATCTGACTGGTAGTTTTGAACAGGGTGATGACTATGAATATCCCAACGGCAACATGATCCCCTCAGAATATGAACGAACGACCTTTGGATTGGGTTATGGGTTCCAAGACTCTTCGGGACAACAATTCGGTATTGACTACCACTACAACGACACGGGCCTGACGGGCACCGCCGCGCTGCCGATGGATATCATCTTTGCTTCCGGGGACATCGTAAAATTAAATTACAGCGCTGATCTCAATGATCTTGGCATGCTTGAAATCCAATTGAATTACGAAGACCTTGAACATGTGATGGACAACGTCACATTACGCACATCGATGATGAAACGGGTAGCCACCACCGATGTTAACGGTATTGGATTTAAGGCCGTACTGACCACTAAAACCCCGAACGGCGAAACCAAACTGGGTGTCGACGGCGACACCGCAAACCACAATGCGTTAATTACCGACCCTACCAATCCGATGTTTCGAGTGGACAATTTTAATGATGTAGAGCGTAACCGCATGGGGCTATTTGCCGAGTGGCAGGAAAACCGCAGTGATAGCTGGAGCCTGGGGGCTGGCGTGCGGGTAGTTCAAGTCGACATGGATGCCGGCACGGTTAGTCACAACATGGCGATGATGAATGCCAATATCATGACATTGATGAGTCGATTTAATAGTGCCGACCGCAGTCAGTCCGACCACAATATTGATTTGGTGTTAAACACGCGTTACCCGTTATCAAATGATCTTGAACTGGAGGTCAGTTTAGCTCGCAAAAACCGCTCACCAAGTTATCAGGAACGTTTCCTGTGGATCCCTATGCAATCCACAGGCGGACTTGCGGATGGCAATAATTACAGCGGTGACATCAACCTCGAGGCTGAAAACGCCGATCAACTTGAGCTTGGCCTTAGCTGGAACACAAAAAATGGCTATCTAAACCCAAGAATCTATTACCACGAGATCAATGACTATATCCAAGGAGTGCCAGAAACCGATATGGCTGCGATCATGGTCAGCTCAATGATGAGCACTGTAGCACCGCTAAAATTTGCCAATGTTGACGCAAAAATATTTGGATTCGATGCCGATTGGGGCGCACAGCTCACGCCTCAATGGCAACTTGACGGGGTTATCAGTTATACCCGTGGAGAACGCGAAGATATCAACGATCACCTTTACAGGATCGCCCCGCTAAACGGACTAATCGCGCTGACACGGATCAACGACAACTGGAAAACCAGTATTGAAACCCAGGCCTACGCCCGACAAAACAAGGTCTCATCAACCAATAATGAAGCCACTACCGCTGGTTATGCACTGGTCAATATAAGAGTATTTTATAGCCCAACACCAAACCTCAGCTTCGGCGCGGGTATCGAAAACCTGCTGGATAAAAGCTATCAGCAACATCTTGGCGGCGTAAATCGCGCTTCCAGTAACAGCATCCCGGTTGGTACACGACTATATGGCCCTGGCACCAACTTTTACGCAAACGCCAACCTATCCTGGTAAGTGTTCAAGCAAAATAGATCGTTTTTATTGGCCAGCGAGGCAGGATTCCTCCCCCTGCTTCGCGGTCTTTTTTCTAAATAAGTGGTTCAATATTCATCTAAACCTCATGGTTAGCGCATGATTTAACCCTTCAGCTGCGGGTATAATTCAGCGCTATTTAAGCAGTTTTTGCATCCTATCCTACATCCAACAGAGCCTCTTCATGATTCCGTCTGTTCTTCGCACCATCGCTCCTGTTTTTCGGCGTTGCGCAACCCGCTACTTGCTACTGTTTTTGCTTCTGCCGCTATCAACATTAGAAGTGATTGCTTCGGATTTACAGCAAGCTACCGAACAGGCGCGCTCCAACATTCACGCGGGTGCTTCGTCACAAAAAAAAATCGACCTCATCGAAGAGGCCACCCAGCAACTGTTCAGCCAGTACAAAAACAAACTACAGCAGCTGGAATCGCTCAATGCCTATAACCGCCAATTGGATCAACTCGTTGAGCAACAACGAATTGAGGAAACACGGCTTGCGGGTGAACTTCAGCGGGTAGTGGAAACCCAACGTAAAATACTGCCCCTGATTGAACGTATGACATTCGCCCTTGAACAGTTTGTTGCCCTGGATATTCCTTTCTTGCCCAAAGAGCGTTCCGAACGAATTAAAGAGCTCAAAAGCCTGATTCAACGCCCCGATATATCAACCGCAGAAAAATTCCGTCGGGTCATGGAGGCTTATCAAATTGAAAATGAATATGGACGAACCCTCGAAGCCTACCAAGGTATTCTGTTGACGGAGGAGCAAACCAAACGAACCGTAAATTTCCTGAAAATCGGTCGAGTAATACTGATGTACCAAACCCTTAACGGCGAACAAACAACCCTTTGGAATCAGGAAACCCGAACCTGGCAACCCCTGGATGCCAGTCAGTTCAATACAGCTGAGGTCAAACATGCCTTTCAGGTAGCCCGAAGGCAGGCTTCCCCAGATCTGCTGATGTTACCGGTTCCAGCGCCGGAACAGCTGATACCGGAGATTGCTCGATGAACATCTCCACATTATTTAACCTATCGTCATTCAGAGCACAGTTTTGTGCGTTTTTACCCGCGCTCTGCTCTGTGGCTTTTATTCTGACATCCCATTCTGTGTCCGCGGAACAGAGCCCAGCAACAGACCCTGAAGCCATTTCTGATACCACCTCTAAAGCAAGTGACCCACAGAAAACTATGGCACAGCTGCTTGAACAGATTCGTGAGGGTCGAGTCCGTGAAAACAATGTACACAAGGCTCGGGAAACCGAATTTTTGAGCCGAAAAGATCAACAAAACCAAATGTTAGAACAGATCGAACAGCAACTAAACGCTGCTGCGAAACGAAGCCAGCAACTCGAAACCGAGTTTTATAAAAACGAAACCAGCCTGGCTCAACAGCAACAGCACTTACAGGAACGCCTTGGTGATTTTGGAGAATTGTTCGGTGTGGTGCGGCAGGTAGCAGCAGATACCAGCGCACAACTGGAGCACTCTATGGTCAGTGCGCAACTGCCCGGCCGCGCTAAAGTGCTTGATAGTATGGCGAACAAACGTGATCTGCCCACCACCGCTGATATCGAACAACTATGGTTTACCTTAACCGAAGAGATGAGCGAACAGGGCCGCGTTGTCACGTTTGAGACTCCAGTTCTAAATACACAGGGTCTCGAATCAACAATAGCAGTGACGCGTATCGGGCCCTTTGTCAGCATTACACCCAAAGGCAAATTCCTTCGTTATCTAGGTGCGACAGGACAGCTCAATGAACTGCCTCGCCAGCCGAGAGCTTTTTACCAAAATGCAGCTCAAGCGTTATCTGCCGCAACCTCAGACGCAAATACAGGTACATTCATCACGGCGCCCATTGATCCTTCAAGCGGTGCCATTCTTTCGCTGCTGATTCAACGGCCCAATATGGCCGAGCGAATTCGGCAAGGTGGCGTTATTGGGTACCTCGTGATCGTGATCGGTGTGATCGGTATATTGCTAGGGCTTGAACGGATCATTACCCTGTCGGTCACCGCATTTCGTGTCGAGAAACAGGCTCAAAACCCCCATACCATTAGCAACAACGCCCTTGGCCGAATTTTTCAAGCCTTCGGTAACACACCTCAAACCCCCGTCGATAGTGCCAGCATTGAACGACTGGAGCTCAAGCTGGATGACCTGATTCTGCAAGAAACCCCAGCGATACGGAGTCGGTTAAGTACATTAAAAGTGCTCGCCGGGGTCGCTCCTCTTTTAGGCCTTTTGGGGACTGTGACCGGCATGGTTGAGACATTTGATGTCATTACTCTATTTGGTTCTGGCGATGCAAAATTAATGGCGGGGGGCATCAGCCAGGCATTGGTCACTACCGCCCTGGGCCTGAGCGCCGCGATACCTATCTTGCTACTACACAGTATGGCTAACAGTCGCAGCCGTCGCATCATCGAATCCCTTGAGGAGCAAACCGCCGGATTGCTCGCCCAATATTCGCAGCCAAGCAAGCAAGAAAACACGCAAGCACCATGATTGAGTCATTCGGTTATCTCATTGAAGCGACTCGCAGTTCCTTGCTTGAGACGGGGGCACTACAAAATTTTCTGTACACTGGTGGGCCAGTCTTGGTGGTCATATTTCTAACCACCCTAGTGCTGTGGTTTTTGATCGCAGAGCGCTTCTGGTTTTTTATGATCCAGTCAAAACCCTATAGCCTTCAGGTACTAACGCACTGGAACTCTTTTCCAGACCATGACTCATGGACTGCCCAGGTCACCCGCGAAAAACTACTATCCGAAGCACGAATTAAATTTAACAGCACCCTGGCAATTATCCGCACTTTAATCGGTATTGCGCCATTACTCGGCCTGCTTGGAACCGTTAACGGCATGATCGAAGTATTTGACGTGATCGCCTTCAGTGGGTCCAGCAACGCCAGAGCTATGGCATCCGGCATATCCAAATGTATCCTCTCAACCATGGCAGGACTGGTCGTGGCAATATCAGGTGTCTATTTTATTAATCTTCTGCAACGTTATTCGGAGCGATCGGTTCGGCAGCTATCGAAACAGATGCAACTTGGGCCCAACGATCGATCGGAGCCAGACCTCGAGGTTCAATATGCGTCGTAAACCTCGCTTAATTGATGAAGAGGATGGCGCCATTGATATGACGCCAATGCTCGATATTGTTTTTATCATGCTGATATTTTTTATCGTCACTTCAACGTTTGTGAAAGAATCAGGCATTGATGTCACGCGACCCCAGGCTCAAACCGCAGTGCGTCAAGAGCTAGCCAGTATTCTAATCGCTATTGACCAAAATGATCATATCTGGATTAACCAGCGACGAATTGATATACGTGCCGTGCGGGCCAATATCGAACGGTTACACGCAGAAAACCCCCAGGGTACCGTGGTAATTCAGGCGGACAAATCTTCACAGACAGGTATATTGGTCGCGGTGATGGATCAGGCTAAACAGGCCGGCGTTGAAAATGTTGCGATTGCCGCCACTCAGCCTAACAATGGTTAATCGAGACTAGCTAAAGCTAACTAAAATTTAAATGCCCCACTTTAATTTGGCTAACAACTCGATAAGTCGATGGCTTCATTACCCTGCCACAGTATTCTTCGCGATTATTGTGAGCTATGGGCTGTTCTATTTTATGCACTATCTTACCGACCATGGCGAAGCCTCACTCGTAGAACGCCATCGCGATGCGGCGATCGAATTTATCCGCCTAAAAACACCACCCCGGAGCGCTGAGGAACCCCCGGCCAAACCAGAAGTACCCAAACCTCTGGATACCCCTCCCCCGCCGCCAACACCAGAACCTATAGAAATTACAAACCCCAATCTAAATATCAGCGCTTTTAAACTACCCCAATTAACACCGCAGCTAGGAATTCAAGGTATTGGTTTTAGCGCTCCAGCCATGGACGGAGATGCCACACCGTTGGTGCGTGTACAGCCTCAATACCCTTACCGGGCCGCCCGACAAGGCATTGAGGGCTGGGTTGAAGTCGAGTTCTCCATTACACCCCTCGGAACCGTTAAAAACCTACGGGTGGTGGCCTCCCAGCCCGCCGTTTTGTTTGATCGAGCCGCTATGCGCGCCGTTAGTCGCTGGAAATTTAAACCTCGGATGGTCAATGACAAACCCATCGCCCGCCATCAGGTTCGGCAGCGGATTCAATTTAGCCTGGAGGGCCTCCAGTGAAAGCTGGCCCAAAAAAAATAGCTCTACTGCATTGGCATTGGCAACCCTTCATTTGCTCTCTGCTTTTCTATCTCTTTAGTTTGGGTGGTCTGGCCTCATCCGCTGCGGCAGCGCCTAAACAACAGAATCCACCGACGATCTCACAATACGTTTACAAGCAGCTTAATGTTGCGCAACAGCAGCTTGATGCCGGCACGCCTGACAAAGCCTTGCTCACCCTCGACAATATTCTCACACAGAGATCCAGCAGTCCTTACGAAAAAGCATTAGCTCAACAAACCAGTGGATTGATCTATTATCAACAGCAGAAGATTGATCAAGCGATCAAACAATTCAAACTGGCCATTGATAGTCACGCATTGCCTTTATCCGCAGAGCAACAAAGCCGCTATAACCTTGCCCAGCTATACCTCTCGGAGCAGCACTACAGTGCATCTATCAAAACCATGACGCTGTGGTTTCAATTAAGCGAAAAGCCCTCTGGCCAGGCCTATCTGTTATTGGCATCCGCTTACGCTGCAAATCATCAGTACCAGGAAGCCATTAAGCCAGCCCAATTGGCAATCGAAACATTCAGCGAAACTACTGAGTCACACTACCGGTTTTTATTAGGTCTCTATTTCGAAACAGAAGATCACCCGCAAGCAACTGCTTTGCTGGAAAAGCTGATTCTCAAATTCCCTAATACTAAAGAGTACTGGTTACAGCTGGCATCGCTCTATGCACAGAACAACCGTGAACAGGACAGTTTAGCGATTATCGAGATGGCCTACCAAAGGCTGCTACTCAACCGCAGCGAAGAGATTGTGCAATTATCGCAACGACTGCTGCAGCTCCAAAACCCTTACAAAGCGGCGCAGATACTTGAGCGAGAAATGGAAGCCGGACGCGTCGAACCATCCGTCAAAAATCATGAGCTATTAGCAAGCGCCTGGTTCAATGCCCGGGAATATCAAAAAGCGCTAGCGCCACTAAAATCGGCCGCAGAACAATCCTCCGATGGGCAGATCCACTTTCGCCTCGCCCAGGCACAGTTTGAATTAGAGCAATATCGGAATGCGATTAAAAATCTAAAACTGGCTCAACATAAGGGTTCACTTAAACAGCCAGGTGCGGCCTATTTACTAGATGGCATTGCCCACTACCAACTTGAGATGCCAGAACTCGCCGCCAGGGCATTTGAAAAAGCGCTTCAATTTGATGCAACCCACGATCAAGCGAGCCGTTGGATCAACTACCTGAAACACGATTAGCGGATAGGAATTGTTACGGTTGCGTTTTACCCTTAAAGCCTCGATAGGGCTTCAATCAAAAACCGTCTCGCGCACTATTTATCCATAAAGAAAATGATCACCTCTTTAATAACAAAGCCCAAAATACCAAAACCTAATGCTAGAAAAATGGCAAAGGTGCCGATCCTGCCGGCATTAGAATCCCGGGCCAACCGGTACATGATATAAACCATATACAGTATCAATGCGGGAAGACCGATTTTAAGGGATAACGCTGCGAATTCAGGTTCTGTCATAACAATACTAAATAGTAGCTGTGATCTTTCAGGGCCACACTCACACGGGGAAAAGCGAAATTATATCCACCCAAACCAGCCTAAAAAAGCCGGTTTATCTCAGAGACATTATTAAACAGCGCCCCTAAGCAACATTCTCGCTCACTACGGACGGCTCAACCCAATCCTTATGACGTAGCACTCGACCAAAAGCCTGCTGGCCAAATTGCTCGGTATATTGCTTTCCGTCCCACGCAAGCTTGCCAGCAATAACCACCTTATCCACCACACCATCGGAGCGGTTAACCAGTTGTGGGTTCTGGAATATTTCACGCTCAATGTTCACCATATTGGCATCGGAGTCATGCGCTTTTAAGGCATCTGGATCAATCAAAACCAGATCGGCGATTGCACCGCACTCAATCAATCCGGCATCTATGCCAAACAATTCGGCGGGATCTTTCGTTAACCTTTTGACCGCTTGAGCGACTAGCTCAATTGAATCCTCTGCGGCCATTTTGAGGGTCATCAGGTTGGCATCAAAATAGGCCATATTGGTCAGGTGGGCGCCTGAATCATTAAAGCCCGGTAGGGTTTCAGGGTGAAACACTAATTTTTTCAGGATCTCAGGACGCTCATTTGCGGTAATCACATACCAACGGAACTTGCGATCGTACTCTCGTAGCATATGAAGCATGAAGTTCGCGTCATCACCGATTGGTGATGGGAACAGCTCAAAGGCTTTTAATTCATCTTCGTTAAGAGCAGCGGCATCCCCAGCCGCACCCTGATATTGCTGAAGCCGATGATAGATTTGGGATAAGGGCTGACCAATCCAGGGTTCAATCGGGCAGTTGTCCATCACCATATCGGATAGTTCGCGGCTAAAGGTGGTCGATTCCATGCGATACTTGTGACGAAAACGCTCCAGACTATATCCGCTTTTCCCTGCAAGCCACTGCTCGCGAAAACGCTCCCGAAAACCGGGATCATCGAGTTTTTTCTGACGGCCTTCAATATCATCAAGTTCAATTGCCATCAACTCACGAAAGGCCTCTTTCTCCTCCATTAGAGGTGTTGATACGCCATCGGCAAACACCTTGAATGGCACTGACAGTGCCTGGAACGTAAAATCGCCGTTTAACAGACGCGAGTTGAGCAACTGACTGAATTTGAGTAAACCGCCCTCAGCTCTGCGGTTACAGCTAAGATCCATGGCTGCGGTGGCGGTCATTCGCAGAGGTTTACCGCCAAAAAAACGTCCACAGGTCAGTCCAAACAGCCCTAGCGTTTTGAGCATATCCTCCGGATCCGGTGTCACCTGCCAAACCCGATCGTAGGCACGCAATACTTTACCCAGGGTTCGTAACTCTTTGAATTTGGCATGTTGCGCGGGAATTTTTTCATTGCGGTGTGGGTCGTTGGCAAGGTAGTGCAACGGCAAACCATCGGTAGAGAACCCAACATAACCCTCCTGCATACCCTTCTCCACCAGCGCCGCCATCGTTTCTAACTCTGATTCGGTGGGTTCTCGGCTGATGCTGTTTTCAAGACCCATGACCTTGATGCGCAACATACTGTGGGGAATCATCGGCGCGACGTTTGGACCGAGAGGTAGTGTTTCAAGATGGGCGAGATAATCGGCGCTGTTATCCCAGTCAACCACCCCTTTAAGACAGCTTTCTAGCACAGACTTGGGCATATTTTCGACACGGGCAAAACAGTCGACAATGGGATTTTCATCCGGGTTATCCGGGTTCGCAAGGGAACCATAGGCCATTCCCAGGCTGCAATTACTCATCACAACACTAGTGGTTCCGTGGCGAACACATTCCGTTAGGCCGGGATCCACTTCAACCTCAAGATCAAGGTGGGTATGAATATCCAGTAATCCCGGCATCAGCCATTTGCCGGTACCATCCAAAATCACAGTCTGCTCTGATCCACTCAGCTCGAAACCCAGCGCAGCTATTTGGCCGTTGCTGACGGCTACATCCAACGTTTTGGGTAATCCGCCCTGACCATCAAAAACCAAAGCGCCCTTGATCAATATATCCCATTGCCGGTTCCGTAATGACATCTAATCGTTCTCCATGATTTTGGTATTTTCCGATCTTTGTGTTTCACTTCCTTAGATTATTCTATTTTGTTTGAAGAATGCATCTATCATCTGATAGCGACCAATATTCATTTTTTTAAAAAAACATCTCAGTGCTACGGTTAACTCAGGCTCCAAAAACACCACTTTGCTTGATACCATCAAAAACAAATTGAACCGCTAACGCTGATAGCAGCACCCCCATAATGCGACTAATCACCTGCATGCCTGTAATGCCCAGAAACCGGTTTATTTGACTGGATAACAGTAGACAAACCCCGGTGATCAGTAGAACCGCGAGAAGTGACGCAATCACAATAAATTGCTGAGTAACATCACCTTCAGTATTTGCCATCAGCAGTATGGCCACCCCCATGGCACCGGGCCCGGCAATCATCGGCGTAGCTATTGGAAAGATTGAAATATCCTGCTTGAGCATCGCTTCCTGCTCTTCTTCTTCGGTGGTAGAGGTAGCACCAGAGGAGCGAGCAAACACCATTTCAATACCCATTAACAACAACAAGATCCCGCCCGCTGCTCTTAGCGCAGCAAGCGAGATACCAAGGCTCGCTAACAATAGCTCACCAACCAGTGCAAACATCACCAAAATTACGGTAGCGATTAATGTGGCGCGAACCGCCATTGAACGGCTGTGCCGAACAGAGCTGTTACTGGTAAGCGCAGCAAATACAGCAGCGACATCCAGCGGCGCTATCGTTGCAAAGAAGGTCGCAAAGGCAAGACTAGCGGTTTCCGTCAGCATCTATATTTTCACCAGGTATGATGGCTAACTACTTTCTGAATCCTTGCTGATCCAATCGTCAACACAGGGCATCGATCCGATTCTGACCAAAAAACGGAATGCTACAACAAATAGTACCGTTAATCTCAAACTCTGTATTGCTCCAGATCAACAACCTTTCAGGTTCGGCAATGCTTTCGTTTTAAAAATAACATCGTACCCAGAATCAGTGATACCACCAACACAATGAGATTAACCAGGTGAAAGATGGACGGAACGGATTCGTTTAAGTTTAGAACCTCTCGCATAAAAACGATGATTAGCAAGGTCACCGTTAAGCATGCCATAAGTATCCAACGCGTTTTATGTGCCTGCTTCATGAGCAAGGCAAAAATAACGGCTATAAACTCAGTGCTTAAAAATACCCACAGTGGCTCCCAGTGGTAGAAAGATAACAGAGCGGAAAAAGCAAGCGCCAAGGGCAAGCCCCATACGATAGCCACCCATAGATCATTGAGCGCACTTTCATGTTTACGTTGGGCTAACCAAATGTTGATGCCGCTTACGCAAATAACGCTTAACGCTAAACCGAGTAAGCCGTAAATTACTTTTACCCATTGGCCCGCGTAGTGGCCAAAATGAAGCCGGTAAACCGAATAGGCGATTTGTCTTCCTACTGCGCCATCGGAAAACTGTTGGTGGTTAATCAGCGATCCATCCCCATGAAAGCGATATATCTCGGAATAAATTAAACGTTGTGGCAAGGTGGCTGCTATTTCAAAATACTGTTTATCTGTACCCAAGTTTTGAATGGCAAGATAGATTGGCTTTGCTTCGGGCGCCATGGATTCCAGGGTGTTGAATGCTTTATCGATATCCAGATTAACGGAAGCTATAGATATCTCTGGGTCACCTCCATAAATATCATCCAGCAGTGCTTCATTGTCATTATCGTAAAATGCAGCGCCTGCAATAAAACTAAATAAGCCTATTAAGCCTATAAATGCGCCAGTGAAAGAAATCATCAAATAGAAAGGAAGCGCCCAAATACTCAGACGATTATGAAGATCCACTTGTGTTAAGGCCTGACGACCACGACGCCATCGAAACGCATCTTTAAAGATATTTGGATGCGAGAGCAGGCCCGAAAATATTAAACCAAAAAGTAATACCCCGAGGATACCCACTAAAATAAGACCGATATTTTGCGGCAGGTGAAGCTGTACATGCAGCTTGGTGAGCATTGTGGTCCAGGGTTCCTGTGGTGGCACTGATAAATGGCCGTCTCTGTTTATAAACCATTCCTGCCCGTCGCCGGAAATATGCATGCGTGGCACGGCCTCTGTCGGCAGAACGACCCACAGGGTTTCCGGCATCTGGCTTACTCGCTGTTGGAAACCCTGGATGGCTGTTTGTATCTGGGTTGGCGTATAATCTGTGGACTCTTCAATATTTGGCTGCTCCCAGCGTTGAAACTCCTCAAAAAATACTGACAACGTTCCGGTAAGGCAGGTTAAATAGAGTAAGGCCGCAATGGCCAGAGCGATGCTCCTATGTGCAGAGATGGATTTTTTAACGGTATTTGTAGAAAGCTTTAGATATGCCATAAATTTAACCGTACAACCAGAGTGAGCCACTTAAAGTAAACGTAAGAAGAGCAATAGTAGAACGCCATTCAATTGGCTTTGCGGTAAGCCAATAAATACTAATGGGCCAGAACAGCAGCAGCAGGCTCAGGTTCAGTATGAGTTGATCGGCTTTAACAAGCCCTGTGCTGTGCTGCACTGCCAGACTGACAAAGCTTGAACAGAGAAAGCAGGCCATAAGCAGGAACGGCCCGGCAATGACTGCCTTGATGACTGCGTGTGTAAGACGTTTGTTATCTGGAAAAATATGCTTGCGTATTCGTGATGGCGCTTCGCGTTTTCGGGTCTCGCTATTATTGAGAACGAATAGCCACGCGATAGGTGGTATCGCCATTAACCAGAAGCTGATGCCGTATTCTAGCCCCATAGCTTGTTGCCACGGCCACAGTGAAACAATAATTACGGACCAGCCAATGGCATTGGCAAGCGGTTGGCGATTCGGCTTTCGCCACGATTGATACAGTAGGCTGATGCCTATGATTTCCATAATGAGCGCAGTGACGATCAATGGGTTTCCCTCTTTTGCATAAGCGTTTGGTGTTGAGGCAGTGTTCAGTTTCAGCGGCGCAAGGAAAATACTACGGGTAGCAATATCTCAAGCGTCTCGTCTTTAATCTCTTTTGGGGGTGGTGGAAGGGGTTGAGCGCGTGTTATTAAATTTAGGACCTCCCTATTCAATGTCTTATATTGGCTGGCTTTTTCTAGTTGATGCTTTACCACTTGGCCATCTCGCGTAATGGTAACCTGCACATAGATGACAGCCTCTTGCCCGCGACGCCGAGCTTGACGCGGGTAACGTTTGTAGCGCTGGATATGGGCCAATAAGTTTGATTGCCAAGTTTCCGATGCCTGAGCCTGTATGGCTGAACTCTGCGTATTGATTGGTGATGGTGTCGGTGCTGCCGTAAGCTCCTCCACAGGGGGGGCAATAGCCTCAGGAGTAGGTTTCTTTAATACCGGTTTTTTACGCTTCGGCGGAGCCTCTTTCTTAACCTGAGGTTTGGTTTGCGACGGCAATATCGCTTCCGCTGTTTCTATATCGGGTAATTTGTTTACGGCTTCTCGCGGTATTTGTTCTGGTTCAGGTTCTGGTTCAGGTTCAGGTTCAGATTGGGGTGTGGTTTCAGGAATCGTTGCCAAGGGTGGCAGGTCGATCAACACGGCGCTCCCCAGCGGTGATAATATAGTTTGCGCTGTCGAAGGTCTGTTCAAAGCCACTAACACTAAGCAGGCATAAACACCCGTTACGAAAATGAACGAGCTACCCCAGCGCAGCGCGGGGTTTTGTAAGATTTTTTGAGCGGTTACTAATTTCATTGCGTCGTTTCAATGCCAACCAGCCCAATTTTTAAATACCCTGCAGCGCGCAGTTTATTCATCACGGACATCAATTCGCCATAGGGCACTGCTTTATCTGCCCGTATAAATAAACGGGTTTCTTGATCACCGGCTGTAACTTGATCCAGTTGGGTGGCGAGCTGGAGATCACTAACGGGGGTATCGCCCAGCGTCAGGCTGAGGTCTTCTCGGATGGTGAAAATAATCGGTGTATCAGGCCGCTGCTGTTTACTGGTACTGGATGCAGGCAGGTCGACAGGAATATCAACGGTAGCCAGTGGTGCCGCCACCATAAAAATAATAAGCAATACCAGCATGACATCAATAAACGGCGTGACGTTAATCTCGTGGGATTCCACCAGTTCGTCATCATCATGAGGGTGTCCAAGTTGCATGCCCATCTCCTATTACCCCGTTTTACGCCTGACCACTTGAAGGCTTTTTTCTCTATCCAGATCACGGGATATAATGCGCAATATTGCTTCGGAATTGTCGGCTATAAGGGCTTTGGCCGATGCGATCTGGCGGGTAAAGTGGTTGTAAATCACTACTGCAGGAATCGCGGCGACCAAACCCAGGGCAGTTGCCAGTAGGGCTTCGGCAATGCCCGGTGCTACGACAGCAAGGTTGGTTGTGTTTGTTTGTGCAATACCAATAAAACTATTCATGATGCCCCAAACCGTTCCGAAAAGGCCCACGAAGGGAGCAACGGAACCAATAGTGGCCAGCAGCCCTGTGCCTGTTAACATCTTTCGAGACGAGGCGACTTGAACCCGCGAAACGGAGGAAGCTACGCGCTCTTTAAGTCCGGCTTTTCCTTCTTCACGGTTTCCCAGATCTTTGGATAAACCTATTTCTGTTGCAGCCGCGTCAATAAATTCCCGTGCGACCCCGCAAATATCAGCACTGTCTTCGGCATCTTTTAAGGAGTGAGTACGATTCAAATGATCCAAAGTGTTTCGCAGCAGCCGTTTCAAGGCGATAAATTCAAAACTTTTTGCAAGCAACACCGCCCAGGTTGCCAGCGAAGCGATGGCAAGCCCAATCATCACCGCTTTCACCACCCAATCTGCATGATTAAACATACCCCAGGGTGAAAGGTCGTGGGCGAAGGCAGTGGACGGTAATTTTTTCTCGGTGACCAGCTTGCTGTGTAATGGTGCGGTGACGTTGGTTTGTTTTTCGAGCCCCTTCATTTCCGGAAAGGTCTCATTCGGGCCAGCCGAATAAGCTTGCATGGGCAACAATATGACCATCAAAAATAACCATTGCGTTAAATATTGGCGCACATTGAACAAACGCAGGTGAGTGCTCTTGTTATTCATGTTGTTAAACTTCCTACTTTTAATCGTCAGTTTAAATTACCTGAAGGCCCGGATTTTCTGGGCTCCGTGAGTATCTGCTTGTGCCCCGTAGGTACTATCGAGGAGTGGATAAATAAAAATAACCCTTGTGACTACTTGTGCTTGCCCGCTATTCTATATGATAATCATTCGCATTACTATTTTCGATCAGCTTTACTTTTATATAATCAGGAACTTTATATGCAATTGCACTCTCGCTACATGAACCTCGCTAAATTGATCTGCCTGGGGGGAGTCTCGTTCGCCGCAGCTCCTGCTGGGGCTGAACAGAGCCCATCGTCCGCCACCCGTATATCGCTGCCTGAAATCAATATTACTGACACCTATCGCAATACGGCAACGAAGTCGCAACTTACGCCAGAAGAAACGCCGCAGAGCATTACCGTGATCGATAGCGAAACACTAGAGATGCGTGATGCGGACTCTATCAACGAGGCGTTGCGTTATGTTTCCGGCGTTACTACGGAGTTGCGGGGTGGTGCTGTTTCCCGTGTGGATCAGTTTAATCTTCGCGGTTTCTCAAACTATCAAAATGCCTACGATGGTATGCCGCTGATGTATAACGGTTGGAATTTGCAGCCTCAAATCGATGCCATTGCCATCCAACAGGTGGAGGTTTTTAAAGGCCCAACCTCTTCGCTATACGGCAATATGCCCCCTGGTGGTTTTGTAAACCTCATTTCAAAGCAACCCAGTTTGCAACCATTCAATCAGCTAGGTATTGCCTTAGGTAGCAGGGATCTGACTGAGCTTAGTTTTGAATCACGCGGACAGATTCAGGACAGCGATTTCTCCTACAGTGTGGTTGGGCTGGCGCGTGAGCGGGATGGCCAGGCGGTAACGTCAGAAGAAGAGCGGCAGGTATTTGCACCGTCGATCGACTGGCAAGCGAGCGAGAAAACTCTGGTCAATTTTAATCTCTTTTACCAGAACGACCCATCTATGGGTATTTATAACGCCGTGCCAGCAGCTGGCAGTGTGTATAGCACACCTTATGGTCGCCTTGACCCGGATTTTTACGTTGGGGATGCCAATTGGAATACCTATGACCGCAACGTCGTTATGGCGGGTTACAAAATAAACCATGAACTCTCTGACACCTGGACGCTCTTACACCAAGCGCGCTACATGGATGCGGAGGTTTACCAAGAGAACACCTACAACTCAGGGCTTTTAAGCGCTGCGCCTCCCCCGTATTCCCTCGCACCCGGAGCGGATCGCACTTTGCTGCGACGCGCCTACCTTACCGATGAAACGGCCAGTGCTCTGACGGTAGACAACCAGCTTATGGGGAAATTCAATAGGGGCATGGTAGAACATAATGTACTCATTGGGATCGACTACCAAGACCTCAGCTCGGATATTCGTTACGAAGACTGGGATCAGACGATAACACCGCCCATCGATTTGTACGCACCCAATAACTATCTGATTAATCCAGCCGTATATACCGGGCCGACGCCATTAAGCAGCGATTTCGAGATCAACTCTGATCAGATTGGTTTCTATCTGCAAGATCAGTTGCGGATTGGCAACTGGATTGCCCTCCTTGGTGGACGGTACGACCAATATAATTACGAAGAAAATGGTCTTAAGTACGGGGGCCCGGCAGTTAGCGAGGTTGACCAAAGTGAGTTTTCGGGTCGGGCCGGTGTGCTGTATGAATTTGCCAACGGTTGGTCCCCTTATCTGAACTATGCCGAAAGTTTTGAACCGGTGGGTGGTAGTGACCGCAATGGAAAAACCTTTGAGCCGGCTACGTCGGACCAATGGGAATTGGGTGTGAAATACAGCTCTCTTGATCAGCGCAGTTTACTCACCCTGGCCGCCTTTGAAATAACCAAGCAAAACGCCCTCACGCGTGATCCAAGTGGCGGCCCTTATGATTTGGTTCAAGCTGGAGAAACCCGTTCGCGCGGCATCGAGCTAGAGAGTCGATACATCTACAGTGAAAGCCTGATGTGGACGTTTAACTACACCTGGCTGGATGTGGAAGTCACTGAAGATAATACGGGACTAGAGGGTAAAACGCCGGTTTGGATTGCAGACAACACCGCAAATTTATGGCTGCAATACGATCTATTTGAAGGACCCTTGAACGGAATCCAGCTAGGAGCAGGGATACGATACGTGGGTGAAACCCAAATGGATGCGCTCAATACCGATGTCGTGCCTGATTACACGCTTTTTGATTTGGCGATATCCCGTGACTTTGGTTCTGCCAATGTGCGCGTGTCCGCCAGCAACATCACCGATGAAGAATCCTATTCGTGTTTTGACAGTAACAACTGTTGGTTTGGAGCAGAAAGAAGCGTCGAAATGGCTGTAGCTTATGAATTCTAAAGTAGTGTAGCTACAAATCTTTATTGGCCTGAAAACGATTGCGTTCAAGCCAATAAAAGCGCGTAGATATAATGTCGTTAAAAGAAACGCCGGGCTTAACCGGCGTTTTTTGAAGAAGTATTTACGACCTAACTGATACGTGGGGGTAAGTCAGGGTGCTATATGTGGCATGGAAAGACCTGCCCCCCACTTTAGACCCCGTTTTGCGTGGACATATATCCTCCTTAAAAATAGCGTTTCATATAACAGCGATCTGAAAAGTAATCCCACATAGATGTATTCAGATTCTTGAATTCGGGTTCCACTCCATCATCTTCAACATCATTGACCATCTCGACAACGGCGATATAACCAAAAGGCTTTCTGTACCTTCGCAGTGCGTTGCTAAAAGGCTCTTCGAATGCCTCCAAAATCAATAGATAAAAGTTCCCTTGATATTTAAAAATTTGAGAGTTGAAATCCCCTCTCATATATGGATCCTTATTAAAGTCAACGTGATATTCACCATTTTGATCAGGCTTATATAATTTACGAAAAAAATAGGGCTGTCTGCCGACGGGTACATATACCATAAATAGCTCCTTATTTTTTGAACCTATAAACTTAATTGTATCTATGTTGTAAACTTGAACATCTGCCCCGACTTTATACAACTTAAGCCAGTTTTCCCCTGAGGAAAAAGAATTTGCAACCTCTTCTTTAACGCCATCATTGTTGATATCAATCAACGCTTTTGCGACAGTTGAAAGCTCATCAAAATACTCCCACTGTACATCACCAAACAGGTCTGGCGTTTTATCTCTAAGGCGTCCTGTTGCGGTATTTAAGTCCCGATCTAGAAATTTACTGTTTAGAAAATTTTCTACATATTGGCATAGTCCATAATTTTTACTATAAAAAAGTTCTACCCGTTTTGAAGGTTTTACGGGCGTTTGAATATCTATTTCATCTGGAGCATTAGATGCAAAACATTCACGCGCCAATAAACTGCAAGCAAACAACCACATCAATTTTCTAATTTTCATACTTTATCCCTAAGCCTACGAGTTACAGTAACCTGCTATTGGATGGAGAAGCCAGCATCGAGCATTTACCAAGGTACAGATTGTGATTCATGCAAACTCCCTGTTCATACGTTTAAACAATCCTTATCCGTCAATAGTACAAATTAATTCAAAATTATTTAGCGAATAAAAGTTCGCTATTTATGACATATAAAATACGTTACCTTTCACGAATACTCCGTTGCTCACACCTAAACAGCGGACTCAACAAATAGGAGTCTTTCCGTTCAGCACCAATCCAACCGATCTACGATTCTATTGGTCGTCATTATTTTTTTACTTAGTAGTCACTAATTTCCTTCAGAGTGTAGACTACTGCCAAGCATTCCATCTGTGACAAAATACATCACCTCAGATTTTTCAGGCGAAAAAAAACGCCAGGGTTTAGGCCGGCGTTTTTTTAACACATAATCAGCGATTAACTGATTCGTGGATCAAGCTTTCCTGTCATGTACTGGGCTGACATATCGTCCAACGACACAGCCTTAATCTTATCTGCCTGACCAGCGGTGCCGAATGCTTCGTATCGAGCAATCACAATACTTTTCATTGCATCCAGCGATTTGGAAAGGTATTTACGAGGATCGAATTCCGATTTGTTTTCCGCCATAAATTTACGAATAGAGCCGGTTGATGCCAAACGCAGATCGGTATCGATATTTACTTTACGCACGCCGTGTTTAATGCCTTCCTGAATTTCTGAAACCGGCACACCGTAGGTTTCTGAAATATCACCACCAAATTCGTTGATTATTTTCAGCCAGTCCTGGGGAACTGATGAGGAACCGTGCATTACCAAATGGGTATCGGGGATACGTTTATGGATCGCTTTGATGCGTTCGATCGCTAATACGTCGCCTGTTGGCGGGCGGGTAAATTTATAGGCTCCGTGGCTGGTGCCTATCGCAATTGCAAGCGCGTCAACGCCGGTCTTTTTAACAAAGTCTGCGGCTTCTTCCGGGTCAGTAAGCATCTGTTCGTGGGTTAAAATTCCCTCTGCACCCACACCATCTTCTTCTCCGGCTTCACCGGTTTCAAGAGAGCCGAGGCACCCTAGTTCACCTTCGACGGAAACGCCACAGGCGTGGGCCATTTCAACCACGCGCCGAGTCGTTTCAACATTATATTGATAATCCGAGGGTGTTTTTTGGTCTTCCAGTAGTGAACCATCCATCATTACCGAACTAAAATTTTGCTGAATGGAGCGCTGGCAATCAGCCGGGGATGCGCCGTGATCCTGATGCATACATATCGGAATTTCGGGGAACTCTTCAATCGCGGCCAAAATCAGGTGACGTAAAAAGGTTGGCCCGGCATATTTTCTTGCGCCGGCGGATGCTTGCAATATAACCGGGCTATTGGTTTCTTTTGCGCCTTCCATAATGGCGCGAACTTGTTCGAGGTTGTTGACGTTAAAAGCCGGTACGCCGTATCCGTTTTCAGCGGCATGATCGAGAAGTTGCCGCATGCTGATTAGTGCCATTGTGTTATTCCTTTTCTGTTCTTAGCTTCTGTTTTTTTAATGGGTTTTGAGGTATCACCTGTTCATCAAGCAAGGCTCATGCCACAGATTTTAGCCCTTGGCCCGTTCTTCTAAAATGGCTACGGCGGGTAGTGTTTTGCCTTCGACATATTCAAGGAAGGCACCGCCACCGGTTGAAATATAGGATATCTGTTCGGTAATTCCAAACTGATCAATGGCCGCCAGCGTATCACCCCCACCGGCAATTGAAAATGCCGGGCTAGCTGCAATCGCTTTTGAAAGTGCTTCGGTACCGGCACAAAAACCGGGGAATTCAAATACGCCTACCGGGCCGTTCCAGATAATGGTGCCCGCGCTGGCAAGAATGCCTTCCAGCTCCGCACTGGATTGGGGTCCTATATCCATGATCATTTCATTTTCAGCAACCTCTGCAGCCGCTTTGGTTACCGCAACCGCGCTCTCGGAAAATTCAGTTCCTACCACTACATCGCTAGGGATCGGGATATTAGTTTTAGCCATCAGTGTTTTGGCTTCGCCCACTAAATCATGTTCACAGAGCGAGGCTCCAACAGGAAGCCCGGAGGCAGCTAGAAAGGTATTGGCAATACCACCGCCAACAATCAACTGATCCGCAATTCCAGACAGGGATTCAAGTACCGGTAATTTGGTGGAAACTTTCGAGCCGCCAACAATCGCTACAAGCGGTCGTTTTGGATTATCGAGCGCTTCCGCCAGTGCATCCAACTCTCGACTCAGCAGCGGGCCTGCGCATGCAATCGGTGCGTATTTTGCCACGCCGTGGGTGGTTGCCTGGGCACGGTGGGCAGTGCCGAATGCATCCATCACAAATACGTCGCATAGTGAGGCAAGCCGTTTGGAAAGCTGCTCATCGTTTTTCTTTTCGCCTTTATTGAAGCGGGCGTTTTCAAGCAATACGATTTCACCGGGGTTGATGAAAACGCCATCCAGATAATCTTTGACTAGCGGAACTGGCTGACCGAGTTCCGCTGCAAGAAATTTTGCGACCGGTGCCAATGAGTATTGTTCATCCTCTTCGCCTTCGGTAGGACGACCTAGATGGGAAATCACCATCACTGCTGCACCTTTTTCAAGAGCTAGCCGAATAGTCGGCAGGGCAGCCCTAATACGTGCGCTACTGGTTACCTCGCCATTTTTGATCGGTACATTCAGGTCTTCACGAATGAGTACGCGCTTACCCTTTAGTTCGATGTCGGCCATTTTTAATACGGTCATCAATTGCTCCTCAAATTCCTGTCGGCAACTCAATTTAATGTCTTGGGTTTAAGGTCTTGGGTTTTTTGCTTATTTAATCGCAAGAAAGGCTGACATCGCGCCAGCCCCTCTTTGATATCCATAGCCGTTAACTACAGCTATTAACTATAGATAACACACAGCTTTTCCATCGTAGAAGGTTACGCCAATAATGCTTTAGCATCTGCAACTACTCGTTCAACGGTAAACCCGAAATGTTTCATCAGGTCTGACATCGGCGCAGACGCACCAAAGGTTTCCATGCCGATCACTTTGCCACGCAGGCCAGTGTATTTATACCAGCTTGATGGGTGACCCGCTTCAATTGCGATACGTTTTTCAACGCTGCCTGGTAATACAGATTCCTGATAACCTGCATCCTGTCGATCAAACAGATCCTGACAGGGCATTGAAACGACTCGGACATTGTATTCACTTTGTAGCTCGGCTGCCGCATCCATTGCCAACGCAACTTCCGAACCCGCTGCAATCAAAATCAAATCTGGGGTGCCTGCACAATCCTTGAGGATGTAGCCACCCTTTTCAATATTGGCGAGCTGTGCCGTATCTCTATCCTGATGGGGCAGTGCCTGCCGGGAAAACACCAGTGCCGATGGGCCTTCGGTATTGCCTGCAGCGTATTTCCAGCTGACTGCAGATTCCACCGCATCACAGGGTCGCCATATGGAAAGATCCGGCGTGCTACGCATGCTGGCAAGTTGTTCAATCGGCTGGTGAGTTGGGCCATCTTCACCTAGTGCAATGGTATCGTGGGTATAGACAAAAATAGCGTGCTGACGCATCAGTGCAGCCATTCGCAGTGCGTTACGGGCATATTCCATAAACACCAGAAAGGTCGCGCCGAAGGGTATGAAACCGCCATGCAGCGCGATGCCATTCATAATGGCGCTCATGCCAAATTCACGCACACCGTAATAGATGTAGTTACCCGATGCATCGGTTGCGGTGATGCCTTTGGCATCTGGCCATAGGGTCAGGTTTGAACCTGCAAGGTCGGCTGAACCACCAATCAGCTCAGGCATAATTGCAGCCATGGCGGTTAACGAATTTTGTGATGCTTTACGGCTGGCAATAGTTTCTGCTTTTTCGTGAACCGCCTGCACGTGAGCCTGAGCCTGGGCTTCAAAATCTGCAGGTAAAGTGCCTTCTGTTCGTCGCAGCAGTTCTGCAGCTAATTCAGGATAGGCGGCCTGGTAGGCCTCAAAGGAGCTGTTCCATGCGCTTTCTGCATTTTGTCCCGCTTCTTTAGCATCCCAGGCCTGATAGATTGGCTCAGGGATTTCAAAGGCTGGATGAGGCCAGTCGAGGGCTTCGCGGGTTGCTTTAATTTCGTCGTCACCCAAAGGCGCGCCGTGACAGGATTCACTACCCTGTTTGTTTGGTGAGCCAAAACCAATAATGGTTTTACAGATCACCAGTGTAGGTTTGTTCGATTCTTTCTGTGCTTCGGAAATGGCCGTTTGAATAGCGGCATGGTCATGGCCGTCGATCTCGCCAATCACCTGCCAGCCGTAAGACTCAAAACGTTTTTTAACGTCTTCACTGTACCAGCCTTCGATCTCACCATCGATCGAGATGCCGTTGCTATCGTAAAAACCAACCAATTTGCCAAGGCCCAGAGTTCCGGCCAGCGAGCATACTTCGTGGGATATCCCCTCCATCAGACAACCGTCACCCATAAATACCCAGGTATTGTGGTCAATCAGATTGTGGTTTTCACGGTTAAACTGATCAGCCAACATGCGTTCGGCGATAGCCATACCCACTGCATTCGCAAGACCCTGGCCAAGTGGACCAGTGGTAGTTTCTACGCCGGGGGTGTCGTGATATTCGGGATGACCTGGAGTCTTAGAACCAAACTGACGGAAGTTTTTGATCTCATCCAATGACAGGTCATAACCCGTTAAATGCAGCAACGAATACAACAACATGGAACCATGACCGTTTGAAAGCACGAATCGATCACGGTTAACCCAGTCGGGGTTTGCGGGGTTGTGCTTGAGGTTCTGGCCCCAAAGTACGGTGGCTATATCGGCCATTCCCATCGGGGCCCCTGGGTGGCCCGATTTGGCTTTTTGCACTGCATCCATACTAAGTGCGCGAATTGCGTTGGCTTGCTCAAGCTGAGTTGTCATTGTAGATGTTTGCTCTCGTGTTTTTTTGAGGCACGTATTCTCCCTTACTCAGCTACTCCAGTAAACCAATTGCTGGAGCGGAAAGCGGAAAAATAGGTTATGGCTGATATTGATCTAAGAGAAACCTGTATTAAGCACTCCATCTGGCTGAGTGCCCCGTTTGTCAGACACAAAAAAGCCGATACTGGATCACAGTATCGGCTTCCTAAAGTAGCTCAAAAAGCCCTTCGATAAAAGGCTTAGGGCTTTCCAAATTGATGTTACTGAATAACTATTGAGTCAATTCAGCAAACCGCTTCAGGTGATAATCAGTGCTGCCAAAGGTGCCACAGAACAGTGTCAGGTAGCGGAAGTAGTGACCTACGTCCAGCTCCTCTGTCATGCCTACACCACCATGAATTTGCACCGCTTCCTGAGCCACTTTACGTGCTTCCGGACCCATGAATGCTTTAGCGGACGAAACCGCAGCGCGTCGCTCATTAGCATCATCCGATGCTAAGCTCATGCTAACCATGTAAACCATGGAACGGCTGGCTTCAACCGCCATAAACATATCCACCAAACGGTGCTGAAGCACCTGGAAAGTACCAATAGGTACGCCAAATTGCTCACGGGTTTTGATATATTCAAGTGTGCGCTGGAATGCGGTATTCATAGCACCTAAAGCTTGAGCACAGATCGCTGCAGTCGCAATATCAATCACTTGATCCAGCACTTCAAAACCTTCACCTTCAGCACCCAGCAGGGTTGCAGAAGCATTGTTGAAAGTAATGTTAGCGCCGCGTCCACCATCCATCGTGTTATAGCTAGTAAGCTCAACACCAGTTGCGTTTGCATCCACCAGAAACAGTGAAACACCGCTCTGATCAGACTGCTCACCGGAGGTACGTGCAGAGACAATAAACTTGTCCGCTGAAGGTGCGTTTAATACAACGATTTTTTCACCGTTGAGGCTGTAGCTATCGCCAGATCCGTTGGCAGTTACGCTTACGTTAGCCAGGTTATAACCTGATTCTGCTTCCGCGTAAGCTACCGAGATCAGCAGGTCGCCAGCAATGATCTGCTCAACCAACTCTTTCTTTTGATCTTCTGATCCACCAGCCAGTACCAGCGCATTGGCCGCCATGACAACGGTGCTCAGGTATGGCTCAAGAACCATTGCGCTGCCAAAGGCTTCGGAAACCAGCATGTTTTCAACGGCGCTGCCGCCGAATCCGCCATACTCTTCTGGTAGCGCCATGCCCAACCAACCCAGTTCAGCATATTGCTTCCAGAGGTCACGACTGAAACGATCTTCTGTTTCCAGAATTTTGTTTCTATTTTCGAAGACGTAATCTTTGGCGATAAACTTATCAACCGATTCTTTAATCAGTTGTTGTTCTTCTGATAATGAAAAATCCACTTTAAACCCTCCTACAGGCCAAGAATGCCTTTAGACATAACGTTGTACTGAACCTCGGTGCTTCCGCCATAAATGGTGGAGGCCCGACCAAAGTTATAGCTAGCGACGGCGTGTCCAAAATCTTCAGGACCCGCTTCACCCAGTGTTCCCCACGGGTAGGCAAGGTATCCAGCCAATTCAACTTTCAGCTCCGCAAGCAGCTGCTGAATTTGAGTTCCTTTAATTTTTAACAACGAGGACTCAGCGCCAGGAGCACCACCGGTAGCAGAGGCCGCCAGTGTGCGGAAATTAGTATATTCAAGAGCCTTAAGATCCACTTCGACCTGAGCAATTTTCATTGCGAACTGCTCGTTTTCAATAGCAGGCTTGCCATCAACGATGGTTTTCTTCGCCAGCGCTTTAAGTTTTGCAATCGCAGCTTTAGAGCCAGCAACGCCAGCAATACCGGTACGTTCGTGGGTCAGAAGGTATTTAGCAACGGTCCAGCCTTTGTTTTCTTCGTGAACCAGATTGCTTTTATGGGTACGGACATCATCCATAAATGTCTGATTCAGGTGATGCTCACCATCGATAGACACAATAGGACGGACAGTCATGCCTGGATCGTTCATATCCAACAATAGGAAAGAGATGCCTTCTTGTTTACGGCCTTCGGTGCTGGTCCGTACCAGGCAGAACATTTTGTCCGCATAGTGCGCGTAGGTAGTCCAAATTTTTGAACCATTGACTACGTACTCATCACCTTCAAGTTTGGCGGCTGTTTTCAGGCTTGCCAGATCAGAACCAGCACCTGGCTCTGAGTAACCCTGACACCACCAGTCATCATAATTTAGAATGCGAGGCAGGTGCTCTGCTTTTTGCTCGTCAGTACCAAAGGCATGGAGAACAGGTCCAAGCATCGCAACACCCATCGACATAATGTTGGGTGCGCCTACTTCTACACGCACTTCATCAAAAAGGTGTTTTTGTGAAACCGACCAACCTGTACCGCCGTATTCTTTTGGCCAGTTGATGGCAGCCCAGCCATTTGAGTTGAGGATTTTACCCCAGGTCTGGGTTTCTTCTTTGTTGAGCGCTATGCCGAGCTCACTTTTGCGTTTGAGATCTGCGGGGAGATTGGCGTTAAACCATTCACGCACCTCTTCCTTAAACTGGAGCTCTTCAGCAGTAAAATCGATATTCATCATTTACCTCGTTGCTACTTTCAAATTGGAGTGTATCTACACTCCACCAAAAAAAATGCTGTCGGACAAAGTTTGCCGGACAGCATCATCTAAATACAAACTAAAAATCAGGTTTCAGGCGTTTGTCCGGGGGCGATTATACCCCCGAACAACTGCTTTCGCATTAATACACATCAAAACAGTGATTTTTAAGCCTCTTTTTGCAGCATATGCATGATACAAATTGAGCCCGCACCCATCATATGTATCATCGCATTTTGCGCGCCTTCCACCTGCCGCTTGTCCGCTTCACCGCGTAGTTGCGTCACCGCATCCCACACCTGAGCAAGACCAGTTGGCCCACCTGGATGACCCCGCGCAGTTAAACCACCATCGGTAGAGAATGGGATTCTGCCACCAATACTAGTTTCACCATCCGCCACCATTCGATCGCCTTCACCCTTTCCACAGAAGCCCATCAGCTCGTAGTACATCAACTCTTCAATCGGGAATGCATCATGGACGTGAACCAGATCGACATCGTCTGGGCCAATACCTGCTTCTTCGTAAAGTGCTTGAGTAGTCACGCGAGTCAAATCTTCAGGGCCAATCACCGCACCCAAAAATACATGGCCGTCAGTATAATGCTCAGATTTAGCCTGAGAACCGGTCACCTTAACCAAAGGTCGACCGTTGGCCAGCCGCTGCGCAATCTCTTTGGTCACAACAACCGCGCCGGCAGCGCCACCACCAGCGGCGCAGGCCATTTTGGTAGTGTGAGGATAGGACACCTCATTAGAAGCCAGAATCTCTTCCGGGGTTACAATATTGGCAGCCTGACGCTGAGCGTATTTATTGAACCGCGCATGGTTCCAGTTTTTGGCTGCAATCTTGGCAAAGGTTTCTACCGTGGTTCCCGCTTCATGCATTCGACGGGTCGCCCACATCGCAAAAAATGCCGCAGGCAAAATGGTTTGCTCGATTTTTGGCTTATCCGCCATCGCCATAATTGCACGTTTGCGGGTGTGCTTGATCATGTCGTCGTAACCAACCGCCATAGCGATATCGCACTCGCCGCCCTTAACCGCGTTTACCGCTTCGCGGAACGCACATGAGCCGGTCGCCGAAGCATTTTCAACGTGAACAATCGGTACGTTAGTCAGGCCAAGATCCTTCGCAAAGGTCACGCCCTCCATCATTTCGCCACCGATATAGCCATTATATAAAGCGCCTACTTCCTGAAACTTGATGCCAGCGTCTTTCATAGTTTCCATTGCCGCGGTGAAGTACATATCACGGCCAGACGGGGCATTTCTCATAAACGGGTGCATGCCAACACCGGCTACATATACATCTCTACTCATGGGTTATCTCCTTGTTGAACCTTGTTCATAAATCAGCATTGCGTTTATGAACTGTTCTATTTTTATTTGATGGGCTCAAAGCAATACGAGCAGAGCTGTGTGTCACCATCCTGTTTAACCGGTAATAGCGCTAGCTTCATTTTCATACCGATCTCCCAATCCCCCAGCTCGCCTGAAATAGCGGTTTGAATTCGAGTACCGCAAGGCAGATCAACCTGGCCTACGCCGTGTCCACCACCCTCTTTTTTACTTTGCGAACCAATAGAGGCCATTCTCACGAAGGTCCATGAATAGAGCTCGCCTTCAATCGGCAATTCAACGGTTTCAACTGGCTCAGATGTCACCGGGCATAGCTTGCGAATGGGGTAATAGGTATTGCCACTGGATGGACTATAGGACCCGAGGAGGACAGGCTGACCGTCGCCCTTGATCTTGAAGTAACCCTCCTCTATAGGTGTGCTTATCATCGTTATAACTCCCTTTTATTGTTATGGAGCGCCACCTGGATTGGACGCCTGTTAACGATTATCGATGTAAAAAGTCGTACTGCTAGCTCGACTCCACTCTAACCGATTCATTCTCTACTGTTTTATACCCTGCTTCAATAGCATAGGAATGGGTACACTTAGACCTGTCAAAACAACCCACTAATCACCCAGCTATTCGCCCCACTTAGGCATCAACTGGTGCTCAATATCCAAATGATCAAGCACCCGAGCGACCATAAAATCAACAAGGTCATCGGCGCTAACGGGATTAAAGTAAAAACCCGGGTTAGCGGGCATCACCACCACTCCCATCTTCGCGAGCTTAAGCATATTTTCAAGATGGATCACCGATAGCGGCGTTTCACGCACCATTAAAATGAGCTTGCGCTGCTCTTTGAGTGTGACATCCGCAGCACGGTCGATCAGATTCTCGCAGGCTCCCGCTGCGATGGATGCCAGGGTGCCTGTGGTGCAGGGACAAACCACCATTGCGGAACTGCGACCGGAACCGGATGCAATAGGCGCCATCCAGTTATTGGTTTCGTATACATTGATTAAGTCATCATCTATCGTAAATTCAGGGGAGGAGAATCGCTGTAAAAAAAACTGCTCAATCGCCGGTGCTTTGGCAGGCATATTGAGATCGGTCTCGGTAGCAATCACCAAATGAGCCGCCTTTGAAATCAGCAGATTGACCCGCACTCCCGCATGCAGCAACTGCTCCAATAACCGAATAGCATATTGCACGCCAGAGGCTCCGGTTATTGCCAGCGTTACGGTTTCGGGTGTTTTATCGGTTTTCGATAAATCTCGCACCATCACATATCTCCTGCCAAAGCACTGCTCAATGCATCAATAACCTTGCTATGGATTCCGTCAAATCCACCGTTACTCATAATCACCAGATGCTGTGGCCGGCCCTCAGCTTTCTTGGCGCTATCTACAAGCAGCTGAATAATTCGATCAACAGAGTCACTACCCTGCATCGGCGTACCATTATTCTGAATCAAATCCTGCAGATCCCACTCCATTGCAGGTAGCCGGCGCCAAATCACCTGGTCGGCAGCGGCAAAGGCGGTCTTCAGCGATTTCTGATGCACATCTTTTTGCATGGTGTTTGAGCGCGGCTCAATCACTGCGGTAATGTGCTCACCACCAACTCGGGCACGCATCCCTTCCAGGGTCGTTTTGATAGCCGTGGGGTGATGGGCAAAATCGTCATACACATAGATATTTCCGATAGTGCCCAACAGCTCCATACGGCGTTTTACGCCACGGAACTCGCCCAGCGCCTCAGCGGCCTGTTCAATACCAACCCCCATATGATGCGCCGACGCAATTGCCATCAAACCATTATTTAGATTGTGATCGCCACACAGATCCCATTTCACCTCGGCGGCCTTACTACCCTTATGCCAGACTTCAAAATTTGAGCCATCCGCAACGGTTGGTTTTGCCTGCCAGGACGCACCATTACCAGGATTACGTCTATCGACAATTTCGACCGTCTGCTGCGGCGTCCAGCAACCCTGCCCCAATACTTGTTCGATCGACTCAACCGCAGGGGGAGTAAGAATCAAACCATTTTGAGGAACGGTACGTACAAGGTGGTGGAACTGGGTTTGAATCGCTGCCAGATTTGGAAAAATATCCGCGTGATCATATTCAAGATTATTGATCACCAACGTGCGGGGCCGATAGTGAACAAACTTCGAGCGCTTATCAAAAAAAGCACTGTCGTATTCATCCGCCTCTACGACAAAAAATTCACCGTCGCCTAAACGGGCGGATTCATCAAAATTACCCGGTACGCCACCCACCAGAAAACCCGGTTGTTTACCCGCGTGCTCAAGAATCCAGGTCAGCATGGCAGTAGTCGTGGTTTTACCGTGGGTGCCGGATAGCGCAGCAACCCATCTACCCTGCAAAACGTTTTCAGACAGCCACTGAGGCCCGCAAACATAATTCAGATTATTATTGAGCACATATTCGACCGCTGGATTACCGCGACTCATGGCATTACCAATCACCACCTGATCCGGCTCGGTTGCAAACTGCCCGGCATCATAGCCCTGATAAATATCGATACCTTTCGACGCGAGCAGATCGCTCATCGGCGGGTAAATATTTTGGTCCGAACCGGTCACCTGATGTCCCAGCTGTTCGGCCAAAACGGCGATACCCGCCATAAACGTGCCACATATGCCGAGGATATGAATATGCATTTTTTGTGAGTTTCCTGTTTTGAGGCAACGAATGTACTAAAATGGATCGGTATTATTCCACAGACTACTCAATCACAATATCTTTACTTTGGTCGCGGGGCTCTGATTGAGCTTTAGCTTCATTATTATTCAGGAACGAATACCAATATGAGCAAAAAGAATGCTTTTTACGCCCAATCCGGCGGCGTTACCTCTGTTATCAATGCCTCCGCGTGCGGTGTAATCGAAACCGCTCGCTTGCACAAAAAAGAGATCGGTACCGTATATGCTGGCCGTAACGGCATTATCGGCGCACTGCGCGAAGAGCTGATCGACACCAGCAAAGAGAGCAAAAAAACCATCGCCGGTTTGCGGTACACACCCTCCGGCGCTTTTGGTTCCTGTCGCTACAAATTAAAAAGCATTGATGAAAATCGTGCCGAATATGAACGTTTGATCGAAGTATTCAAGGCCCACAACATTGGCTACTTCTTTTATAACGGTGGCGGTGACTCCCAGGATACCACCAACAAATTTGCCCAGTTCAGTAAAGATGCTGGATATCCGATCACCTGTATCGGTATTCCAAAAACGGTTGATAACGACCTGCCGCTGACCGACAACTGCCCCGGCTTTGGCTCGGTTGCCAAATATGTTGCGGTTTCAACACGTGAAGCCTCGATGGATGTAGCCTCCATGTGCGAAAGCTCCACCAAAGTATTTGTGCTGGAGGTGATGGGCCGACACGCTGGCTGGATCGCCGCTGCGGGTGGATTAGCCGCCGAGCAGGCCGGTGATCCGCCACACATTATTATCTTCCCGGAAGTCGCCTTCGATCAGGAAAAATTCCTCGCGCGGGTCGACAAAACCGTCAAAGAAAAAGGCTATTGCGTGATCGTAGTATCCGAAGGTGCTCATTACGCCGATGGTCGATTCCTATCAGACTCTGGCACCACCGATGCCTTCGGCCATGCCCAACTGGGTGGGGTCGCCCCAACCCTCGCAGAAATGGTGAAAGCCAATCTAGGTTACAAATACCACTGGGCAGTTTCAGACTACCTGCAACGTGCAGCCCGACATATCGCCTCCGCAACCGATGTTGAGCAGGCCTATGCCATGGGCAAAGCGGCGGTTGAATTTGCCCTCGAAGGCAAAAATGCAGTGATGCCCACCATCGTTCGCAAGAAAACCAAAAAATACAGCTGGACCATTGGTGAGGCACCACTATCCAAAGTCGCCAACGTCGAGAAAAAATTACCCAAGGGTTACATCACCCGGGACGGCTTCGGCATTACCCCCAGTTGCCGCGCCTATTTAGAACCCCTGATCCAGGGCGAAGATTACCCACCCTACAAAAACGGCCTGCCTGCCTACGTGACCATAAAAGGGCAATTGGCTCCTAAAAAACTGAAGGAATCCTTTACCGGATAACGCGTATTGATCTACCAACCTGGGTGGGAGTAAGCTCTGTAGCCACTCGCATCCAGGTTCGGAGATTAACGCGCCATGATCCAATACCAAGCCCCACTCCAACAGATCCAATCCCTCCTCTTTAATATCTTTGAGGTCGACCAATACTGGCGAACAGTCGTAGCTGGAAACAGAGAGGCACTCCCAGACCGGGAACTTGCGCAAAGCATCCTCGAAGAAGCCGCCAAAATAGCTCAAAACCTGCTACTGCCCCTGAATCAAAGCGGCGATCAACAGGGCTGCCGGTTTGACAATGGTCAAGTAACCACCCCCGATGGCTTCAGCGAAGCCTTCAGAACCTACGCCGCATCCGGCTGGTGCGGGCTGGGCGGCAACCCCCAATACGGCGGCCAGAACCTGCCCAAATCACTGACCTTGATGGTCGATGAAATGCTCTACGCCAGCAACCCCTCCTTTGCGCTCTACTCCGTACTCAGCTCCGGCGCATCCCTGCTCATTGATTGCCACGCATCCGATTCATTAAAACAGCAATACTTGCCTGCATTGTACGAAGGTCGCTGGACCGGCACCATGTGTCTCACCGAAGCCCACGCCGGCAGTGATCTCGGTGCCATCACCACCCGCGCGGAACCGGCACAATCAGAAGAGAAACAAAAAGGAAAACCAGACCACTACAAAATCACCGGCAATAAAATCTTCATCACCGGCGGCGAGCATGATCTAAGCGACAACATCATCCACCTTGTATTAGCCCGGTTACCCGGCGCGCCTGCAGGCAGCAAAGGCATCTCACTATTTTTAGTCCCCAAATTTATTCTGGATGAAGCCGGACATCCGGGCCAACGCAACGGCGTACGGTGCATCGGCATCGAAACCAAAATGGGCATCAAAGCCTCCTCTACCTGCCAAATGCAATTTGAAAGCGCAGTGGGTTACCTGATCGGCACACCCGGCCGCGGGCTCAACCACATGTTCACCATGATGAACGAAGAGCGGCTTTCCATCGCCATGCAAGGTCTTGGCATTGCCGAAACCGGCTACCAGTCCAGCCTCGCCTATGCGCAAGAGCGCGTGCAGGGACAAGTTGCCCCGGGCGCTGCCAACAACACCATCATCGAACACCCCGATATAAAGCGAATGCTAATGACCCAAAAAGCACTCAACGGTGCTGGCCGAGCGCTAGCCGCCTACATTGGCCATCAAGTTGATATCAGCCGTTTTTCGACGAATGAAACCGAACAAGCCGACGCAGGCAAAATGGTTGCGCTATTAACGCCGGTGGCAAAATCATTCCTGACGGACAACGGCTTTCAATGCGCGGTGTTAGCACAGCAAATATTTGGTGGCCACGGCTATATTAGTGAAACCGGTGTCGAGCAGTTAGTGAGAGATGCACGTATCGCACAGATTTATGAAGGCACCAACGGTATTCAAGCCCTTGATCTTTTAAGCCGCAAAATACTAGGTGACAAATTGGTAGGTTACCAAAAGCTCTATCAGGAAATGGATGACTGGGTTCAGTCTAAAAAATCGGTACCGGAACTCAGCAACATTGCAAAAGCTACCGAACAGACACTCACAGAACTGGACCAAACCACCCGCTGGATAGCAGATAAAAACAGCTCAAACCCCGCGCTTGCAGGTGCAGTCGCCAGCGAATATTTAGAGCTATTTGGATTAACGGTTTATAGTTATCTGTGGCTGCGGGTAGCAGATAGCGGTCTTGAATCCGAAAATAAGAAAACACTGGAAACTGCCAACTTTTATGTGCAACACCTACTACCCCATAGCCAAGCATTTGAGCGTAGTATTGTGGCGACTGATTGTGTTTAGGTTTGCTTGATGTTTGATAAGAATCCGCCAAACATCACCGCTCAAGCTAAATAGAGTCTTTCAGCTTATTTTCCACGTTTACGGCCTTAATATCACAATACATGGAAAACCTATCCACCTATATACAACCAATACGTGGAAAATGGGTTCCGCTTATTAACACTGTTATGTTTAAAAATTGGATTCAACATTGAGGCATAATTGAATGGAATCAACTCTAAAATATATCTTATATGCTATCGCTATAGTCGTAGCAATAACTGGTTTAAATGTTTTAATTGGTGGAGCTTCTGCGATTCCAGGTGCCACTGGCGCAGCTGAACCAACAGTTGATAATGAGTTAAGGTTTTTCTCTGTGTTCTGGCTAGCTTATGGTGCCTTTACTTTTTGGGTCGCTAAAAATATTCAGGCTCAACATACGTTTATTCCTTTAATTGCATTGGCATTTTTTATCGGTGGGCTTGGCCGTTTAATCTCAATGCTAACTATGGGCCCGCCAGCTAGTATTCTAATTCCAGCGATGATTTTAGAGTTTGTTATTCCAATAATTATCTATGGTATTTACTGGAAGCTTTATATAAAAAAAACATAACAAGTTGCTCAAGTCGGATTGTGGTAAATTGTCACCTTGTTTGCATAAAGACGCAAACAAGCCGCCAATCCACCACAACCGCTTAGCAAGGCGTTAGCCGCCGTCCTTGGCAGCAAGTTAGCTAAGACCTTTTAATGTTGTTGAGGGCCGCTTCTGCGTGAGCCAAATTCAGTGCTGCTTGGCTCAACTGCATAACTTCGTGCGGTTTAAAATCCTTATCAGGTCTATCAATAAGTGCGTTTATCTTCTTTACAGTTTCTTCTATATTCATCTGGTTCTACCTCAGATTGTGTCGCGTTTTTTCTTGTCGCGGCTAACAAGTAATTCAATCCGACCTCGCAAGCTCGGCGGTTTAATATCGGGCGTTGTTAGTCGGCGCTTCTGTGGAGAAATTAATGCACAGTGCAGTTGTAATAAGTAAACATTTCAAATTACTTGTGTGCCGATTATACGCGCCGACTAACAACGGCCCGGCGTTGAGGTGCGCTTCGTTCAACAGCGTCGGTACCCGAAAAACAACAAGGGGTTCGAAGAGACCAACTGGAGTGTTATACCTAAAAAACAGGTACAACACTCCAGTTGGCACCTCAACGCCGGGCCGTTATAAATCATAGGGGACTGTGCATGCCTAAAATTTTACTAGCCATAATGTTGTTTGTTTTAGCTGGTTGCGCTGGAATGAACCCCAACCCTGGGGAACGAACCGCTGATACAAATTGGGAAATGGGGAACTATTCAAAAGCCTTGGAAGTGGCAAAAGCTGCTGCTGAGCGTGGAGATCCATGGGCTCAGCTAAGAATGGGAATCTATTACAACTCAGGGTATGGAGTCGAGGTTGATATACCCAAGGCTATTGAGTGGTACAAAAAGGCAGCCCGCCAATTAAAAGAAGGAAAATGGGCAGAAGGCTATATTGTTGGGGCAACCGGAAAATACGGCTATTTTGGGCAAAAAAATGATGCACTTATTGCGCAGTACAGACTGGCTGATATTTACTTCAATGGAGTTGGTGTAGAAAAAGACCTGATACTCTCCTATCTATTGCTCAACAATGTAATAGAAAAATCAAATGGTGAGCCGCAAGTATTTTTCTGCTGTGACTGGTCTGGCGGTCGATGGTTTCGGCAAACACAATTCACAGAATTAAAAGCAAAGCTTGAGAAAGCAATGTCACAAGAACAACTTACGAAAGCAATGAATATGGCCGAAGGCTGGAGGCCAAAAATTGATTTATAACAAGGCGCTCGTTCGGACGCAAACTACGCTGCGCTCCGTTTGCGCCGCACAGCTTGGTCGTTAGGCATACGCACAGATGAAAATCATATTAATTTTATTAGTTTTTCTCCTCTGTGCTTGCTCAGAAATTTCAGATGAAGAAAAATCATTAGTGGGATACTGGGAATGGGAAGTTATAGACGATAAATTTGAAGAATCTGGTTTCCTAGATTTACGTGAAGACCGGTCATATTCATATAAGATTGAGTCTAAGAATCCGACTGAACGAATAGTTCAGGAAAAACAAAATTACAGTCAACTTTGGCGGTTACACAATAACTCTGTATGCACTGCCACCAACTGGGAAGGCGCGACAATCTTCAATGAAGCAAAAGTAATCGAAGAGGTATGCTTTTGGGATGTTCAGAAAACTGGCCAAGGTGAAATCTACCTAACGGTCAATGCGGGGTTGTCATATGGTGAGATTAATGCTGCCCGAAAGAAAAATTAGGAAAAAAGTGCCTAACAAAAAAATCAATGCGACGCGAAAAAGCGTCGCGCGCATTATTTAGGCGTTAGCCACACAAGGAGAAACCATGAATCGGGGAAAAAGTATTCAGGCACTAGTGAATAAATGTAAAAAGGATTTCGTGGTCTTAAAAGCAGACTATGATGCAGCTCTTCAGCATCAATCAATCTCTGAAGAGCTTAAGGTTGACGTCAAAAACATATTCGAAAATCTTCGCTCATGTCTTGACTACATAGCGCATGACATTTTTGAGGCTTGTATTACAGGTTCCACACCTAGACGGCTATATTTTCCTATTCGCCAGTCAAAGCCAGAATTTGACCAAGCTATAAATAATGACTTTACAAGCCTTCAGTCTACCCATAGTGATGTTTATGACCTGCTAGAAGCTATTCAACCATATAACGATGACTGGCTAGGGAAGTTCAATAAGCTAAATAACAACAATAAGCACCAAGACCTTGAAGAGCAGACAAAAACTGAATCTCGACATGTCGAAGTTACGTCTCCTCAGGGTAGCGGTTCAGTATCGTGGGGGCCTGGTGTTACATTTGGTGGCGGGGTATACGTCATGGGAGCCCCAATCGACCCATCAACACAATTGCCAGCGGCAGGTAGTAACGTCAATACCAAAATAACAATTTGGGTTGATTTCAAGTTTAAAGAAAATGGCGAGTCAATATTGCCGTTCATAGAAAAATCCATCGGCAAAGTCGAGTCTCTATTTTTGGATCTGAGAAAATCAGGGTGAAAATCAGGGTCAAAAATCAGGGTCAGGTCTTTCCATGCCACATTGAGAAACAGATACACGGCATATCTAATACCTGCGGGAAGGTATTTTTGGGTTTGTCTACAGCCTCATTAATCTTTCGAACAGTACTCTTTAAACCATGCTGCCAATTTGTCTTCAGTTAGTTTTCCGGCGGCTAAATTTTCAAATGCAATTGCTGCGGCGGCTTCGGGAGCAGCAAGCTTGTACCCGTTTAGTTCCAGAAAAAGAGTTCCAATGGTAAATGCGGTTCTTTTGTTGCCGTCTATAAAAGGGTGATTTTTGGCAATGCCAAAACTATAGGCTGCAGCTAGCTCAAAAAGTGATGATATGGATTCATAACTAAATTTTTGCTTTGGCCTGGAAAGCGCGGAATCAAGTAATGCTTCGTCACGGATGCCGGTACCGCCGCCATGTTCAGCCAGAAGTAAAGAATGAACTGCCAGTACAACGTCATCCAGAACCCAGGTAGGTTCCTTCATTTAGCGAGTTCACGAAGCGTATTTTTGTAGCGTTTCATAATATCTTCAGCAGCTTCTACCTGCGATTCGAAGTCCTGCTGATAGGGAGTAAGAGAGTACCCATCCTGGTTTTCAACAAGATATAAAGTGTCACCTTTGGAGGCTTTCATCTTCTTGAGTGCCTCTTTTGGAAGCAAAATACCCATTGAATTTCCGACGGTAGTAATTTTTACCTTTAACATTGCTGGCACCTCAATATCGTTATAACAAATGTTATAACGAAGATTAGCCCAGCTTGACAGGTGCGTCAACGGCGACAGCTATTAAGCCAAAGGGGCTTGAATTAAAGTATTCCATTCAAGAGATTCATTTCATTCGTTGATCATTGCTCCCGAACCACCAAACTCTGCTGGAAGGTCTTTGAATTTTGGTAGGCCATCGGGCACGGACATGGTTTTTTCGCCGTAATAAACATGGAAGGCACCTTTATGTTCAATGCCCGGAACGATATTTAGATAAACATCTGTTTTACCCATTCCAGGATGCCGGCTCATCAGATGGCCCCCACACTGGGTGCAAAAGGTTCGGTGGCTTGCTTCGGTTTTTGCAAATGAACTCAGTTTATCTTCACCTGCGGTTACTATCACCGCTTCAGAGGGCCACAGACTAAAGGCGTTTATCGGTGCTCCAGCCCAGGCAGCACAATCGGTGCAATGGCAATAGCCCATCGCTTCTGGCTGCCCTGTCACTTCGATCTTTACTGCACCACAAAAACAGCTACCTTCATGTGTTTCGCTCATCATTTATATCTCCTATGTTGTATTCCGTAGGTTTATCAAAAAAGAATAGACAGTAACCTTTGCACCTTCCTTCTGAACCAGGTTTTTTGCTGTCGGCTAAACACTCTAGCTAGCAGTTGCTCCGGCGTTCATCTCTGCAATCTCACGCACATATTCCCCTAACTTCACAATATCGTATGGCTCCCGTGCTAATGTATGGGGGTTCCACATGCTTCTGCCTGGCTGATCAACCAGGTCTCCGCCGTATACGTGAATTGCGTAACATTCCACATCAAGCGGATTGGAAATGGCGTGAATTGCTCGGCCATCCAAAGCCGCAACATCGCCTTCGTTTAGGACTTTTGTACCTTTCTTTACCAGCTTTCCATCTTTATCACTGAAAAAATCATTTGGTTCTACACCGTCGATAATCCCAATCACTGCCCACATTTGGTGGTCATGGGCAGGTGTAAGCATACCCGGTGCGGTTGTGACTGGCAGTACAGTCAGGTTCTCAGAGCGAAACAGAATCGCACCTTTCAATGAGTCAGCCTTGCCTCTTTTCGCGATAGCCGCTTTAAACTCGGCTGGGTTGGAAATGGCTTCCTGAACTAGTTTTTTTACTGCTTTGGTGGGTTCTGGCTGCTCAATGGCGCGTTGACAGTCAACTATAAATTGATCGAGATCGAACATGGTTTAAGATCCTTTCTAATTATTTTTGGAAACTCCACTGTAATACGCAACTCTTAATATGCAACGATTAATGTTCAATAGCCCTTACACGTGGAATGGGGTCTTTCCATTCGATATTGGCAGTGGCAACAATATGAGTTATCGCACCATTATTAGTCGCTAGGCAGTACAACCCACGCTGCGCACATAAACCGACTCATGTGGGCGGCGTATTTCTAACCAAACCACTGAATGCCTTCACTTTTAAATAGGTCAAGTTTTTTGGGGGTGCACCTAGCGAGATACGTTCTATACTCAAAACTTATTCCAACCATTGTGCCTTGGTCAAGAGGTCCCAGGCGATGTCAAAAGGCCGGCCAACTGAACGATAATGTCATGAAAGCTGGTTTGAGGGAGTTTAATCATGCAAGAGATTAAGTTAGGCGGTACGGATACGCCTTTAGCTGCTAGCCGCGAAGGTAGTACAATTTCGCCAAAAGTACTCTCTGAAATATTCGATAGTTTCGAGGATGCTGTAATTGTTGCCGACACAAAACGGCATATGATTTATGTCAATTCTGCGGCAGAGCGGCTGTTTGGTTACTCCAAGGAGGAGCTTCATGGTGAGGAGACAAAATTACTTTATGCCGACGAAGATGATTTTTCAGAGATAGGTCGAAAAGGTATTAATGTAGCTAACGATCCAGCTGCGATGAACTACAGGGTTTTATGCAAACGCTCGGGTGGAGAGCAGTTCCTTGCAATGACGACTAGTACGACTATGCGTACTGCTGACGGAAACGTAGTCGGATTTATAGGCATAGTCAGCCCTGCTCGCTCGGCAGACCAGTCCTTGGATGCCCTGCAAAAAATTCACAATATAACGTCTGATATCACGATGAGCTATGATGAAAAAATAGCGTCATTACTGAGGGTTGGGCTCAACCACTTTGGTCTCGAAACGGCCATACTTTCAAATATAACGGGAGATGATTACGTCGTTGAAAGCTGCGTTGACCTTCGTGGAGAACTGGAGCCATCCACAAAGTTTGAGGTATCGGGAACCTATTGCGTTCACACACTGAAAAAGAATGCGACTGTCGGTTTTCATTATGCTGGAAAAAGTGAAATTCAACATCATCCATGTTATCAAAACCTCCGATTAGAATCGTATATAGGAACCCCAATAAGGCTAGATGGAAAACTATATGGAACTGTTAATTTCACCAGCCCCTCCCCGGTCGAGCCATTTTGCAAGGATGACTACATTCTTATGGAGTTGCTCTCCGATACATTTAGCTATCTCCTGTACAAGAAGATATCGGAAGAAGAATTAGAGGCGTTGGCGAGAATCGATGCGTTAACCGGGTTACCAAACCGACGCGCAACCTTGGAACGGTTAACCCAACTAATTGATCAGTCTAGTAGATTCACCGAAAACCTGAGCGTAGTTTCTATAGATATTGATCACTTCAAGAAAATTAATGATACGTTCGGCCACGCGGCGGGTGATCAGGCACTAGTTGAGTTTGCTCGTGTAGCTTCCAGTCTAGGGCGTAAAACAGATTTTTGTGGCCGTATAGGAGGTGAGGAGTTTATCTTTGTCCTTCCCGGTGCAAATTTGGAAAGTGCTCAGAAATTTGGAGACAAACTAAGGCATTCTTTAGCTGCTGAAGCTGTTGAATTGAGCAATGGAGAATCGATTACCATAAAGATAAGTGCCGGGGTTGCCATGCTCCATAACGACGAATATCTTGAAAGCTTACTTGCTCGCGCTGACGACGCGATGTACAGAGCCAAGCAGCAAGGTAGAGACCGCGTATGCCAGTGAATCTATTGGTATCAAATTCATACCACATGGGCAAACGGGCGCACCGCCTCTAATATCTGTGAACAGGCTTTTTGACGACACTCGATAGCTCATTTTAGCTCGCGCAGATTAACATTCTAAAGCATATTTTTTCGCGCCTTGCACTGCTCTACAGCAACACGATGTTGACCCGATATTGAGCACCAATATAGCCTCCTGCGACTCGGCCAATTTTTGGCATACCTATTAAAACACCTCTATACCACTACCCTTGTACCGTAAAACCAATGGTCCACAACCCCACTTGAATCTGATCGAATCCTCTTTGCTCAATAATTAAGCAAGACTGGGAAATCACCTCTATACTCAACTGATCCGTGCCTTGTATACCTTCAATCGCCTTGCAGAGCTGAAAGGCGATTGAACCAGAGCACAAGCAATACCAGATTGGGTCAGGTTCTATTTACAAAATCAGAAACCTCGCCAGGCCCTTCAATCGAGACTCAGTTTATTAACCGAAACTCATGGAAAGTAATCATATGTCTACCGGAGATGCAGGTAATCGCATACCAAACCAGTTAAAAATTGACTCTATTTCGCTAAAAGTAGCCATTGGCGTATTCCTGGCCGTGATTTCGGCACACACCATCGGTACACCAGAGCGCCTACCGGACGCAGATAATCTGCAGGGCTCGTTCCAACCGGTTAATGGCACCATAAAATGGTCAGGAGCAGATAACAGCGATCGATCTCTACTCTACGAAGAGGTTGAAGATAGATCCCAGCAACTACGTCAACACAACGGATTATTCTGGCAGGACACAGCTGATTCAAAATCCAACATTACTGGACCTATTGCCGCTGCCAAATACTGTAGAGAGTTGGTCATCACGATCGATGAACTAAGAATTAACGGATTTAGGACACCGACAAAAAGGGAAATCAGCCGTGCCAAAGAGGTTAAATTCAACTATTCCAACGGCAATCAGCAGCAGCCACCAGCGGGTAGCAAAGAACTACTTGAAGGCCATGACGAACTGGAAACTATTGGGGTCTACAGCGCTGGGAATAGACAAACAGATAAAGATGAGTTTACAAGGTGCGTGTCGGATCGGCCTGCACTTGAACACTCAACGATATACGACATTGCTCAATTCCTATCAGAGAATAAAAAGGACTACCTAAAGGCACTTGAGCGTGCCGTGAATATCAAATATGGCGAGCCTATAGTGAACGCTCGTTACCAATCAAATACTATTAGCGCAGATATCATTTCAAAACAGACGAAAAGAATACCTTTTTCAACGGATGAGCTAAAAACCTTACTATCAAAAAAGTCCAATGTATTAGCCAAAAAAAATCAATCGGCAGACAAATCTATCACCTTAATAGGTGTATACAATTTTAGAGATGAAACTATACTCGAACTAAAAATAAACAAACGATTACAGGGATTAAACTTAGAAAGTATCAACGCGAACTACGCTATCGTTGATAGAAACAGTAAAAAACTTGGCGGCACATGGAATCGCCCAGGATCGCAACTAGGTCTAATCCACTATAAAAAGGGAAATATATACTACGATCTGGAAAAGCATAACAAGGTATATTTTTCGATACCTAACGTTACATCAACTAAATTCGATTTACCTGCTTCTTTTGTGGGTAACCGAAAAACGTCCTTGAAAAACGTATCATTAAAAGAACTAAAAATTAGTGAAAGAATATTTTCTGAGTACGAATTTACCGCTAAATATAACCACAAAGTGGAGAAACAATATTTGGCTCAGCTTCAATCACTATTGGGTGATGCTGAATTTTCACCAACCATCAATCTTAAAGTAAGCGAAGGTGTTATCGCATTTCAATCAATTGATGAAATTGAAAATCATAAACACAATATCGATAAAGCCGAATTCAAAAAGGCATCCAATTCTATTATCAAATTACAGAATTTTGTTAGCCGCTCATCTAATAAAGATTTAGTAGACCAGGCTACAGTTAAGATATTGGATATGTCATTTAATGATCTAGATAAACTCAATCAGTTCCTTGATCGATATCCAAACACAGCTCACAGATCGCGCGCGTTAGATCAAGCACTAGTGTTATCTGAGAGAAATATCGATGATCTAGCCAATTTTATTAAGCGCAAACCGAGTATCTCTCAGACCAACAAAGCACATCAAGCGATCATGAAATTATCGTTTAATAGTATCAATATGCTAAATTCTTTTTTGACCAAATACCCGGATACAACCTTCAAAAAAACTGCGCTTAATCAAATATTGAAGCTATCGTCCAATAATATTAATAACCTGAATACTTTCGCAAAAAAATATCCGAGCACCGAACAAACGAAGCAGGCACTTAGTCAAATATTGAGTCTATCTATGAGTAGTATCGAAAAACTCAAACTATTCATAAAAACCTACCCTGACAATGCGCTTACAGTTAAAGCCGAAAAACAAATGGCACTATTGGAGGACGAGGGTGAGACCAGGCGGCTTGCCAAGATAGAAACCAAAAATGATTACGTATATGGAGAAATTATCGGCCCCAAAACAATTAGCGGAGCCCGATACATCAGAGGCCTTATTTGGCAGGATCAAGCTATCAACTCTTCCGACAGCTTTCATGATTTCAACTATGCAAAAGATTACTGTTCACATCTCAGTCTTTTAGGTGTTGAAGAATGGAGACTGCCTAGCACGGAAGATTTTAAAAAATTGGGGACCGACATCGATCAGTTAGCCTACCGGACCAAGTCATCCAAGAAATATAGTTTCTATTTTACAGAGACGGATGGCTGCAAAAAAGATGGCTCCTCAGCTTTATCTACAAAACAATGCGTGTACGGCGTGGACATGACCAAAAGAGATAGCGCCTACGTTGCCAAAATAAACAAGAATACTCCGGCTTCCGTGAGGTGTGTGCTTGGTACCGACAAGTACAACAAACATCAACGACAGATAGCGGCCGAACAACTCAAACAGGGAGATTTTTCCGGTTATCTAAATGCGTTTAACGCTACCGGCAATCAGGCCAACATTCAGCAAGCCTACCGGCTTGCGAAGTCATCCGCTGAGAAAGCGCAGATCGAATTGGCCTTAATTCGACACTTTGGTATTACCTCGGTTTTCGAAGCTGTCGGCACCTTGAAGGGAAATACCAATGAAGCCACATCGAATTCAGAAAATTCCGATTGGCATTTCACTTCGGTTGACTCTGCACCTAAAGCTATCGTCAACGTGATGGCTGCCCGAAAATCAAACTCGAACGTCCCTCTTAAAAGAGGAAAATTCAAAACCAAAATCCGGGTTAGCCTGGAGTTACACTACCGACCGGTAGACGGAAAATCCGCTGATTACACCAGACATTTCGAAGAATTCACATGGGTCACTCTCGATAAATCCAACAAATATACAAGCTCCGCACAGTTTGATTTTGGAGAACTCGACAAAAGATCCGAAGGGGCCCTTGGAGCAAGCGGCTCTGATCAGCTTAGGTCCATCATCCCAACGATATCTTTCGAGGATATTGAAATGATGTAATCAAGGCTGGACTATTGACCCTGCGTAATCCAGCAGTCGATTAATCTCCTCTTCATCCAATGTTTCGCGCTCAACAAGAGCATTGGCAAGTTTGTCGAGATCGGCCTGGTATTTTTCGATAATCTCTTCAGTAATCGTTTCGCAACGGCTGAGCAAACCGGTCACCTCCCTATCAATCTGTGTCAGGGTTTGCTCGCTAAAATTTCTTGGTTCTGACATCTCGCGGCCAAGAAACGGATGGTCTTCTGACTGAGGAAAACTGACAGGGCCCATTGCGTCATTCATACCCCATTGAGCTACCATACGGCGGGCTAACTGCGTAGCTTGTTTGAGATCATCCGAGGCTCCGGAACTGACCACCCCAAAGGTTTTTCTTTCTGCGCAGCGACCACCCAACAATATGGAAATTCTCTCTTCAAGATAATCCTGGGTGAAATTGTGCCGATCTTCATCGGGCATCTGCTCGGTGACACCCAGTGCCCTGCCTCGAGGAATGATTGAAACCTTTCGCAAACGATCGCTGTGTTTCATATGTAACGCGGTTAAGGCGTGTCCGGCCTCATGGTAGGCCACCCGTTTACGCTCCTCATCGGTCAATAAATCGTCGCGGACTGAACCGAGAATCACTTTATCCCTGGCATATTCAAAATCTTCCGCTACTACTTGGTTACTGTTATTACTCGCAGCATGAAGAGCGGCTTCGTTGACCAGGTTCTCTAGGTCTGCACCTGAAAAGCCAACGGTACGGCTTGCGATATCCTTCAAGCAATTTTTATCCTTTAGCGGCACCTTACGGGTATGCACTTCCAGAATCTTCTCTCGAGCGGCACACTGGGGCAACTCAAGGGTTAGTTTTCGATCGAACCGACCGGGGCGCAGCAGGGCCGGGTCGAGCACATCGGGGCGGTTGGTCGCCGCCAGCACAACAACTGCTTCACCAGGTTCAAACCCATCCATCTCCGCGAGAATTTGATTGAGTGTTTGCTCCCGCTCATCATTGCCTCCACCAAGGCCTGTACCACGAACTCGGCCTACTGAGTCAATCTCGTCGATGAAGATAATTGCGGGTGCGTCTTTACGAGCCTGCTCAAACATATCACGCACTCTGGATGCACCGACCCCCACAAACATCTCAATAAACTCCGAGCCGCTGATGCTATAAAAAGGCACTCCGGCTTCGCCGGCAGTCGCTTTTGCAAGCAAGGTTTTACCGGTACCGGGGGAGCCCATCATCAAAATACCTTTGGGGATTTTTGCGCCTAGATCCAGGTATTTTTGCGGGTGTTTCAGGTAATCCACAATTTCGAGCAGGTCAGCTTTTGCCTGTTCAAGGCCGGCGACATCTTCATAACCAACGCTAATGGTCTGGCCCTCATGGCGCCGCGCTTTGGAGCGCGAAAACCCAAACATACCACCACCGCTAGCACCCCCAATACGTTTTTGCATCAGCCGGCTGCTGTACATAAACAACCCGATGATGAGTATCCAGGGTAATATGCCCAGTAGGCCGCGAACCAGTAACGGTAATTCACTGGATTTCGCGTTAATCGTCACCTGTTTATCATCTAGCAACGGCATTAGATCCGTGTCTCCGATAGATGGGATCACCACTTTATAACGACTGTTTTTATCACCGCTGCTCAGTTCACCGCTGATGGTCTCGTTCTGGATCGTAACCTCTTTGATTTGACCCGCAACTACGCGGTTTTTGAACTCGGAGTAGTTCAACAACTCCGGTGTTGATTGCTCGAAGTATTGAATCGCCGTGTATATCAACAGGAAAAAAAGGGTAAAACGGATCGCCCTTTTGGTGGCTTCTTTTTGAGAATTGTCTTCGCTGGCGGCCATCTGAATTACGGCTCCTTGAATTGGAAATTTGGGTGGCCTAAAGTTGTTCGGTAAGCCTGCTTCAAACTGAGTATTTATCCCGTGTTAACGGTAACCTTGCTCAACATCTCTTCGGCGTGCGCCAGGGCTTGTTTGGATTCGGCGTTGCCACCTAACATGCGGGCAATTTCGGTAGTTTTATCTTTAACGACAAGCTCGGTGAGATCCACTCGGGTTTGCCCATTGATCACCTGCTTTAATACCTTAAAGTGTTGGTCACCCCTTGCGGCCACCTGAGCTAAGTGAGTAATACAGAGAATCTGGTTTTTCTCCCCCAGTTCATGCAATCGTTCGGCAACGACATCTGCGGTATCGCCGCCAATACCGGAATCGACTTCATCGAATATGCGAGTAGAGATCGCTGAATGATCAGCGGTAATGACCTGAATAGCCAGGCTGATGCGGGAAAGCTCACCGCCGGAAGCGACACGGCCGAGGGGTTTGTGGCTTTGGCCAGGGTTGGTGCTGACCTCAAATATCGCTTTTTCGTTACCACGTAGCGATGGCGTATTTGAATCGAGGCTTTCTAGTTGAACCCGAAAATCACCCCCGGCCATGCCTAACCCCTGCATCCGCTCGGTTACCTGTTTGGCAATTTTTTTGGCTGCTTTTTTACGGGATGCACTCATTTTTGCTGCGGCGCTCCGATACAGCTTGTCGATGGCCTCGAGCTCATCGAGCAGTTGCTGTAGCCGCTCATCACCGGATTCCAGTTGTTGCCGTTCCTGCTGCAGATCGTTTAAAAGCCTTGGAAGCTCCGCTGGTTTAATTCGATGTTTGCGCGACATCTCAAAAAGCTGTTCCATTTTCTGTTCGATCTCACCTACTCTGCCGGAATCAAGATCGAGTTTTTCAAGGTAGCCTTGCAGGTCGCTGGCGGCCTCTTCTACCTGTATCTGGGCACTGTTTAGAAGTTCAATGGTAGCGCTCAGCGCCGGATCGGGAATATCACTTAGCTGTTGAATAGCTCTGGTTAGCGATGAGGCGGCAGAGTCGTTGCCATCGCTGCAAAGTTGATAGGCCGAATGACCCGCTTCGAGGGTCTCGCTGGCGCGGGCAAGCCGTTTTTGCTCCTGGTCTAGCTCGATAATTTCCTGCTCTGACATATCCAGCGATTGCAGCTCGGCAAGTTGAAAATCCAGAAAATCCCGTCGCGCCTCGGCCTCAGCCACGTTGGCCTGTAGGGTTTGAATGGTATCTGACAGGACTCGCCAGCTTTCAGCACTGCTTCTGACTTGCTCGACCAGATCAGTGTGGCCCGCAAATTGGTCCAGCAGTTGAAGCTGAACATCGGCCCTTGACAAAGATTGATGTGCGTGCTGGCCATGAATATCCACCAGCATTTCGCCAAGTTCCCGCAGGTCAGCCATCGGCGATGGCTGGCCATTGATATAGGCTCGGGAACGCCCCTCCTGAGTGATGATGCGGCGGATGATGCACTGAGCGCTATCATCCAGACCATCGCCCAGACTGTCATCCAGATCACGTTGACGGAGCCAATTTTGTGCTTCCGCATTATCCCGTAGCTCAAAGGTAGCGGTAAGCTCAGCTCGCTCGGCACCTTCTAAAACCACGCCACGGTCTGCCCTGTCGCCGAGCACAAGATTCAGTGCACTGACCAACACGGATTTTCCTGCGCCGGTTTCTCCGGTAATCACACTCATGCCAGACTGAAGATCCAGTACAAGTTCTTCAACAATTTTAAAATTAGAGATTTTTAGTTGGCGGAGCATAGGAAATTAACTGGATAGATATTGCCGATAACAAGTGTGCATCATAGTATGAGGCCCCATAGGTAACAACAGCGTACGACAGGCCGCTTTAAGTTCGTATCGCTGGCCCCATATCATACAAAGCTACTAACATTAAAAACCTGCATTCTATCCATCACCAAAATGAACGTTAACCCCCGCGCCCAACAACTGCTGAAAATTCTAATCGAGCGTTATATTGTCGACGGCCAGCCTGTGGGTTCCAAAACACTTGCTGATGTGGCGGATCTTTCGGTCAGCTCTGCGACGATTCGGAACATTCTGAGTGAACTTGAAGATCAGGGTTATATCCAGTCACCCCATACTTCCGCTGGGCGTATCCCCACCGAGCGCGGATATCGTTTTTTTGTCGATAGTTTGCTGACCATTCAGCCCCTGGCGGAGCAGCAGATATTCAATATTCAGCGCAACTTTGATCCAGACAAACCCACCCAGATGCTGGTGGAAGCGGCATCAGAAATGCTCTCGCAGGTCACCCAGCTGGCGGCTATCGTAACCCTGCCTGTGGTCAGCCAGACAGTTTTGCGACAGGTCGAATTTCTACCGCTGTCGGACACCCGGGTTTTGGTAATTTTGGTCTTTAACGAAAAAGAAGTAGAAAATCGCATTATCCATGCGGATCGAACCTATAGCACATCAGAACTGCGGGAAGCGGCCAACTATATCAACCAGAACTACCTTGGCCAGGGGCTAAATGCCATCCGCAAAGACCTGCTCGATAGTGTTAAAAAAGAGCAGCAGATATTTGATCTAAAATTGCGCACAGTGCGTGACCTTGCAGGCAAGGCCTTTGAAGCTGGTGAGCAATCCCCTGAGTTGCTGCTTTCCGGTTACACCCACCTGTTAAATAGTGAGGATTCGGAAAGTATCGAGCAGGCCAAAGCGGTACTGGAAACCTTGCAACATAAAAAAGACATGCTGCATCTGCTGGAGCGCTGTATCGGCGCACAGGGCGTACAACTCTTTATTGGTCAGGAATCCGGCCATCAGATGCTGGGTGATTGCTCTATCATTACCGCGCCCTATGAACTCGATACCGACACCGTCGGCGTACTGGGCATTATTGGCCCAACCCGCATGGCCTACGAAAAAGTGATCCCGGTGGTCGATATAACTGCAAAAATACTGGGTTCTGCCTTGAATTCCTATGACTGATCCCCATATCGGCTCGCATGTTTGGTTCCTGGCAACGCACTGAGCTGGAACCGGTTATTCATGGAGATCAGCATGTCAGAAAATTCAGAAAACAATCACGAAGAAAAGTCACCACAAGATCAGGTCGACCAGCCCTCTGAGTCGCAAACCGAGCCGCCGACCGAACCCAGCAACACTGAAGGGCTCGATTCGGTTGAGATTTTGCAGGCGCGTATCGAAACACTAGAAGAAGAGCTGGCAAGTGCTAAGGACCAAAACCTGCGCACCCAGGCAGAGATGCAGAATATTCGCCGCCGCGCCCAGGCTGATGTTGAAAAAGCCCACAAGTTTGCCCTAGAAAAATTCAGTACTGAATTGCTGCCGGTGATCGATAACCTTGAGCGGGCCCTTGAGACCATTCCACCGGACGATGCTTCCACCAAGCCGATTGAAGAAGGGATCAGCCTAACACTCAAAAGCTTTCTGGATGTCATCGCAAAATTCAATATGACGGTGATTGATCCCGCTGGCGAACCTTTTGATCCGCAAATGCATCAGGCGATGTCGATGATTGAAAATAAAGAGGTTGAACCCAATACCGTGCTGCAAGTTGTGCAGAAAGGGTACAGCCTTAACGGCCGCGTTATCCGCGCTGCGATGGTAATGGTTTCTAAAAATTAACCCACACCTCAAGCGGCCCCTTGAATAAAACACAATCGCAACCATATTGATTACAACGAAAACAGACCGATTCAAAATCACTGCTTTCACACTTATTTAATAGGAAGAACTGGAGAACCCCGATGGGAAAAATTATTGGTATAGACCTTGGTACCACCAATTCCTGCGTAGCAGTTATGGAAGGCACCACCTGTAAAGTGATTGAAAATGCCGAGGGCGATCGCACTACCCCCTCAATCGTTGCTTATGCTGAAGACAACGAGGTATTGGTAGGTCAGCCCGCAAAACGTCAGGGTGTAACCAACCCTGCCAACACACTGTTTGCCATCAAACGACTGATCGGTCGAAAGTTTGACGACCAGATCGTTCAAAAAGATGCCAAAATGGTGCCCTACACCATCGTCAAAGCAGACAACGGCGATGCCTGGGTTGATGTTCGTGGAGAGAAAATGGCTCCACCGCAAATCTCCTCACAAATCCTCAAAAAAATGAAAAAAACGGCTGAGGACTATCTCGGTGAAGCAGTTACCGAAGCGGTCGTTACGGTTCCCGCTTACTTCAACGACTCCCAGCGTCAAGCAACTAAAGATGCGGGGCGTATTGCCGGACTCGATGTAAAACGGATCATCAACGAACCTACCGCTGCGGCACTGGCCTACGGTATGGACAAAAATCGTGGTGACGTCACTATTGCGGTATTTGACCTCGGTGGTGGTACCTTCGATATTTCAGTCATCGAAATCGCTGAAGTAGAAGGCGAGCACTCCTTTGAAGTACTGGCTACCAACGGTGATACATTCCTCGGTGGTGAAGATTTCGACCTGCGTTTGATTGAATACCTCGCAGACGAATTCAAGAAAGAGAGTGGCATTGATCTGCACAGTGACCCACTGGCGCTTCAGCGTCTAAAAGAAGCTGCGGAGAAAGCCAAAATCGAGCTTTCTACCGCACAACAAACCGAGATCAACCTGCCCTACATCACCGCTGATGCATCCGGTCCCAAGCACCTGGTGATCAAAGTCACCCGCGCAAAACTTGAAGCGCTGGTTGATGATCTGGTTGAACGCACACTCAAGCCACTTAAAACTGCGCTTGCGGATGCTGATCTTAATCCATCAGAAATCGACGAAGTCATTCTGGTCGGTGGTCAGACACGTATGCCACTGGTACAGGAAAAAGTTAAAGCTTTTTTTAACAAAGAGCCTCGTAAAGATGTGAACCCGGATGAAGCGGTTGCCATGGGTGCGGCGATTCAAGCTGCGGTACTTTCCGGCGACGTAACCGACGTATTACTGCTAGATGTAACACCACTAACCCTGGGTATTGAAACCATGGGTGGCGTGACCACACCGCTGATTGAGAAAAACTCAACTATTCCAACCAACAAGTCACAGGTTTTCTCAACCGCAGATGATAATCAGTCGGCCGTAACCATCCATGTAGTTCAGGGAGAGCGCAAGCAGGCCAACCAGAATAAATCGCTGGGCCGGTTTGATCTTGCAGATATCCCTCCTGCGCCGCGGGGTATGCCCCAGATCGAAGTATCATTTGATCTCGATGCCAACGGTATTTTGAAGGTATCGGCAAAAGATAAAGCGACAGGCAAAGAGCAGAGTATCGAGATTAAAGCCTCGGGCGGCCTTTCCGACGAAGATATCGAAAGCATGATTCGTGATGCAGAAAGCCACGCAGAAGAAGATGCGCGCTTTGAAGAGCTGGTAGCTACTCGCAACGCTGCGGATGGCATGGTTCACGCAACGCGCAAAACCCTTGAAGAAGCAGGTGACCAGGCCACCGACGAGGAAAAAACTCAAATCGAAGCAGCGGTAACTGAACTTGAAGAAGCCCTGAAAGGTGACGACAAGGAAGCAATAGAAGCAAAAACCACCGCACTTACTGAAGCCGCATCTGGCTTGGCCCAGCGCATGGCCGCAGCACAGGCTGACATGGGTGATGTAGAATCCGCAGCTGAAGCTGCGGGTGGTTCAGATGATGATATCGATGCGGTAGATGCCGAGTTCGAAGAAGTTAAAGACGATAAGTAATCAGAACCAAAACTGATTAAACCTCCCTTAATCGGGAGCTTAACCCTTAGGCCGGTGTCGCATTTATTGCGCCACCGGCGTATTTTTTTAAGTTGATTAAGTGCTCAACATGTCAAAAAAAGATTACTACGAAGTTCTTGGCGTTCCCCGCGACGCGGATGAAAAAGCGATCAAGAAAGCGTACCGCAAACTGGCGATGAAATATCACCCGGACCGTAACTCGGATGACCCAAACGCCGAGGAACGCTTCAAAGAAGCCAACGAAGCAAACGAAGTACTTTCCGATGCGGAGAAACGAGCCAATTACGATCAGTTTGGTCACGCAGCTTTTGAAAATGGTGGAGGCGGCGGTGGCGGTGCCGGCGGTTTCAGTGATATTTTTGGCGACGTATTTGGTGACATATTTGGCGGAGGAGGCGGCGGTCGCGGCAGAGGTCGAAGCCGTGCTCAACAGGGCGCGGATCTGCGCTACAACCTTGACCTGTCACTAGAGGATGCGGTGCACGGCACCTCGGTTAAAATCAAAATACCGACCATGAACAAGTGCGACCCCTGCAACGGCAGCGGCGCAAAAAAAGGTACCAGCCCCACCACTTGTACTACCTGTAATGGTATGGGTCAGGTACGTATGCAGCAGGGCCCATTTTCGGTTCAGCAAACCTGTCCACGCTGCCGTGGTACCGGTAAGATGATTAAAGACCCCTGCAAAAGCTGTGGTGGTGAAGGGCTGATACAGGAGAGCAAAACCCTTTCCGTTAAGGTACCTGCGGGCGTTGATAACGGCGACCGCATACGACTCGCCGGGGAAGGGGAAGCAGGAACACTAGGCGGCCCCCACGGTGACCTGTACGTGCAAATTTCGGTTAAAGAACATGCCATTTTTGAGCGCGATGGTCGCAATCTCTATTGCGATGTACCCATCAGCTTTGTGGATGCAGCACTGGGTGGCGAGCTTGAAGTGCCAACCCTTGATGGGCGTGTAAGCCTGAAAATCCCGCCGGAAACCCAAACCGGTAAACTGTTCAGGGTTCGCGGCAAAGGTGTGATTTCTGTCCGTGGTGGCGGACCCGGTGACCTACTGTGCCGCGTAAGCGTAGAAACCCCGGTCAAGCTAAACAAAAAACAGAAAGCCCTGCTTGAACAGTTTCAGGAGTCGTTGAACCACGATAAACACACTCCGCAAAAATCTTCATGGTTTGATGGTGTAAAAGCATTTTTTGAAGATTAACGAGCCTAAGCTAATCCACTTACAGGAATACCGATGAAAATTGCAGTTGCGGGATGCTCCGGTCGAATGGGCCGGACGCTGATTGAAGCGATAAGCCAGGCCCCCGGTGTTGAACTGGGCGCCGCAACGGTACGAGTCGGTTCCAGTCTATTATCTGTAGATGTCGGTGAGCTGGTTGGGGTGGGTGCACTGGGTGTAACTCCAGTCGACCAGCTTACCAAAGCGACAGATGACTTCGATCTGCTGATCGATTTCACCAATCCGGAAACCACCGAACACAACCTCGAAATTTGCCGTGCTGCGGGCAAAAAAATAGTGATCGGTACTACCGGTTTCAGCGATAGCCAAAAACAAAAAATTGCACAGGCCAGTAGAGAAATCGCAGTGGTGTTTGCACCCAATATGGCGATTGGTGTAAACCTTAGTTTTAAATTAATAGAGCTGGCGGCGCAGATTCTTGGCGCTGATTCAGATATTGAAATTATTGAAGCGCATCATCGTAATAAAGTAGATGCGCCATCGGGCACCGCCATCAAAATGGGTGAAATCGTTGCCGAGCAACTTGACCGCACCCTTGAAGAGTGTGCGGTATACGGTCGACAAGGTGTGACCGGTGTTCGTGACAGAAAAACTATTGGCTTTGAAACCGTCCGTGCCGGGGATATCGTCGGCGATCACACAGTGTTATTTGCCGCCGCCGGTGAACGAATTGAGATCACACATAAATCCAGCAACCGCTCAATTTACGCCACAGGTTCGGTGCGCGCTGCACAATGGCTTGCTGACAAAGAGAATGGTTTATTTGATATGCAGGATGTTCTAGGGCTGAAGTAATCACTGCGGTATGGTTTGTGGCTACTCGATATCTTGATCCAATGACCGCGGCCCAAGAAAAAACCAGGCAATAAAACCCAGCAATGGCAGGATGATGATAGCGAAGATCCAACCAACTTTTGCAGTGGTAGAGGTTTGACTGGATAACACACTGACAATGGCCCAGATATCCAGCGCCAATAGGACAAATCCAAAAAAACCGCCAATCTCAATACTCATCTTTTACACTCTTTGCTGGATTTAACCGTTAGCGGGCCAGCCCCGCTAACGGTTAAATCCATTGTAGCTGTTACTATTTTTATTCTCTATGTCTTGCCGCGATTGCCGCCGGTGGCAGCTCACCCACTGGTGGCCAGCTATCCATACTTTCTTCCGGTGGCACTTCCAGGCTCAGCAACAGTTGAGAGAACATTCGCCAGTTACAGATCGCAATCACCAACTCGAGCTTCTCCTCATGAGTCGTCACAAAGGTTTCCAGCTGCTTCCAGGTTGTGGCGGTAATCGCACCACGCTCAACCATTTCGTCAGTCGCTTTCAGGATTGTTTTGTCGTTGTCGCTAAGCACGGTTGAATTTTGCCAATCACGAACCGCAAGAATCTCTTCCGGAGTCATCTCCAGCCGGATAGCAAGGTACCAGTGTGCTGTCCACTCGTATTCAGAACCACTGGTCCAGCCCAGTCGCATAATGATCAATTCGCGTTGGCGAGGATCAAACTTGTTGCCATCAAATAACAACATTGATAACAAACCGCCGACTTTTCCAGCCAGCACCGGGTGTTGAAGCATCATTCTAAACACATTTAGATCGGCGAAATTTTCTGCCATGCCCACCTCCGCTGCGCGTTTTCGTGCTTCTTCCTGAGAGAGTAGTGGGACTCGTGGTGTGGGTGCTGAAGAACTCATTTTTTACCTTCCTTTTATTATTGGTGCCAAAATAGAGCATTTATTATTCGAAGTTTGCTGCCAAGGTGTTTTAACAGCTAGTCACACGCTATTACAGCCGCCAGCCTGTTGCAAGTATGTCATCCCATATCATTTGAGCCACCCACTGATTTGCATTCAGCAATTGGTTTTGGTTCTATGACGTACTGTACCGCGAGACCGTAATACCCAAATAATAAATATATAAATCAGGGAGTAGATTATGGCGTTACCAAAAACCAGTTTTGCGATGGTTCAAACTGCGGCTAAAACCCTCGTCGGAAGAGACCTGCCAATACCCGATATCACTGAAGATTCGGCCATCATTCGCATTGAAGCCTGCGGCATTTGTGGCAGTGATTACGAACAGTATCGGGGTGACCTTAGCACACCAATGAATGTAATCCCGGGTCATGAGCCATTAGGCATCATCGAAGCCATTGGCGACAGAGCTGCCCAGCGCTGGGGTGTTGATGTTGGCGACCGGGTAGCCGTAGAGACGATGCTATCCTGCCGTTTTTGCCCATGTTGTCTCGGCGGAAGCTATCACCTGTGCGATAGCCGTCGCATCTATTCCTACATTCCAGTGACCGATGAGCCTGGGCTGTGGGGCGCTTATTCTCAATATATGTATCTCGACCCAAATTCTGTAGTACACAAAATGGATGCCAGCATTGCGCCTGAAACAGCGGTAATTTTTAACCCGCTCGGCGCGGGGTTTCGCTGGGCGGTAGAGATCCCTGAAACTAAAATCGGCGATACCGTGGTGATTATGGGTCCAGGGCAGCGCGGATTAGCCAGCGTTGTCGCCTGCCGTGAAGCAGGTGCGGGCACAATTATTGTCACTGGGCTCGAAGCCGATAAAGACAAGATGGCCATCGCCAAACTGTTTGGTGCGGATCATTGCATTGATGTCGAAAATGAAAATGTGATTGAGCGAGTAGCGGAGATCACAAACGGCAGGGGTGCGGATGTAATTGTTGATGTAACCGCCTATGCCACCAAGCCGATTGCCGATGCACTACATATGGCAGCGATGGGCGGCAGGGTTGTGTTAGCTGGAGTAAAAGGTCGCAAGGCCGTTCCAGACTTTATCTCTGACATGGTGGTTGGCAAGGAGATCCAGATCAAGGGCGCAATTGGCGTCACCAATACTGGCTACCAAAGCGCTATTAAGCTGATTGAATCAGGCAAAGTGCCGATTGAAAAAATGCACACCCATAACTTTAAACTTGAGGAAGCGGAGCTGGCTATTAAAACCCTGGCTAGAGAAATCCCCAATCAGGAATCGATTCACTCCTGTTTGATTCCTGATTTTTAGTCTCCTTTATTTACCCCAATGCACCTAAAGGCTTCACTGCTTTTAACACAAAAATGGTGAGGCTTTTTTATTTGGAATAGGTGAAGCGACAAACCAATAACCCTGAGTTACCTACCGTTGGAGAGAACTGAATTATGAACTCCGTGTCATCAAGTGATTTAAATCGTCCAATGAGTATTTGGTTAGTTACTATTATCGCTGTTATCTTCGGTCTACTCACCATCAAATCCGGTGGGTCCGTTTTGTTTATTGATGGCCCGGATCGAGTAGCCGCGGGCACGTATACGCCATTTGTGCTTTGGTTTAACTTTATTGCGGGTTTCTTTTATTTGCTGGCTGCTGTGGGTTTGTTCCTGCAAAAAACCTGGGCCGCATGGCTTTCCATTGCGATTGTCGCAGCAACACTAATCATTTTTGCTGTGTTTGCACTACATATAAGTACTGGTGGTATCTACGAAAGCCGTACCATATATGCGATGGCACTGCGATCATTGGTATGGACAGCTATTGCTCTGTTCGCTTACCGGAAGCTTATTCGTGACCGTCAATAGACAACGAACATGAAACCAATTGCCTAGATCGCATCAACCTTTCGCTTTCTCGCTTCGCACCTCTGCATAAGCTGACCCGCCGCAATCGCTAGCAAACAATAGGCCGCAAAAAAGTAAAAACCCCGGTCAAGCTCAGCACTCATCTGCACGGTGTTGATCGAATCTTCATTGGCGTTAATCGCCAGAAAAGCCACCATCAGCGCCATCACGAATACATCCGACATTGACCATTTTCCCAATATGCTGCTGATATTCAACAGCGCTGCTTTACTCTTTTGCGCAGGCAAAAAAACTGACAATGTAGTCAGCATAATTTTGATCACCGGAATCACTACCCCAAACAGGCCGATTAGAATCCCTACAAACTGGTGACCATGTGCGATTAACTCATGCATGGTTCCCAGCAAGCTACGGGTTGAACTAAACACTAATACGCTACCCTGCACTTGAAGTTGCGCAACAACAGAGCGCAGCATGTTCTGGAGGAAATTGTCGGTTTGTTGTGGCGGCGCAATCGCCTGTGCCGCCAACGCCACCATATTCTGTTTATCTACCGATGCCTCGATAGTAATCAGTGGTTCAGTTAAACCTGGAATCAAACAGATAATCGATAAAATAAACAGAGCTACAGAAAGATACTTAGTCATTAAATAACCGCGTTCATATAAGCGCAAAAAAAAGATACCGGCGCTCGAGTTTAACACGCTGATAGTTATTGAACTGATAACTCATTGGTTCAACAATAAAAAATACAGGGCATGGTTGTTCCTATTTTTTAGCATAAGGGTTAGGGTTTTCAGCAAGACAGTACGCATCTATTTGTCAGATAATTGGTGACTTCTGTTTGGCCCGGTCGCCCAATGGGTCATCAATTGGCCCTTACAGAATCACCCCCATTATCAGAAGCCACACGATCGATAGGATCATGTTAGCAACGCCGTATACTCTTTTAGAAGCTCTCTCCACAAATTTTAATCAGGCACAATTATCATGACAGCCAATCAGCTAAACAGCCTCTTGCTTTCAAAACCTGAAGCATACCTCGATTACCCCTTCGGCCCCGATGCTGCGGTCTACAAGATCAAGAAAAAAATGTTTGCGCTGCTGGCTGATCACGACGGAGGTTTACGCCTTAATCTGAAATGCGATCCCAATGAAGCAATCATTCTCCGTGATCTATTTAATGCCGTCACCCCTGGCTACCATATGAACAAAGCACACTGGAACAGCGTACAAATACCCGGCGACGTACCGTCTCATGAGCTCGAACGGATGATCGACCACTCCTATGGACTGGTGGTAAAAAAATTGACTAAAAACCAACGTACTTCGTTGGAATTGGGTTACGGAATAGAGGTGATTTACCGGTAGTAATTAGTAATCAAAAACGCTTATATTCTGATGATCTTGCGAAAGGCCTCGATCATACCGGCCAAGCGAACATAAAACCCGTCGTTAAATTTATCTATATACATAGAACAACATCAAGTCAGTTTATAGCCCTAACTTTGCAGCTTAGCTTGAGCTTTATAACTAAATTTTATATAAAAAATAGTCCGCTCACTTTTTTATTAGAAAGCCATTTAAATATTGTAGCTTGAACGATCAACCTGTATAAGGTGCCTCGATGTATTAGTTACATTAAAAGCCCTACTCGATTCAGTCGCGTCATTGTTCATTCACCACACGGACATATCCAATGAAAAGAAAAATATTTGCGTCAGCATTAATTATTATTGCATGCTCATCCGCGCAGGCGGAATCCACACAACAACCGGGGGTCTATCTGTACCCACACTTGAGCTTTAACATGTCCGATGTCTGGTCTGGCCTGACTCCTGATGACGGTTTCGGATGGGGATTAGGCTTTGGTTACCAATTTGAAAGCAATTGGGCGGCTGAATTTTCCTACGACTCAAACGACACAGACCCTAGAGTTGAAACGGAGATACTAGAGTTAAATTCAGTTTACCGCTTCACCTCCGATAGCAACTGGCAACCAATTCTGCTTGCAGGTATCGGGCACACCGAACAGAAGACAAATACCATTACATTAGATGGTACAACCGCAAACCTGGGTGGTGGTATTGAGTATATTCTTTCTGATCTTATTTCACTTCGCGCTGATGTCCGCGGCTTATACGAAATTGACCACAGCGAACTCGACTATATGGCAACCGTTGGTTTTAACGTGATGTTTGGCGGCAACAGGACATCTGTCGATATAGATCACGATGGCGTTTCAGACTCTCAGGATAACTGCCCCAATACCCCGATGGGTACCCCTGTTGATAGCGCTGGCTGTGCCCTCGACACCGATAAAGATGGTGTGGTTGACTACAAAGATCAGTGTAGCAACACACCTGCTGGTGTAAAAGTAGATGCTGTTGGTTGCGCCCTCGACAGTGACCGTGATGGTATTGCGGACCATCTGGACAAATGCCCAAACACACCAAAAGGTGCTGTGATTGATGAAATGGGTTGCCGAAAAATGCTGACCCAAGATGTTTCCATCAAACTTAATGTTACCTTCGATAGCGGCAAAGCGAACATCAAGTCTGAGTTTTTTGATCAAATCAAAAAAGTTGCAGATTTCATGATTCAGTATCCCGATACTATTGTTGTGATTAAAGGCTATACGGACTCCTCCGGCTCGGTTTCTCGGAATCTTATTTTATCCGAGCGCAGAGCTAAGGCTATTGCCGACAGTCTAATTAACGACCACAAAATTAGTGCAAAACGGGTTACTTCTATTGGCTACGGTATTACAAACCCTGCTGCCGATAACAGCACCGCAGCGGGTCGCAAACTGAACCGTCGTGTTGTGGCTGAAATCAATACCCAGATAACCAAGCCTGAGTAAATAGGTTCTATCATGAAAGCTACCGTTTTCCCGTAGCTTTCATGATCTATTCCTGTTGTATCCATGCCCACTCAATAATTTGTAAAACCACAGTTGCCAAGCTACAGAAAATTGTGCCTGCAAATTTACAATTGATATCTGAATAACCACTCTGTATGCGGTCTACTCCTAAACCGCCTATATCATTGAATGCATCGATTCGTCGATTTTCATCCCGAGACACCTGGTGGATTCGTATCCACTTTCCTTATTCGTATACCAGATCAAACGGCAGTAATATGCCAAGCCTCATACCCGTGCCACTGAGCCCAACCGGGCGAAGCTATACACCCTTGCCTTATTGATCCGTATCGAGCAATCGAAATCTATACAGCGAGTATCCAGTATCATTAATCAAAGTCACGATTAGCTCGAATTTGCTCCTATAAATTTCACCACAACAGCGGATGAATTTGATATTCTTGAACATTACCAATAATAAATGTGCTCACGGATGGAGAAATAGATGTCCCTATTAGAATCCAAGTTAGACACTCGTTCAGAAACGTTCCAGCAAAATCAAACCGATATGTTTGAACTGATGGAAACACTGGAAGGGTTATATGCAGAAGCTGCAGAGGGCGGAGGCGAAGAAGCCACCGCACGGCTGCGCAAAAGAGGCAAGATGCCTCTAAGAGAACGAATCGCCAATGTACTGGACAAGGATTCCCCTTTTCTAGAAATCAGCCCATTAGCTGCATGGCGTTCAGACTACAACGTAGGCTCAGGTTTTATCGTCGGTATTGGCGTAATCGAAGGTGTGGAGTGCCTTATTCTTGGGCACGACCCATCGGTGCGAGCGGGTGCTTTTAACCCGTTCAACTCCAAAAAACTGATGCGTGGCCTTGAGATTGCCCGCGAAAACAGACTGCCCTATGTACAATTTGTTGAGTCAGCTGGTGCCGACCTTCGAGGTGAAGAGGGCGGTGACCCTGAAGCAGCCATCCGGCGCGAAATGTTTCACTTCTCTGAGTCCGGTCGTCTATTTTACGAAATCACCGAACTATCCAAGATGTGTATCCCAACCATTTCACTGATATTTGGTGCATCTACAGCCGGTGGTGCATACCAACCTGGCATGAGTGACTACAACATCTTCATCAAAAACCAATCCAAAGTTTTCCTGGGTGGGCCGCCTCTAGTTAAGATGGCGACCGGCGAAGATGCGGACCCGGAAGATCTTGGTGGCGCAGATATGCACACTACTATTTCCGGTCTTGGTGATTACCTTGCCGATGATGAGATGGATGGTATTCGGATATGCCGTGAAGTGGTATCCCACCTGAACTGGCGCAAACAGGGCCCCGGCCCATCGATGGAAATCGCGGAGCCAGTCAATGACCCTGAAGAGCTTCTTGGTCTGGTATCCAAAGATCTGAAAACCCCTTTCGACATACGTGAAGTGATCTCCCGTATCACCGATGGCTCCAAATTCGAAGAGTTCAAACCCCTTTACGGGCCTACTCTGGTTTGTGGATGGGCTTCGGTCCACGGCTACCCGGTTGCTTTTATCGGCAATAACGGCGCTCTTTTTTCAGAGTCCTCAGAAAAAGGCGCACAGTTTATTCAACTTTGTAATCAGGTTGATGTGCCAATTGTCTTTTTGCACAACATCACCGGCTTTATTGTCGGTACCGATTTTGAGCAGGGCGGCATTACCAAAAACGGTTCAAAACTGGTCAACGCAGTTTCTAACTCTACGGTTCCCCATATCACCATTATTGTTGGCGCTTCCTACGGTGCCGGCAACTACGGCATGAGCGGTCGCGCATTTGGAACACGTTTCACGTTCCTGTGGCCAACCGCAAAAATTGCTGTAATGGGGCCAAAACAGATGGCAGGTGTAATGACCATTGTCCAGCGTGCTGCCTTTGAACGGCGAGGACTACCCTTCGATGAAGAAGCCAACGACAAACGTGCAGCAGTTGCTGAACATTGGGCAGAGGAACGTTCAAAAGGTCTTTATGCGACATCCCGTGTTGCCGACGATGGCATTATTGACCCAAGAGACACACGAACCGTGATCGCATTTGCTTTGTCAGCGTGTCACAACGGTCCTGTTAAAGGAACCAAGGAGTACGGCACATGGAGAATGTAAAGATGATTACCAAAATATTGATCGCTAACCGTGGCGAAATTGCACGTCGAATTATCCGTACCTCTCGAGATATGGGTATCAGCACTGTAGCCATTTATGCTGATGCTGATGTTAATGCGCCCTTCGTTAAGGAAGCGGATATTGCCATCTCACTGGAGGGCAGAACCTCTGCAGAAACCTACCTTGATGTCGACAAAGTACTGGCTGCCTGCAAGGCATCCGGTGCTGATGCGGTACACCCCGGTTATGGTTTCCTTTCTGAAAATACCGCTTTTGCGCGGGCTATCACTGAAGCAGGCATTACCTGGATTGGACCATCGCCAGAAGCGATTGATCAGATGGGTGACAAACTTTCAGCTAAAGCACTGATGCAAAAAGCCGAAGTTCCAACGCTGCCTGCTGCAGAACTTAAAGCCGGCTCTGACTTCAAAGCTGCGGCCAAAGAGATTGGCTACCCGGTACTGGTTAAGGCATCCGCCGGCGGCGGTGGCCGTGGTATGCGGATTGTTGAAACGGAAGCAGAGCTGGAAGAAGCCATTTCATCTGCACAGCGGGAAGCAGCCTCATCCTTTGGTGATGACACAGTATTCCTTGAGCGCTGGTTAACCTCCTCTCGCCACGTAGAGATTCAGGTTCTTGGTGATACCCACGGCAATACCGTGCACTGTTTTGAGCGTGAATGCTCCATCCAGCGACGTCACCAAAAAGTGATTGAAGAGGCACCATCCTCGGCAGTGAGCGAAGATGTTCGGGAACGTATGGGCGCAGCTGCGGTTGCCGCTGCCAAAACCATTGGTTACTCATCCGCTGGTACTGTGGAATTCCTGTTATCCGGTGATGAGTTCTGGTTCCTGGAGGTCAACACACGGCTGCAGGTAGAGCACCCCATTACTGAAGAGATTACTGGACTCGACCTGGTGCGAGAGCAGATCCGAATCGCTGAAGGTGCTGAGCTGGGCTACTCGCAAGATGATCTATCCATCAATGGTCACGCAATCGAAGCACGTATCTATGCGGAAGATCCCGAGCAGGATTTCCTGCCATCTCCCGGTACTGTACATGTGTGGGTTCCAGCCACTACTGGCAACGCTCGATTCGATTCAGGTATTGAAGCGGGAAGTGAAATCGGTATCGATTTCGACCCGATGATCGCCAAAGTAATCGTACATGCTCCGACTCGTCGTGAAGCCACTGCGCGTTTGGCGCGGGTTCTTGAACAAACCCGTATCCAAGGTTTAACCACCAACCGTGATTTCCTGGTATCTGCACTGAGAACTCCCGAGTTTTTAGAAGGCGACACCACAACGGACTTCATTGAACGGGTAAACCCTGCACGAACCCGTACACTCACCAACGAGCAGATCGACAAAGCGGCTATCGCCGTGATTGTTGAATCCCGTGCAAAAAGACGAGCAGTTGCCAAAATGCTCAACACCATCCCAGGTGGCTGGCGTAATTCGCACATGCCCCCAGAGACCACACCTCTTGTGATCAAAGGTGAAGAGATTCTGGTTTGTTACGCGCTGAAACGAGGCGGTGATCTGGACGTAAGTATTGGTGACCGGCAATACAATGTAACCATTATTGAAGCGGGATCAGGGGCGGTTGATCTCAATATTGGTGGCCTTCGTCTTCACTATGAAGTGAATTCAGGTGGCGATGACTGGTTTGTTCACGGCCCCGATGGAGATTGCGAGTTCACAGAACTTCCAAGATTCCCACTCAAAGACCTCGAAGGTGCTGGCGGAGGTTTAGTTGCCCCCATGCCTGGTGCGGTACTGGTCGTTAACGTCAAGCCAGGTGATGCTGTTGAAAAGGGTCAAACCTTGCTGATACTGGAGGCCATGAAAATGGAGCATCAGATTGCCGCACCACGAGATGGTATAGTTGCCGAAGTCAGGGTTGCCGTTGGTGACCAGGCATCAAACGGTGAACTGTTGATCGCACTCGAAGACGAGCAAGAGTAGTCTTTACACTCTGGATGCCAGCTTCATTACTTAATATGGGGCTGGCATCCAGATACGTGCTAAACACGCCACTGGAATTGACTAATTTTGAGAAATACCGGATTCCAAAACCCTCATCTCCCAACACCCCCCACACGGAAGGTGTTTCATGTCCCAAAATTTAATCTTTTGTTTTGACGGAACTTCCAGCGATCCAGCTGATGCCGCGCAGGGGTTAGCCAGGCACGGCGGATTAGAAGACAGCAGTATCAGCAACGTACTCAAGTTGCATCTACTATTCGGTGGTGACCTAAGGGATGGCAACGCTCATCGCCTACCACAACTAAGTCTCTATTATTCTGGTGTTGGTACCTACGGTAGCAAACTAAAACGCATATTCAATGCCGGTCTCGCACTCACAGATGTCGGTCGTATTATTAATGCCGCCTTCGTTGACTTAGAAAAACATTATCAAGCCGGCGACAAAATTTTTGTATTTGGCTTTAGCCGTGGCGCCGCTATCGCCCGCCGGTTCTGCTCAATCGTTAGCGAAACCAAGGGCCACAAAACAAAAAAAATAACGTTCCTCGGTGTATTTGACTCGGTGGCTTCTATAGGCATGCCGGATTTGAACACAGATGAGGGCCGATCCCGAGACGTGATTTTCGAGGATCACCACATCGCCCCCAATATCAAGCAAGCTCTACATCTACTGAGCCTGGATGATAAGCGCAAAGCGTTTCAGCCAACGCTGATGAATGCAGAACAGCGTGTCAGCGAGGTGTGGTTTACTGGCGCCCATTCAGATGTCGGAGGTGGCTATCGACGAGATGGGCTTTCGGACAACGCGCTGCGATATATGTTAGACGAGCTCGATCGCCGCGACACAGGACTAATCAAACTGGCGCCTAGCGGCATCAAATTCAATCATATTCATGCGAATGAAACGGGTACTGATATCGACCTCGACGATGTTGCCATCGAGCCCAACCCCTTTGGCATGAACCATGAGCAATTCCGACCCTGGCCGATCTCAAAGTTCACTCTTTATAATCGCAATGTAGCTGTGCTGATACAAGATAAAATAAGTGACCACATGCCTGTTATTCATCATACGGTCGCGGAGCGTATTTACGGGGATAACGAATATCGCCCAGCAGGTTTAAAGAAGCTACAGCATCAGGTGCTTTATCCCGATAATACCCGTAACACCTTCGAAAACCTTGATCACCACATCCGTATCGGAATGCGTTCTCTGCGCCCTTTGGCGCCAGACGAATCAGCTACCGTACCTTGTATTTGCACACCAGTTTCACAATCGCACGGGACTCTTGCTCGAACGCGGAAAACGCTATTCCTTTAAAGTGCTGAAAAGCCAAACTTGGAAAGACGCCAGTATTAGCTGTGATGCTGATGGTTGGACTCGTAATCGCCCTGATATAAACTGGATCAAAGAACTAATCGTTGACCGTATGGAGCCGTTTCGCAGGGTACCAGAGGAAAATTGGTTCAAACTGATTGGTGCTGTCGGTGATAACGATGAAGAGTATTTTGTACTCGGAACCCGTAAGGTCACATACATCCCAAAAAAGAGCGACGAATTTTGCCCCTTTGCGAACGATTTGAGACGCATGTATAGCAATAATGATGGTCATTTAAAGATTACCATCACACGTGAACCTGATTGAAGCGCACGCGGTCAGTCAGTTTAACAATCTGCAGCGGCCGTGCCCCTCACCTCAAAAAAACTCTGCAATCAACAAACCCTATCCCGCCTGAAAGTTACGATCCAGAAGGTTTCCCGCAGCTTTTCGGCCGTGACGCGAGTGGGTCGTCACAACAAAACGCTTGTGCACCTTGGACTGAATGCCACTGCGCTGCATTAGATTGGCAACGGTATTGACGCCAATTCGTTCGCCGCCCTCAACAAGATCTTCATGAACCCTAGGCGAACTATAAATCTCCTTGCTAGCGCGGTGGCAGCGCTCTATCTTCTTCGTATTCGTAATCCGCCGATGGCGCTCAGCCCTTCTACTCTCTGGCCTATCGTGCCAATCGTAATACCCGCTGCTAGACACACCTAGCAACGTATACATCGTGGTGATCTTAAACTGCGTTCGATGCTTATATATGAACTCAAGTGAAGTCCGCATTTATTCAGCGCCGAACCATAACGCGTATCGAGTTACTCGGCTCTGTCAGGCACTCGGTGTCTCTGCCAGTGGCTATTTTGGTGATTGATAGTTTTGTGAAGAAGAGCCAGATGGCCAAGGTGATGGGGAAAGCGGCTAAGGGGTAAAACAAACTGCCAGAAGCAGCAAAGCCCAGCGCATGGCTGGGCTTTGGGAAGATTTTTGGAGCATGTAACGATACTATTTACTACCTAGCGCACAGGGCAGCAATGAACCACCAAATAAGGTTAAGTTGCTTACCAATTCTTTTTCTGAACTACTATCTCTTGCAAAATAAAATGTGGTCTTATCTTCAGAAAGTCGAAGAACTTCAGGCCACGTTTGCCGAGAATATAAAAAACCATCCCCAAGCATCACAAATCCCGAACCTATGCTTAAAAAACGATTTTTAAATACAACGCTTAATCCATCAGCCTTGTATTCAAATAACGTCCTCGCATCATGATCGATAAATAATACAACCCCATCACTAGACGCTACAGGAAATAGCTTTTCAGAAATCAGTTTGGAATGCGAATCTTCGCTACGATTGAATAAAAAAACCTCTTCGTTTTTTGCGATATAAATAAGCTCATTATTGCTTAACCATAACGGACGCTTCCATACAGACAGAGTGTTGTAGGGCTCACCTATCAACGTGTCAGTTCCAAAGCGAACATCCTTAATTGACAAATTATTATGCTCGTCAAAGTAGGCAATCTTATCTCCGTCAGGAGACAACGCAGGATACCTCCCAAACATTAATAGCTCTGAACTTTGAAAGGAGGTTGTAGCGTTAGCTTTATATATACCGTTACGTCCATTTTCGCGAGCTTCAAAAACCAAACTGTCCATAAATTCACTATAAGAAGGCCATACAGGGTTTAGAACTTTGGATTCTTTCAATAGCGCGGTGTCGATCTGAAGAACACCTTCCCTATAATGAGCAATACTAATTTCGCTTCCATTCGACATAACCAAACATTCTTGGCTCGCGCTAACCGTCATGGAGATAGCACTCAGAACAATTGCCAAAGCCTGCCTTATGGTCGCCACCATTGCTGCCTCCATCCGCTTTGCTCCCTTCTACCTCGTCGTGTATTAACCCATCTACCCGTAATGCGGTCATACTCGCGCTCAACTTCATCTGCGTAATCCTGGCATTGATGGCTATTGAAGGGGATCAAATTGTAGGGGTCATTAAACCAACCATTATTCTGTACATTTTGCTCTGCCTGCTGAAGGGCATTATCATCGAACCAACGCCCAACATCTTGATATTGGTTCAAAAGAGACTGAGGAGCATTATCGGGCCTGACAGTACCATCACCGTAATAACCAGAATCAGAACCATTGCCATATTGAAATCTATCATGCTGTAAAGGGCCGACTGTTGTATTTCGTAAGCCAGGAATATCCAGAGGTCTTCCCTGTCTACGAGCAAGCCCCAGCGAATCAACAAAGTTAACAGGATTTCCCCCAACGTAAGCGTAGGTATTCAGTCCCCCACGAAGCCCAATGGGATCACTCTGGATGTAGCGGCCAGTCTTCGGATCATAGTACCTAAAATAGTTGTAATGAAGCCCAGTCTCTTCATCGAAGTATTGTCCGGGAAAACGAATATGATTGCTAATGGTCCCAGTGCTTACCGAGGCTTTACCAAACGGATTGTATGATGCCGCCCAGACAACGGCCTGGTTTTGATCCGTCATCTGCTGGGGCGTGCCCAGGTAGTCGTTGTGATAATAATAAACCGCTTCGGTTAGCGTACTCGTTATGCTTGTTAGACGAATAGCATCTGCGATGACATAACCATTGGCAATGCTGCTGAGGTTTATCGTACTGCTAGCATCAAGCGAGTAGGTTCCTAGCAGATCCCACTGCCCGCCGTTCTCCCGCTGATTTACGGTAATTTCAGTAGAACCATCAAGGTGATGAATGCTGTAGGTAGCATTGCTGGCGCGGTTGGAGTGAGCTGTCCATGTAGCATATACCGCAAAATCACCCACTTGATTAGGTGCCCAACTGGCGGTTTCACCCTGAGGCGTAACCATAGGCGGGGTGTCCGCGGGCAGTATGGTAATAGCGTCTGCTATCACGTAACCATTGGCGACACTGCTCAGGTCAACGGTGCTGTTGTTGTCTAACGTATAGGTACCTAACAGGTTCCACTGCCCGCCATTTTGTTGTTGATTTACGGTTACGGTATCGCTGCCACCACTGTGATTTATAGTGTATTGAGCATCGGTTGCGCGATTGGGATGGGCTGTCCAGCTTGCGTAAACATCATAGCTACCGATGGAGCTGGCGTTTAACACCCAATTGGCGGTATCAATTTGCAGTGCAGCGTTGGGAGGCGTTCCCGCAGGTAAAATGGTAATACCGTCGGCTATTACATAACCGTTGGCATCATCACTGAGACTAACGGTGCTAGCGTTATCCAGTGTGTAGGTGCCGAGCAAATTCCACTGTCCGCCATCTTGTTGCTGGTTTACCGATACGGTATCACTACCATTACTATGGTGAATGGTGTACTTGGCATTGCTTGCACGGTTAGTACTTGCCGTCCAACTGGCGTATAGATCATAGCTGGCAGCAGTAGTCACATTCAGATACCAATTGACGCTGTTGGCACCGGCGCCGGAGGCGTGGTATTGGTAGTCGCTCTCATAATAGTGGCCAACGCTGGTTGAGTTTGTCCAACTCCCTATATAGCTAGCCTGAAGATTATCTATAGGGCTGCCGAGTATGCCAGGAGCAGCGGATTCACCCGCATGGTACTGGTAATTGCTTTGTAAGTAGCCGTTCACGCTAGTGGAATTTGTCCAGCTGCCGGTAAAGCTAGCTTGCAGGTTGTCAATCGGGATTCCAAGCAACCCCAGCCCCACAGCTTCGCCCGCGTGATACTGGTAGTTATCGCCCTGGTAACCGGCGATGCTAGTGGATAGCGTCCATTGATCACTATAGGTAACGGCGGATGAATCATTGTCTAGCATGATGTCGATTTGAGGCGGTCCGCTGGCTTGGTTTTGCACCATCGCCAGGGGCTGGCCTTCAAAGTAGATGTACTCTTTCTGGGTTTCGCCCTGGGCATCTATTTCTGCAACCAATTGACCGGAGCTGTTATAGAGGTAATAAATCGTTTCACCCGATGTGAGCGTTTTGCTGACCCGCTGGCCCAAACCATTGTATTGATAGCTAGCGACGAGCTGGCTATTTTTGTCTACCTCTGTAAGGCGTCCCCGCTGATTGTAGCGATAGGAAAAAACATCCCCATTGATCGTGCGCTGGGTAGTGTTTCCTCTCGCATCGTACTGGTAACTTTGAATTTCACCACCGTTTGCAGATTCAATCTGGTTACTGGTGCTGCTGGGTGTGTAGTTGGTAACCTGGCTGTTTTGGTCTTTTTGAACGCGGTTTCCAACTCCATCGTAATCAAACCCTAGCTGTCCATATCCGCTGCTGTCGGTTTGCGCACTGGTGAGACGATCAAGTGAGTCATAGTCGAAATTCTGGTTTTGGGATGCATCCAGTTGGTTATCGATACTGTTAATGCTGTTGACCGGATTGTATCCCCACACCAATTGCTGAATAGCCTGGCTATCACTCACGGTCTGACTGGACAGCCTTCCATCAAGATCATAGTCACGATCAAGCAGCAGCCCATTACCAAACTGGTAGTGATTTGAGGCGGCAAACGGTTGGTACTGAATATCGCTAATCAATGTTTGCGGCTGACCGTTAACGGTTGTATCAATCTGACTAAGGCGACCCTGATTATCATACTGATAGCTATAGACACGACCGGCAGGGTAGGTGGTACTAGCCAATAGATTAGTTTGTGGCTGATAACTAAAAGAGGTGATCAGCCGGTTACCGGGGACTACCGCCCGACTGACCTGAATTTGGTCGCCATGGGCGTTATAAAACCAGGCGGTAGTACCTGAAGGGTCGACCATACCGGTAAGCCTACCGATCGGCGAGTGAACCGCTGGCGGTTGATCTTCAGCTTGATAATTACCACCGTCGTAGTGGTAAACAATATCCTGCTGGCTTTCGGCATACTCAATATGCGTGAGGCGATTCAACCCATCGTAGTGGTATTTTGTTGTAACGCCAAGAGCGTCGGTTTGCTGCAGCAGATTGCCTGCCGCATCGTAGCTATCGTAGCTAGTCAGGCCGGTGTCGGGGCTGTTGCGAGAAAGTAGATTGCCGAGATCGTCGTATGTGTAGGTTGTAATCAGACCTCTTTGGTCGGTAACCGTTTTAACGCGGTCTTGGCTATCGTAGCTGTAGCTAACCTGAAAGGTGTCGGGGTCAGTTTCTGTTACCAGGCGATTGAGTGCATCAAACAGATAGTGATAACTCTGCTCTCTGGCATCGGTTGTATTTGTTGCACTCCCACGCGCGTCGTTCACCAAACTTAGATTTGTGCCGCGGTCGTTCACTTGATTGACGTAGTCACGCAGGTCATATCCCCGCTGTAGGTTCCGTGAAATAACACCACCATTACTTTGCGTGGTCTCGCCGGTCCGATTCCCTTTCGCGTCGTAACTATACGAAATGAAGTCACCTGAACTGTCGGTAATGCGAGTTAAATCATGGGCCGCATCATAGGTGTAAACGAAGCTTGAACCATCGGGCAATATCAATTGCGTCAGCTGACCAACGCTGTCGTAACCGTATTGAGTAGTGCGGCTACCATTGATCGTTTGGGTCACCAAACGCTGGCGGGCATCGTAAACCAGATCAGTAACGATACCGTTTACATCGGTCATGCTAGTGAGCTGACCATGGGCGTTGTAAACGGTATAGCTAGTGATATGGCCCAGTGCATTGGTTACCGTGGCTAACTGGCCGCACTGATTGCCGCTGGTGCATTGGTGATAGCTCAACACAGTAGTATCGGCAACGTCACTGCGGGGGCCATCAATACTGATTAATCGACCATTGCTATCGTATCCAAACTGAGTTTGGCGGGATATCACACTGCCGTCCGTTTTAAAACCCTGTTGCGTAATGCGAATAGGGTTGAGCGCCGCGTCATACTGAGTTGTGGTGACATTGGTTTGCGGACCCGTGACACCGTCGCGGGTAATCATGGTCGGAAGGTCAAGGTCGTTCGAAAGGTAACTATAAGTGGTGGTACGAGCCTCGGAGGTACCCGCAGCTTCGGTCATGCTGGTACGCTGATTAAATCCATTGTAGGTATATAGAGTTGTGTTGCCCTCAGCGTCGGTTCGGCTAAGTTTATTGTTATTCGCGTCAAAGGTTTGGGTAATGCCTTTACCGTCAGCTATGAATTTACGGCTTATGAGGTTACGTATACCAAGGTTTTTACTGAAAGTAACCAGCTCCGCATCGCCAACCGCGTTGGTTACGGTGGTCAGGGTTTCGCTGTCGTAGTTAAGGGTGAACTGTTCTTGACCAACACTGTTAGTAGTGGCCGCATGCTTGGTTAAAATAGCTTTGCCGTCGCCATTGTATCCGTAGGTGGAAAAGCGGCTTCCGTTTGCGTCGGTGATGCCGGTAAGGGCATGTGGGTGGCTGGCGTCTTCATAGTGGTACGTCCGAACCGTACCATCAGCATAGGTAACGCTACTAAGGTTACCGCTATTGTCATAACTGTGATTGATTAATCCACCCGCACTGTCCGTTACGGTAATGATGCGCTGGTTTGTATCGTATGCGAGTGCAAGACCGTGACCATAGGGTCCGGTAATACTTACTAGATTGGCATTGCTATCGTAACCAAATTGCGTACGCAGGCCCACTGGATTTTGCTTCCAGATAAGTAAGCCTGCGTTATCGTACTGCTCCTGATCTCCATTGGGGTGAGTCACTAAAAAACCACCGGTGTTGGTAACAAGAAGCGGGTCGACGTCCGCATCGCTGTTCCATAAACCATCAAGGCCATCGAAGCGCAGGACTTTGCCTGAACCTCGGCGCATCGCAAGTTGATCATTTTGTATATCAAGCCGGTTACTAAAATCGTGGCTCCAACCAAAACCAAGCGGCCCATCAAGATCAGCCGCACCGCTATTGTAGTGACGTCTCCAGGTTAATGCACCGCCGCTATAATCGGTTTCGGATTGGTATTTATTGCCGGTGGTGGCGTTGCAGGGGTTGCCGGCGGTTTCATCTTTGCTGCAGCTGGGGCCAAATTGTTTTTCTGCCTCGACAGGACAGGCACCGTTGATAGGATCGCTGCCATCAGAGCAAGATTCCGGTGGTAATACGCATTGACTGCCATCTTGAACGGTGCCTTCTGGGCAGCCCTCAGGATTCGAATAACATTGCCCGTTAGGTCCTGTCAGTTCAGGGCATGAACCACTTAAATATCGAGATTTCGTATTGTACGTCCAATGCCACCAACATACCCCGACGCCACAGTTACACCAACTGTTCGACCACGTTGAAACACAATAATTCATTGCCTGCTGCCTTGTAGCAAACGTGGGAATATCCGTGGGAATAATAGCGGCCGAGGCAATACCGGGGAACGTGGAAAATAAAAGAGCGCAATATAACGAGATTAATTTTAAGCGTATTTTTTTCGTTAAAACCATCGAACTAATCCTTGTAAATATCTAATATCATCCTTGATAAACCGGCACTGAAAGCTGAGATGAATCTATCTCTACCAGTAAAACGTATCCGAGCATGCTAATTAAAAATGACCTTGCCGCTGCTTTATTACCAGTCTCCCGATGAGGTTTTCATGAATTTACACTGCCCGCTCTGCAAATACAATCGGTGGTAAATAATTTGAAGAGCTATGGGGTCGAACATGATTGTAGTGATCTCTCCATAGATCTATCGTTACTCTCGCCTCATCCAACGTCCTGAACCAATGCCGGTTTAAGCACTCGTTTCTATACTTTCCATTTAGGCTTTCGACAAAGGCATTCTGCGTTGGTTTGCCAGGTTGTATGAAACCAAGATGGACATCTGATTCTTGGCTCCGGAAAAACATCGCTTTGCTGGTAAACTCCGTGCCGTTATCGCAGACGATCTTTTTGAGCTTGTTGTTCTCTGTGTCGAGTTCTCTGAGCGGCTTTAGCTCATCGACCTCGAGTCCGGCAATTAGCTGCACCAGTTGTAGAAAGTGCCTGTAGATATACCTAGCATGAGGCATAGATACCCTACCTTACCTCTGCCTCATGCTCCTTGATAACGCTTCTTCATTTTAGTCCTCCATCTGGATAGATTAATTGGAAATCTCATCGTGGTAGTATTAGGGAAAGGTCAAAAGTTCCAACTCAAATGTAATTCGCGGTGATTAGATTTTAAAATCCATATTGGGAAATACCCCTTCATTCCTCGTGCTGAATATGAGAAACACCGACTAACTAGCATTCAGTAATTTTCACCAGTACCATAAACCTGCTGACTAATAATACTTTATGCTCTAGTTCTGCCGGTCTCTCGTACAGTAAGTAATCGGTTACAGTGCGTTGCTTGTTGCCACCCCTCACTACACTCACTTCCACAAAAGGGATTGCCAAATGAAACCAGAAACCATTGCCGTTCGTCACGGCTACGAAATTGACCCCACCACTAAATCAGTAGCGGTGCCGATCTATCAAACCGTTGCCTATGAGTTTGATAGCGCACAGCACGGCGCGGATCTGTTCAATCTCGCAGTGCCTGGAAATATTTACACCCGCATAGGTAACCCGACCAACGGCGTATTGGAAAAACGGGTTGCGGAGCTGGAAGGAGGAATCGCCAGCCTGGCAACCAGCTCCGGGAGCGCGGCAATCACCTATGCGATTCAAACCATCACAGAAGTCGGCACCAATATTGTCGCCCCTCCACTACTATATGGCGGCACCTATACCCTGTTCGCACATATGCTACCCAGGCAAGGGGTTGAAGTCCGGTTTGCAGAGGATGATCGCCCGGAAAGCATCGAAAAACTGATTGACGAAAATACCCGTGCGGTATTTTGTGAAAGCATTGGCAACCCATCAGGCAATATTGTTGACCTAACCGGACTGGCGGAGGTTGCCCACAAACATCATGTACCGCTGATTGTAGACAATACCGTTGCCACCCCGATACTTTGTCGGCCGATCGATTTTGGCGCAGATATCGTCGTCCACTCCCTGACCAAATATATGGGCGGCCATGGCAATAGCCTCGGCGGGGCTGTGGTAGATTCAGGTAAATTCCCATGGGCTGATTACCCGGAACGCTTCTCAATGTTGACGGAGCCGGAACCTGCATACCATGGTGTGGTCTATACCGAGGCGATGGGGCCAGCGGCCTTTATTGGTCGCTGTAGAACAGTGCCATTGCGCAACACCGGTTCTGCCCTGTCACCCATGAACGCATTCCTGTTACTGCAGGGTATCGAAACTCTGGCACTGCGCATGGAGCGCCACTGTCATAACACAATGGCGGTCGCGAAGTTTTTGCAATCACACCCGTTAGTGGAATGGGTTAACTATGGTGGCCTTGAAAATGACCCCTATCATGCACTGGCCAAAACATACATGAAGGGTACCCCTTCCGGCATTATGACCTTTGGTATCAAAGGTGGCTTTGAGGCCGGAGAGAAATTTTATGATGCGCTACAGCTATTTGTACGATTGGTGAACATTGGCGATGCTAAATCCCTTGCTTGTCATCCCGCATCGACCACCCATCGGCAGTTAACTGAAACCGAGTTGGCAGCCGCCCGGGTAACCCCTGACATGATTCGATTATCGGTAGGTATTGAGCACGAAGATGACCTTATCGAAGATCTTGAACAGGCACTGACGGCAAGTCAGTAAGAGAAAACTGGAGTGACTGAATTGAGCAACCATAAATGGATCCTGGTCAGCGTAATGTTGATACTGGCGATTTCAGGATGCAGCCAAAAACCCGAAGACAATAAAAGCGGCAACGGCAAAGCAGGCAGTAAAACCGATAAGCCGGTTGCGGTATTGATTGCGCCGATTACCCACGGCTCAATCGCGGATGCGCGCCATTTTAGTGGCTCACTGAAGGCGTCCAACCGATTTGTAGTAGCTTCACGGGTCAGCGGGACACTCAAAAACCTGCATGTGGATATTGGTGATTCTGTAGTACCGGGGCAGCTGCTGGCGGAACTTGACGACGCTGAGTTTAAGCATCAGTTTAATCAAGCCAAAGCTGAACTGGCGGTTGCCAAAGCGTCCGTCACGGAAGCGAAGGCAGCAGCGGATATTGCAAAGGTCGAATTCAAACGCGCCCAGTCACTGCGTAAACAAAAGATCGCGTCCCAGTCCGAATGGGATCAGGCCAAGGCGGAATCCCAGGCTAAAAATGCCCGTGTTGATGTAGCCCGAGCACAGCTTTCTCAACGTCAGGCGGCTTTGGATGCCACCGAAGTACGTCTTGGTTATTCACGTATTGAAGCGCATTGGAACGGTTCAGAACCCTCGATGGTGGTTGGCCAACGTTATGCCGATGAGGGCGATCTGCTAAACGCCCACAGTCAGATTTTGACCCTTGTAGCATTGGGTTCACTCAAGGCTGTGTTTGAGATCACTGAAAAAGATTATCTACGCATCGCAGTGGGGCAACCAGCTATTTTGACCCTGGATGCCTATCCAGACCGTCACTTTGACGCCCAGGTTTCCCGCGTGTCACCGGTGCTGGACCCGCAATCCCGCCAGGCTCGGGTTGAGGTAAAACTTGATAACCCGGATGGTTTACTAAGCCCAGGCATGTTTGTGCGGGTTAGCGTGGAGCTTAGTCAGACGGAGGACGCGCAACTTGTGCCTGTCACGGCTTTGATAAACAAAGAGGACAGCAGCGGACTCTACTTAATCAACGACGACCAAACGGTACGTTACATAGAGGTCGTCACCGGGATCAAAAATCGCACGCTGGTACAGGTAATTGAACCCAAATTAAGCGGATCTGTAGTAACCCTTGGTCAACATCTACTGAAGGATGGCGCAAAAGTTCAGGTTCAAAACCCCTCCGGCAATTCAGCACAACCGGATGGAAACCCTTAAAATTGAAACCTTCCGTTAATTTAGACCTATCTCGTTTAGGTCCAACTAATTTACGTTTAGCTCATTTGCGTTTAACTTCAGGCACCATTTCATGATCGCACGTTTTACCGTAAACAGGCCGGTGCTGACCACGATGGTCACACTAGTTGCGATTGTGATCGGCATCATATCCCTGACCCGGATACCTATTGATTCTATGCCGGAGATCAGTTTACCAACCCTTACAATCTCGACAACGTACGACAATACCGGTCCCGAGGAGATCGAGGAGCTGATTACCGAACGAATCGAATCGGCGATAGCAACGGTTAGTGGCGTTGAAAAGGTGATCTCAGTTTCTGTCGAAAACCAGAGTACAGTGCGGGTTCAGTTTGAGTGGGGCGCGGATCTTGATGTGGCCTCCAATGATCTACGCGATCGGCTCGATCGAATCAAAGATACCCTGCCAGACGGTGCCCAACCACCGGAATTAAGAAAATTCGACACAACCTCTTTTCCAGTGGTGATTCTGGGAATTGCCAGTGAACTGGATCCATTCACTGTGCGCGACCTTATCGAAGACCAAATTGCTTACCGTATCGAGCGTCTTGATGGCGTTGCATCACTGGATCTTTGGGGCGGCCTGAAACAGGAAATTCAGGTTTTGATCAACCCTGAAAAGCTCAAAACACTAGGCCTTTCGCTACAGCAGGTTGCAACCAGTCTGCGTAACGCCAACCTCAATGCCCCCGCTGGAGAAATTGAACGCGGAAATCTCGAGCTGCGAATTCGGGCTCCCGGCCGTTTTGAAAGCCTCGACGATATTCGCAATCTCGAACTAAACCACAACAACGAGTTTCCAATTTACCTGTCGCAGGTCGCTGAAGTTAAGGATACCCACGAAAAAATCAGACGTATCATCCGCATCGACGGCAAACCGGGGTTCAGGGTCGCTATTCGCAAACAGTCCGGCAGCAATACCGTCGAAGTAGCCACCGCTGCGATGGCTGAAATCGAGCGCATCAACCTCGATTACCCGCAGATCAAGATGATTCCTATCATCAATACCGCTGACTTCATCGAGCGCGCGATTTCCAATCTGGCACGCTCTGGGCTGTACGGCGGCGGTCTGGCGCTATTGGTTTTACTATTTTTCCTGCGTAACCTGCGGGGCACTCTGGTGGTCGCTACGGTGATTCCGGTTTCGCTGATCAGCACCTTTGGGCTGGTATATTTTGGCGGCCTGACACTAAACCAAATATCCCTTGGTGGACTAGCCCTTGGTATCGGCATGATGGTCGATAACGCCATTGTGGTGGTCGAAAACATTGTCCGGGTTCGTGATGAAAACAATCAGGATATTAAAGAAGCCTCTGTTGTGGGTACTCATCAGGTCAGCGCTGCGATTATTGCCAGCACCCTGACCACCCTGGCCATCTTTTTCCCGCTGGTATTCACCGAAGGTATCGCCAGTGTGATTTTCAAAGAGCTGGCGATGGTATTGAGTTTTGCATTGCTTTGTTCATTATTGGCAGCACTGACCCTTACTCCAATGCTGACCTCTCGCTGGATCAAAAACAGTAGCATGGATAGCAACGAGCAAACCGCCAAGCCCAGCAGCTCGTTATCTAATTGGGCTGAATCACTCATCAACAATCTGGAAAAAATCTATAAAAAGACACTGAGTGCTGCCCTTCTGCACCCGGTATGGGTGCTGATTGCCACTACGGTGATCTTGTTTGGATCAATCGCCCTTGCGCCAGGCATCGGTACTGAATTTATGCCACGAACCGACCAGGGTGAACTGCGTATTAACGTTGAAATGGCGCCTGGCACCCGGCTAGATAAACTCGATGAAGTGATGGCAACTGTCGAGCAAATCGTCAAAACCCAGGCGCCTGAAATGGTTTCTTCTGTGGTGAGTATCGGTTCGTCCAGTTGGCGGCCGACCGGTGGTGCCAGTGGCAGCGTGAGATTATCACTGCTACCGGTTCGCGAACGACAGCGCTCCAGCGAAGAGATTGGCGCAGTTTTACGCAAAAAACTCAGCGGTATTGCCGGTACAACGATTCGGGTGCGCGCCAGCCAGGGGTTCATGTCCGGTAGTTCCGGTGGTGGCGCTACTGAAGCATTGCAGGTTGAAATCCGTGGCCGTGAGCTGGCTACCCTCGATCACCTGGCAGCTCAACTGGAGCTGATCATGGAAAAAATCCCCGGGGTAACGGATGTACAGCCGAGTCGCGGATCCGGCATTCCTGAGAAGCGCTTCCATATCAATCGCGAACGGGCAGCAGACCTGGGCGTATCGGTCGAAACCATTGTCGGCAACCTGGAAACTGCACTGTCGGGTACGCTTGCCGGGGAATACCGTGGTGGCAATAACGAGGTCAATATTCGATTAAAACTCGACCAGGCAAACAAACTTTCCATCGAGGATATTCTTGATCTTACACTGCTGAATCGTCGTGGTGAGCTGGTGCAATTAAGAAATCTTGTATCGGTCAGTGAAGGTATTGGGCCGTTGCAGATCGACCGCAAAGGTCAGCAAAGAATCATCACCGTAGCCGCCAACATCAGCGGTCGTGCGCTGGGAGACATCGTCGCTGACCTTGATATTGAGATGGCTAAAATCGCGATGCCCAAGGGCTACGATATGGTGATGGCTGGCGACCGCAAAGAACAGAACGAAAGTTTCGCACAACTGTTGCTGGCTCTGATTTTGGCGATAGCGCTGGTATACATGATTATGGCCAGCCTTTATGAGTCCCTGCGTGATCCATTAATTGTGATGTTTACCTTACCTCTGGCGATCATTGGGGTGCTGATGATTCTCTTTATCAGCTCAACAACCTTTAACGTGCAAAGTTTTATCGGTGTCATCATGCTGATCGGGATTGTAATTAACAATGCGATCCTGATTGTTGATCAGGCTACTCGATTACTGACAGAACCCCAGGCCACCCCCAGGCAGGCGGTGCTAGAAGCAGGAAGGCGCAGACTTCGACCGATATTGATGACATCGTTAACCACCATATTAGCCATGCTACCGTTGGCCCTGGGAATTGGCGAGGGCAGCGAAATGCAGGCACCGATGGCGATTACGCTGATCGGTGGTCTGATCTCCTCCACCCTGATTACATTGATCGTTATCCCCTGCCTTTACATATTATTCCATCGAAAACACAAGGTTGAAGTTACCAGTGCTTAGTCGAATAAAATTCGTTGTAGGCTTATTGATACTCACGGGATCATCAAGTGCAATCTTTGGATCGGACCAGAAAGTACCGGTATTAAATCTGTCAATTGAACAGGCAGTATTGATGGCGCTTGAAAGCAATCTATCATTAAAGATTCAACGTTTGCAGCCCCAAATCACACTTACTTTTGAAGAACTCGAAGCCGCTCGATTTGATACCACGGTATCCGCCGATATTAATACCAGCCGGGAAAGCCGACTGCAGCTGTCCCAGGCAACCAGCAGCCAATTCGAGTTGGAAACGGACAATCATGCGAGCACCCTGTCGATCGATCGTCAGTTTTCGACCGGCACCGCGATTACCGGTGAGATATCCAACGTTAAAAATAGCTCTAATCGAACACCTGATCAGCAAGCCGTAAGGGTGGGACTAACCTTAACCCAGGCGCTGTTAAGGGGATTGGGGCCCGAGGTTAATATGGCGGCAATTCAACAAGCCCGTCTCGATACCAAAATATCCCGCTATGAGCTACAGGGTTTCGCTGAATCGTTGGTCGGCGATGTTGAGCAACGATACTGGGATCTGGTGTTGGCGTTGCAGCAGCAACAGATATTCAAACAGGCGCTGGCTGTCGCGGAACAGCAAAGAGATATCGTATTAAAGCGTATCGAAGTTGGACTGCTGGCCGAAACCGAACTACCCGCAGCGGAAGCAGAAGTCGCGCAGCGGCGTCAGGATCTCGTCGGGGCGCGATTCCAGAAGGAGCGCTTACGCCTGCAGTTGATCGGGTTTATCACCACAGGCTCAGAACAGGACTGGCTGACCAAGATAGTCCCGGTTAGCTCAGTTGGTGAATCAGCCTACGACGCTGAGTCCATTGAAGAACACCTGGCTCTGGCGCAGCAACTGCGTGCTGAACTGAAGGAGGCGGAGCTACGTATAAGCCGAGGTGATCTGGAGGTCCTTCAGACGCGAAATGCACTGCTGCCAAAGCTGGATTTTTTCCTTAAATTTGGAAAAAGTGGTTATGCGGATTCCTTTTCCAATGCGTCCAGCAATATCGATGGGGACAGTTACGATGCCGCGCTTGGTTTGAATTTTGAAATGCCAATTACTGACCGAGCTGCCAGATCAGCACAAAACCGGGCACAGGTATCACTTGAACAAACCAGAATAAGCCTTAAAAACCTACTTCATATAGTCCAACTAGACGTTCGAGTAGCCTTTTCTGAACTACAGCTTGCGCAACAAAAAATAAAAACCGTATCGGTAACCCGAAAGCTATATCAGGAAGCACTGCGAGCCGAAAATGAGAAATTCAAAGTGGGACGTTCAACTACAGCAGATGTAGCGCTCGCACAGCGTGGAGCTTTACAGGCCCAGCTAGATGAAACCGATGCCAGAGTTCAGCTAAAAAAGGCGGCAATTCGCCTTTATCAACTGGAGGGATCTCTACTGAAGCGTAGAGGCGTGGGTCTATTTTAAAATCTGTTTACCGACCTGAAATCATTATTCAGATTCAGAATTACAGTATTGCTCAATATTGCGCTCTGCCCGTTTGCCCCGCTCCTCTTTCTCCTCATCCGTAAGGTAACGGTATTCGCCATCAGTGCCTATTTCCCGAACCCGAGCACTGTTGGAGATGACACGCAACTCCTCAGTGGCAATGTCACAGTTGTTCTGCCGCGCTTTTTCATTCATTACCTGGCCCTGTTCCTTAACCGCAGCGCGCTGTTTGTCTGCCTCTGCCTTATTCACCGATTGGTACAACTCCCCCGCCACAGACTGGCCACCTGAGGTTTTGATGATCTTCTTGATGGTCTTATATTGAACACCCGATTTAGGTCGCTGATCGCTAACATTAAGCTTGCCCGCCGCGTCATACCACTGATAATAAACATCCTCTGCAGCATGTGATGCTGAGGCCAGCATGCAGAAGCTCATGAGTATTACGGACAGGTAACGCAGGGATAGATAGCTGTTCATTTTTATAAATCTGCTTAACGCAGCTCAGTTCCAGTAAATAGAGTGATACAAGTATAGTTTAGTTTTAGGTCGCGCAATTCATGACAAACAAGATACTGTCAATTTAGCTGGGATTTGTTGCTAATTCCTCAGGCATTTAGCAAATAAGGTTGACTTCTTAAAATCAGATGACAGAATTGCCGGTTCTCTCGCGGGTGGGCTTTGATATTACTGGATATCGAACCCCATTTTTGCTAGCTCAAAACCGATGCACAGATCCTCCGGGATGCCCAAAAGGCAAACAGACCTTCTGTTCAGGGTTTCAATTTTTTAACATCAATAGAGGTTGAGTAAGGGTGGAAATGTTATCGGGCGCAGACAGTTTAGTGCGCTCCCTTCAAGATCAGGGCGTAGAGTATATCTACGGCTATCCAGGTGGCTCAGCCCTACATATCTATGACGCCGTTTTTCGTCAGGATAAGGTAAAACACGTGCTGGTTCGCCACGAGCAGGCGGCCACTCACATGGCTGATGGTTATGCCCGTGCGACCGGGAAACCCGGCGTTGTACTGGTCACCTCCGGCCCCGGCGCTACCAATACCATTACCGGTATCGCAACCGCCTATATGGATTCCGTGCCAATGGTCGTAATCTCAGGCCAGGTAATGACTCACCTGATTGGCGGCGATGCATTTCAGGAAACTGACATGATGGGGGTTTCACGGCCAGTAGTGAAACACAATCTCAGCGTTCAAAACCCCGCTGAAATTCCCACCATTATCAAGAAAGCCTTTCATATTGCCACTACCGGCCGACCCGGCCCGGTAGTTGTGGATATCCCCAAGGATATGACCACACCGGGCGAAGAATATTCCTACGAGTACCCTCGAGAAGTTAATATACGCTCCTACAACCCGCCGGTTCGCGGGCATGCTGGGCAGATTCGCAAAGCAGTGGACATGTTATTGCAGGCCAAGCGGCCAATAATCTACACCGGCGGCGGTGTAGTGCTTGGTGGTGCGTCGAAACTGCTTATAGAAATGACCCGAATGCTCGGTTATCCGATTACTCAAACCCTGATGGGGTTGGGCGCATACCCAGGCTCGGATCGCCAATTTATCGGTATGCTTGGCATGCACGGTGCGTACGAAGCGAATATGGCTATGCACAACGCCGATGCGATTCTGGCTATCGGCGCTCGATTTGACGATCGGGTCACTAATAATGTCGAAAAATTTTGCCCCGACGCGCAAATCGCCCATATTGATGTTGACCCATCCTCTATTTCTAAAACAGTACAGGTAGATATTCCTATCGTTGGGCCAGTGGATTCTGTACTGACGGAAATGATTGCTTTGATCAAGGAATCAGAAATTAAACCGGACAAAGAAAACCTAAGCGATTGGTGGGCGCAGATCGACGAATGGCGCAAACGCCACGGCGGGCGTTACTTAACCAACGAAAAAGGGTTGATGAAACCCCAGCAAGTCATTGAATGCCTGCAAAAACTTACCGCTGGTGATGCCTACATCACCACCGACGTAGGCCAGCACCAGATGTTTGCGGCCCAGTACTTGCGTTTCGAGCAGCCTAATCGATGGATCACCTCTGGCGGCCTTGGCACCATGGGTTTTGGTTTCCCTGCGGCAATGGGCGTGCAGCTCAGCTTCCCCGACGATACCGTGGTATGCGTGACGGGCGAAGGCAGTATCCAGATGAATATTCAGGAACTGTCGACCTGTATGCAGTACAACATTCCGGTCAAAATTTTGAATATCAATAACCAGTCGCTGGGCATGGTACGACAGTGGCAGGATATGAACTACGAAAGCCGGCACTCCCATTCTTATATGGAATCACTGCCCGATTTTATTAAACTAGCCGAAGCCTACGGCCACGTCGGCATGAAAATTGAAAAAGTCGAAGACCTCGAGCCGATGATGAAAAAGGCTCTGGCCATGAAAGATAAGCTGGTGTTTATCGATGTCTACGTAGATCCCTCCGAACATGTCTACCCAATGCAGGTACCCGCTGCGTCCATGCGTGACATGTGGTTAAGTAAAACGGAGCGGACCTAATGAGACATATTCTTTCTATTTTGATTGAAAATGAAGCAGGGGCGTTGTCTCGGGTTGTTGGACTCTTTTCACAACGCAATTACAATATCGAAACGTTAACGGTGGCCCCTACCGAAGATCCAACTTTGTCACGCCTGACACTTACTACCCATGGAGACGAGCGTGAAATCGAACAAATCACCAAGCAGCTCAACAAGCTGATCGAGGTGGTGAAGCTGGTCGACCTTAGTGAAGGTGATCATATCGAGCGTGATCTAATGCTAATAAAAGTGAAAGCATCCGGAGCCCAACGGGCGGAAATAAAACGCTGTGCTGATATCTTTCGTGGCCAGATTGTAGACGTGAGCAGCTCCATCTATACCATCCAGTTGGTTGGAGCCAGCAGTAAACTAGATGCATTTATAGAAGCCGTCGGTGATGCCAATGTACTTGAAACCGTTAGAACCGGGGTTTCCGGCCTCTCCCGCGGTGAAAAAGTACTGGCGCTCTAGCGCTCATCAGCAGGCCTGAACACAAAAACGACAAACCAAATTCCTGGGATACTCCCGGTAACTAATACAACATTTGAAATCTAAACCGAGGAAATCATGAACATTTATTACGACAAAGACGCTGACCTTTCCATCATTAAAGGTAAAACCGTAGCGATTATTGGTTATGGTTCACAGGGTCATGCCCACGCGAACAACCTTAAAGATTCAGGTGTTAATGTGGTGGTCGGCTTACGTCCAGGTTCATCTTCACAAACCAAAGCTGAAGGTGCGGGGCTTACCGTTAAATCAATCGCTGATGCGACTGCCAGCGCTGACGTTGTGATGATTTTGGCACCTGACGAGCACCAGGCTGCTTTGTACAAAACTGAGATTGAACCCAATCTGAAAAAAGGCGCAGCACTGGCCTTCGCCCACGGCTTCAATATCCACTATCAACAAATTGAGCCACGTTCTGATGTTGATGTGATCATGATTGCGCCTAAAGGCCCAGGTCATCTGGTACGTAGCATGTATGAAGGTGGCGGCGGCGTACCTTCGCTGATTGCGGTATTCCAGGATGCTAGTGGCAAGGCTAAAAACATTGCACTGTCCTACGCTTCCGCCAATGGTGGCGGCCGTGCCGGTGTGATCGAAACCAACTTCCAGGAAGAAACTGAAACCGACCTGTTTGGTGAGCAAGCGGTTCTTTGTGGTGGTGCTACTGCACTGGTTCAAGCGGGTTTTGAAACTTTGACCGAAGCGGGTTACGCTCCTGAAATGGCATACTTTGAGTGCCTGCACGAGCTCAAACTGATCGTCGATTTGATGTACGAAGGTGGAATCGCCAACATGCGTTACTCGATCTCTAACACCGCCGAGTATGGCGACCTAACCCGCGGTCCTCGTGTTGTTACAGAGGAAACCAAAAAAGAGATGAAGAAAATCCTCACCGAGATTCAAAACGGTGAGTTTGCCCGTGAGTTCATCCTTGAAAACCAGGCTGGCGCGGCGACCCTTAAAGCGAAACGTCGTATTGGTGAAGAGCACCCGATCGAAGAAGTCGGGACTCGTTTACGTTCCATGATGCCCTGGATCCAGGACAACAAAATCGTCGACAAATCCAAGAACTAAAGCTTCCGAAACCGTTGCACGTAACCCGTAGGGTTATCGTGTGACGGTTCATACGACACAAACCCTGTATTCCTCAGATACCAGCAAGACACCGCGGCATGGACGAAAAGCCCAATTCTGACACTAAAGAAAGCATAGACTCGAACGAATCGTTGGAGCAGTTGATTCCTGTCGATGAGGTTATCGAAGAAGAGATTGCCGAAAGCGGACACAGGATCCGTCATCGCGGTGTTTATCTGCTACCCAACCTGTTCACCACCGCCGGATTATTTGCCGGATTCTACGCCATTGTTGCCTCTGTAAACGGTCAATTTGAAGCGGCTTCTATAGCTATTTTTATTGCCATGATACTGGATGGCCTTGATGGCCGTGTCGCCAGAATGACCAAGACCCAAAGTGCTTTTGGTGCTGAATATGACAGCCTTTGCGATATGGTTTCTTTCGGGGTAGCTCCCGCATTGGTGATGTTTAACTGGTCTCTGACTGAACTGGGGAAACTTGGCTGGGCCGCGGCTTTTGTTTATGTAGCCTGTGCGGCGCTTCGGCTCGCAAGATTTAACACTCAGATTGAAAGTGCCGACAAACGTTATTTTACCGGTGTAGCCAGCCCCGCGGCCGCCGCGATTATTGCTAGCCTGGTTTGGTGCGGTGTTGATACGGGATTAACCCCCGAGCAGATCAGTAAACCCGCAGCCGCTGTTATGGCGCTAATCACATTGGTAACCGGCATCGCGATGTTGCTCAACCTTAAATACCACAGCTTCAAAGGGCTAGGTGCTGAGGGTCGTGTACCTTTTGCGGTTATTATTGGCGTGGTATTACTGTTCTTCCTGATTACTATCGACCCACCACGGGTATTGCTGGCTATCTTCGGCCTTTACGCGTTATCAGGGCCTGTTTTTGGACTGTGGCGACGCATGCAAAAAGACTGAGACCTGCCTCGCCCGACCCTTTCCCGAGTTACATCAAGCGTTGGCTTAACGACAAAGCTTTTTCTGAATTGTAGCGTTATACTCTGCGATTTTATGGCAGATTCCGATGCTACCCTATGTCAAAAAATATCTGCTGCTATGTTTCATTACACTGACCCCAGCAATACAGGGTTGCGGGCAGAAGGGCGCGCTATTCTTACCCGACAAAGGCAACCATGAGCAAAAACAAACACTTCATGTAATACCCGCGAGCGATTTACCCGTATCGTCCCAGGCCGCCGCGAAACCATCAACCTATTATCAATATCGAGTTTAAACCGCTGTGAATAACGCTTTTTTTTACCGAGACCAACATTTTTGTGCCGAACAGCTAACCATTGCCGAGTTGGCAGAACAGTACGGCACACCCTGCTATATCTATTCCCGAGCGATGTTCACCGAGTCCTACCAGGCGTTTGCGAACGCCCTGGGGGATTACCCCGGCATGATCTGCTACGCGGTTAAAGCCAACTCGAATATCGCCGTATTAAATTTGTTAGCTCGTCTTGGAGCGGGATTCGACATCGTATCCGGTGGTGAGTTGCAGCGTGTATTAACCGCTGGTGGTGATGCAGCCCGCATTGTTTTTTCAGGGGTTGGCAAAAGCGCCGATGAAATGAAGATGGCTCTGGAAGCAGGTATCTTTTGTTTTAACGTTGAATCGGAAGCGGAGCTGAAACTGCTCAATCAGGTCGCAGGTGATATGGGCCGTATTGCTCCCGTTTCACTTCGCGTGAACCCCGATGTTGATGCCAAAACCCATCCCTATATCTCTACAGGTTTGAAGGAAAATAAATTCGGTATAGCCATTGATGATGCGCCCCGAGTCTATCGAGCAGGTGCCGCCATGGAACACATCCAATTGCAGGGTGTGGATTGCCATATTGGCTCTCAGCTGACAGAGATAGAGCCCTTCATGGATGCACTGGAACGGGTATTAAATCTGCTCGAACAACTCAAACAATCCGGTATTCAACTCCAGCATATCGATATGGGGGGCGGCCTGGGTGTGCGTTATAAGGATGAGCAGCCGATTGCACCACTGCAATATATCTCTGCCCTTAAAGATCGAATTTCCAAATATGGACTCGAGCTATTGCTTGAGCCGGGACGTGCAATTTCTGCAAACGCTGGAATTTTGGTCACCCGCGTTCAGTATCTTAAAAATAACGAAAACAAAAGTTTTGCGATTGTTGATGCTGCAATGAATGACCTGATCCGTCCGACGCTGTATAGCGCCTGGCAGAACATTATCCCTGTTAAAAAAGCTCAGGGTAGCAAGGAAGACGGGGTACCAGCCTCAGATATCTATGATATCGTGGGTCCCATCTGCGAGACCGGAGATTTTTTAGGCACTGACCGCCAGATGAGTCTTCGCCAGGGGGAGCTACTCGCAATCTGCTCCGCTGGCGCCTATGGTTTTACCATGAGTTCCAACTACAACTCGCGCAATCGCTGCGCTGAGGTTATGGTCGACGGAGATCAAAGCCACCTGATACGAGCCCGGGAAACATTTGAGATGCAAATTGCCGGGGAAGCCTTGCTACCGGCAGACAAGGATGAATAGATGCAACTGAAATTCACCAAAATGCATGGAACCGGGAATGATTTCATGATGGTAAATCTGATTTCCCAGCAAGCTAGTCTGTCGGGAAATCAGATTAGAAAACTGGCTGACCGCCGGTTTGGCGTGGGGTTTGATCAACTGTTAATTGTTGAACCACCCACTGACCCCGAAGCCGATTTCAGATACCGCATCTACAATGCCGACGGCGCTGAAGTAGAACAATGTGGCAACGGCGCGCGCTGCTTTGCCCGGTTCGTTCACGATCAGAAATTAACCTGGAAACACCAACTACAGGTACAGACCCTCGGCGGCACCATCCATCTAACCCTGCAGGAATACGAGCGCGTGCTGGTCGATATGGGTGTGCCTGAGTTCAGCCCCGAAAAAATACCTTTTATCGCAGACTACGCATCTGAGCAATACAGTATCGAACTAAATGGCACAACCTACGAAGTCGGTGTGGTTTCGATGGGAAACCCTCATTTGGTGCTGATCGTTGATGATGTAGATCGCGCGCCAGTCGAAACCCTTGGTCCACTACTGGAGGCTCACCCCAGATTTCCAAATAAAGTGAATGTCGGTTTTATGCAAATTGAATCAGCGGAACGGATTCGTTTACGGGTATTCGAGCGTGGCGTAGGGGAAACCCTATCCTGCGGAACCGGTGCCTGTGCCGCCGTGGTGAGCGGCCGGAAACGCGGATTATTAGGGGAAGAAGTTCACGTATTCTTAACCGGCGGTGAACTGAATATCCAGTGGAGCGGTGACCAACAGCCGGTTATGATGAGCGGCTCAGCCACCAAAGTATATGAAGGAATGGTTCGGTTATGACCGTTAAACCCAGCACCCCTGAAACCAGCTTACCCGCAGACAATTCGACTGAAGGGCAGCCAGCGTTATCCGCTGATCAGGTTGCCGAGTATCTGAGCAACCACCGAGATTTCTTTGAGAACCAGCGTGATCTATTGCTGTCTCTCAGATTACCCCATGAACAGAAAAACAGCGTTTCGCTATTTGAAAAGCAAGCCTCCCTGATGCGCGACCGCGAAGCTCGCCATCATCGACAGATTAAAACCTTGATCAGTAACGCACGACGTAACGACCAGCTACTAAACCATACCCGAGACTTGATGATTCGCTTACTGAATGCGGATACCATGGCACAGGTGATAGAAACCACCCAGAGCTGTTTTCTGGATCAATTTGGTATGGACTTCGCCACAATCTCCACTTTAAACGATACAGAAACCGATCAACAAGATATCGTTAAAGGGCTTACGAATGCTCGAAAACCGGTGTTGGGTACATTACGAACCGAAGAACTAGAATACCTGTTCGCTGACAACGCCAGTCAGATTGGCTCAGCTGCGGTCTATTGCCTACGGGATGAAAACCTCGATGATGGCCAAGAGTGGGGGCTTTTAGCCCTGGCCAGCAAGGATCCAAACTATTTTGAGCATGATATGGACAGCCTTTTCCTCGAATTTGTTGGTGATATTCTGGTCCAGTTGTTTGGAAAGTACAGCGGCCAATAACCCCGCATTAACCTTAACGGGCAACCCAAATGGGCGGAACCGGCTTTGAAAAACAAGTTTCTAAATTTCAGCGCTATCTGGTTTCTGAGCGCAACCTGTCGGCCAATACTATTCAGGGCTATCAGCGAGATCTGAATCAACTGCAGCAATTCTGCAGCGAACAATGCATCACAAGCTGGTCTGACCTTACCCAAAGGCATATACGGGATTTTTCTGCCGAATGTTTCGAGCGTGGACTTGCGCCTACCAGCATTCGTCGTATGCTGGCTTCCATCCGTACTTTTCTCAACTTTCTGGTTCGAGAACAGCACATAGAGTCTAACCCTGCGGTCGGCCTACGTGCGCCAAAATCCGGCAAAAAACTACCTTCAACCCTGGATGCCGACCAGGTCAAACAACTGATTGAAATAAAGGGTGAAAAGTGGATCGATTATCGTGACCGGGCAATGCTCGAGCTTGTATATTCCTCCGGCTTGCGCCTCAGCGAGCTGGTCGGCCTCAACGATCAGCATATTGACCTTAATAGCGCGCTGGTAAGGGTGACGGGCAAAGGTAATAAAACCCGGCTGGTGCCTATAGGCTCAAAGGCAGTGGATGCGATTCAAGCCTGGTTACCAAAGCGCAATGAAATTGCCAACCGCACATCTGAAGCCGTTTTTATTAGCCAGCGCGGTGGGCGTATCAGTCCACGGTCGGTGCAAATGCGGCTGAACGCCCGCGGCCAGCAGCAACTATTCGCACCGGTCAATCCACATATGCTAAGGCACTCCTTCGCAACCCATGTGCTGGAATCCAGTAGCGACCTAAGAGCGGTACAGGAGATGCTTGGCCACTCGGATATCAGTACCACCCAAATCTATACCCACCTTGATTTTCAATACCTTGCCAAAAGCTACGACAAGGCTCACCCCAGAGCCCGAAAAACAAAACGCGACAAAGAATCCCCAGGGACAAATCATGAATAGCCAGCTGAACAATAGCCTGCCAGGAGAGTACTCATGATTAAAGCCATCACCCTCGATCTGGATGATACGCTGTGGGAAGTTAGACCAACCTTGATCGCGGCGGAACGAACCCTGCGTAGCTGGCTCACCAGCCATTGTCCAAACGTTGCGCCCTTGATTGCCAGTAACGGCCTGATGGATATTCGCAAGAAACTAATCCTCAATGAGCCTGAGCTAATGCACCGCGTTAGCGAGATGAGGGTGCGGGTGATCGAACAAGCACTACTCGAATGCGATTACTCCAGCAGCTGGGCCAGACAAGCGGCAGAAAGCGCCTTTGAAGTTTTTTTGGAGGCCCGCCATCAGGTTAGTTTTTACCCGCTGGTAATTGAAGTGCTTGAGGAACTTAGCCGCACCTATCGTTTGGCCGCGCTCAGTAATGGTAATGCCAACGTCTACCGACTAGGGCTGGGCAAATATTTTTCCTTTGGTTTAAATGCCGAAACGGTTGGTGTTGGAAAACCCCACCCAGCAATGTTTGAACAAGCACTCGAAAGACTGGAGTTATCTGCAGACCAGGTCGTTCACGTTGGCGATAACCCCGACGATGACGTAGTCGGTGCCCAACAACTTGGAATACATACGGTTTGGGTAAACCCCGATCAACTCGACTGGCCCAGCGACACACAAAAACCCAGCGCTGAAATTGAGTGTATGGAACAATTACCTGACTGCATTACAATGATAAACCGCAATCGATGATTAACTACAAATGCAGACTTCCATGTGGAGCAAGCAACCTCTTCCTGTCGCCGAGCACAAACGAAAGTACCGATTAGAGTAAGCACCGATACCTCGGCAAATGACCACTAGTACCCGGTCACACAAACACCATCACTTCATCCAACGGGTTGCGGGGTTTCTGCGGCCAGTTCCCGGGGGCTGGGTAACCCACTGTAACCAACATGACGGGCACTTCTCTATCCGTTAGCCCAAATTCACGCGACACAGCAACCGGGTCGAAGCCACTCATCGGACCCGTGGAAAGCCCCATTCCTTGAGCAGCCAACATCAGCGTCATTGCGGCAAGGGATGCTGAGCGAAAAGCTTCATCCCTCTGGTGCTGCTCATTGTTTCGGTGAGATGCGGTGGCGGCAGCCACCCAGCCTTCCAGCATAGCTCGATCGAAAATACCGGCCTCTACCGAAGGTTTAAGTGCATACTCCAACCCTTCGTGTGCTTCTAGTGTTCCGCAAATAATGAACGTCACCGCTGCATCGACCACCTGCGGCTGGTCGTAGGCCGCTACCTTCAATCGGGCTTTGGCATCCGCTGATTGCACCGCGATGAATTTCCAGTTTTGTAAGTTGTAAGCCGATGGCGCTCGCGTCGCCAGGCGAACCAACTCGCGCACCTCTTCATTATACAATTCGCGGCTTGCGTCATAACGACCTGTCGAGACACGAGATTCAATAAGGGATTTGATGGTGTTTGACATGGCATTCTCCTTTGGGATTGGTTAAGGAAGTGATGATTTATTCTGGGCGAAGTAGATTGCGTTCAAAAAGTTCAGCGCTTCCTTAAGGGTATGGGTTTATGTCCGAACGCGAGCAACTCGACTCAATAGCCGGCGAGTTGTAGTTTCATTCGTTGGGGTTAAAGCCCGCTGCACAGCGAGGACACTGACCAGCACGGTGATAAGGCCAGCTAACGACAAGCCCGTCATGCTCTGGTTCAGCAACGCCCATCCAATAACCACTGCGGTTAACGGGCTTAACAGACCCAGTGATGACACCGCTGCCGGCGACAGGCGTGCGATGCCTCGAAACCAAAGCACGTAGGCCAACACGGCACCAAACAGTGACAGATAGGCATACGCGAACATCTGCGTGATTGTTAAGATCGGTAGCGGCGGGTCGATGAGCCTGGCGACCGGTATCAGCATGATTCCACCCGCCAGCAGCTGCCAACCTGTGAATGCCAACAGTGGCACGTCGGTTCGCCAGCGCTGGGCGAGGAAGGTTCCAGTGGCCATACACGCCGTACCAGCGATAGCAGCGGCAATACCAACGGGATCCCATACAGCGCTCTGAGACAATAGCAACGCAGCCATGCCCATCACGCCAAGGGCACTGGCCGCTACAGCTGTACCGACGGGTCTTTGGCCGTCGACGCCCCAAGTAAGCCCCATGACCAGCAATGGCTGCAATGCGCTAACCACCGCAGCCAGGCCACCGGGTAGTCGATACGCGGCAATAAATAAAAAGGCTTGGAAAAAGCTCATATTGAGCACAGCCAAAATGACAAGACGACCCCAGTCGTGCTTTGCTGGAAAATGCCGACTCATCAACACCAGCAGCACACCCGCTGGCAAAATGCGCAACAGCGCCGCCGTGAACGGTCGGTCGGGTGGCAGCCATTCGGTGGTGACGATATAGGTCGACCCCCAGATAAGCGGTGCCAGAGCCGTGGTCAGGATATAGAACCATGATGAGTTTGTGTGTTTCGCCGACATGACTTTATCTTCATCTCAAGGTAAAATTAGATTCTCACACGCATTTATCTTTACGTCAAGACAGTTATCGGGATTTTTTAATGAGCCAAAAACTATCGCCGGACGCGGTCGACGCGATTCTTCGACAATGGAATCAGGAGCGGCCTGACCTGGATGTCAGCCCGATGGGGGTGATCGGGCGTCTTAAACGATGCGCAGCGCTGGTGCAGCCTAAGCTTGAAAATACATTCGCTACCTTCGACCTGAGCAGCTGGGAATTTGATGTATTAGCGACGCTGCGCCGCTCGGGATCACCCTATTGCCTCGCACCGACGACACTGTTTTCCTCCCTGATGATTACCTCCGGCACGATGACCCATCGAATGAAACGGCTAGAAGCACGGAGTTTGGTACAACGCCTGCCGAATCAGGAGGACGCACGGAGCATGCTAGTACAGTTGACGGCGAACGGACTCGCGCTGATCGACCGCGCGCTGGAAGCCCATGTGGAAAATGAACATAAAATATTGGCTTCCATTGATGGGTCTGAATTGGCTGAGCTGGATACCGGATTGAGAAAGCTTCTGGCAATTTTAGAACCCGCTGGCGACTCAAACTAAGGCCAAGGTACCTTCAAACCCAGCATTTGATTTGTTGCGCAGATGTATAGCCATTCAGTGTCAATTGTCCACTAAACCATCAGCAAGATACCGAAAGAAAGCGCTGATCTATTTGTGAACCATAATCTCCCGTTGAACCTAAAATAATTTTCAGGCTGCGCTAGGCAGCCAACAATAGATTGACTTACCGCATAGATAAAAATTTGCATTGCGTTGAAACTGGCCAATTACGCATCACCGCATTGACAACAGCATACCAGGTCGTACCTCGACACGAAGAGAGGATGAGCATTTGACGAATTCAACTCACACCAACGATTCCAGTCAAAACTGGGTTTCGGGGCCGGTCGCCGAAGCGCAAATTTCGGCCATTAAACAGATGGCCATGCTCAGCGCTCAAATAGAGGGTGCGGCATCACTCACCTGGGGGGTGCCGTCGTTCCGAACACCGGAAATTATTCGCCGTGGCGTGCAGCAGCAACTTGATCAGGACGATGCGATAGGCAAATATACCTTACCCGACGGGCTGCCCGAACTGCGTGATTTGGTGGTAGAAACACACGCCCGAGAAACCGGGATCACCATCGATGCCAATGACAATGTGTTGATCACGGCGGGCAATATGCAAGGGCTCAGTACCTTGTTCCGGGTCACCATTAGCCCCGGTGACGAGATCATTTTGACTGATCCCAGTTTTGCGTCGCATTTTCAACAAATCAAACTGTGTGATGGGCAAGCGGTCAGTTGGCCGCTGGATGAACAGCAGGGTTGGGCTTTAGATGTCGAAACCTTACCGAGTCTGATTACCGAAAAAACGAAGGCCATCGTGATCGTCTCGCCATCCAATCCAACGGGCAAAATATTCAGTGAGTCCGAGCTTATCCGTGTCGGTGAAATTGCCCGGCAGCACAATATTTTGATTCTGCTGGATGACCCCTACTCCCATTTCACCTATGAAAATCGCGACCGCTATTTCAACTTGGCGTCAATAGAAAGTTTGCGGGATAACCTGGTTTACCTGTTCACCTTTTCGAAAGCCTACGCGATGAGTGGTTGGCGACTCGGTTATATGATTTTACCCGCCGCCCTAAAAAAACAGGCGCTAAAAGTCCACGATGCCGACCTGATCTGCACACCACATATTTCACAGAGTGCGGGCATTGTGGCCCTGAGTAACCCACCAAATCATATGGCTGAATTTGAACAAATTCTCAATCAACGCCGCACGTTAATTTGTGAACGCCTTGATCGTTTGTCCCATATTTTTGAGTACGTTAAACCCGAGGGTGCCTATTACGTGTTCCCACGTATCGTCGCCGAGCATGACAATGCCTGGGACTTTTCCATCAATCTATTAAATAAAGCAAAGGTTACCGTGACCCCGGGCAGCGCCTTCGGCAGCCGCGGCGAAAACCATGTGCGTATGGCCTATTGCGTACCCGACGAAACGATTAATCTGGCCTTTGATCGGATGGAGACATTTTTTGGGGTTGGGCAAGCATAACAATGCTCATTTTATGGCCTTCATCGCGGCGGCTGAAGGCTGGCCGCGCTGAGTAGAATAACTTCGATCTCTTCCGTGATCTCTTCCTGACGCAGGGTATTGCCACGGAGTGACAAGGCCGCAGATTTTTCGTCAAGTTGTTGCACTGCGCTTTCGAGGTGGCTGACACGATGCTGGTTTTCGGCCATCAGCGATAGATACAGGGTTTCGTGCAGGGTACTAAACAGGTAACGCTCGGTTAACTCGATGCAGAATTTTCCCGCAGATAGATTCAGTTGAGGGGGATGGGAAAATCGCGGTGTGGCGTCACGCAGCGATTCAAAGGGTGGTAGTACCTGAGTACAGAGAACGCCATCCTGATCGGGGTCATGATGGAGAATAGTTAGTGATATTCCGCCGTTTTGGGCCTGTAGATCGCTGAGTGTGGCGACAATCCGCATCAGTGTATTTTCGACCTCTTCGACCACGCTGGTGCCCTCCAACAGCGTGGTGCTCGGGGAATTTTCTTCGAACTGGGCACACAGTTTATTGCCGGTCGCGATGACCCAGGCCGAACTAGATCTGTTTTTGGTTTGTTTTGCTTCCAGGGCTTCGACCAGGGATTCGTTAAAATTACCGCAAAACCCCCGTTCGGATCCGAACAACAGATAGACCTGTTTTAAATCAGTCGCGAACGGGAGGTTCTCGGGATAGAAACTGAAAAAATCCTCAGCCACGGCGTGGATATGAGCGACTACCGAGCGCTGAGCATCAAGAAAATCGGCTAGTTTGCGCGTTTCCATAAACGCCAGGGCCTGCATCGAGCTCATGATCTCCCGGGTTTCATCCAGCCGATGGCGGTGCTGTTCCAACTCGCGGCGACGACTCATTAAAGGTTCTGCTTCGAAAGTTGTGTAACCAACACGCTCCACTGCTCGCGGGGAGTGTCGAGGGTCAGCTGAGCAGCACCAACCCCATCCTGGAGAGTGGTCATTACGGTAGCCACATTTTCAGGTTCCACATCATCAAAACACCCTTCGTTAAATGCCACCAACCAGGCCATTTGAACCTCTACGCTTAGTGGGCCGAAACGATCCTGCTTGAAAATTTCGCGCAGCACGCGGCCGCGTTTAATCGCTATTTCCATTGAGCTTTCCAGACGAGCACCGAAGCGAGTAAATGCCTCCAGCTCGAGAAATTGCAGATAGTCGAGCTTCATCTGTCCGGCTTCCGTTTTAATGCAATGATGTTGCGCGTTACCACCTATCCGGGATACTGATTTGGCGATATCGATGGCAGGGCGGAAGCCAGCAACGAAAAGATTGCGCTCTAGATAGAGTTGCCCATCGGTGATCGATATCAGGTTGGTGGGAATATAAGAAGCAATCTCACCCTGTTCGGTTTCGACAATCGGTAGCGCTGTCATACTGCCGCCGCCGTTGGCTGCGTTGAGACAGGTGGCACGTTCAAGCAGCCGCGCATGTACCGAAAAGATATCACCGGGGTAGGCTTCCCGCCCCGGAGGTCGGCGCAGCAGTAATGACAGCTCACGGTAGGTTTTGGCATGGGTGGCCAGATCATCGTAGACCACCAGGGTATCTTTGCCCTGCTGCATCCAGTACTCGGCAATCGCACAGCCAGCGAAGGGTGCCAGATGTTGCAGGCCGGGCAAGGCGGTGGCTTCAGCGACCACAACGGTGGTGTATTCCAGTGCGCCATAGCTGCGCAAGGTCTCAACACTATTCACCACGGTTGAGCGCTTCTGACCAATCAAGACATAAACACAAAAAACCGATTTGCCACGCTGGTTAATCACCGTGTCGAGTGCAATCGAGCTACGCCCCAGACCCTCATCACCGATTAATAGTTGTCGTTGTCCTTTGCCGATGGGGATCAGTGTGTCAATCACCTTGATCCCGGTGTAGAGCGGTTTCTGAACAAAATCTCTGGCAACAATAGGCGGAGAGGCCCTTTCCATTGGCAACCGAGCGGAACAATCCGGCATCTCCCCGCCATCCAGCGGTAGACCCAGGGGGCCAATAACCCGTCCGAGCAGTGCATCACCCACCGGCACGCTGAGTGTAAGGTGTGACTGGAACACGATGCTTCCAGCAGAGAGTTGTTCGCTTTCACGCAATAATACCGCGCCAACCAGCTCTTCGTTGAGGTCGAAGACCATAGCCTGACTGCCATCTTCGAACAGCAACAGATCTTCCATGGCGACCGAAGGCAGGCCGCTGATCCAGACGATGCCATCACCGACGGAAACGACGCTGCCTTGTTCACTGATCCGCAGGCCTGGCCGATATTGCTTAAGCCAGTCGGCACGGGTATCAAGTAAGTTAGGACCGGCTTCAGAGGTCATGTTATAAGTCCGACAAAGCCTTTCAGCTCATCCTGCAGATTCACCGCCAGCACCCAGGAACCCATATTAATACGCAAACCGGCGATGATGTCTGGGTCTTGCTGGTAGCGGAATTGACCGCTCACAGGGAGAATTCCCCTGCAGGCCTGCTCAATCGCCCGCCGGGTAATTTGATCAAGGGGGTAGGCGCTTGTCACGGTGGCTTCATCAATGGTGCCGCCATTCACTGAGCGTAGCTGGTCTTGTTGCTCTGCCGGTAATTTTTCAAGTTCATCCAGCAACAGCTTCGCAAGCTTTTGTTCCAGTTCCGGCCCGGCCAGGCTAGAGAATATGGTGCTGGCAAATTGTGCACCCTGGAGCAAGGCGGTTTCGACAATTTGCTGGCGCTCATTTTCCAGTTTCCGCTGAATCAGTAGCTGTTCTTTTTCACGTTCAACCTGCAAATCGTTGTGCAAAACCGCGAGTTGCCGCTCCCGCTGCTGTTGAATATCCTCGGCCAGTTTACGTTGGGCCGTTTGCCTTTCCTGCTCCCAGTCGGCTAGCCGGCTATCATATTGTTGTTGCAGGTTTTCTGCATTGCGCTGCAGCTGCTCTGCTTTGGCGACACTCTCGTCGATACTGGCTTTGCGGCGACTGATAACACCCAGCACGGGTTTGTAGAAAAAACGTTTGAGAATCCACACTAGTACCAGAAAATTAATTATTTCCAGAATAAAAGTGGTGCTATTGAGTTCCAAGCTGGCGCTCCTCCCGTGGAGTCATTGCTACAGGTTTGCGCAGATTATCTACGGCAACAAATATTCCAGCAGCGGGTTGCGAAATAGCACAATCAGTACCACCACCAATACGTAGATCGCCAGCGATTCGATCATCGCCAGGCCAATAAACAGGGTGCGCATAATGGAGCTCTCTGCCTCGGGTTGTCGTGCCAGCGCATCAAGGGCGGCACTAATCGCCCGACCCATGGCAAGGGCGGGCAGTAATACGCCAATGGCGATGCCGACAACCGCAACAACGGTGGAGGCGGTAACAATAATGGATAAATCGGGCATTAATTATTCCCTCTGTTGATGTTTACTTTGGCTGACTTGTTGCGATTGCAGGCCGCCGGCGACAAAAATCAGAGCCAGCATTCCGAAGATATAAGCCTGCACCAGGGCTTCGATAATATGTAGCATCAATATCGGTACCGGTGCTAGAAAACCTGCCACCAGCAGGATCAGTAGAGCGGTCATTTCCAAGCTCATCATATTGCCAAACAGACGTATCGCCAGGGCAATGGTGCGAGTCATTTCGCTGATGATATGAAAGGGCAACATAATCGGGCTGGGCTTTAAGTAGTGCCGCAGATAATCCCTCAGACCCTGAGCGCGAATACCAAACCAATGGGTAGATAAAAACACTAAAATCGCCAGCGCCGAAGTGGCCGAGAGGTCACGTGTGGGTGAATGGACACCCGGGATCAGACCGCTAAGATTGGCTACAATCAGAAATAACCAAAGTGTGCCAATAAATGGTAACAGCTGGCGCGTATGATCCGGCGCGACTTCGTTAATCGCCGCCTCAATTGCGCTGACCACACCCTCTGCCACCGTTTGAACAGGGCCGGGTTGCAGGCTAAGGGAGCGACTCACCAGCCAGGCTATTAGCCCACTAATGATCATAATTACCCAGGTGGTGAGTACTGTATTGGAGAGTGCCAGGGGGCCGAGCTGCAGCAGAATATTGGCATCGAGGTCTCCGCTTTTCATCACCTACTCCCGTTCACGAATAAACAGATAAACATTTACCGCACCAACAACCAAACCGACAAACAGCATGCTCATAGTCCAGCGGATAGAATAACCCGTCGCGAGGCTATCCAGCCAGCGGCCAAAATAGGCTCCGGCAATAAGGGGTAGCACAAAGATCAAACCCAGGGTGCCAATGTAAGCGGTCTGCGACATCAGCGTCGGGCGATCTTTTTCCGCCTGTTTCATGCGCCGAGCCTGCTGGGCAATTTTGTTTCGCAGTTGCTCCTCTTTTTTTATGATACTAACTCCCGGCGGCTGTTTTCCCAAAGCCGCTTGAGTAGCTCTTGCTCCATTTGATGCAGACTTTTTATCGTCGTGGCCCGTTCGCTTTCCTCAGCGACCAGCTGTTGCTGAAGTATCTCGCTGATCTGCTCGTAATCATCACTGAGTTGGTAGCGCCCGGTACTGATTGACAGCTCATTGTCAGTGAAATAGAGCAGCGCACCAGGAAATGCCAGATATTGCCACTGGCCGCTGCGAATACGAAAACGCGCCAGCCCAAACACCAATGAGGTCATCATCCGCGTGTGACCGGCAAGAATACCGAAACTACCGGATTCGTCCTCACCAACAAAGCTACTGACCCCTTCGATGAACTCGCTTTTTGCGGCATCCTGCAAGCGCAGTGTGAAGGTTTTCATGATTGCGTTGGAGTCCTTCGCATCAGATCATAGCCCCGCGCATATAGCAGCTTTCTTCGGGAAGGTCGTCGAAGCGACCCAGCAAAAAGCCTTCGCAATCATCCAGAGTCTGGCTGAGCGGCACCGACATGCCTTCAATACCGGTGCGAGCGGTGATCACACGAAAAGGCTGGGTCAAATAGCGTTGCAGCTTGCGGGCTTGCATAACAATGCGCCGGTCATTGGCGGACAGTTCCTCGATACCCAACATAGTAATAATGTCTTCCAGCTCGTGGTAGCGGGCCAGGTGCCCACGCACCCCTTCGGCAATATCGTAGTGGCGGCTGCCCAACGTATGCCGATCCATCAACTTGCTACCTGATTGCAAAGGGTCCACTGCGGGGTAGATCCCCTTTCCAGCTTGTGCGCGGGAGAGAATTACAGTGCTATCGAGGTGGCTGAGAATGGCGCTGACCGCCGGATCAGTCATGTCATCTGCTGGCACATAAACCGCTTGTACAGAAGTAATGGCGCCGTCGCGGGTGGACTGGATGCGGTCCTGCATCTCCGCCACCTCGGAGATCAGCGTCGGTTGGTAACCCACCGTTGCCGGCATGCGACCCAGCAAGCTGGATATTTCACTGCCCGCCTGAACAAAGCGAAACACATTATCCATTACAAATAACACCTCTTTGTGCAGGGAATCTCGCAGGTATTCGGCATAGGTCAGGGCCGATAACCCGACCCGAAAGCGCACTCCGGGGGATTCATCCATTTGTCCAAACATCATCAGGGTTTGCGGCATGACTCCGGCCCCCTGCATTTCGTGCCAGAGTTCATGCCCCTCACGGGTGCGTTCGCCAACACCAGCAAACACGGACACACCTTTATGCAGAGTAGCGATGGCGTGCATAAACTCCATCACCAATACGGTTTTGCCGACCCCCGCACCGCCAAAAAGACCAGTTTTACCTCCTTTGACAAAGGGGCAAAGCAGGTCAATCACTTTGATACCGGTTTCCATGATGCCGCTGGCCGCTATCGCATCTGCAAGCGGTGCCGGGCGGCTGTGGACATTGCGATATTCCTTTGTGGGTAGGGTAGGCAAATCGTCCAGGGGTTCACCAAAAACATTGAGCAAGCGGCCTAGACAGCCTGGTGTAACCGGCACGTGTAACGGCGCCCCGGTATCATAGACAGGCGTGCCGCGCTGCAAACCGGCGGTTTGGTGCAGGGTGATGGCACGAATATGATGTTGATCGATGTGTTGATGCACTTCGAACAGGTAGCTCACATGATCAACCGAGGCGTGCAGCGACTGATTTATACGCGGTGGGTTATCGCATGCAACTACGACCACCGGGCCATGAACTTCGGTGATGTGGCCGATGGGTAGGGCACGTTGGTCTGCTTTGATTTCGATCGCACTCATCGGCCTTCCTTACCTCGCTTGTGCCAAAAGTGGCCGTATACTACTTAGACTTAACTAGTGCGAATAGCACGCTCTGTGCAAGAACTGCGGCTTGCTGTTAATCCAGCAGACCCCACAACCTGTCTGGCAGACTACTGCGGATTTTCTCGGGGGACTCTTTTGCGATATTTTTCTCTAGCCAATGAATGACCGCCGACGCGGTGTCGTTGTGCATTGTCGAGCGAAGTTCGCCAAGGAAAGCCGGGGCTGCGACAATGATAAGCCGACCAAATTGGCTCGCTCTACGCGCTTGATTTAAGTATTCACTAACCTCGCGGGCAAACTGGATGCTCTCCCGTTTTTTTATCGGCGTTTGACTATCCAGGCCGTGGCGACCCTCCCCTTGACGATCGAACCCTTTGCCCGGCAGATCGCTAGTGATGTCGCGTGCGTGCAGGCGACTTTCGCTATGTACCAAATCATAAAATTCGGTAATCGGTCCTGTCGCCGTGTCGGCAGTAAAAAAACGAGCTTGGCTGCTGCTAGCAACGACAATCCATGTGGTTTTCATCTTGGCGCCTCCGTAGTTTGGTCAACCAACGTACCCGTCGATCATCACATCTTTACTTTGACTTGTTCCCACGGATGAGTATATCCAGCCCTAAAATGCCGAGCAACCAATGCGCCCCATCGTGTGATTTTGCTATAGGTTAACTCCGAATTCCGACCCTATTTGATTCACAGGTCAATGTCCTCATTAGTGCTTCGATGACTACTTTGACTTTAGACGTTAACGAAAATGTCTTTCGCTGTATAGCTTACCCCTCGGTAAAGTTTTTTCTACCTGCCAAACGTCATCTGCATAGAACTCCGGCAAACTCGATGGTAGCCCCTACTTCCATTTCACCTATGAAAATCGCAATTGCTGTTTTAGTCTGGCCTTTAATCGTATGGAGGTTTTTTTGGGGATTGGGTGAAATATGAGAATGCTCACTTTCTGGTTTTCATTGCGGCGGCTGAAGACTGGCCGCGCTTAGTAGAATAACTTCGATCTCTTCCTGACGCAGGGTATTGCCACGGCGTAACATCGAATCAAACGCCAGAGCCACGGAGGGCTGGTACAACGCCTGCCCAACCAGAAGGACATACGGAGCAAGCTGGTGTGCAGTTGACTACGGAGGGGCTCGCGTTGACCGACCGTGAGCTGAACGGCCACATGCAAAATAAACGCAAATTATTGGTATCCATTGATGCATCCGAATTTGCATCCGAATTGGCTGAGCTGGATACCGGGTTGAGAAAGTTGCTGGGGATTTTAGAGTGACTCTCCCACCATAAAATGACAATCGTAGGCGCTAGTTACTTATCGCGGGATTTTCTCAACTCAATGCAGATTGATAAGAGCAGCAAGATTGCGGCCACCCCAAACCCTACAACACCAATATTTTGGTCAAGTTCTGTTTTAAAAGTGAACCAAAGGTTTGGTAATTTCCCGAAGCAGAACAAAGACCTGTACCCGCAGAACCTCTTGCCTCATTGGACGAGTCCGCTGTAGCATTGATTGGAGCCAGTGATACGTTTTTTGTCCCAGCCTATTTTTCAGAGAGTGACGAGAACTTCGGTAGCACCCAAGCTTGCGAAGGCGCTGATCTGTCTCGCCGTGCTGGTGAACCAGGATTTTGCAAGTATAAAGGAAAGGGATACTCTTGTTGTTCCCGATTACCAGGGCAACAAACATTTTAATACCCTGGGTAACATCTTGGAAAATTCAAAAGCAGGTTTATTCTTCATTGATTTCGAAGGCGGCGATTTATTGTCAATGACCGGTAGCGCAGAAATCAAATGGGGCTCACCTAATCTTTCTGATTATCCGGGGTCTGAACGATTGTGGACTTTCAAATTAACCCAAACGGTAAGAGTTAAAAACGCACTGCCCTTTCGTTGGGTATTGAATAAATACTTCCCATTTTTACCCTCGAATAATAAATCGCTAAAAATGAGCTCATATTGATGAACATAAACATAGATTTCACGAAACCAGTTGTTGTCAGAAGCAGTATCGAGCCCTGAGCTGATACGCCTTTGCCGGGAGTTACCAGACGCCTGCTGGAGCGGGAGGGTGGAGAATATGCAACCCGAGCAACCTCAATTGTAAATTACCAACCAAATTTATCTTTTAGTGAACATTGCCATACCGGCGGCGAAGAGTATTTTGTGCTGGATGGAACATTCTCAGATGAAACCGGAGACTTTTCAAAAGGCACCTATGTGCGCAATCCACCGGGTTCGCATCATGCACCGTTCAGTAAGCAAGGCTGCCGAATATTTGTAAAGCTCGAACAGTTCGATCCACACGACACTCAGTTTTTGCGCATTGACGCCGAAAAAGCAACCTGGCAATCCAACACGCAAGCGGGCATAAATGAGATACCTCTTTACTCCGATAGCCGAGAAATCGTCAAGCTTATCGCTATCCCAAACGACGTTACAGCAAACCAGGAACTATTTCCCGGCGGCTGCGAAATACTCCTACTGAATGGCGCGGTTACGCTCAATCAGAAAGAGTTGGATCAACACACCTGGATAAGAATGCCCGCAGACGAGCAATTTTCACTTACTGGCCAGCATTCAGCACGGTTCTATGTGAAATATGGACACCTGCTAACCCAGGTCTCTGATATCGAGTGAAGCTATAGAGGTTAGTCTTCCTACCAATATTATTTGAAATTTCTATTAACCATTAATAGAGCAATTAAGGCTATTCATAAGGTTTCAATCAAAACCAATATTCAATTTCGTTTTAAAGTGTAACCGTTTCAAGTAGCTCGATCTCTTTACAAAAAATACCAAGACCTTCCGCTAAAGTAGTGGCTATTTTCGTCTCCGCAAGAATACCGTTACGATCCAATTCACTTCCCAACAACGGTATAGTTACGCAGGAATTTTCAATGACATTACCAGACATAGTGCTAAGCACTTCTCGAAGCGCGACTTGTGCATGGGATGCCCGGGGTGATGTGTTGATCAACATGATCGGCTTGTAAGGAAATTCTGCACCACTCACTAACCAATCAAGTGCGTTTTTTAGAGGACCGCTAATCCCATGGGCATATTCCGGAGTAGCGATAATGAGTCCATTTGCTTCGCTAAGCAAATACTTCAACGTTGTTAACTCCGGTATGTTTTCACCTTCACGATCAGGGTTGAATATAGGCAAATGACTGATATCACCGATCGTGATTTCAACGTGACGGGGTGACAATTCTTGCAGCGCATTAATTGCAGCAGAGTTGTATGACGCTTTACGCAAACTACCCGATAGCGCCAATAAATTGAGCAATTCCATGCGGATACTTACTTAGTCGTTAACGAGATTTAATGCCTTGATATGCTCAACTACACACAACCCCAAATGCTCCAGTTGGTAGCCTCCCTCAAGCGCGGAAACTACCCTGCCCTCGGAATACTGGTCTGCGATATTGCAGATCTGTTCGGTAATCCAAAAATAATCTTCATCAAGCAACTGCCAGTTGGCCATTGGATCATAGAGTGATCCATCAAAGCCTGCGGATATAAAAATCATTTGCGGTTCAAATTTTTTTAACTCTGGAAGCCAGACCCGTTCAATGCCGGAACGAAACTGTTCGCTGTTGGTGCCGGAGGCCATAGGTACGTGAACAATGTTATTCCCCGGGAAATTGAAGTCGGTGAAGGGGTAAAAAGGATGCTGGAACGCAGAACAAAATAGAACACGGGAGTCGTGCTGGAAAATATTTTCTGTACCGTTGCCATGGTGAACATCAAAGTCAACAATAGCGATCCGTTCAATATCAGGATGATTTAGTGCCTGATAGGCACCTACAGCTACATTATTAAACAAGCAAAATCCCATAGCCCGTTCACGCTCGGCATGATGCCCAGGCGGCCGCACTGCACAAAATGCACGTTTTAAATCAGGGTGATTTACATTATCCAATACCAATTCTGTAGCCAGCACTACCGAACCCGCAGAGAGTTTTGCAGCCCGTAGGCTATGCCGAGAAATCGCGGTATCTTCCTCAATATAAAAAATGCCCTCTTCAGGTATCAGGCTTTCTATATTATCGATATGAGCTTCACTATGCGCCAGGGCTAGCTGTGCACGAGTGGCTTCGGGGGCCTCAAAATGTTTGAGGCGGTCCCACAACTTCTCCATGATCAGATGTTCGGTGATGGAATGTAATCGTTGTTTACATTCAGGGTGGTGTTCTCCGCTGTTGTGAAGGGTGCAGTCGTCGTGGCTAATAAAGGCTGTGTCCATAAAAACTCATCACTAATAACTATATTTTTTGCTACACCATTACGGCAGGTATAGCCGTAACTATGAAACGTTAGTTTTACGCTGCTCTTTTAGCCGGGTACGGCCTATCTTGGTACTGTAGAAATTTTGAATGCTTTCGAGATCTTTATCAATATCACCGCATGGGTAACAGGTAGGGCCAAACCCGCCAATCTTGTTTTTATAGTCTACAAACCCTAACGCAACTGGAACATTTGCTCCCTGGGCGATATGGTAAAAACCGGTTTTCCAGCGATCAACCTGAGAGCGTGTCCCCTCCGGAGTGACGGTGAGAACCAGTTCATTGATCTGTTCAAATTGACCGACCATTTGTTCAACCAAATTATTGGCTTTGCTGCGATCCACCGGCACCCCACCCAGCCATCTCATAACGGGTCCCAGGGGACCTTTGAACAAAGAGTGTTTACCCATCCAGTAAAGTTTAAAATCAAGCACAAATGCAATGGCCAGCAGCAATACCAGATCGACATTGCTTTCATGGGGCGCGGCTACCAGAACGTAGTTTTTTTCAGTGGGTGGTTTACCCTCTGTTTTCCATCCCGCCAGTTGTAGCCCAAGTCTACTGCTCAATTTGAGAAAAGGAGAAACGAGCGGTGTATTGAACAGTGTTCTATGCATGGTTTTATTATTCTTATCCAGCGGGGTTGAATTCAGAATCAGGAGCAATCCTAAAAACACCCCTGACCAAGAATCAACCATACGTACAAAGGTAAGCGGTATCAACTTTGACTTGAAGGTCAAAAGCAGTATTTGCGTCGACTTCAAAGGACTCTCCAGCGTTAAAGGTTTGCCATGCCTCCTGGCCTGGAAGTTTTACCGTGAGTGTGCCGCTCACTACGCTCATGGTTTCGTGCTGACTGGTATCAAAGCGATACTCACCAGGAGCCATCACACCCACGGTTGCGGGTAGCGTCTCTGTATTAAAGCCAATTGATTTAACGTTACCTTCAAAATATTCGTTTACGTCCAACATGTAGTAGTACCTTAAGGTAGGGTTGATAAACCCTGATTATTCCAGAGACGGAACTATAATGCTGTAGTTTGATCATGTGGAATAAGGCTACACGAAGTCAGGCTATGCTCAAGGTTTTAACAATTCATCAAGGGTTAAGCCGCAACTAGGCGCGAAGGTTTCTAGAAAAAAATTTACCTCAGGCAATTCAAACTTACCCAGGCGGATCTGAATATCCTTAGCTGCACTGGAAAACTCGGCATTACCTGCGGCGAGCTCAGCCTGACATTTCAACAGCGCAGCAATGGTATCCGCTGCTTTGATCACAATATAGTGTTGATCCGGTATCGACTCTTCGATCAGGATCGGCCGGTAATCCTCTTTTAACGGCTCAGGCAATAGCTCCAGCAGTTCGACCGCCGCTTGTTTCTCAATCGACTTATAAGCCTGGGTGATTTCAGCTGAGTGGTATTTGATGGGCGATGGCATATCACCAGTGATCACTTCACCGCAATCATGATACAGGGCAGCCACTGCAATAGCATTAGCATCCAGATCACCATCAAAATATCGATTCCGAATGAGCGCCAGTGAATGGGCAATAGTTGCGACTTCCCAGCTGTGTTCCATCACGTTTTCGTTAATCGTGTTTCTTTTTAGTCCCCAGCGCTGTAACCAGCGAATTTTACTGATATAGGCGTAGAAGTGACTGGTTACTTTGTGCATATAGTTCGCCGAAAAATCGTTAGTAAAAAAAGTGAATCATGATCAGGGTAACGACAATAAATAGACCTGTCATCGGTATTCCAACGCGCATAAAGTCGGATACGCGATAGTTTCCAAGCCCCATCACCAATGCGTTAACCTGATTGGTTGGAATCAAAAAGCTATTGGAAACACCAATTGCGACAAGCAATGCATAGGTACGCGGATCCAGGCCCATACTTAGCGCTATCTGGCTAGCTAGTGGCACCAATATAATGGTTGCGCCAACGTTGGACATCACCAGACTAAAAAATGTCGCCAGGATGATGAGAACGAGCTGTACGGTCAACCCGTCTGGATCTGAACCCAGTACACTGAGGGACTGATTTGCGACCCAGGATGCAGCACCGGAGTTCTCCATCGCTTTACCCAGGGGTATTAAGCCAGACAACAAAAACACAGTTTTCCAGCTCACCGCTTTGTAGGCATCCTCCATATGTAATACGCCACATATCACCATCGCTATTGCTCCGGTCATCAGGGCGCTTGACAGCCGCATATCGGTGAACAACATCAAGCATAGTGATAATGCACAGATGAGCAATGCGCGATTCAATTTTTCAGGGCGCTTTTTTTGTCGCGGATAGTCGCTGGTAACCGGAGTAAAGTCGGCATTACTTTCAAGTTTACTCAAATCATTCCAGGCGACGTGCACCAACAAGGTATCACCAGCCACTAATGGGATATCTCGCAAACCTTTGCGAAAAATATGGTTGTCGCGGTAAATTGCGACAGTGCTCATGCCGTATGTTTTACGCATACGTATCGCCCGAATTGTCGAACCTAGCAGGGATGAATTGGGCGGCAAAATAACTTCAGCAATGCCTGAATTATCCAATGAAAGCGCATTGCTAATTTTTGAACTGGATAAGTCAACCTGCAATGCAGGCATAGCGCGAAAACTTTCCAGTGATTGATCTGAGGCAATCAGCGCAAGCGTCATTTCAGACTCAATCATAATCTCACGATGGGGTGAAAGAATCAGCTCACGGCCATGCAGTGCAATAATATTGACTCGACAGGATTCCTCTACCTGACCAACATTTTTTCCCGCTAGAGCATTGCCGGGCAACATTTTAAACAGATGAATATCGGAGCGAATACCGTAGAGCTTTTGATAATATTGTGCCGAATTGGAAGCTGGTTGCGATATCTCTTCCTGCTCCAGTTTTGGCAGTAATCGCTTACCCCAAAAGAAAAGATACAATATACCGCTAACAACCAGAGCAAATCCCAGCGGGGCAGCGGAAAACAAACCAAAAGGCTCAGTACCCTCGGGCAGCAAGTCGTTTAATAAAATTAGCGGTCCAGAAGCGATCAATGTAACCGTACCACCCAAAATGACTGCGAACGACATCGGCATCAACAGTGCCGACATCGCCACCCCCGTCTGTCGGCTAATTCGACTAACCACTGGAATAAACAAAGCCGCCGCACCAATATTTTGCATAACCGAAGAGAGCATCGCAGCGAAGCTGGCAACCACAGGCATGATCAACGAGTGGTTATTTTTAGTCCGCAATAAAATTTGATCAGCAACTTGATGCATTAAGCCTGTGCGTTCCAAACCTGCACCGATGATCATCACCGCTATAATTGCGATAACCGCGTTACTTGAAAAGCCGGAAAACAATTCCTGTTCGCTGATCACTATTTCTAGGCCTGGAATAAAACGCAATAGCCCCAATATCACCAATACCAACATTGCGCTTACATCAATCGAAAGGCGCTCACTTACAAATAGATAAACGGTAAAAAGCAGTAGTATTAGAACCGCAAAAATAGGGAGATCAAGATCCATCAATAGATTCATTTATACTCCGGGAAGCCTTTGAATGCCCCTTAGTTAGATAACCTGTACGTAGTTTCTAAAACCAAATTTAGTGAAGAGCAGCTGTAATGAAACCAACTATCCAACCATTCTACGATAATGATAGCTCCACCTTCAGTTACGTAGTATCAGACTCAAAACAAAAAAAAGGTGCGATCATCGATCCGGTATTGGGTTATGACTTTCGATCCGGGAAAACCAACACCAGTGGAGCTGACGAGCTAATACAATATATCCAAAAGAACCAGCTTCAACTTGACTGGATTCTTGAAACCCATGTTCATGCCGACCATCTGAGTGCAGCCCATTATATTAAGCGACAGATCGGAGGAAAAATTGCTATCGGCAGCCAGGTATCCAGTGTTCAGAAGACCTTTAAATCTATTTTTGATATGGATGAAACATTTATCGCGGATGGGCGACAGTTTGATCGGCTACTCAAAGACAACGAATGTTTTCAGATCGGTGATATTACCGTAACGACCCTCAATACCCCTGGCCACACTCCCGCCTGTATAAGTTATCTGATGGATGATGCGATATTTATTGGCGACACACTTTTTATGCCCGACTACGGCACCGCACGTTGTGATTTCCCCGGTGGCGATGCTCAGTTACTCTACCATTCAATCCAACGGATACTTAAACTACCCGATGACACCAAACTCTATATGTGTCACGACTACGGTACCGAAAATTCTTCGGATCGATTTATATCGACGGTGAAGAAGCAAAAAGAGGACAATATTCACATCAAAAATGGAATCAATGAAAAAGAATTCATAACTCTTCGTCATAAGCGAGATCATCAACTAGCTATGCCAAATCTGATTATCCCTTCCGTACAGGTAAATATACAGGCAGGTCAGTTACCCGATGCACATAACAATGGAATTCAATATCTAAAAATCCCTCTAAATACGTTTGGTTAACTCAGCCAAAATAATAGCCAACCAACAGGCACAAAAAAAGCCGATGGCGACTAAACCATCGGCTTTTTTACTGAGCAACATCTAGTCTGTACTTAGCAGCATCGATATTACCAGGCTATCACTAGGCCTTTGCTTTTGGTGGCCGGCCGCGCCTTTTAGGTGCGCTCGTTACAGCAGTCTTGGAGGTAGGAGTTTTCTTGGCTGTGGCCACCTTCTTAACGGCAGTTTTAGCCTTAGCTTTCTCCTTAGCTTTTGCAGCGTTGGCTTTCTTCGTGGCTGCTGCTCTCTTAGCTCTTGCTCTTAGCTTTTCGTTATCTGAACGAGTCCGCTGCTTACGCCATTTAATTTCAAATGCTGCAAGTGCCTTAGCCAAATCAGCCTCAACCTTAGCTGCCATATTTGCTGCGAGCGCCTCTTCCTTAGCCACTTGCTGCGCTTGCTTGGCTACCGCTCGGGCTTTACGCTTTTCTTCGGCCAGCTTAATACGAGCAGCACCGACTTTTGCGCGAGAAGCTTTGAGCTTAGTGGCTAACTTTCTCACGTCGCCACGGTTTTTGACCAGTGCTTTTTTTGCTGCGGCTGTCGGGGATTTTGCAACACGAGCACTAGCTGCTTCGAGCTTATTAGCCGCTGCAGCCGATTGCTTCCGTAGCTGCTCTAGCTCCTTAGTCAGTTTTACTAATGCAGCTTCAGCATTCTTTACAGCAGCAGGAACCGAAGAAACAGCCTTTTTTGCAACTGCTGTTTTTTTTGTAGTCGTACGCTTTGCTGTAGTTTTTCTTGCAGTTGAACCTTTTGGCCGTGCCATATTCTCTCTCCTAATTTTTTACTAACATCGGAATCACATTAGCACAAAATTTTCCACAATTTTAAAAAACGTGAATTATATGCAAAAAAACTTGCTTTAAAAGCAGTTTCTTTGAAAATAATTGGCACTCGGCGCTCAACAACGCAATCCCTGTAGGTAATTATAGTTTGGACAACAAGACAATTTTTTGTTTCGCGACTGTTTTTGTTTGACTCCCAACAACTATCTCTGTCAACAAACTTACTAGAATCGATGCAAACGGCTAACCAATCAGTTCTATAATGGTAACAACCGAAACAGACAAAAGCACAGCCCCTACCCTTTACTCAAAAACAGGGAATACCGAATAATTTTATGCCTAAAAACAGTGATGATAAAAGCACGATACTGGCTGCCGTTGATCTCGGCTCAAACAGTTTTCACTTATTGATCGCTAAGATTGATAACGGCGAAATGAGGCCGATACTGTCAAAAAGAGAACGAGTACAACTGGCTGCAGGTCTACAGCAGGGCCTGCTTAACGACGATGCATTTGCAAGAGGTTTGCATTGTTTAACACAGTTTAGGCAATTACTTAATTCCGTTGAACCCGATCATATACGAGTTGTCGGTACAAACACCCTACGCGCAGCAAAAAACGCCCCTGACTTCATTAAACAAGGTTCTGAAGCACTAGGACACCCTATTCAAACCATTTCCGGTCGCGAAGAAGCCCGACTGGTTTATTTGGGTGTTGCGCACACATTAGCTGACGACCAACAAGCGAGATTGGTTATCGACATCGGCGGCGGCAGTACGGAATTCATTATCGGCCAACAGTTTGAGTGCAAGCTACTTGAGAGTTTGCATATGGGATGCATCACCTACCGGGATAAATTTTTCCCTGATGGAGAAATTTCAGTATCAGGATTCGAAAAAGCTTACCGAAAAGCGTATCAGGAATTACTAAATATCCGCGAAATTTTTCGTGCAAATGGCTGGGATGAAGTGGTGGGTTCCTCAGGTAGCTTTAATGCAATTGCCCGTGTAGTAAATACCGATGGCAACTCGGAGCTTATTACCCGCGATGGGCTTGAAGAGCTTAAGGAAAAAATTTGCTCCTTTAACTCAATTGAGGAGCTAAAAATATTTGAAAATCTACGCGCAGATCGCCGCTCTACCCTTCCCTCAGGGCTTGCCATATGTATAGCCATCTTTGATGCACTGGAAATAAAACGCATGCGCACATCAAACGGCGCTTTACGGGAAGGCGTTGTGTATGAGTTAATCGGGCGATTTACCCACGAGGATGTACGGGAACGAACCATTACAGCGATGATGACCCGTTACCAAGTTAACCCAGAAACCGCATCGCGGGTCGAGGCATTTGCCAGACAACTATTCGCACAAAGCCAAAAAACCTGGTGTTTAAAAAAACCCGATAGTGAACTGCTAAGCTGGGCCGCAAGGCTGCACGAAATTGGCCTATCTATTGCCCACAGTAAATTCCATAGACATGGACAATACCTTATAGAACATTCTGACCTGGCGGGGTTTTCATTCACCGAACAAAGAGCATTGGCTCTGTTAGTGCGGAGCCATAGACGCAAATTTCCGCTGGCACTATTTGATGATGAATACTCTGGGAAAGCTAAACAGCGGTTACTACGACTGAGCGTTTTGCTGAGGCTAGCAGTGCTGTTCAAATACGTTGCACCAATTGAAGGCACGCCGGACATCAAGGTGACGGTCGATGGACCAAGCTGCACACTTAGCTTCCAAAAAAACTGGCTGAAAAATCACCCATTGACGTTTGCCGAACTGGAAGATGAGCAGCGCTACCTAAAAAGTGCGGGTTTTAAGTTGACCATTAAATAATGATGTATTGGCACTATTGCACACCACCAAGAAAATACAAAGATATCTGTTTGAAATGTGCAAATTAGCCATTTCTAGCGAGATAATTTCGAATCTCCATCTGTGAACGAATTTTCTTTCGATTACCTCTATTCACATATGGATTATTCTGTTGAGCATTAATCACCCGTGCTTTGGCCCTATCTGAAAACTGAATTTCTAGTATATCGATAATTTTATTTTTGAGTGCTGTATCGTAGATCGGGCAACCCACTTCCACTCTGAAATCAAGATTTCGCTGCATAATATCCGCGGATGAAATATAGACCTCCGGATCTCCGTTATTATGGAACACACTGACCCGCGGATGTTCAAGGTAGCGGTCGACAATACTGATGGCTGTAATATTCTCACTCAAACCTTTTATGCCGGGCGTCAAGCAACACATACCACGAATAATTAGGCGAACGATCACGCCTGCCTGACTGGCATCGTAGAGCAGATCAATAATCTCATGATCAACAAGATTGTTAGCCTTCAAAATAATTTCTGCTGACTTACCTTCACCCGCATTGGCAATTTCCCGCTTAATTCGATTACGAAAATTATCTCGGTTATTAAGAGGAGAGACCCACAAATGCCTAAAATTGTGGCGGCGATAACTGTGGCTTATAAAATCAAATACGCGATCTGCCTCTTCAGTAATGCCGGGGTGACAAGTAAACAAACTAAAATCAGTGTATATTTCAGCGGTTTTTTCGTGAAAATTCCCGGTACCAATATGTGCGTACTTCACCTCCTTACCCTTTTCAATCCGCTTGATTAGACAAATTTTGGTGTGCACCTTTAGGTTTGGCACACCAAACTCAACCATAACGCCGGCGTCGGTCAATCGCTTGGACCACTCAATATTCGCCTCTTCATCAAAGCGAGCCTGTAGCTCTACATTTACGCTAACATGCTTGTTGTTTTGCGATGCTGCAATCAATGCACTGACTACTCTGGAATCATTTGCAACCCGATAAATCGAGATTGAGATTGCAGTTACCCTGGGATCAATAGAGGCCTGACGCAACAATTCAGTGAAGTATTTAAAACTGTGATAAGGGTAATAGAGCAGAATATCCTGCTCACGAATTGCCTTGAACAGATTACGATATTTTTCAAACTGGGGTGAAGTCAGCGGTTGCAGTGGCTCATAAACCATTTTCCCTCTTCCTACGGCGGGAAACCCCACAAAGTCTTTGAAATTATGGTATCGGCCCCCAGGCATATGGCTTTCGTCTGAATTCATACCCAGTTTGCGGACAAAAAACTTAAGCATCTGCTCGGGCATTTCCCGGTCATATACAAAACGAACCGGGGCGGCTACCAGCCTCTTTTTTAAACTGCTGGAGAGTTGGTCTAACAGGCTTTGGGTAATCTCTTCACCGCGCTCCAATTCCGCATCTCGCGTCAGCTTCACGGTGTATGCATCTGCTTTTGCCACATTCATGACTTCACTGTAAACATCCAGCAAGCAATAACGGATGATGTCATCAAGTAAAATAAAGGTTCTTTTACCTTTGGAATAACGCTTTGGAATGGGGATAAAGCGCCCCAATTTTTCGGTCGGGATTGCGATTAGCGAATACAACTGGGTGCCATTTTCAAGCACCAGATCTACCGCAAGGTAAATGAGTTTTTCCTCTATTTGCGGCAGTTCCTCTGCTCGGTCAAGCAACCAGGTTGAAAGAGCCGGTTTAAGCTCATCTCGAAAATACTCCTGTATCCAGTCACCCTGCTCTTCGGTCAGCTGTGTTTCGTTGAGTAGCAGGACATTACGCTGAGCTAGCTCTGCCAAAATTTCGTTATAGGTTTGGTCAAATCGGGCCTGTAGCTGCTGAACCTTTTCCTGTATATCCCGCAGCAGCTTTTTCTCATGCTTTACGGTAAGGTCAGCATCGATTTTGGCACGTGCGATTATAATGCGACGGTTTACGTCCGCTACTCGAACCCTGAAAAACTCATCCATGTTATTGGAGAAAATGCCGAGAAATCGCAACCGTTCGATTAAAGGTACTTTTTTGTCGATTGCTTCCTGCAATACCCGCTCGTTAAAACTCAACCAGCTGATCTCTTTTTCGATTCTTTCGTGTACCGGACTCATAAGACAACCAATGCAAAACCTCAGAATAGCCTGATTTGGCGGAAAAAAACCAAAATACCGCCGACCAGCATACTCAAATAATACATCAGAAATATGACAGCTATTGCATAAAGGGCGCGCTACGGGTATCAAGCATACACACGGGCCCAACTGTATATCGTTGACTCAAAAAGAAAGTTTCCCAAACAGACTAACCGTAAACCTGTGGTCGTTGCTTATGGTCTCGGTTTACAATGAAGGAGTGGTGCTTGATCCAGAGGTAAGCGCGAGATCAAAGAACAAAAATCCTTTGATCTCACAGCTTTTTATAACGAAGAAGAAAAGCGGAGAGGGGTGTTAACTAGCTAATTGCAGCCAGAATATTTTTAGTAATATCGGCAACTTCACCAGCGCCATCAACGCGAGTATATTTCACAGAACCCGCATCGGACTGCTTTTGGTAATAGTTGATCAGAGGAGCCGTTTGGTCATGATAGATGCCAAGACGTTTTCGAACCGTATCTTCATGATCATCTTCGCGCTGAACCAGAGGCTCGCCCGTCACATCATCAACACCCTCTTTTTGAGGTTTGTTAAATAGAATGTGATACACACGACCCGAACCCTGATGTACCCGACGACCACTCATGCGAGAGATAATTTGCTCATCATCAACGGCTATTTCCAGCACATGATCCAGTTCAATATTTTCATTGGTCAATGCATCCGCCTGAGGCGTAGTTCTGGGAAAACCGTCAAACAGGAAACCATTTTTGCAATCAGGTTGCGTAATGCGGTCTTTAATCAGATCAATAATAATGTCATCGGTAACCAGTCCGCCGGAATCCATCACATCCTTAACACGATTGCCTAACTCTGTACCTGCTTTTACAGCGGCGCGCAGCATATCCCCCGTTGAAATTTGTGGGATTGAATATGCTTCACAGATTGCCTGAGCCTGTGTACCTTTGCCGGCACCCGGCGGCCCTAACAGAATAATACGCATGCTGATTCACCTCAGTAATTATTGATTTGTTGGGAGATCGACAACGAATCGGAATGAAAACCGACCTAGTACAACACTGCGCCGAAAACCCGAACCATTGGAAAAAACAGCCAGCAACCATACACGCTGACTAAAACACATTCAAGCAAGTAGGCCCCAGCTTCGTAGCACAGTAGTGCTGATTCAGGTAAAATCCCCGCTCCTTTATAAGACCTACCGCGTCAGACGCCTTCAAAATCGTCCTTCGTTAATTTGAGAGCCTGTTAGTGACCGATCTTCAACATATCCGAAATTTCTCAATCATTGCCCATATTGATCATGGCAAATCCACATTGGCGGATCGCCTAATCCAGGTTTGCGGCGGCCTCAGCGAACGAGAAATGGCCAACCAGGTGCTTGACTCAATGGATATTGAGCGCGAACGCGGCATCACTATTAAAGCCCAGAGCGTAACTCTCAACTACAAGGCCAAAGATGGTCAAGAGTATCAGCTCAACTTTATTGATACTCCCGGCCATGTCGATTTTTCCTATGAAGTCTCACGCTCACTTGCTGCCTGCGAAGGCGCACTGCTGGTAGTTGATGCCGGTCAGGGTGTTGAAGCTCAGTCGGTTGCCAACTGTTATAAAGCCATTGAGCAGGGGCTTGAGGTACTGCCGGTCCTTAACAAGATGGATTTACCCCAGGCAGAACCAGAGCGGGTCTGCCAGGAGATTGAAGATATTATCGGTATTGAAACCGATGAAGCGGTTAAAGTCAGCTCTAAAACCGGTATGGGTGTAGAGGATTTGCTTGAGTCATTGGTCCGCATTATCCCGCCACCGCAAGGTGACTCCTCCGGCCTGCTGCAGGCCTTAATTATTGATTCCTGGTTCGACACCTATCTAGGCGTGGTGTCACTGGTACGTGTAGTGTCCGGCACCCTGAAAAAGGGCGATAAAATTATCTCCAAATCGATCGGCCAATCCCATATTGCCGATCAGATCGGTATCTTCACCCCCAAACGTGTGGATACCGGCCTGTTAAAAGCTGGTGAAGTGGGATACGTGGTTGCGGGGATCAAAGATATTCACGGTGCACCGGTTGGGGATACCCTGACCCATCTATCCAGCTCAGATACCGAAGCATTGGCCGGATTCGAAACCATCAAACCGCTGGTATTTGCCGGACTGTTTCCAATCAGCTCCGACGATTATGAAGATTTCCGTGAAGCGTTAAATAAACTCAAGCTCAACGATGCCTCTCTGTTTTTTGAACCAGAAAGCTCCGATGCCCTCGGTTTTGGTTTTCGCTGCGGTTTCCTCGGCATGCTACATATGGAGATTATTCAGGAGCGCCTTGAGCGGGAGTACAATCTTGAGCTGATCACCACCGCTCCGACAGTGGTCTATCAAGTAAAGAAAAAGAACGGCGATATCATCGATATCGACAGCCCATCACAACTCCCCGATCCATCGGTGATTGAAGAGACCCGCGAGCCTATCGTACAGGCCAATATCTTTACCCCACAGGAATACCTCGGCAACGTAATAAGCCTATGTGTCGATAAACGTGGGGTTCAAAAAGATATGCAGTTTTCCGGCAATCAGGTCACCCTAAGTTACGAACTGCCGATGAGCGAAGTCGTACTCGATTTCTTTGACCGACTAAAATCAGTAAGTCGCGGTTACGCATCGTTGGATTACAGTCTCGACCGCTTTGAAGCCTCGCCGCTGGTCAAAGTAAACATCATGATCAACTCAGAACCGGTCGATGCACTGGCGGTTATTTGTCACAGAGATCAAGCCCGTCATCGCGGCAAGGCACTTGTCGAAAAAATGAAAGAGCTCATTCCAAGGCAGATGTATGACGTTGCAATTCAGGCCGCCATTGGCGGTCAGATTATCGCACGCTCCAGCGTTAAAGCACTCAGGAAAAACGTCACCGCAAAATGTTACGGTGGCGATATTACCCGTAAGAAAAAGCTGCTGGAAAAACAGAAAGCCGGTAAGAAAAGAATGAAACAGGTGGGCTCCGTGGAAGTACCACAGGAAGCCTTTCTCGCAGTACTTAAAGTAGATAATTAAAATGGGCAGCTAACAAGAATGAATATCGATTTCCCTCTAGTAATGGTAATTGGGGTATTTGTCACCGGCATCATCTGGTTGATTGACCTGGCACTGCTGGCACCCAAACGACGTGCTAAATTTTCCCAGACTAGCCCATCAACAGCGGAAGAGCTGGAAAAACACCTTGAACAACCGAGCACAGAACCAAAAGAGCCGGTTATAGTTGAATACGCAAAATCGTTCTTCCCCATTTTGCTGATTGTGCTAGTGCTGCGATCATTCCTGTTTGAACCGTTCCAGATTCCGACGGGTTCGATGATACCCAGCCTCAAGGTTGGTGATTTCTTGCTGGTCAATAAGTTTGCCTACGGCATTCGACTTCCCGTTATTGGCACCAAAATCATGGATGTCGATAGCCCCAAAAGGGGCGAAGTGATGGTGTTTAGACCCCCGCACAGACCCCAGGATGACTTTATCAAACGCGTGATTGGTTTACCCGGTGATCATATTCGCTACAAAGACAGGGTGCTCTATATTAACGGTGAACAAATGCCCCAAACATTTGTTGCGCGCCTACCTGCGGTAAACCCTGAGTTCACTATTCTCGATGAAAAAATAGGCGATTCTACTCATCGGATCCAGCTCAGTACCCGCCACAGCATGCTACCCGGGGAATGGGTGGTGCCTGAAGGGCATTATTTTATGATGGGAGATAACCGCGATAACAGTAGCGATAGCCGTGTATGGGGCTTTGTTTCGGAAAAAAATATCGTCGGAAAGGCTACTGTTGTATGGATGCACTGGAAATCTTTCTGGAGTTTGCCTAGCTTTAGTGACAACCGACTTATTCGATAACCGACTGACCTGGCAACTATACTTAACGTTTAGTTCGCCTAGTTCGCTAAAGCCGAAAGGAAATCTTTATGAGACAGCTAAAATCGCGTCAAACCGGAGCCTCGTTACTGATGACGATTTACCTCGTCTGTACCGCCGCTGCAATAGTGATGGGCATCGTAAAGATTGGCCCACATTATTATAACGATAGACTTGTATCTGCCGCGCTTAATGCCCTGCCAGACGATCCAAATTTTGAAAACATGTCAAAATCACAGGCTCGATTGAAATTAATGCAGAGTTTTCAGCTCAATAATATTTACCATATCAAAGGCGAAAATATTGCCATTAAACGGGAATCCAAAAAGATACATATCGACATTAATTATGATGTGGTAATTCCTGTCATTTATAATGTTGATATTATCCTGCATTTCAAGAATCATTTTGAACAACCGTAAAATTCGCAACTACCCCAAACTGTTTAAACGTATCGGTTACACCTTTGCCGATATAGAACTGTTTGAACACGCACTTACCCACCGCAGCGTAAGCGGCCGCCACAACAACGAACGTCTGGAGTTTTTAGGCGATTCAATCCTCGGCATGATCATCGCTGAAGATCTATATCAGCGATTTGAAACCGCTAAAGAGGGCGAACTAACCCGCCTTAGATCACGTATCGTACGCGGCCAAACACTGGCAGAGATCGGCAGAGAACTTGAACTTGGCGAGTTCCTGAAACTTGGCGGCGGCGAACTAAAAAGTGGTGGCCACCGGCGTGAATCCACCCTGTCCGACACCGTCGAGGCGATCATCGGTGCTATCTACCTTGAATCAGGGTTAGAAATCTGCCGTGAAGTGGTTCTGGGTTTATTTAATAGCCGACTTGCAAAACTGGACCTCACCAACCTGCAAAAAGATCCAAAAACCCGCCTGCAGGAGTTTCTACAATCCCGCAAACAACCAGTGCCGGATTATCAGATCATCTCCACCACCGGCGAGGCCCACAACCAAACCTTCGAAATCGAATGTCATGTCGAAACATTAGCCAAAAAAATCAAGGGTATTGGCAACAGCCGACGTGCTGCGGAACAACAGGCCGCTGCAAAAGCACTGGCCAAACTGGGTGAAGAATAAATTTTGATGAGCATTGCATAAATATGAGTACGACCAGAAGATGAGCAAAGACGATTCAACCAGACCCACACGCTGCGGGTACGTCGGCATTGTCGGCCGTCCCAACGTTGGAAAATCTACCCTACTCAACTATCTGCTGGGCCAGAAAATTGCCATCACCTCCCGCAAGCCGCAGACCACTCGTCACAATATGCTCGGCATCAAAACCGAAGGAAATACCCAGGCCATCTATGTCGATACACCCGGCATTCACGGCGGCAAACAATTTGCGCTGAATCGATACCTAAACCGCGAAGCCTCACGGGTATTTAAAGAAGTCGATCTACTGGTCTTTTTAGTCGACCGCATGAAGTGGACCGAAGAAGATGAAATCGTACTGGAAAAACTCAAACAGTTTCGCCGCCCGGTAATTCTCGGCATAAATAAAGTCGATCAGATCGAAGATAAAACCCAACTACTGCCCTACCTTGAAAGCATCTCCAAAAAAATGGATTTTGCCGCCATCGTCCCGCTTTCAGCATTAAAAGATCAGAACCTCGAAGCCCTTGAGTCGGAAATCATGAGCCGACTGCCGGAGCAAGCATTCTACTTCCCCGAGGATCAACTCACCGATCGCAGTGAACGTTTTATGGCCGCAGAACTGGTGCGGGAAAAAATCACCCGTCAGCTCGGCGACGAACTGCCCTATCGAATGACCGTCGATATCGAACAGTTTGAAGAGCGCAACAATTGCCTGCATATCAACGCCGTAGTTTACGTCGAGCGCGACAGCCAAAAAGGTATCCTGCTCGGTGAAGAGGGTAGTCGCATCCGGCTATTAGGTACAGAAGCACGCAAAGATATGGAAACCCTGTTCGACAGCAAAGTGATGCTCAGCCTATGGGTGAAGGTTAAAAAAGGCTGGTCCGATGACGAACGCGCCATGCGTCGGCTCGGGTACCTTGACTAAACCACCGCAAAATTCTGGCCCCAAGATGAAATCTAATCAGGTTTTTTCTGGGGCCTCTCGCAATATAAAAGCGCCCCCACAACCCGCCAAAGAAGCACTCCACCCCGCCTACGTATTACACAGCCGCAACTACCGGGAAACCAGTTTAATCGTAGAGTTTTTCACCGCAGAGCATGGCCGAATCTCCGCCGTGCTGCGTGGCGCACGGGGCAAAAAAAATGTCGGTAAATCCCGCTCCAAACCCAACACCGGCCAATACGCCCAACCCTTCTCACCAGTTTTAATTTCATGGTTTGGCAACGGCAGTTTAAAAACCATCAAAAAAATAGAACCCGCCGCAACGGGATTCACCCTCAAGGGCAACCGGTTATTTTCAGGGTTCTACATCAACGAACTACTGACCCGACTAATTACCACTCAGGACCCCCACCCAGCTCTTTATCAACAATACCAGACACTGCTACTAGAACTAGCCGGACAGCAACAGTTGGAACCACTACTACGACAGTTCGAAATCACACTGCTACAAGAGATTGGCTACGGGATTAACTTTCAGTTGGCCGATGGCGAAAGCCTGGAACCCGAGCTTAATTATTACTTCGATCAACAACGCGGCTTCAGCCCCAGCGGTTTTCAATCCCACTCACAAACACGAGTCGATTTTTTTACCGGAAAAACACTCATCGCAATTCAAAACCAAAACTACTCGCAGCCCGAAACCTGCAGAGCAGCCAAACGCCTCACCCGCCTCGCCCTTCATCCCCACCTAGGAGATAAACCGCTTAAAGCCCGGGAATTGTTTGTGTAACTGTCTATTCAGAAACGTCTGAATAGACTAATGGATCAAGCTTCAACGACCTGCAAACACGCCTGGATAGGACGTCATATCCACGATTTTTTCGTTCGTAATCAAGCCATCAAGTGATCCAACTGTTGTGTGTTAGCATTACAATAGGTCGGAAACGTATCCACCTATGTACAATCGAGACATCGGAAATTGGTTCCGCTTATTAACACTGTTGTTAGGTTGCTCTTTATCAACAGTTTCGTTCATGCGCCCGAATGGAGAATTTGGAGTCGCATCCATAGACGGTTGTTCGCAAATACCGGATGCATTCAAATACGAAGAAGATAATTCAACGTATTTGGTCAAAATATTCTTTGAGTCATTATCTCTCTCAGTTGAGGTTCTTGAGAAAGATGTAGTAGTCTGGAGAGATAGAAAGGTTGAAATTAGCATTGATGGTAAAACAACTCATTTACAAGTGGTTGACCTTATAAAGTATGATTACAAACGTGAATCATGCGGTGGGTTCACTGATATTCTAAATTGTAAAACGTTTCAGGGTTATGTGCTCGCGGTAAAAATACCCAGCGTTGAGAATGCAGACAGAGTTTTGGTTAAGCCCCCCATACCTATGATTAACGGAAAAGCCATGCGAGTTTCTGAAATAAAGTTTAATCGTGTTAGTGAAACTTTATTTCAGGCAGTAAATTGCTAGCAAGGCCAAGTACGCGGACATCAAAAGCTCCGCGCCTTTTATGTGAAATCGCTTAGGCTCCACTTTTATTTCCGGTGCTGGCGCGTTATGTTTTATCAATACTGGAAGTAATTTTGAATCTTGAGTTAGACCACTTTTTTATTCTTACCAAGCCTGGAGCTGAAATCGGAGATTTGATTGCTTCGCTAGGCGTGGAAGAAAGTTTCTGCCGAGATCACGAAGGGCAAGGAACTTCAAACAGGCGATTCCCGGTATCCAATAGTATGCTCGAGCTTCTGTGGGTTAGGGATGCAACAGAAGCTAGAAATGGCCCCGGAAAGGATTTATTTTTTCCTGAAAGAAATGAGACTAAAGGCGCATCACCATTCGGCCTTCTGTTTAGACGTAAAGATAATTTGGATAGTTCACAGCCATTCGATGGCTGGAAATACCAACCTGACTACTTCGATCCACCCATGGCCTTTCATGTGGGAGAAAATTCAGGTCGATTAAATGAACCATTATGCATTTATATTCCTTTTGTTGAACCTGCCGAGAGAAAGATAGAGAAAGGTACATTTCGATCTATTAGTAAAGTAAAAATATCTGTTCCATCAAAATCCATATCTGATACCTTATCAAAGGCTGGGAGCTCGGATGGACTTGAAATAGCCTTAGGTGAAGAGCACCTAATGGAGGTTACATTCAACGTTGGCGCTTGCGGTTTTTCAAAAGATTTACGGCCTGTATTGCCATTAATCATACATTGGTGATCAAACGAGCATGAAATATAGCAAGCGGCTGCTGCATCAAGCTGATCCCTATCCCCTCATTCTCTCATTTTCTCATTTTCTCATTTTCTCATTTTCTCATTTTCTCATTTTCTCATTTTCTCATT
>JARGPR010000005.1:0-15565 GCA_029210125.1 Pseudomonadales bacterium | reverse complement strand
TTCTCAACATTAGTATTTAGTCAACTAGTGAATATCCAAATTCGGCAAATAATCTGTAGAGACGCATCCAATGGAAATAGTTAATCCCGAAAAAGTGGGCATGAGCAATGAAAGGCTAGCCCGTATCAATGAGCATCTAAACAGCCATTACGTTGAACCGGGCAACATTGCCGGGTGTATTACGCTGGTTGCCCGAAAAGGACAGGTTTGTTATCTGCAGGCACTTGGTCAGGCTGATCGCGAACGAAACACCGCAATGGAAAAGGATACGTTGGTACGGATCTATTCCATGACCAAACCGATCACATCGGTCGCCATCATGATGTTGTTTGAACAGGGGCTTTTGGCGCTGACTGACCCGGTGGATCGTTTTATTCCTGAGTTCAAAAAATTGCGTGTGTATCAAACCGGCTCTTACCCTGCATTTATGAGTTCGCCCCCGACTCGCCCAATGACGATTAAGGATTTGCTCACCCATACCTCCGGCCTCACCTACGATTTTATGCGCGCCACTAATGTGGATTACACCTACCGGAAAATGAAAATTGCCACCTGGGCAGAGGGAGATACGACTGAAACTCTAATCGAAAAATTGGTTCAGGTGCCACTGGAATTTAACCCCGGTGACCGCTGGAATTATTCAGTATCGACGGATGTGCTTGGCCGCGTAGTGGAAATAATTTCGGGCATGAGCCTGAGAAAATATTTTGAGCAATTTATTCTGTCGCCGCTGGGTATGACTGAAACAGGCTTTGAAATAGCAAAGGATAAAGTCTCTCGATTTTCTGCCTGTTATCAGTTCGATCCGCACAACAAACCAGCATTGCAGGATGATCCGCTTAATAGCGCCTTTGCACATCGAACATTTGATTCCGGTGGCGGCGGTTTGGTATCCACCGTTTCAGATTATTATAAGTTTTGTACGATGTTGTTAAATGGCGGGGCACTCAATGGCAAACGAATTCTTGGACCTCGCACCATTGAATATATGACCCAAAACCATCTTCCCGGGAATGTTGATATAGCTGACATTGCATCCGGTAAATTTAGTGACTCCCCCTACAGGGGTATCGGGTTTGGTTTGGGGTTTGCCGTTAAAACCGACCCAGTGAAATATTCAAATTTGGGTTCGGTAGGCGAATATTATTGGAGTGGTGCTGCAAGCACCCTTTTTTGGATCGACCCAAAGGAGGAGATGATTGTTATCTTCATGACTCAGCTGATGGGCAATACCGCCTACGACTTTCGCTCAGATCTTCAATCGATTATCTACTCGTCTATCGTGGAGTAATAGTATCGAGTAACCACGTCGAGTAGGGATGCAGTTAAGCCAGCAAGGGATCTGAACTTGGTAAGCCAAGTTCACCACACTATTCACCGCACTAAAGGCCAGCTAACCTGGCTTGCTCCCATCACTCTCTAACTGTTCAATGTTACAATTCCGCCACACTTGCTTGTTAAAGCCAACCCTCATAGTTAACTGTGCCTTTTTCTATGCCCAACGCCACTTCCAATCAAAACACAACGCCACTGCTTGGCGTTAATATCGACCATATTGCCACCCTTCGACAGGCCCGTGGGACCCGCTACCCGGATCCAATTGAAGCCGCTTTTATCGCGGAGAAGGCGGGTGCCGACGGTATTACCCTGCACCTGCGTGAAGACCGCCGTCATATTCAGGATCGTGACCTGTTTATGTTGAAAGAAACCATCCAGACCCGCATTAACTTTGAGATGGCGGTTACCGCCGAGATGATCGCTATTGCGGAGCAGATTAAACCGCGCTATTGCTGCCTGGTTCCTGAAAAACGTGAAGAACTAACCACCGAAGGTGGCCTGAATGTAGTTCAGAACCTCACGGAAATTAGCACTGCCTGCGAACGGCTTGCCCGCTCGGGTATCGAGGTTTCACTGTTTATCGACCCTGATTTCAATCAGATTAACGCGGCAATCACCAGTGGCGCGCCGCTGATTGAGATTCATACCGGCGGTTACGCGGATGCCGAAACCCCAGCGCAGGCACAACAGGAACTTGAACGCATTCAGCAGGCGGTGGAATACGCTAATCAAAAAGGCTTAATCGTTAACGCTGGCCACGGGCTGCACTACCACAACGTCAAGGCTATCGCGGCGATCCCGGATATCTACGAACTCAATATTGGCCATGCCATTATCTCTAGGGCGGTGTTAACCGGGCTTGATGAAGCGGTACGGCAGATGAAAAGCTTGATCAACAGTGCGCGGGTAACGGGTTAACTCCGCATGATTATCGGAATAGGCGTGGATATTGCCGATATTCGGCGCTTTGAAAAGCTGATCGAACGATTCGGTGGCCGCCTTGCGAAACGTATTTTATCGGTGTCTGAACTCGCCGAATTTGGACAAAGTAAAAACCCCGCAGCTTTTTTAGCTAAGCGATTCGCTGTTAAAGAAGCCACCGCCAAAGCCTTCGGCACCGGATTTGGTGAAGGCTTACACCCCCGCCAAATCGGCCTTGGCCACAATCAAAGGGGTGCTCCGTTCCTTGAATTAAGCGATAAAGCTCAGCAGGTTTACCAACAAATCGGCTGCAACCAAAGCCATGTCAGCCTCTCCGATGAAAAAGAGCACGCCATCGCCTTTGTTGTGCTGTCCCGCACCGGGTAGCCGCTTGTTGAATCAGCCCTTCCTCCCCTCTATATATTCCTTTTTAGCATAAATTAAGCTTTATTAGATATTTTCTGTACTAAGCCTATCAGCATAGTATTGCCGTTTATTATCTCCACTTTGTTTTTATCACTTTTGTTGCCGCTTTTTTTCCACCAGGTCCACCCGAATGAAACCGGATATCACGATCCGCAATTACCAAAAGGGAGATGCCAAAGAGCTCACAGACCTTTTCCACGATAGTATTCATGCTATCGCGGCCACCCAGTACAATGCAGCCCAGCGTGAGGCATGGTGCCCTACCCCACCTGACTATCTGCATTGGCAAACCCGCCTCAACCAGACTAAACCTTTTGTTGCGGTAAGCCTGTTGCATGGGGGGCAAATTGCCGGATTTATCGAGCTGATACAGCCGGATAAGATTGATTGTTTATATGTTCATCCGGCGTTCGCGCGACAAGGCGTGGCAGGGCAGTTGTACAAGCACCTTGAAAATAAAGCCCGGCAACAAAATATGAAGCGACTGCTGGTCGATGCATCTCTACTAGCAAAGCCATTGTTTGAGCATGTGGGCTTTACAGAAATTCGCCGCAATGAAGTGCCAAGAAATGATCAAATATTGATTAATTTCAGCATGATCAAAACCCTTACATGAGTCCGAAAAACTCCATTTAAACCAGCAGGAAAACAACCCTCACATGAACCACAAACCTTTTCCTACCATCGAAGATTACGTTGGCAATACCCCATTGGTGCGTTTACAGCGTTTACCCGGAAATACCAGCAACCAGATTCTGGTAAAGCTTGAGGGCAATAATCCTGCGGGCTCAGTAAAGGACCGGCCAGCGGTGAATATGATCAGCCAGGCAGAGCAACGGGGCGATATCAAACCCGGCGATACATTGATTGAAGCCACCAGCGGCAATACCGGAATCGCGCTGGCGATGGCCGCGGCGATTAAAGGCTATCGGATGATTTTGATCATGCCGGATCATATGAGCGAAGAACGCAAACAATCGATGTCAGCCTACGGTGCCGAACTGGTACTGGTCGACAAAGAATCTGGCATGGAGGGCGCCCGGGATCTGGCGGATGAGATGCAGGCCCAGGGCAAAGGGCTGGTATTAAATCAGTTTGGCAACATGGATAATCCCGCCGCCCACTACAGTGGCACGGGGCCGGAAATATGGCAACAAACCGATGGCCGTATCACTCATTTTGTTAGTGCTATGGGTACCACCGGCACCATTATGGGGGTATCCCGTTTTCTTAAGGAGCAATCAGAAGAGATCGAAATCATCGGCCTGCAACCCAAGGAGGGCGCGGCAATACCGGGTATTCGGCGCTGGCCTGAAGCCTATCTTCCAACTATTTTTGAAGCATCCAGAGTTGATCGCGTGATCGACCTCAACCAGCAGGAATCAGAAGATTGCATGCGAGCACTGGCCCGCGAAGAGGGTATCTTCTGCGGCGTTTCCTCCGGCGGCGCAGTGGCTGGCGCACTGGCGATCTCTCGCGAAGTGGAGAATGCAGTAATCGTAGCGGTGATCTGTGATCGCGGTGACCGTTATCTTTCGACCGGTGTTTTTTCCCCCTCTGCCTCGTCCCCCGGCTCCTAAAGGTTCAATTTACAGCGTTGGATTTACGCTGATATCTGCATCGGGCTAATGGTAGAATGGCGGCTCCTTTGAACCCTCTATTTCCCAGCGAACCATCACTTCATGAGTCGAAAAAAACGCCTGTTTTCACCTGAACCTATCGAGCTGGAAATATCTGGTCTCTATGACGATGGCCGCGGCACCACCATACATCAGGAAAAACTGCTACTGGTTGAAGGTTCGCTACCCGGCGAGACAGTAATCGCCGAGATCAAAGGCAAAAAGAAAAAGAACTTAGTGGCTAAAACCACCGAGGTATTGGTTGCATCCCCGGATCGGATCGAACCAGCCTGCCCAAACGCTGAAGTCTGCAGCGGCTGCTGCCTGCATCATCAATCCAGTGAAGCTCAAATTCTGGCAAAACAGGCCCGGCTACAAGCTTTGTTTGTCTCCGAATCAGTACCCGAACCGGAACAGTGGATCGCACCTCTACTTGGCCCGAAACTGGGCTATCGAAACAAAGCCCGGTTGGGAGTACGTTACGTAGAGAAAAAAGAAAAGCTACTGGTAGGTTTTCGTGAGAAGAATGGCCGCTATGTCGCGGAACTGGACAGTTGCCCGGTACTCACCCCTGCAGTAGGCGAACGGCTGTTAGCGCTACGGGAGATGATTGGTGGCCTACAGGCCTACGACCGCATTGCTCAGCTCGAAGTATCCGCTGGTGATAACGAAACCGCGCTGGTTGTACGGCACCTCGACCCGCTAACCGATGCAGACCAACAAGCGTTGGTTGAATTTGGTAAACAGCACAATTTGCAGATATACCTGCAACCTGGTGGACTCGATACTGTACACAAAATTTGGCCGACTGATAGCCACGAACGACTGAGCTATGCGTTGCCGGAATTCGATCTGGAAATGCGGTTCCATCCGATGGATTTCACCCAGGTGAACGCAGAGATCAACCAGAAAATGATTCACCAGGCACTGGAATGGCTGCAGCTAGACGAAAGTGATACCGTGTTGGATCTGTTTTGCGGTCTTGGTAACTTTACCCTGCCACTGGCCCGCAAAGTTGCTAAGGTGGTCGGGGTTGAAGGCAGTGAATCAGCGGTACTGCGAGCACAGGAAAATATACGTCACAACCAGATTGATAATGCATCATTCTATTATGCGGACCTGTTTGAACCCTTTGGCGAGCAGCCCTGGGCCAGTCAGAAATACAACGCGCTGCTGATTGATCCGCCACGTTCCGGCGCAGAGGAAGTGGCCAATAATTTACATTTGATTGAGCCGGACAAAATCCTTTATGTATCCTGCAATCCTAAAAGCCTGGCTCGGGATGCTAAACTGATCGCCGATGCGGGCTACCAGATCAAAAAAGCCGGAGTGATGGACATGTTTCCACACACCGCCCATGTAGAATCAATGGTGCTTTTTGAGCGAGCTTAACCCCGCTCCTAACTAAAATCGAACCCCAGGGAAACGCTACAAAAGTAGTAGATGTATGGTTAAAGTAAGGGAAAAATTAACTGACAAGATTGAAGATTTCACAGATCTGGAACAGTGGTTCCTGCGCCTAAGTCAGCTGAGCCCATCCCTCAACCACGATGGTGTCATCGCTGCCTGTGAAGCTAGCTATTACGCGGAGCAACAGGCTCCCGCAAATGATGCCTGGAAGCTCAGCCCTAGCTGTTTCCAAACAGGATTGGAGATGGCTGAAATCCTTGCCGAATTCCAGCTCGATACCGAAACCATTCAATCCGCTATCCTCTACCGATGTTTGCGTGAAGGTAAATTACAGCTTGCGGATATCCGTAAGCAATTTGGCGAAACCGTAGCAACCCTATGCGACGGCGTATTAAAGATGGCAGCCATCAGCGTCCGTAGCTCACAAGCACCTACAAACCAGGCATTGGTCAGCAACCAACAGCAGATCGAAAATCTGCGCAGCATGCTGCTATCACTGGTGGATGACGTGCGGGTAGCGCTGATCAAGCTATCAGAACGCACCTGCATGATCCGCGCGGTCAAAAACCGCGACCGGGATCGTCAGTACCGGGTTGCAAAAGAAGTATTCGAAGTCTACGCACCCCTCGCCCATAGGCTCGGTATCGGGCACTTAAAATGGGAGCTGGAAGATCTGGCATTTCGATACCTCGAACCCGTCACCTACAAAAATATAGCCCACCTTCTGGATGAAAAACGTTTGGCCCGTGAACGCTACATCGCCAAGGTCGTCGAAACCCTTACCGATTCACTGGAAACCTCAGGCATCCATGCAGACATCAGTGGCCGCGCCAAACATATTTACAGTATCTGGCGCAAAATGCAGCGCAAAAATATCAGTTTTTCACAGCTAAATGATATTCGAGCGGTGCGTGCCTTAACCGAATCTGTGCGTGAATGTTATGAAGTTCTGGGCATCGTTCACCTACTTTGGAACCATATTCCCAATGAATTCGACGACTATATCGCCACCCCCAAGGAAAACGGCTACCGCTCGCTACACACCGCTGTGGTAGGTCCAGAAGGACAGGTAATCGAAGTTCAGATTCGCACCCAGCAGATGCACGACGAAGCGGAATATGGCGTTTGTGCCCACTGGGCCTATAAGGAAACCAATAGCAAAGGCGTCAGTCCAAGGCCGGTCGATTTCGATAGTAAAACCGCCTGGCTCCGACAGGCACTTGAGCTTCATGAGGAGGTCGGCAGTCCCAACAACCTGCAAGAGGAGCTGCACGGTTACGACTCGGAAAGCCGTGTCTACGCATTCACCCCGGACGGCCATGTAATCAGCGTGCCACGGAATGCAACGGCGCTGGATTTCGCCTATTACGTACACACCGAAGTAGGTCACAGCTACCGCGGCGCCAAGGTTAACGGTCGCATTGTGTCTCTCAGTTATCAATTAAAAACCGGTGACCTGGTCGAGATATTTACCCGCAAAGGTGGACAACCCAAACGAGATTGGCTCAACGAAAACCTGGGCTACCTCAACACCTCCAGGGCCCGCGCCAAGGTTCGGCAGTGGTTCAGCACCCAAAACCGCGAGCAAAATATCCACGATGGCAAAATGATGCTGGAACGCGAATACCGGCGCCTGGCAGTCAGCCCGAAAAAGCTCAAAGAGATCCTGCCAGAATATAACCTCAGCCAGGTTGATGAACTCTATGCCGAGGTCGGACGCGGTAATGTTTCCACGACTCAAATTGTACGGGCAACCCAACTACTGGATACCGCAAGTAGCAAAAACCTTGAATTGCCCTTCGCTAAACCAGCACCTGATTCAACCGCCAAACACAAAGCCGGCAGAGAAACGGAAACAGCCCAGCCTGATATTCGAGTCCGTGGCGTTGGCAACCTGATGACCCACCTTGCCGAGTGTTGTACCCCCGGCAAAGATGATGGAATTACCGGTTACATCACCAAAACCCGCGGTGTTAGCATCCATCGGCAGGATTGCGGCAACCTGGCCCGGTTGGAGGAGAATAATCCCGACAGGATTATTGAAGTCAGCTGGGGCCGGCAACCGGCATCGCTGTTCATATCCAATATCGAAGTGAGCGCCTATGATCGATCCGGTTTACTGCGAGACATCACCGAAATACTCGCTGACCAATCGGTCAATATTTTAGCCGTGAATACCGCTTCAGAAAAAACCAGCCACACCGCCAACATGGAGCTAACCATTGAGACCTCGGGGTTTCAGCAGCTCGGTAGCGTACTATCAAAAATAAACTCGCTACCCAATGTTGTGGAAGCCCGCAGGATCGTAAAAGATGCATAATATCGAACGATTGCTAAATATCATGGCGCAACTACGTGACCCGGAAACCGGCTGTCCCTGGGACCTCAAACAAAACCTGAGCACCCTGCCCCCCTACATTCTTGAAGAGGCCTACGAAGTTGTCGATGCCATTGAGCGTAACGATACCGATGACATTCGAGACGAACTGGGCGATCTGCTACTCCAGGTAGTATTTTCCGCCCAGCTTGCCAGTGAAGAGCAAAAATTCGATTTTGAGCAGATCGCAAAGTCAATCTCAGACAAATTGGTACGCCGCCATCCCCACGTATTTGGCGACGAACAATTTGAAACCGATGAACAGCGTGCAGCATTTTGGGAGCAATCCAAAATTGAAGAGCGCAAAGAAAAACAAAAATCACAACAGGACTCATCAGCACTTGATAGTGTAACCATCGGCCTGCCCTCTTTAGCCCGCGCTCAAAAACTCCAGAAACGCGCAGCTCAACTTGGGTTCGACTGGCCAGAAACAGAACCGGTTTATGACAAAATAGATGAAGAACTACAGGAGGTTCGGGAAGCCACTCCCGAGCAACTTGAAGAGGAGATCGGTGACCTGTTATTCAGTGTGGTAAACCTCTCTCGCCACCTCAAAATTGATGCCGAAGAAGCGTTACGAAAAGGTAATCAAAAATTTACGCGACGCTTTCAATATATTGAAGATCAGTTACACAAACAGCAACTTAAACCTCAACAGTGCTCACTGGAACAACTGGATCAACTCTGGGACCAGGCAAAGCAATCAGAAACTAAATAGCCATTATTGGTGTCGCTTGGTTCTCGCCGTTCCTTTTGGTAATAAATTCACCCATAGATAAGGTGTCTTTTTTAAATTATTAATGCTCTGCTTTTCCAAGGCTGTATCGCTATTTTTTTATCCACCCGGTTTTTCAATCAATTGATTATTGATCCACAGCAACACTCTACTTAGAGTCTGTAATATAGAATTCAAATACTAATAATTGACAGGACAGATTCATGGATACTGCAGTCGCCACCAAAGCTCTCACCCAATTACATACTGAGCTCGAAGACCGATTAAAACGACTTGCAGATAGTGTCGGCCGTTCCGAGCCGTTGGCAAAAGACTCGGGGGAACAAGCTCTAGAGCTGGAAAATATTGAGGTAAAGGATGAGCTTCAGCGGGAGGCACGATCCCAACTTCTCCTGATTGACCGGGCTCTAAAACGAATTAAGGATAACCATTACGGAGTATGCATTGATTGCGACGATATGATTTCTGCTACGCGCCTTGAAGCAATCCCCTATGCAGAGCGTTGCATTCATTGTGAGGAGGCATTGGAAGCTTAATCGTGAAAAAGCGCGTGAAGTAGGTTAAAGCTCTTTGCTGACAATTTTGATGCTGTAGTCGTCGGGATCAAACCGAGCCTTGAAGCCGAGTTTTTTCATCATCGCCATCATGCCGCTATTGTGACCCATCACTTCACCATCAATTTTTTTCAGGCCCCAACGCCGGGCTTCATCGATCAAGTATTCCATCAAGCGATAACCCAAACCATAACCCTGCCATTCATCGGCAACCACCACGGCAAATTCGCAACTGGTGCGATCCTGGCAAAGCACAAAGCTGGCCGCCGCAATCTCTTTCTCTGCCGGCTCGCCTTCCTGCTGCTGGTCGAGTGTTACAATCAAGGCCATCTGCCGGTTGAAATCAACCTTGGTAAATTCCGCTAACATTTTTCGATTAAGCTCTGACATGTAGCTCCAGAATCGCATATAGCGCGATTCATCGGACAGACTTCGTACAAACTGCTGCTCCATCTCCGCATCCGCAGGGCGAATCGGTCGAACGTTTACAGTAATGCCATCACGCAATTGCCATTGGGTGATAAGGTGCTTCGGATAGGGGTATATCGCGAGGTGATGATAATTCTGTATTTCGGCATTTTGATTGATCGTTACCGATTGCTCGCTGATAAACGCCCTGCCTTTCGACAGGGTGATGGCAACATCAATACGATCGAGGGCAGGCAGATCAATAATCATCTCTGACAGATGAATCATAATGGTCACGATCGGCTCCATATAATTGGAGAAGTCCGCCTCAAGTCTGGCGTTTTCGATCAGATCAATGGCTAACTCCTCATTCAAAGGTGGAAGCGCCACGCTAAAACGTTCGGCAACAGATTTTTTCCAGCGGCTTTTTGGGCCAAACAGAATAACCGGGCCAAAATCAGGATCACGGCGCACCATCAACTGCAGCCTCGGCACGGGATTACTGTACACTTCCTGTTGTTGATCTTGCTGAATTTGATAACAGTCGAGCAGCTGCTGACATTGGTTTTGATCAAGCTCTAGTTGGCCGCCTCGTTGCACTGTTTTGATAAGAGCCTGGGCCCGTTCGGTATCCGGTTTCCAGGTCGTGACCTCAGGCCCCGGTGCCTGCAATAATAACTGCTGTGATCTCTGATGCTGAACCAGATAGCCAAACCCACGTACTGCCATCTCGGGATCACGAAAAACTGGGATATGAGCAAGCCCAAGGTTAGCGCGGTTTTTAACCACCGAGGCTTCACCCATCCAGCAGGCTAGCAGTGGTTTTTTACTGGTCTGCGCCAGTTCAATCAAAACCGGCTCGATCTCATCCAGGGGTGTTACCGCCTGGGGGGTTACAATCACCAAAACCGCATCAATTTCCGAATCTGCAAGTACCAGCTCTATCGCGGCGCGATAACGCTCTGCATTCGCATCCGCGAGAACGTAGATCGGGTTATCCAACCGACAATAACTGGGTAGCTGATCCTTGAGCTGTGCCCGGGTCTGTTCACTCACCTGACCGAGGGTAAGACCAAGGTCTAGCACCCGATCAGCCGCCAGATCAGCTGGGCCATCGCCATTGCTGATAATGGCCAATCGATCACCACTTTGTCGATACCGTGATGTCAGAGTTTTAGCGGCGCTAAATAGCTCGGTGGTGGAGTGCACCCGTACCACACCGGTTCGCCGTAGAATAGAATCAAACAGGTTATCCCTAGGTATAAAGGTATCGTCAATATAACGGTTGGGACCAAAGCGCCCTGACTTGATCGCAATCACCGATTTCACACTGGCGGCCGCCCGCAATGAGCTGATCCATTCACGGGTATTGGTCATTTGCTCAAAATGAATCAAAATACCCTTGGTCTGCTCATCCTTAACCAAATAGTCCAAAATCTCCCAGGTCTCGACGGTTTTCCCGCTACCGGTAGAAATAATTGATGAAAAACCCACTCCTGCGGTTTCGGCCCAATCAATGGTAGCTGAGCAAATCGCACCGGACTGTGACACAAAGGCAAGGTCACCACGCCGCACCATGCAACGGCCAGTGCTCGCATTCAGACCAATATCAGTACGAATCACCCCTAAACTATTGGGGCCAAGCAGACGTACACCGGCCTCATTCGCCACCGCAATAAGCCCAGCATTATGTTCATTTTCCAGGTACTCATCGGAGCCGGCGGATAGAATAACCGCATGACGAATACCTTTACGGCCACACTGTTGAACAATATCCGCAGTAATATCGACGGGTGTCGCAATTAGCGCCAAATCCGGTGTTTCCGGCAACAGCTCGACCGAGTCAAAACTAGTGTGCCCAAACAGCTTGGTATACGCTGGATTTACCGGGAAAACCGGGCCCTGAAAATCGCCCTCAAGCAAGTTCTTTAAAACTGTGCCGCCAAGGGAGGTTTGATTTTCGCTAGCACCAATAACGGTAATTGAGCGCGGTTTAATCAAGCCTGAGAGATAATGGATGTGATCCATAACATAGTCCGTCTAAAAATCACCGAAAATCGAAAAGCAGTTTCTTTACCATCAATCAATGGAGCACCCATATTAATGGATTATTCCGATACTGCATGCCGCACGTTTGAGTCTACCTGAACAGGGAGCAAAAGGTCAGCGCGCAATCAATAGAGACCATAGAAAATTTAGTCTTCTATATTGATGCTTGAAGCTGCAAGCCCATGACAATAATATTGTGCTCACATTCAGTAAAGCTTATATGACAGATAAATGGACTTCGAACCCATCATTGACCACCGACCCGGTCACTGCTCACACAGTAGAGATAACCCATGACAGCCAGACTCATTAAAATACTACCGCTACTTATTAGCTGCAGCACGATTGCGGCAGACAACAAGAACCTATATCCCGAAAGTTTTGAATTAGTTTGTGACCGTGTCTACGTAGTAGGACACGAAGCGAAGGGAGTTTCAGCCTCTTATATCAGCTGGAATTATGAAAACAAATCCCTGACCATAAAAAGTGAGGAGTTAAACGAATATAACGGTCTCTTAAACCAGAATGTATTTGAGGTTTATTCCGGCGAAAAAGACGATAAAGAAGACACGATCATAGAGCTAACATTCAAGCAGCAATCCCAATCCGATAAATGGGTAGATCAAAAATCATCTAAGGTTGTTGCCATAGAGATCGCTAGTCCAAACGATTCCAATAACGCCTCCGTTAAGTTAACCGACTTTGCAGTAAAATATGGCGTCGTGAAAAATGTAACCACGAAACACGCTTCCTGTAACTTCAGGGAGCTTGAGCCATTAAATACAGCGGAACAAGATGACTATGAGGGCAGGGAAAGAATAGAAGGTGGTTAAAAGCCACCTTCTACATATCTACGCGATATAAAATCTACCCCTTTTCAAATATTACGTTCCCCTCCATCATTTCAGCCTTAATCAAATCCCCCGGGGCAAACTTCCCGGATAAAATATCCTGCGCAAGCGGATTCTCAATAAACTGCTGAATCGAACGTTTTAGTGGCCGTGCGCCGTAAACCGGATCGAAACCCGCTTCTACCAACATCTGCATCACTTCATCGCTGATTTCCAGCTTCAGGTCACGTTCTTCAAGTCGTTTTTCAAGGTTGACGAGCTGAATGCGCGCAATACCCTGTATCTGCTCCTGGGCCAGCGGATGAAACACCACGGTTTCATCAATACGGTTAATAAACTCTGGGCGAAACTGCTGCCCAACCACCGCCATTACCGCATCTTTCATCTCATCATAATGTGACTCTCCCGCCAGATTTTGAATCAAATCAGAACCCAGGTTAGAGGTCATCACAATTACGGTGTTGCGAAAATCAACGGTGCGGCCATGGCCATCGGTAAGCCGTCCATCGTCTAACACCTGTAGCAAAATGTTAAATACATCCGGATGGGCTTTTTCGATCTCATCCAACAGCAGCACCGAATAGGGTTTACGTCGAACCGCCTCGGTCAGGTATCCACCCTCTTCATAGCCCACATATCCGGGAGGCGCGCCAATCAGCCGCGCAACAGAATGCTTCTCCATGAATTCCGACATATCGATACGAACCATCGCATCTTCAGTATCAAACAAGAACATCGCCAGGGCTTTACACAGTTCGGTTTTACCTACCCCGGTTGGCCCCAAAAACAGGAACGATCCATTAGGTCGACTAGGATCAGAAAGCCCGGCTCGGGAGCGACGCACCGCGTTAGAAACCGCGACCACCGCCTCCTCCTGACCAATTACCCGCTGGTGCAGCTCACCCTCCATTCGCAGCAGTTTTTCCCGTTCACCTTCAAGCATTTTAGAAACAGGAATTCCGGTCCATTTGGAAACCACCTCGGCAATCTCTTCCTCGGTTACATTGTTGCGCAGCAGTTTCATCTCCGAAGTGTCTGCCTGATCTACACTGCCAAGTTTTTTCTCCAGATCAGGAATTACACCGTACTGAAGCTCGGACATACGGGTGAGATCGCCAGCGCGACGAGCGGTTTCAATTTCAATGCGTGCGGCTTCGAGGTCAGACTTAATCTGTTGCGAACCCTGAACCGAGGATTTCTCCGCGTTCCAGATCTCTTCCAGATCAGCAAACTCACGCTCCACCTGTTTAATCTGCTCCTCTAATTTTTCGAGACGATCTTTGGATGCTGCATCACTCTCTTTCTTGAGTGCTTCCCGTTCAATTTTTTGCTGAATCAGGCGGCGCTCGAGTCGATCCATCACCTCAGGTTTGGAGTCAATCTCCATTCGAATTCGGCTAGCCGATTCATCAATCAGATCAATCGCTTTATCCGGTAACTGCCGATCAGTGATATAACGTTGCGAGAGTTTAGCCGCCGCAATAATCGCCGAGTCGGTAATTTCTACACCGTGATGAACCTCATAACGTCCTTTTAAGCCACGAAGAATTGCGATGGTATCCTCTTCGCTGGGCTCATCAACCATCACCTTCTGAAAACGCCGCTCAAGGGCCGCATCTTTTTCAATATCGGTACGGTATTCATTCAGCGTTGTCGCGCCCACACAGTGCAGTTCACCGCGAGCCAATGCAGGTTTCAACATATTACCCGCATCCATCGAACCCTCGCCTTTACCTGCACCCACCATGGTGTGAATTTCATCAATAAACAGAATAATATTACCCTCCTGTTTAGAGAGTTCATTCAGCACAGCTTTTAATCGTTCCTCAAATTCGCCCCTAAATTTAGCCCCCGCAATCAGCGCGCCCATATCCAGAGAAAGTACCTTTTTGTTTTTTAAACCCTCCGGCACTTCGCCATTGATAATTCGCTGCGCTAACCCTTCAACAATTGCCGTTTTACCGACACCAGGTTCGCCAATTAAAACCGGATTATTTTTTGTGCGACGCTGTAATACCTGAATAGTGCGACGAATCTCATCGTCACGGCCAATAACCGGGTCAAGCTTGCCCTGCTCTGCACGTTCGGTCAGATCAAGGGTATATTTATCCAGCGCCTGACGCTGATCTTCAGAGTCGGGATTGTCCACCGACTCACCACCACGAATATTTTGAATAGCGTTATTTAATGCCTGTGCGGTTACACCATAACTGCCTAATATTTTCCCAAGCTCTCCCTTATCATCCATTGCCGCCAGCAGCACCAACTCGCTGGAAATAAACTGATCATTTCGCTCCTGCGAAAACTTGTCAGCCCGATTAAACAAACGCGCCAAATCCGGCGACATCTGCACATCACCCTCAGGGTTGGTAACCTTAGCCAACCGATCAATAGCCGCAGAAAGCTGCTCAGAAAGGCTCTTTACGTCAAAGCCCGTTTGCATCAGTAAAGGCCGTACAGAGCCGCCCTGCTGGTCCAGCAAAACCTGAATCAGATGTAACGGTTCAATCATATTGTTGTCGTTACCCACAGCCAAAGACTGTGCGTCAGCAAGCGCCTGCTGTAACTTGCTGGTTAATTTATCCATGCGCATAAACTCATCCCCCTAAGATTTGGACAGTCTCCTCAAGCCATCACTGAGACTTAAGGAGAAACTAACCTAAAGATAGGGATGAAAAAGGATGATTCAAGGCAGAGGTAACAAACTAGCCTGAACAATTCTGTACAAAACGCATAGACTAACCGACTATGTACGTCAACGGAGCGCTGGCGACAGGTTATCCATGTTTACTATGTTAATATCACAATAGATGGAAAACCGATCCACCTATATACAACCAATACGTGGAAAATGGGTTCCGCTTATTCACACTGTT
>JARGPR010000013.1 GCA_029210125.1 Pseudomonadales bacterium | reverse complement strand
TTACAGCTTGCCTCTTCCTTTAAAAAGGCTGTCGCACTTAGTTTATGAATTCGGCCAATCTAACAATCACATCCAGCCGACCCCTACAGTCGCTGCGCTCTTTTCGCGTCGGCTGATGTAGGCGATAGGAGAATAAATGATTCGAGAAGCAACTGACAAGGATGCAGAAGCGATAACCGAAATATATAACTATTATGTCCAGAATACGGTTATTACCTTTGAAGAAGTAGATCTCCATCCAAGCGATTTCGTCGCACGCATCAGAAAAGTTCAAGAGTCTGGTTATTCCTGGTTAGTAGCAGAGGAAAATGGAACAGTTATTGGGTATGCATATTCATCAAAATGGAATGATCGAGCTGCCTATAAAAATACGGCCGAAGTTTCTGTATATCTATCGCATCAAATTACGTCAAAAGGTTGGGGTACAAAACTTTATAACACCCTCTTTTCTAGCCTTCGTGAAAAGTCTATACATATTGTTATCGGTGGAATTACGCTCCCTAATGTAGCGAGTGTCGCAATACATGAGAAATTTGGTATGGAAAAGGTAGCTCACTTTAAAGAAGTTGGTTATAAATTTGGTAAGTGGCTGGATGTAGGTTATTGGCAGGTGCAGCTCAATGCCTCACAAGTCAAATAGCTTCGCGCCTACGGCGCCGGTTATTGAGACGTCATATTTTATAGCCGCTACCTGTTCTTTGGTGGAATAAGCTGCGAGATATAACTATCACGGTTTATTAAAAACTGTACTAAAAGGGCTGGGTAGTCCTCTGAAACTGCTTGTTTAACAGATTTGCGTTGGCTCAGTGCTTTACGCCACAGCTGACACTTAGGTAAATGTGCAAACGTGTTCAGTTCAGTAAAGCTGTCAAATACCTCAAAGTATCTAAAAATGGGGCTGTACACAGCATCTATCAGGTGAAATTTGTCTCCTGAGAAAAATGGTATACCAGATAGTTCCTTTTCAAGAAATTGGAATTTACCTTGTATTTCAGTATGGATGTTTTGAAAGCGAGCCTTTTCTTTTGCATTGTAAAGGCTGGCTATGTTGTTCAGTATGGCTGAACCCAGCTCAATCAATGCTCGATGATTCGCTTTCTCAAAACTATCCCTTGGATGCAAGGAATCAGCTGTTACTTCATCCAAGTACTCGCAAATAACAGACGATTCAAATAGGGCGCGGTTATCATCAACAATTAGAATCGGTACTTTACCCATTGGTGATTTTTGTTTAAACCACGCAGGCTTATTCGCAAGATCAATATCAGTTCTGGTGAAAGGAATATTTTTTTCTTTTAAGGTAATAATTGAACGTTGCACATAAGGGCATAAAACGTGGCTAATGAGGTTGAAATTTTGATGTTTCATAGCAGGTTTCTCCTATGCTCTGACTTGTTGTTGTTTTGATTTAAAGTAAGGCGTGACGGCATAGTTACCGCCACCTAGGCTAAGCTGTACAACGGCCATTAAAGCGAGGAACAGTGGGTATTCCCATCCTCCACCTGAGTTAGTGAATAACCATCCGTTTGCATAATGTGCCCAAGTAGCTCCAAGTAAGATGGGGATAACAAGTGCAGAAAAGAAACGCGTGTAGAACCCCAATAGAAGTGAGGCACCAGAGACAACCTCCACAAAGAAAACAATATAGGCGAGTACTTCAGGTAATCCTATTGAGCTAAAATACTGTGCGGTGCCCGCTAAAGTAAATACGACCATTTTTAGATAGAGGCTGTGTGACAACAGTACGCTACCAAGCGCAACACGTAAGATAAGTACCCCTGTGTCTGTGTTAAGTAGTTGTTTCATTGTGATTATTTCCGTTCTAGTGAGTGTTAGAACAATGATGCCCATTGCCAAGTAGCACAGCAATTAGCATAATTCGCAAACAAATATTGCATAATTGCAAGATCATAAGGAGTTGTATGGATTGGAATTCATTAAAAGTATTTCTGGCGATTGTTCGCAGTGGATCCTTATCTGGGGCAGCAAATGATCTTGGAGTTAATCATTCAACTATTTTTAGGCGCTTGAATGCATTTGAAGAAGAAATAGGCGGGCAGCTATTTGAACGTAAAAATAATCGCTATGAACTAACGACATTGGGGCATGAGCTACATGAACTTGCTCAAAACATTGAAAATTCTTTTGATGGCATAAGTCGCCATATTGTTGGTAAAGATATTCAACCCAAAGGGGTAGTAAAGATCACTGCCCCGAATAATATCGCTTATCGTTATTTGCCCCGTTATATCACCAATTTTAATCTCCAATACCCTGATATTCAGATTGAGTTATTAGTAAGTAATCAAGAATTCAATATGTCTAATCGTCAAGCGGATATCGCAGTACGATCAACCTCTTCACCAGCAGAACATTTGATTGGAAGGCAAGTTTGTACACTTAATTGGAGCGTATTTGCTAGTAAAGCTTATGAAGATAAGTTTGGCTTGCCCACCAATATAGATGAGTTAGCAAAGCATGTTTTAATTGGCGCTACAGGTGGCATGTGTCGACTACCTGCATTCATATGGCAAGACAAATACTTTGCTGATCAAGTTATAACTCGTTGTGATGATTTAACCGCAATGTCTTACTTTGTCGAGTCGGGTCAAGGGTTGGCATTCTTACCTGATGATCAATCTCGGCCTGAACTAATAAAACTATTTTCTATCCAAGGAAATCAGCCGAGTAATATATGGTTATTAACACACCCTGACTTACGTAACGTAGAACGAATAAAATTGGTCATGCAATATTTAACAAAGGCCTTTTCGCATGAGTGGGCATGCTGAAAAATGAGGTTAACATCGGAATAAATATAACAAGGCGCTGCTACGGAACAGACCAAATAAAAGTGATACGCAGCTCTATTTGACAAGATGATACCGGACTACACGCTCGAAGAAATACGCCGTTCTATTAACCGAACCTGGGTATTAGGCGATGAGCGTTTTAAGCAGCCAATAGAAAAATAAACGGGCCGGCGTGCCTTGCCGCTTACAAGGGGAGGTGACACAAGGTCGGAGGAATATCGGCCAAAGAGCTAATATCAATTTCTCTGACCCTTTTGATTGATCGTTTTGAATATTCCTGCTACCTGCTCAACTAACTTTGAGTTGGTTGAGCCCGTTATTAAATTCAACAATGATTTTATCCAATGTACTGGAGGAAAGTGAAAAATACTCCTCCGCATTAACACTGGGCTTTGTTCCCATGATCCGTTCGGTAATGGTATCGCGCAATTGCCCAATTTCCTGATCCATTTGAGAATTCGAATTTTTGATGCGAAAACCGTCCAGTTGACTGATCAGATAACTCAAGCGAATTCGCGCAACGCTGGAGCACTGCTTAGAGGCCGCAACACCCGTTCCCAGTGCTCTTGCCTGTCCAACATACTCTGCTGCATGAAGCAGCTCCTTCCATAGATAGGCCGCTTGGCGGTTATCGGTCAGTATCAGTTCATGCAGGTGATGTGTTTCTGCACAATCTTCAATTAAAAATAGAACGTTTTTGATGAGCGTATTGTGTTGTTCAAGGCAGTTGCCAGGCTCTAGTCGGATATAACTGTTCGACAATCGCCCCCAATGCTCTTTGATGGCGCTATAGCGCTCGTTGTCGATAATCCATGGACTGATCTTAGAGGTATTGATCAAGTGTTGTTCTACCTCGCTTTGTAGTGATGGAATCCGGCTTTTCAAATTTTCATCGCCGTTTAAGTAGCCATTACTGGCACCCCTGTGCCGCTGAATACTGGTCAGTACGTGGGTCAGCGCTTCTAGATACTGCACACCTTCCTTCGCACGTTTCCTCTCTCGCTTTGTTGTCAACGTATGACTAATGTAGATAAGTATGATCAAAGCGGTAAACGTAATGATGGCTAATGTCAGAGATTGAATGCTAAAACTCATGCTGTGGACTCCGATGTGTTCGCAAGCTTATATATATGGCCAGATACCTGGGCCGTTTGCTCGGCCATCTGTGCGCTATCCTTCGCCGTAGCGGCGATATTTGTGATGTTAGTCGAGATTTCGCTGGCGGCCGCAGCCTGTTGCTCAGATGCAGTGGCGACGACGGTGATCTCACGAGTAATATTGTCGGAGGTATCCAGTATTTTTTCGAGTGATCCTAGCGTAGTGGTTACGCTGGTCTGGCAGGTTTCGGCATTTTGAACTACCTGCGACATGCATTCACCGACCTGTTTCATGCTTAAGTTTACGTTGGATGTTTTTTCTGTGATGGCGTGTGCTGAGTCATGGCTGCGTTGTGCAAGCGAACGAACCTCATCCGCAACTACAGCAAACCCCCTGCCGTACTCGCCAGCCCGTGCGGCTTCAATGGCGGCATTTAACGAAAGTAGATTGGTTTGTTCGGCGATCTCACGAATGATATTAGACATCGACAATACCATTTCCAGATTCTCATCAAGGGATTGGATATGATCACCAGTTTCGTTTGCCAATTTGGTGACGTTATTGACCTCCTGTCGTGTATCCATAAGTGCCTGGTAGCCCTGTTCACACAGCTCCTTAGAATGTTGTGCGGCACCCATGGTGGTATCGATTCTCGATGTAATTTCGTGAATACTCTGGCTGATCTCAGAGGTGGCAGTAGAACTCAGATAGGTGGCCTCCGATTGCTGTCTGGAAAGGGTCGCAGCGCGGGTCGCATTGTCTGTTAACTCTTTGGAGGAGTATCCAATTTCTTTGACTACCGATCGCATTAGATCCTGTTGGCGGTTTTTTTCCCGCAGCATTTCTACAATAGGTTCCTGCAGGTCACGTAACGGTCCATGAACCCAATGTTCGACATGATGGTCACCTCCCTGGGATAACTGGTATAGATACTCTGTGAGCGCGCGTGAATCGCGTTTAACACTATGAAGGCTTATCAGCGAAAAACCAGTGGATGCACACACCAAAGGTATCGCCCAGTCGTAGAGTCCGAACAAAAGCAATAAAACGGCGGGTATAGCCAGTGCTGTAGCTATCATGAAACAGCCGTTACATCCAATCTGTCGTAGAAATTTGTACATAGTTAACCGTGTTGAATTTGTGCGGAGCCATACAACGGAAATCCGTTACTTCAGGCTAGTTTTTCGAAAGCGCTACTATATATATAGACTACTTCTTGACCTGCGTAGGCGGGTAAGATCAAAAAATATAAATATAAATATAGTGCTTGCTGAAAGGCACATTATTGGTGCGGAGGCGCATCTGTTTTCACAAAAACCGTGCACTTTTTAATCCCCGAAATAATAGCCACTTAAAGTATATGAAGGAGTCTTGCGCGAGGCGGTCCAAGGCTCCTGGTAAGTGTGAATTTATACAGTAAGCTCACCAGGCAATAGCCATGTCAAATCCAGTGGCATGTCTCGATCGCATCAACAAGAATGGTGAGCAGCTGCTCTCTGTCTTCATAGATGGGTTTCTGTCGATCACCACATGAAGTTACGTGGTATACCCGCCTTCCAATTCAATGCGTACCGGCCTGGTCATTCGCGTAGTCAAGACTAGGAAAGACTACTTTCCCGTGTGAGGTTATACTTGATTGCAAGACCTGAACATTCCGCTTATAGGCCCAAAAGAAATATTACGTATAACTATGGAATGGTTCGGTATAGCCACGGAGTTTTTGTATTAAGGCCCAATAAGTTCAGGTGATAACTGTCTTGAGACTAAATTGTAATGATGTTGCTGGGTAGATGTACGGCGTCGAAAATGGAATTTTACGCGATGTTGAGCCTTGCAAAACAGTTACGACTGCATAGGAAGAATACCAATGATCAACACATTTAATTATTAAGCCATGGACTACCTTTGGATATTCATCGCGTTTGTTTGCGGTTTTCTTGTAAAGCAAATAAACCTTCCTCCCCTCGTGGGCTACCTTGCTGCGGGCTTCGGACTTCATGCCCTCGGTGTTGAACCTGATGCCTCACTTCAGACTCTGGGTGATCTCGGCGTCATTTTGCTATTGTTCACCATTGGCTTAAAGCTGAATATTAGCAGTTTGTTTAAAACAGAAATTTGGGCCGGTGCTGCAGGCCATATGAGCATAATTGTTCTACTTACCGTGGCCAATTGTGCTGTTCTTGCTGCTTTTGGGCTTATCCATTTTGTCGGTCTGGATTTTTATGGTGCGGCGCTGATTGGTTTCGCTGTCAGCTTTAGTAGTACGGTGATTGCGGTGAAAGTCCTTGAAGAAAATGGTGAGATGCGATCTCGTCATGGACAGGTAGCCATTGGCATATTAGTTATTCAAGATATCGCCGCAGTTATATTTGTCACCCTTGCCTCCGATATGTCGCCTTCTTGGTGGGCGCTGAGTTTGGTGGCTTTACCGTTACTCAGGCCAGCGCTTCATCATTTACTGGAGCGCTGTGGCCATGGTGAGCTGCTGCCATTGGCAGGGATATTCCTGGCGTTTACCGGTGGTGAGCTATTCGAGTTACTCGGCCTAAAAGCACATCTAGGCGCATTGGTTGTTGCTGTATTATTAAGCAATCATTCCAAGGCTCCAGAACTTGCTAAATCATTGCTAAGTTTTAAAGATATATTTTTGATCGGTTTTTTCCTTTCTATTGGATTTACGGCAACGCCAACAATAGACATGTTAGGCGTAGCGCTGATCATGGCGGTTGCTCTTCCTGTTAAAGCCGCCCTATTCTTCTTCTGGCTTACACGATTGAAGCTGCGTGCTCGCACCTCATTTTTAACTGCACTAAGCCTTGCCAACTACAGCGAGTTTGGCCTAATTGTATGTTCGATCAGTGTTACCCAGGGACTATTAACTAAAGAGTGGTTAGTTATTGTGGCACTGAGCGTTGCTATCTCTTTCGTTTTTTCAAGTGCCATTAACACAGTGTCACACAGGTTATATGCCTGCTGGGTTTCGCATATCAAACGTTTCGAAAAACCTGAACGTTTACGTGAAGACGAGTTCGATCAACCCGGGAATGTCGCCATTCTGGTGGTGGGTATGGGACGTGTTGGAACCGGTGCATACGACATGCTAGAGAAAGATATGGCAAAGACTGTATGCGGCATTGATATGGATCGAAAGCGTGCTGTTTCTCACCGCCATGCTGGGCGAAATGTTATCTATGGCGATGCGGAAGACCCTGATTTTTGGTCGAATATCACTTTTGAGGGTATTCAATTAGTAATGTTTGCTATGCCTAATTATCTAGACATACAAGAAGCCCAAAAGCAGCTTCAGCATGTCGGTTTTCATGGTAAAACGGCAGGTATTGCTCGACACGAGGATGAAAAGAGAAAACTACTTGCTGCTGGTGTCGATGAGGTATTTAATTTTTACGCTGAGGCGGGTGCTGGGTTTGCCGATGAAAGCATTCATCTTTTAGAGGGCACATAACTCATACAGGTCAGGTGTGGGGCCTTTAATTAAAACAAGCAGACAATGGGGAAGCCTCAGATACCGTCTTAAAACTTAAGCGAATTCCTCTTCAAATGGCACACCATTTTTAAAAACACCATGAATTGTGCGGACTAACTTGCACATAGCAGCCCCAACAATAACATCTTTGGCTTACCCGCTGTGGTCAGCCTGACGTTCATTTATTTGATAACGGGGTTGTAGCGTAGTGCGACCAAAGCGAGCATAAAGAACGCCTCACGTAGTTTGGATATGCCTGTCTTTGAAATCATGGAACATCCTCTAACCGGGGAGCCTGATTCGCGAATCCTAGGTGCAACACCGATAAAAGCGGACAACGCTTTCACATTTTCAAATTGCTTAATATTTCGCCAAACTCACACAATATGACACGGATAGTGGCTTCGCCTACTCCGGGAATAGTTTCCAGTAGGCACCTGCGGTTTTTTTAAGTCTGGATGATTGCCGACTAACAGAATTTGGAAGTAGCGAGTTCAGTGGCTAACGCCAATGGCCTATTGGGCCGTTCATTGCTGTATGCAGATATGCCAACTGTGGTATGGTTTATGGTCGATTAGATAGACGGATCTTCGTAGAACAATAAGTTCATATAACGATAAGAAAGAAGAGCAACCGTTTTATAGTAAGTGGTGAGACTCAAGGCACTAATCATGTCGATCCAACCTCTACCCTCAGCGCAAGCGATTACTGTTGTTCAGTAGATGTTGCATAGAATAATAATTTAATGAATCTCAAATAGGATAAATCGAAATGAGTAATCAAACGAATAAAGAGGCAAAAGCCCTCGACGCAATCGTGGTTGGAGCCGGGTTTTCCGGGTTATATATGTTGAAGCGCCTGCGGGATGAGCTGGGCCTAAATGCGCGGGTTTACGAAACCGGCAGTGGCGTGGGTGGTGCCTGGTACTGGAACCGCTACCCCGGTGCGCGCTGCGACTCTGAGAGCTTTTACTACTGCTATTCCTTTGATGAGCAAATGTGGAATGACTGGGAATGGAGCAGTAAGTATCCGGAACAGGAAGAGATTCGAAGCTATTTAGAGTTCGTTGCGGACCGACATGATTTAAAACGCGACATTCAATTCAACACCCGCGTAACCTCGGCACATTTTGATGAGGTCAATAAACTTTGGCACGTGGAAATGGCGGACGGTGAAAAAGTTTCAGCGCCATTTTTTATCAGCGCTGCGGGTGTTTTATCCTCCGCCAGTGTGCCTGACTTTAAAGGTCTCGACAGTTTTAAGGGTGACTGGTATCACACCGGCAACTGGCCCCATGAGAAGGTTGATTTCACCGGCAAGCGTGTTGGTTTAATTGGAACGGGCTCCAGTGGCATGCAGTCTGCTCCGGTTATAGCCGCAGAAGCAGACCATTTAACGGTTTTTCAGCGCACGGCGAATTTCAGTACTCCAGCGCGTAACGCACCCTATACCCCGGAGCGTCGTGATGAAATCAAAGCCACGTATAAAGACACCTGGGACAAAGCCCATGCCTCCCACGGTGGTTTCCCCTACGAGCCAACCCAGGCTAGTACCGCAGAATATACGGATGATGAGATTCAGCAGGCACTGGATCGCGTGTGGGAGGAAGGTGGCTTTAAGTTTCTGTGGGGTTCTTTTTCAGATTTGATGGTCAGCAAAGACGCCAACAAGTATGCAGCTGACTATATTCGAGACAAGATTCGCGGCACCGTAAAGGATCCGGATACAGCTGAAATGCTATGCCCGAATGATCACCCCTACGGATCCAAAAGGCCGCCTATCGATACCAATTATTTTGAGACCTTTAACCGCGACAATGTGTCATTGGTTGATGTTAAAAAATCCCCGATTGTCGAGATCACACCGAACGGTATTCGCACAGAAGATGGTGAATACGAGCTGGACGTGATTGTTTTTGCCACCGGATTTGACGCAATGACCGGCACACTGCTGAATATCGATATTCAGGGCCGCAATGGCGAAACACTTGAACACAAATGGGAAGCGGGACCAAAAACCTATCTTGGTTTGCAGGTAGCGGGATTCCCTAACATGTTCACCATCACTGGGCCTGGAAGCCCATCGGTATTGAGCAACATGCCTGTCTCGATTGAGCAGCACGTGGAATGGATCTCTGATTGCATTGAATCTATGCGCGCCAAGGGCCAGAGCGTTATTGAGGCAGATCCGGCAGCAGAAGAAGCATGGGTTGCCCACGTCAATGAAGTCGCACAAATGACACTGTTCTGGGAGGCCAACTCCTGGTATTTGGGCGCCAACATTCCAGGCAAACCACGGATATTTATGCCCTATGCCGCTGGATTGCCGGCATATCGTCAAAAATGCAATGAGGTTGCTGAAAACAACTATGAAGGTTTCAAACTTAGTGCCTGAGGCTCCACCTGCGTGCGATGATTAAAACCAGCAAGTTGCAGTAACGCCTGACAAACGCAGTAACACACACAAAAAAGGGCGCTTTCATCAGTTGAAAGCGCCCTTTTTTAACTGTGTTTTCTGGTGTGCTCGCAGGAAGAATCTTATCGATAACCTAGTGCTTTCCGGTATCTCTGAGGGGTATTTGCAGCTGCTTTTATTTCAAGCCATGTATCCGCTGGGTTTGGTTGCCTATCACGGGGCGCTCCATGAACTGTCCAAAAAACCAGGACTCAGGTATCAAACTGATACACTGAAACATTGCTGTACTCACCTGTATTATCCAGATCAGGGCAGGTAGCTGCAGGTTGTTTGAACAGTAGCTTTTGATTCGGATAATCAAACCGGGTGTCAATCTGGCTAAAGCGTGAATCGGCAATCAATACCCGTTTTGCAGTTTTGAGGAACTGCTCCATTAACGGCAGGTTTTTGTTGTCGTAAAGAAGATCCGCCGCCGCAAGCAGATCGACCCCCTCGCCTATCTCTATTTCATCCAGCGATTCTATGGCTTCAACTTCAACGCCGTTGAGATTGGCGTTTTCTTTAATCGCTTCGATCGAATCCATATCACAGTCGCAGGCATACACTTTTTTCGCGCCCGCTTTGGCGGCAGCGATAGCAACCACACTGGAACCTGCGCCAAAATCGACGATTGTTTTGTATTTTACGGTGTCTGGATTATCCAAAATATACCGGGCTAACACCTGTCCACCTGCCCAGCAAAGAGCCCAATAGGGTGGATTCTCCATTAATTGGGCTATGTTATTTTGAATAAATGTACTATCAGCGGTTTGGCTCAAGACCAGATAGAGTTTGATCTCAGGGCACAGGGGTAGCGTGGTTGAAACGATCAACTCACCGGGCATAGAGGTAGCGATACACTGATTCAGTTTTGGATTGGACTGTGCTGCAAACATGGCTCTGATTCGGAGAAAATTTGGGCAGGTTAGCATCCTTTGATATCATCTCCGACCTTTTTAATTATGTGATATGTTATGAGCCGATTTGATCAGATTATTATCGCTATCATCAGCATCAGTTTGGTTAGCGGATTTATCATTACTAACCGCTTAACCGATACGCAAAAACCGGCTGATCCTGCATCAGGGACTGAATATCCAGCTTCCGCTGGATCAAAAGCGGCTACCGGTGATTCCTCTATCACGAAGGCAAAAAAATCACAGACCGATAAAAAAACTGCCAAATCGATTCCGGTTAATAAAAAAAGATTTTTCGAGAAACTATTGCCGCTTATCGAAGATGAAAACAACCAGATAGCTATGCAACGCAAGAACCTGCTCCGGATGCAGGATACGCTTCTGGCAAACAAACCACTGTCTGGCGCTGAACAGCGTCAGTTAGCAGCGCTTAGCAAAACCTATCGTGTATCCCGGCCGGATACGGCAAACCCTTCTAATTCTGAGGCAAATTTAACCACAATTGCGAAGCTGCTGAAGAAAGTAGACCAAATTCCAGCCTCGCTTGTGCTCTCCCAAAGTGCTAATGAAAGCGCGTGGGGTCGATCACGATTTGCAAAAGAGGCCAATAACTATTTTGGCATTTGGTGCTTCAAACCGGGCTGTGGGGTTGTGCCGACTGGACGACCTGAGAATGCTAAATATGAGGTTACCCGATATCGTTCAACGAAAGATTCAGTGCATGCGTATTTCGTCAATATTAACAGTCACCCCGCTTACAAGGAGTTACGCAGGATAAGGGCCGAATTACGAGCCAAAAACGCTCCACTTACCGGCACCGCATTGGCAATGGGGCTGAGCAAATATTCATCCCGCGGAGCGGCTTATATTAAGGAGCTTCAGGCGATGATCAGATATAACAAGCTTGAAGGTATTCGCAGCAAAACCCTGTGATTGATTTTAGCGTGCCGTCTATCCCTCTTTCGACCGCTCTATTGCTCTGTCGCTCTATCATTCAGCCGGTGGCAAATCAGGATTCGTCGATCCAGCGCCCACCCTCCCCCATGCGATACCAAAAAGCCGAAAACCAATAGTAGCGCCGAAGTGTGTTATGGGGCGCAGTGCAGTTGTATCGTGACCGGCCGACAATAATCGGCTTATCGGAACGAACTATTAGGGTGGTTTGATTGGTCGCCGACCCTGCACTTTTCTCACCCGTTTTTTCGCTATGAATAACCACGGGAATACGTCCGTTTTCACTGGAGTAGCATGCCAGCTCAGCGAGCCGGTAGTGGCCTTTGTTTAGCTTGATCGTCAGCTCAGGTCTGTCAACCGTATGGGCAACCACAGGTTCGTGCAGGTGCTGAGCGGCTAAAGGAAAAGGTAAGGTACGGAGCTTGGTTTTCATCGATTTAAGTCCGCTGTAGACACCAGACATTGGAAAGCGCGGAAGAAACGAGAAGTCCGAATGCTCGCCAACTGGGCCGGAATGCTGCCCCAGCCCGATGAAACCTAACCTGCTTACCAGGTTGCGCAAATCAGTATTAGCTTCACCGTAGGGATAGGCAAAATACCGTGCATCCGTACCTGTATTTTCGATGATTTCAGCCTGCATATCGGTAATCTGCCGCTCTATACGCGCTAGCCAGTCGTCTCGGCTTTCGGCAACCCCATCAATTTCCAGCCTTCGTAACATATGTACATGACTTGAGGTATGGTTTGCGATAGTTGCCCCATGCTGCGCCATCTCTCGTAACCGCTCCCAACTCAGGTAAATCTTTCGGTTGCGGTGGGTTTTGGTGCTGTTCACAAATATGGTAAAGGGCCAGCCCTTCTCCTTAAGCAACGGGTAGGCGTTTTCATAGATGGATTGGTACGCATCATCAAAGGTGATGACTACAACGTTATCAGGGAGCTGCGTTGCACCTTTCGCCTCAGATTTTTGCTGCTCTGGTTTTTTAATTCCAGGTTCTCGCTTTTCAATGTGCAGAGCGGATACCACCTCCGCTAACGATTTCACCTGGTACCCATTACCGGACAGATACTCAATATGCTCGGCAAACCGCTCCACCGAGATGCTGGTGGACGCAGGTGTTTCATTGCTTACATGATGGTATTGCAGAATCACCGCATGATTCGGAATCGTGCTGTTCGATGGTGCAGTTGCGCTAATAACATTTGAAGACGAAAACAAAATCACTAGAGCAGCAGACAAAAAAAATTTATTAATCATTCTATATTTCAATTAGTTAGAGTCAAATATTAAGTAACAAGACAGGTTTTTGGAAAAGTAAGCGACCGTACTTCAATGCGCATAATAAAAACAGCAACCAACACCTATTAACAAAAGCCCGGAGGTTTGGCCAGGTAATGATTGAACCTTTCGCTAGCGGGGGTAAAATTGCGGCCCTTAGCCTGAATAGCAACTTTAACCATCGTGATTCTTTATTAATGCATAGCCCGCCATTATCGCCCTTCAGCCCACCTCAAATCCAGTTGGATAAACACCAAAACTGGTGTGGATTAGAAGGGGCAAGCCGCAGTTTAGCGCTGCTTCAAACCGCCTATCAGAGCAATAAACCCCTACTGGTGGTTACCACCGGCAGCCTGATGGCACAGCAATTAGAGACTGAATTACAATTTTTCGCCAAAGGGAAAGAACTACCGATATTCTATTTTCCCGACTGGGAAACACTGCCCTACGATCTGTTTTCTCCGCATCAGGACATTATTTCAGATCGCCTTCAAACACTACATCGGCTTGGTAGCTTCGAGCGTGGCATTATACTGGTGCCCATTGGCACTCTAATGCATCGCCTTTTGCCAAAGCAGGAGCTATTCAAACGCAGCCTGATGTTGAAGGTTGGTGAGACACTGATCCCGGAAAATTTCAGAAAAAACCTTGAAAGTGCCGGTTACCGCGCAGTAAGTACTGTGAGTGAACACGGCGAATTTGCGCTCAGGGGCGGTATTCTGGATATTTTTCCGATGGGGGTTGAGCTGCCCTATCGTATCGAACTGTTTGATACCGATATCGAAACAATCCGGACTTTTAACCCGGAAACCCAACGCTCAATCGACAGGGTCGAAGGCATTTCGTTACTTCCCGCTCGCGAAGTACCTATCGATGCACAATCCATATCCAATTTTAGAACCCGCTGGCACGATACTTTTCCCGGAAACCCGACCGACTGCAGTGTTTACCGCGACATCAGTCTCGGCATATTCCCTCCCGGCATTGAGTACTACCTGCCGATGTTTTACCCAAGCTGCGACACTCTGTTTGATTATCTGCCTAAGCAAACCCTGGTCATCAAAGCAGCTGGATTTGATAATGCTGCGGAGACTTTTTTTGAAGAAGTGAAACTGCGACATGAGCAACTACGGCACAACGTGGAGCGACCCATTGTTCAACCCGAAGAGCTATTCCTCTATCCAGATCAATTATTCAGCCGTATCAACCAACAGCCAAATTGCACGCTCTATGGCAATGATGGCGACCGTGATGATGATCAGCCATCAAAGCACCGTTGCGATTTTGCTTGCAAACCCTTACCTGACATAGCGGTTAACGACAGAGCTAACCAGCCGCTGGGTAATCTTGAGAAGTTTCTTGGCCAACCCGGTCAGCGTGTGTTGATCGAAGCCGAATCTCGCGGCCGTCGCGAGATTCTTCTGGAACAACTAAAAACCATCCAGATCAACCCCGTTGAAGTGCCCAACTGGCAGGGTTTTGTCGATTCAGATCAGGATATTTGCATCACCATCGCTGAGCCGCAAAAAGGTTTTTATCTTCAACAGGAAAACATTGCGGTCATCACCGAGCTAGATCTCTATAACCGTAAAGTGATGCAGCAGCGGCGGCGCGAACGTGCGGAAAGCCAGGCAGATCTGCTGGTAAAAAGCCTCACTGAGTTGAGTATCGGTAGCGCGGTCGTTCATATTGAGCATGGCGTGGGCCGATATCGTGGATTGCAAACACTGCCCATTGATGGCGAAGACAATGAGTTCCTGGTACTTGAATATGCCGAATCAGCCAAGCTGTATGTACCAGTAGCATCCCTTGATTTAATCAGTCGCTATGAGGGGGTTGATCCCGATACCGCACCTCTGAACCGTTTGGGCAGCGACCAATGGCAAAAAGCCCGCCGCAAAGCAGCAGAAAAAATACGCGATACTGCCGCAGAGTTATTAGAAATTTACGCACGTCGAGAAGCAAAAACAGGTTTCGCCATTGATTTTGATGAGGAGCCCTACCGGCAGTTTTCCGCTCAGTTTCCATTTGAAGAAACACCGGATCAACAGCTGGCAATTGATGCGGTTCTAAAGGATATGCTCGCCGAGCAAAGTATGGATCGACTGGTGTGTGGTGATGTCGGCTTTGGTAAAACCGAAGTCGCAATGCGTGCGGCCTTTTTAGCGGTCAACGATGGCCGTCAGGTGGCGGTGCTGGTGCCCACTACCCTGCTTGCACAACAGCATTACCAAACCTTCAAAGATCGCTTTGCCGACTACCCTGTAAAAGTGGAGGTGCTGTCACGTTTTCGATCCAGCAAGCAACAGACGGCCATCATGGCGGAGCTTGAAAAAGGCCAGGTGGATATCTTAATCGGCACCCATAAAATCATCGGTAAGGAGCTCAAATACAAGAACCTTGGCCTGGTGGTGATCGACGAAGAGCACCGGTTTGGGGTACGCCAGAAAGAGTATCTAAAATCGATCCGTGCCCAGGTAGATATTCTGACGCTCACCGCTACACCGATCCCACGAACCCTGAATATGGCGATGGCAGGTATTCGAGATCTTTCGATTATTGCCTCACCGCCGGCAAGACGTTTATCGATCAAAACCTTCGTGACCGAAATGCAAAAATCGGTCATTGAAGAAGCCATCACGCGGGAAGTGTTGCGGGGCGGGCAGGTTTATTATCTTCATAACGAAGTGAAAACGATTGAAAAAACAGCCGAAGATCTTCGGCAGATGCTGCCCAATATACGTGTTGGTATTGGCCACGGCCAGCTGCGGGAGCGTGAACTTGAACAGGTGATGTCTGAGTTTTACCACAAACAATACGACGTACTAGTTTGCACCACCATTATTGAAACCGGTATCGATATTCCCAATGCCAACACCATCATTATGGAACGTGCCGACAAACTTGGTCTGGCCCAACTCCACCAAATTCGCGGGCGTGTCGGACGCTCCCACCACCAGGCCTACGCATACTTGATCACACCGCCGGCCAAACTGATGACAGCCGATGCTAACAAACGGCTCGAAGCCATTGAAGCGACTCAGGAATTGGGCGCAGGTTTCACCCTGGCCTCTCACGATATGGAGATTCGTGGCGCAGGCGCGTTGTTGGGGGACGATCAAAGTGGACAAATTCACGGCATCGGTTTTTCGCTTTATATGGAGATGCTGGAAAAAGCCGTAGAAGCAATGAAGCAGGGTAAAATTCCTGATATTGAAAATACCCATAGTGATAACACTGAAATAAATCTGCACATTCCAGTTCTGATTCCCGACGACTATCTTGGCGATGTACAGGGCCGTTTAGTGCTCTACAAGCGGATCGCTAACGCTGATTCCGATCATCAACTTGAGCAGCTTCAGGTTGAGATGATCGACCGGTTTGGACTGTTACCGCAACCGGTTAAAAACCTGTTTGCGGTCAGCGCACTAAAGCTGCGTGCGCATGCACTGGGTATTAAAAAGCTCGAAGCCAGCGCTCAAAAAGGTCGAATTGATTTCAATAAAGAACCTATGATCGACCCTATGAAGATCATCCAGTTAATTCAGCAACGGCCGCAGGAGTTCACTCTTAGCGGCGCTGAAAAACTATCGTTTCATTTTGAGATGGAAGACGCTGAACAGCGAATCGGACAGGTTGGGCAAGTGCTTGAACTGCTAGCAGGCGATGCTTAAAAACGAGGCTTCGAGAATACTTTAATCTCCGCCTTACGATTCATCGGATTTCTTTGTCCTGACCCATTTCCAGCCCGTGATCATCGGTTTGATTAAATTTTCTTTTTTCCAGATCAGATAAAACAGTATCGCCAAAAGGTGCAGGCACACCAACACCAAAATAATTTTTGCGTTGAGATGATGCCACCATGTCAGTAACCCCATCGTTTCATCGGATACGTAAGCCGCTAGCGGAGCGGATTCGAAGAAGTCATCGGATTCGATAAACATGCCTGTGACCGCCTGCATCGTAATACTGACAAGCATGGCGATAACGGACAGGGAGCCAATTGGATTGTGGCCTGGACTGCCGCTGGGCTGTCGGTGACCGATTCTTTTCAGGTATTGAATGGCCTGACTGGGAGTGGGTATTAACGCTCGAAAACGAATGGGAGATGGCCCAACAAAACCCCAAAAAAAACGAAACCCCATTAAACCGAGAACCACGTAACCGACATAAAAATGCCAGTCGATGGTGTCGAACTCCATGTACTCTCCAAGCCACCAGCTGATGCAGATGGTTAGCACCAGAACCCAATGCCACAGGCGTGACACCCGGTCCCAGACCTTTTCAAGCTGAAATCCTTTCAACTTAGGTAAGCGGCGCTAGTGTTCATCCTGAAACTCATCGTGGCACCCTTTACAGGATTTCCCGAGCGCACCGACTTTTGACTGCAATGCCCCGAGGCCATTTCCTGCTACCTCGCTAAGTTCGTTCACCGCTGTAGCGTATTTTTTTCCGTACTTGCCTATTTCAGGATAGGTTGTCCAGATTGCGGGCAAAGCATGTGTTTTCTTCGGGTAGCTTTTGTTATCGGACCCCTTAGGCCAATCTCGGCTAGTGTCCAGATCAAGCAGTAACTTTAAGTTGCCGACTAGTTTGCTGGCCAGCACCGGGTCGTAGTCCATTTTCCCTTTCGCCATGGCAAATAGCGGCCCGACATTAAATGCTCTGATGGCCATTTCACCCTGACGCGCTTTAATTGCATTGATATTGGGGTCGTCGGCCGCAAAACCGGGTACGGCTACAGAAAGACCGAAGAGAATCAAACATATTCTTGATGCAGGTTTCATGACAATTCCTTTTTACAATTATTGGTATCCAGACAATATACTTGCATTGACCAGGTTCGTAAAACCGGACTGGGTTACATTTGTGGAGTGCTGTGGCGGCTCTCAGGTTATAATAAAAACCTATGAATCACAAAAACAACCTGTTGAACTATTTGATATATCAGTCGTACCGCATAGCTCAGGTATTACTGCTTGTATTATTTTTAACGCTCTCTTCGAATGCCGTCTTTGCTAAAAGCGAGTCCGATTCACCAAAAGAGCAGTGGTACCAAATCAACCTACTGGTATTCCAGCACCTAAAGGGTAAAACCCAGGGGGCGGACGCTGAACAGTGGCCCCGTCTGGTTGAACTCGGTTACCCCAAAAAAACCACCTATCTGCGCGATACATCAAAACAACCCGGCAACCCTCTAATTGATCTACCACAAAACTATAGTTTGATGGATGCCCCTGAATCAGGGTTTGTACAGGCTAATCGTAACATTCGCCGTTCCGCAGGTTTTCGGACACTCTTTTACAAACAGTGGCGCCAGAAACTTGGCACCGGGGTAACCGGCCAGCCTATCGCAATATCTGGCGGAAAATCATTCGGCGAACACCAACAGCTTGAGGGGTGGGTACGATTTAGCCAAAAACGGTACCTGCATCTTGAAGTGGACTTATGGTTGCACGAATATGAGAAATCCCTCCAGCGGATGGGGATTCAGACCTCTGATGTACCCCTACCTATTCCTGAGCAAGAGCAATTGCTGGAAAAGCTATTTGATTTTAAGCTTGACGCATTACCGACTATAGGGCAACAGAATGCGAATGCAGCACAAAGCGCAAACAAACTATTCGTCGATAAACCGGAAACTCAGCCTCTGCCATTTTATATCCGCAAACCTCAGCGCATCATCACCTACGTCATGAACCAAAAACGACGTATGAAAAGCAAAGAACTCCATTATCTTGATCACCCATTGTTAGGCGTGCTGGTTGAAGCCATTCCCTATGAGTCAGAGCAGTTTGAAAAGTTGGATGAAAAGACTGCGCTCTGGTTACGGCCTGCTGCTTCAAAACAGAGCCGCACCGAAGACTGAATAACACTAAATCTTAATTAAGAATATAACGGGAAAGGCAAAGAAAAAAAAAGAAAGCGGACGAAATCGCTTATTTAAGTGAGCCTACGGTTTGCTCAAGCAGTTGTACCACTTTTACCATTCCCACAGATGCAACCTTCGCGACCTCATCCATAGAAATCGGTCTGTCGCTGCGACCGGCGGCGGGGTTCACGACCAAACAAATGGAGGCGTATGCGATTCCGAGCTCACGGGCAAGCGCTGCTTCGGGCATTGCGGTCATGCCGACCAGATCGCAGCCATCGCGCTCAAGCCGATTAATTTCGGCTGCGGTTTCCAACCTGGGGCCCTGGGTACAACCGTATACACCATAATCGATACAATCTAGCTGTATCCGGGCTGCTGCGGTACTTAAGTTTCGTCTAATTTCCACATCGAATGGTTTCTCAAACTCAATAAATATCACGTTACCAGCACCGGAATAGGTAGACTCCCTACCCCAGCTGTAATCAATCATTTGATCCGGGATTACGATTGTGCCCGCTGGCATATCAGAATGAATGCCGCCAACCGTATTAACCGCCAATATTTTTTCAATACCTATCTGTTTCAGGGCTTGAATATTGGCCCGATAATTAATCAGGTGCGGCGGTATTTGATAGTCAGATCCATGCCGTGCAAGAAAAGCGACTTGTTTGCCGCCAAAATCCCCGAGCTGAATGTCGGATGATGGTTCGCCGTATTCAGTGGTTTGCCTAATCGCGGTACAGTTTTTTAGTTGCTCCAGACGGGTAAGGCTGGAGCCTCCAATAATAGCAATTTTGCTTGTACTCAAACCGCTGTTTTCCTACTTTTGCTGGTTGCGCAGAATGTTTAACAGATACTGCCCATAGCCATTTTTCTTTAAAGGCTCTGCAAGCCTTTCTAACTGCTCCGCAGAGATATAATCCATCTGAAAGGCGATCTCTTCAAGACAAGCGACTTTCAAACCCTGTCTTTTTTCGATGGTCTGGATAAATTGTCCCGCTTCTAACAATGAATCGTGTGTACCGGTGTCGAGCCATGCGGTACCACGGCCCATCGTTTGTACATCGAGTTGATTCATTTTGAGGTATTGATTATTCACTTCGGTAATTTCAAGCTCACCTCTGGCCGAAGGTTTCACTGCCTTCGCTATATCCACCACCTGGTTATCGTAAAAATAGAGGCCGGTAACCGCATAGTTGGATTTGGGTTGCTCAGGCTTCTCTTCAAGGCTTTTTGCTTTTCCTGATCTATCGAACTCAACCACCCCATACCGCTCCGGATCGCTTACAGGGTACGCAAATACGGTAGCACCCGATTTTTGCTGCGAGGCGGTTTGCAAGTTCTTGACCAGGTCAAAGCCGAAAAACAGGTTATCGCCCAAAATCAGAGCTGACTCATCATTACCTATAAAGTTTTCACCAATGATAAACGCCTGGGCTAAACCATCTGGCGAGGGCTGGACAGCGTATTCGATGTTTATACCCCATTGACTGCCATCCTTCAGTAGTTGCTCAAAACGTGGTGTATCTTCAGGTGTCGATATGACTAGTACATCGCGAATGCCCGCCTCCATCAAAATACTGAGGGGGTAATAGATCATCGGTTTGTCATAAACCGGCAGTAACTGCTTGGAAACCGTTTGGGTAATTGGGTAGAGACGGGTACCGGATCCGCCGGCTAAAATAATTCCTTTTCTCATTTTTTTCTCTATTCGACTTTTCTAAAATTCAATTTTTTTAATTCGGCTTTGTTATTCGATTCAACAAAATTAAAACAATTTAACGGCCAATAGCAGTGTATACAAAACCTTTGGATTCAACCTGATCACGATCATAGATATTACGGAGGTCAATAAACTGATCGCCTTTCATTGTCTGTTTTACTAGCTTCAGATCAAGCCCGCGATAGGCATTCCATTCGGTCAAAATCACCACTGCATCGGTATCGGCCATCGCTTTATAGGCATCTTCAAAATACTGAACCTCGGCGGGAAGGTGTAATTTGGCCTCATCAATGCCCTGTGGATCATGGGCGTGAATAATGGCACCCTTTTCTATCAATGCTGGCAGAATAGATAGCGAAGGTGCGTCGCGCATATCATCGGTTTCAGGTTTAAATGTCAGGCCCAATATACTGATTTTTTTGCCGGCCACATCGTTACCCAAAGCACTGCGGATTTTCTTAATCATTCGAGCTTTTTGGCCAGCATTGACTTCAATGACGGCTTCAACAATTCGACATGGGGATTCATGTTCCTGCGCGATACGAACCAGAGCCTGGGTATCCTTTGGAAAACAGGAGCCGCCATAGCCGGGGCCAGCATGTAAAAACTTCCGGCCGATTCGACCATCCATCCCCATCCCTTTTGCAACGGCTTGGACATCTGCCCCAACCGCTTCACACAATCCCGACATTTCGTTGATAAAGCTGATTTTGGTTGCCAGAAATGCGTTAGCTGCGTATTTGATCAACTCGGCGCTTTCGAGATCCGTCGCTAAAATAGGAGTTTCAATCAGATTTAGTGGTCTGTACAGTTCACGTAAGAGGTTTTCCGCACGCTCGGTTTCGACTCCAATCACCACGCGGTCAGGCCGAGTGAAATCAGATATCGCTGCACCTTCTCTCAAAAATTCCGGATTGGAGGCTACATCAAAATCCGCAACGGGGTTTTGCTCTGCAATAATTCGTTTTACATTTCGAGCAGTTCCGACTGGCACTGTCGATTTATCAACAATCACCGTGTAACCCTTAAGGTGTTTAGCCACCTCTTTTGCAGCATCGTAAACATAGGTCAGATCTGCAAAACCATCACCTCGCCTTGATGGCGTGCCAACTGCGATGAATACGAGGTCAGCATTACCGACCGATTCAGTAAATTCGGTAGTGAATGTTAGGCGTCCCGAAGCGACATTTTTTTGTACCAGCACTTCAAGACCGGGTTCGTAGATCGGAATAGCGCCATCATTCAGTTTATCAACCTTAGACTGATCGATATCAATACAGGTTACATTGGCACCAAACTCGGAAAAACAGGTTCCGGAAACCAAACCTACATAGCCGGTTCCAATCATTGCTACATTCATTATCGATATTTCCTGTATTCGTTCTTGCCTAATGCGGCGGAATTACAACCAATCAGATCGGCGTATAAGCGTACTATTTGCACTATAAAATTTTATGCGCGTGTAAGTAATCAATAATCTGATCAACAGATTGCTCAAAATTTGCCTCAGTTGAATGGATACGAATTTCCGGTTGCTCTGGGGCTTCGTAGGGGGAGTCAATGCCGGTGAAATACTTTATCTCTCCGCTTCTGGCTTTCTTATACAACCCTTTTGGATCACGTTGCTCACAGGTTTCCAAAGAGGTATCCATAAAAACCTCTATAAATTCGCCCTCATCAAACAGGCTACGGACCATGTCTCGATCCTGCTTGAAAGGCGAAATAAAGGCAGAAAGGACAATTAGTCCGGCATCCACAAAAAGTTTAGACGCCTCCCCTATTCTGCGAATATTCTCAACACGGTCGCTATCACTAAACCCCAGGTCTTTGTTAAGCCCATGGCGAACATTGTCTCCATCAAGCAGATATACGTGGCGATTCAAACCAAACAGTCGCTCTTCAAGGGCCCCAGCCAGGGTTGATTTACCGGAGCCGCTGAGCCCTGTAAACCAGAGCAGGCAGGGTTTTTGTTTTTTTTGGTTGGCTCGGTCGAGTTTTTTAATGTTGTGCGGATGCCAAACGATGTTGTCATTCTTCATGTCTTTAATCTACGTCCTTTTGGTGATCATGATTTAATCGGATAACGATGACAAATTATCAGGTGCTGAAAGTGAATACCTTAAAGTAAAAATACTGTTTGCTAAGTTTAGGCGATTATTAGAAGCACTATACAAAGAAGTTAGCTGCCTTTTCGTATGAGATAGAAAAAACGTTTGTCTTCTTCACGACTGGAGAGCAACTCATGATCCAAAAAAGCGCAAAATTTTGGAATATCCCGTTGAGTCGAAGGGTCGGTAGCAATCACCTCTACTAATTCACCCACACTAATCTGATCGATTTTGTTGTGCAATAACATCACGGGTTCGGGGCAAAACAGACCACAGGTATCCAGCGAAAAAACAACATCGCTCATATCAATTTACTCTCGAGTTATGCTTATCAAATAATTATAGCGATACATAGGGGTCTACGGGCTTATATTCCGCAGTAAAATGAGGAGGGATATGGATGTGATTTTTTTGGTATCGTGCGCGGGAATATAAAAAACAGTAGATAACTGGCTTCCTGGTCATCGCAGACAAGGAAGCCAGAATCGGGTTATAAATTAACGATCAGCGATAGCATTCACTTTACGCAATTCAACACCGACATATTCAGCACTGGGGCGAATAATGCGGTTATCCGCACGTTGCTCCATAACGTGTGCAGCCCAACCTACAAGGCGTGAACATACAAACAACGGGGTAAATAGTTTGGTTGGAATACCCATGAAGTGATAGGTTGATGCATGGAAAAAATCTGCATTACAGAATAATTTTTTCTCGCGCCACATCACCTCTTCACAACGGACAGAAACTGGATACAGTACTTTGTCACCCACGGTTTCGGCGAGTTTTTCACTCCACTCTTTGATGATGACATTACGCGGGTCAGACTCACGATAAATCGCGTGGCCAAAGCCCATGATTTTATCTTTGCGAGCCAGCATTCCCATGATCTCAGCTTCAGCGTGATCGGGATCTTTGAAGGCCTCAATCATATCCATAGCCGCCTCGTTGGCTCCACCGTGCAGAGGTCCTCTTAGCGTGCCAATGGCGCCAGTAATGCAAGAGTGCATATCAGAAAGAGTCGAAGCACAAACCCGTGCAGTAAAGGTCGATGCGTTAAATTCATGTTCAGCATAAAGAATCAACGACACATCTAGTACGCGAGTATGCAGTTCGCTGGGCTTTTCGCCGTGCAACATGTGCAGAAAGTGAGCACTTATTTGATCATCATCGGTTTCGGTGTCAATACGTACACCGTCATGAGAGAAGCGGTACCAATATGCAATGATTGAGGGGAACAGGGCTAACAGCCTGTCGGCTGAATCCCGCTGCTGATCAAAATCAGCTTCAGTTTCCAGGTTGCCGAGCATTGAACAGCCAGTTCGCATTACATCCATCGGGTGCGCGTCAGCAGGGATAAGTTCCAGCACACTCTTGAGAGCATCGGGTAGACCACGAAGCCCCTTCAGTTTTTGTTTGTAGCTATCCAACTGGGATTGATTCGGTAGTTCACCGTTAAAGATTAGATATGCAGTTTCTTCGAAGGTAGCGTTATCCGCTAGATCTTTAACATCGTAGCCACAATAGGTTAGGCCTGAGCCCGCTGTGCCGACTGTGGAAAGTGCTGTTTTACCGGCTACTTGACCCCGTAAGCCCGCTCCACCAAGTGCTTTGTTTGTCATTTTCCTTGCTCCTTAGCAAATAATGCATCCAATTTGTCTTCGTAATCGTGATAATTCAAAAAGTCGTATAATTCGTTACGGGTCTGCATGGTATCAACAACTGATTCCTGGCAACCGGTGTCCAGTAAAGTTTGATATACGTTTAGAGCCGCCTTATTCATGGCTCGCGCCGCACTCAGTGGATATAACACCATCGCAACACCAGACTCTGCCAATTCAATCTTATTGAATAATGGTGTTTGACCAAACTCTGTAATATTGGCCAATACAGGCACTTTAATCACCTTAGTTAAGGTTTTGTATTGTTCGAGTTCGGTTAATGCTTCTGGAAAAATTGCGTCGGCACCGGCTTCAACACAGGCCGCAGCCCGGTCAATGGCGGCATTCATACCTTCAACCGCTAGCGCGTCGGTACGTGCCATGATTACAAAACTGTCGTCAGTACGTGCATCGACCGCCGCTTTAACACGATCAACCATCTCTTGCTGGCTAACGATGGCTTTGTTTGGGCGGTGACCGCAACGTTTCGCCGCAACCTGGTCTTCAATATGAACCGCAGCCGCACCCGCCTTTGTCATATCCTTCACGGAACGGGCGATATTAAAAGCACCCCCCCAACCAGTATCGATATCAACCAGCAACGGCACCGATGTTGCGCCAGTAATACGACGCACATCTTCCAGCACGTCGTTGAGTGAGGTGATACCTAAGTCAGGAAGACCATAGGATGCGTTTGCCACCCCTGCGCCCGACAGGTAGATCGCCTGATGGCCAACACGTTCTGCCATCAGGGCAGTGTAGGCATTTATAGTGCCTACAACCTGGAGAGGATTATTATCAATTAATGCCTGGCGAAAACGTGCGCCGGCTGTTGGCTGTGAAGTCATGATGCTTTACCCTTACAATTTCTGTGCGCCGCCTCAGAGTATGCGGTGCGCTAGAAGGCTGGCTGGTGAAATATGACCATTGGCCATATTGGTTTGAGTCGGGCTTGATATGCACAAACCTGTATAAGCACAAATCAAGTCTGAAGGCGCTGGGCTTAACCGAGTGAGTAACTAAGTGCTTACCTAAGTTAAGCGACATGGCCTTGACCATCTAAAAACGCCGTGAGTCTAATATTTAGCATGAAGTGTGTCAAATTAGAACCTTAGCTAAAAACCTAATGTTATTTCTTCAAATCCACCTATATATACATGATTTATAAAGTGATTCTAGCTTCATGCAACCACCACTGATTGAACCGCTACCCTACCGAAAAGACTCAATTCACTACCTCTCTAAAGTTCGACATATGGGACGAGCAGTATTTTTAGATAGCTGCGCCAGTCTGGCGGATGGCGGTAGATACGACATTGTCAGTGCTGCCCCGGCTTTTTCGATAACTCATAAGTACAGCTCAAATACCTCTACCAGCCCCCCAACTTACTCCAACCCCTATAAAAAAATAAGATCAAAGCTTGATACAACCCGCGCACTGGAAAAGCCTCCTAATAATTTGCCTTTTATGGGTGGGTTTATTGGTTACCTCGGCTATGAATCTGGAATGGAGCTTGAGCAGGTCAAAATATTGGCAACCGATAAAATAGAGTTGCCAGACGTTCAGCTTGGTTGGTATGAATGGGCGATCGTAAACGATCATTTCAAACACGAGTGTTTTCTGGTATCGCTGCCCGGCTTTGCCCCAGATCAGTTCAGTCAAATAAAATCACTACTCATCAATGATTTGCCAGATACGCAAACACGCACTCCTTTTGCGCTCAACGGTAAGTTTGTCTCAAACATGCCCTTTTCAGACTACCAATATGCCTTTAAAAAAATAATCGACTATATACACGCTGGAGACTGTTACCAGGTCAATCTGTCTCAGCAATTTTCGGCAAGCTATCACGGCGACACATTGGATGCCTACCAACAACTTCGTGTCGCAACACCCTCTCCCTACTCGGCCTTTATTGAACTTGATGAAGGTGCCTTGCTGTCACTCTCTCCAGAGCAGTTTATTACACTCGAGCAGCTGAGGGTCACGACTCAGCCCATCAAAGGAACACGCCCAAGAGGAAAAACAGCCGAAGATGATTACGCCAATGCAAAAGCACTACAGGAGAGCGACAAAGACCGCGCTGAGAACTTGATGATTGTAGACTTACTGCGTAACGATCTAGGGAAGAGTTGTACCCCAGGCTCAGTTGAGGTGCTTGAACTGTGCAAGCTCCAATCTTTTTCCAACGTGCATCATCTAGTCAGCTCAATAACCGGAACACTCAACAATAATTCCGATTCGATTGATTTACTTACCGGGTGCTTCCCGGGGGGGTCAATTACCGGCGCTCCAAAACGCAGAGCAATGGAAATCATTGCCGAACTCGAGCCCCATCGTCGCTCGGTGTATTGCGGCTCTATTGGATACATTTCCGCAAACGGTGACATGAATTTTAATATTGCCATTCGTACGCTGGTTTGCAATAAAAACAAAATTTATTGCTGGGGCGGCGGAGGAATTGTCGCGGATTCAGAAGTGGAGATGGAGTATCAAGAATCCTTTGATAAGATAGATCGTCTGATCAATTGCCTACCACTCGCTTAATTGCCCTGCAAGCCTACGGAAAACTTAGCTACCCATGAATATTGAAATCAACCTGCCGCGTATCCGCCCTACACTACAGTCAGTAATCGAGTACTTTGAGTCCCACGCCGAAAAAGAACCCGAGCCAATGCTAAACCCCGACGATATTACCGCTGGGGTAATCTCACCGGAGGGTAAAAAGGACTCTGCGGTACTCATTCCTATTTATGTAAAAGATGGCGAGCTGAGGGTTATGTTGACATGGAGAAGTGCTCACTTGCGCAGCCATGCCGGCCAAATATGCTTTCCAGGCGGCCGAGTAGACGACACCGACGCAGATTATTTTGAAACCGCACTCCGGGAAACTCATGAGGAGGTAGGCCTTGATCGTGCTGACGTTGAAATACTGGGTAAACTTGGAAAATATTACACCCAAAGCGGTTACTCAATTACGCCCGTAGTAGGTTACGTTGCAGATCCTGGTGAGTTCCATCCCAACCCAGATGAGGTGGCTGCTGTTCTTGAACCACCTCTTGAATTCTTTACCGACTCATCAGTTTACGAGATACACAAAAGAACTGTAGGAGAGTTAATTAGATCTTATTATTCAGCTAGTTACGATGGTTATGTAATATGGGGAGCAACATGCGCGATCATTGTAGACCTTTACAAACGACTAGCTAATCATCACTCTCAAGCATAACTTGAGACAAGTCCAACGTACTCGAACCCAGCCCACTTAAGACAAAGTAATATCCCGATTACTCAAACCTTCGATAGTCTTTTTAAGTTCATCATAGGTTTTCGTTACCGGAAACTGTGGGAATTCCTCAATCACATTTTGAGGCGCGTTAAACAAGATACCCGCATCGGCCTCCGCTAACATAGTGGTATCATTATAAGAGTCACCCGCAGCAATTATCCGATAGTTGAGACTCTTCAAAGCGATCACAGATTTACGCTTTGGATCAACCTGCCGCAGGTAATAATCTGATACGCTGCCGTCAGGCTGCACACCTAACTTATGGCAAAACAGCGTTGGCCAGCCTAGCTGCCGCATCAAGGGGTTAGCAAATTCGTAAAACGTATCCGACAGAATAATCACCTGAAACTGCTCACGCAAACTATCCAGAAATTCCCTCGCACCCTCCATCGGCCCCATGCCATCAATCACTTTTTGAATATCCGGCAATCCAAGACCATGCTCTTTGAGGATTGATAAACGCTGCGTCATCAGCTCATCGTAATCTGGAATATCGCGAGTTGTCGCTTTTAGCGCTTCTATACCGGTACGTTCGGCAAAATTGATCCAGATTTCAGGAACCAACACCCCTTCAAGGTCGAGACAAACAATTTCCACGTACTTTTCTCCAGCAATGTTTTTCAGATGAGTATTTTGGCCGGCTATTGTAACAAGCCAAATGTGACATGCGTATTCTTTGTATCGGTTTCTACGGCATAACTAAAGAAAAGCCATACAAACAGGGCAAAAAAAACCCGGCGATTAAGCCGGGTCTTTGTCGCAGTTTGAAAGCTAAGTCAATATTACAAAAGAGCTTCAAACGCTGGAACTGCTTCAAAAAGATCCGCTACCAGGCCAAAATCAGCAACCTGGAAGATTGGAGCTTCTTCATCTTTATTGATGGCAACAATGACTTTACTGTCTTTCATACCCGCCAAATGCTGAATCGCACCGGAGATACCCACAGCAATATACAGCTCTGGAGCAACGATCTTACCAGTTTGCCCAACTTGCATATCGTTGGCAACATAACCCGCATCAACCGCAGCTCGCGAAGCACCAATCGCAGCACCCAGCTTGTCAGCTACCGCTTCAAGCAACTTGAAGTTTTCGCCATTTTGCATGCCACGACCACCGGAGATAACGACTCTTGCAGCAGTGAGGTCAGGACGATCTGAGGCAGCAACTTCTTCGCTAACAAACTCTGAGACACCCGCATCAGTGGCATTGCTAATTGCTTCAACAGTTGCTGAACCGCCTTCCGCGCTCGGCGCATCAAAACCAGTACCACGGACAGTGATCACTTTAATCGAATCTGAAGATTGAACAGTGGCCATTGCATTACCAGCGTAAATTGGACGAACAAAAGTGTCCGCACTCACTACAGCGGTAATTTCAGAGATTTGACCAACGTCTAAAAGAGCAGCTACGCGAGGTAGAATACCTTTGGCGTTAGTCATGGCTGGCGCCAATATTGCGCTGTAATCCCCAGCTAGCTCAACAATCAATGCAGCGGTGTTTTCCGCCAGCATATTTGTGTAAGCAGCGTTGTCCGCGACCAATACTTTAGCAACACCTGCGATTTTAGCTGCTTGCTCGGCAACTGCACCACAACCAGAGCCCGCAACCAAAATCGTCACATCTCCGCCGATTTCAGTAGCCGCCGTTACGGTGTTGAGTGTGGCCGATTTCAGCTCATTGTTATCATGTTCAGCTAATACTAATACGCTCATTAGATCACCTTCGCTACATTTTTCAGTTTATCAACAAGATCCTCAACGGTTTCAACGATGATACCTGCGGCACGCTCAGCAGGTGGCTCAACTTTAAGGGTCTTGATATTTGTGGTTACTTCAACACCAAGATCTGCTGGTGTCATCACATCCATGGGCTTTTTCTTAGCCTTCATGATGTTTGGCAATGACGCGTAGCGTGGCTCGTTTAATCGAAGGTCAGCGGTGATCACAGCAGGCATATTCAAAGTAAGGGTTTGCTCACCGGTATCCGTTTCACGAATAACTTTTAGTTTATCACCTTCAATGGTGATTTCTGATGCAAATGTACCTTGAGCAAGACCAGCCAGCGCTGCAAACATTTGACCCGTTTGGCCATTATCTTCATCGATAGACTGTTTACCAAAGATAGTCAACTCAGCACCTTCTTTATCGCTGACCGCTTTCAGTAACTTGGCAATAGCAAGGGGCTGAAGCTCTTCATCTGTTTCAACCAGGATAGCTCGATCAGCTCCTAATGCCAGAGCTGTGCGAAGTTGTTCCTGACAAACCTTTGCACCAGCACTTACGACGACGACTTCTGTAGCGACGCCTTTTTCTCTCAGTCGAATAGCTTCTTCAACGGCAATTTCACAAAACGGATTAATCGCCATTTTTACGTTATTCAAATCCACACCTGAATGATCAGAAGCAACACGCACTTGTACGTTTGCATCCACCACTCTTTTTACGGGAACAAGAACCTTCATAGAGTCCTCTTCATATCAGAGTTGTTCAAAAACAGTCTCAGTCGTTATTTATGGAAGCCGCCTACACCGCCCCATCTGTCCGAGACCCACAATTAGCCGCGCCATTCTGACCTCAAAGGGTATTCAGGTCAATACCATCCCATGGACCTGCCAATTAACTGCTAGCAAACAAACCGCTCATCTAACTCAAACCGTGACCCAATCAATCCAATTAGCCATCAAGTTAGGATTTTTATATAATCGCCGACTGATTTTTCGGCAAAAAGTTGGCTGTTCAGGTGTATATTTCGAATCTGGGCTCATCTTTGTTATACCGCCCTATTACAACCCATAGTGGCGTAACGTCGACCTAAAATAAATACTAAGCAGTGCCAATCAGATAGGAGAGTAATCGTGGAACGGGAATCGATGGAATTTGACGTGGTAGTCGTAGGTGGAGGTCCGGCTGGACTTTCAACGGCTTGTAAAATTCGTCAGCTTGCTAAAGAAGCTGGTGAAGAAATATCGGTATGCTTAGTCGAAAAAGGCTCAGAAATCGGTGCTCATATCCTCTCTGGGGCGGTTTTCGAAACCCATGCACTGGATGAGCTGTTCCCCGACTGGAAAGAGATGGGTGCTCCGGTTACGACACCCGTTAAGCGTGATGTTTTTCACTATATGTTAGGTGCCGAATCCGCCGTAAAGGTTCCTAATTTACTTATCCCAAAACCGATGCATAATGATGACAACTACATCGTTAGTCTTGGCAATGTCTGCCGCTGGCTCGGTGAACAAGCCGAAGCACTTGAAGTTGAAATATTCCCAGGTTTCGCCGCGTCAGAAGTGCTCTACCATGAAGACGGTAGCGTGAAAGGCATCGCAACCGGAGACATGGGCGTATCGAAAACAGGTGAACACAAAGGCTCTTATGTTGCTGGTTATGAACTCCATGCTAAATACACCGTATTCTCTGAAGGCTGTCGTGGTCACCTGGGTAAGCAGCTGCTAGAAAAATTTGACCTGACCAAAGACGCAGATGACGCCCACCACGGCATTGGCATTAAAGAGATCTGGAAAATTGACCCAGAGAAACATGAAGAAGGACTTGTCGTTCATACACTTGGCTGGCCCATGGACAACCACACGGAAGGTGGCGGATTCCTATACCATGCTGAAAATGGCGAAGTATTCCTCGGTTACATTGTTGCGCTGAACTATAGCAACCCTCACCTGAGCCCATTTGATGAGTTCCAGCGTTGGAAACAGCACCCGAAGATCAAAGCGTACCTGGAAGGAGGTGAACGTCTGACCTACGGCGCACGAGCGATGAATAAAGGGGGCTATCAAGCTCTGCCTAAAATGTCGTTCCCCGGTGGACTGTTAGCAGGTTGTGAGGCAGGCACACTGAATACTGCAAAAATTAAAGGCTCTCATACTGCTATGAAATCTGGCATGTTGGCCGCTGAAACTATTGTTGAAGCACTACTTGCAGGCACCGAAGGCGGTAAAGATCTAACTGCAATAAAGGAAAAATTCGAAACATCATGGTTACACGATGAGCTATACACATCTCGTAACTATGGCCCTGCCCTGCATAAATTCGGTACGTTCCTGGGTGCTGCATTTGTATTCGTCGACCAAAATATCTTTGGCGGAAAAATGCCCTTTACCTGGTCCAATAAAGGTATTGATTCTGACTCGCTGAAACCCGCATCAGAATGCAAAAAGATCGAATACCCAAAACCCGATGGAGTTATCAGCTTCGATAAACTTTCTTCGGTATTTATGTCCAATACCTCTCATGAAGAGGATCAGCCCTGCCATCTAACCCTGGCCGACCCTGAGATACCTCTCGCCTATAATCTACCGAAATTCGATGAACCTGCACAGCGCTTCTGCCCTGCAGGGGTCTACGAGATCGTTGAAGAAGCTGATGGAAGCAAGAAATTCCAAATCAACGCACAAAACTGCGTTCACTGCAAAACCTGCGATATTAAAGATCCCTCTCAAAATATTACCTGGGTTGTTCCAGAGGGCGGCGGCGGCCCCAACTACCCAAATATGTAATATTACAACGTCAAAAAAGGGGCCTTCGGGCCCCTTTTTTGTTGATACAAGACAATTCAGACCACTTGCTAATTCTCGCCTGCCTTAAGTACAATCAAACTGCGATATTTCAGCGAACTGTCAAAAAAAACAACTTAGCTGAAGCCAGACCACTAAGAACAAACTTATAAAAACTATTACATTTTGATTTTGGGGTAAGGAAGATATGGATATGCATTTCGCGACAATGTGGGAACAGGTATCAGATACCGTTGGAGACCGGATCGCTCTCATTCATGGAGATAACAAAGTAACCTGGTCTGATTTTGAAAGCCGAGCCGCACGAATCGCTGGTTTTCTTACCGAGCGGGGCCACGGAGTCGATAGTAAAGCCGCTATTTACGCCTATAACAGCAATGAACATATTGAAGCTGAATTCGGTATTTTTAAAATAAGTGGCGGCCCTATTAATGTTAACTACCGTTATCTAGCCGACGAATTAATTTATCTTCTCGAAAACTCTGATTCTGAAGTGATTTTCTATCAAGCTGTTTTTGCCGACAGAATCGCTGAAATCAAGACAAAACTGCCAAAACTAAAAACCTTCATTCAAATTGACGACGGTTCCGGAACTGCACTGCTTGATGGTGCCTTCGATTACGAAACCATTATCAACCAAACTAAACCCATGCCACGTATTGAACGAAGCGCGGATGAGGTTTACATGTTATATACCGGCGGCACCACCGGTATGCCTAAGGGTGTCATGTACCACAACGGTGAATTCTGTGAGGGCATGCTAGCCGCTTTCGAGAGCCGTGGAATCAGCCCTCCTCCAACTACCTATGAAGAAGCAGCTGAAGCAACCCTTAAACTTGCAGCCGCCAATGCACTGCCCGTAACGTTATCCGCCTGCCCACTTATGCACGGAACAGGGATGTGGTTAGGCGCATTTATGCCATTAGGCATGGGCGGCACTGTTGTCACCATAGACAACTCAAGTTTTAATCCTGACGAACTCTGGGAGACCGTTGCTAGAAATAGTGTCACTGACATCATTATTGTTGGTGACGCCTTCGGCAAACCTATGCTGGATTCGCTAAGAAAAGCCAAAGAAGAAAACCGAGAATATGATATCTCATCGGTGCAATTCGTTTCATCATCCGGCGTTATGTGGACCCATGAAGTCAAAAAAGGTCTGCTGGAATTTGGCGATATGATTCTTAACGACGCTCTCGGCTCCACCGAAGGTGGTATGGCACGCAGCATTACCACCCGGGATAATATCGAAGGCACCGCAGAGTTTGAGCTGATGGAAACCTCAAAAGTCTTTGATGAAAACGACAAACAAGTGGTGCCCGGATCCAATGTCACTGGTATGGTGGCCAATGGTGGCCGGGTTCCAATCGGATATTACAAAGACCCGGTTAAATCCGCAGCAACCTTCCGGGAAATCGATGGCCAACGCTACTCATTCCCAGGTGATTTCGCTACCGTGGATGCGGACGGTAAAATCAGACTGCTGGGCCGTGGCTCCATGTGCATCAATACCATGGGAGAGAAAGTATTTCCCGAGGAAGTGGAAGAAGCCATCAAAACCCACCCCGCAATCTATGATTGCCTGGTAGCCGGCGTGAAGGATCCCAAATTTGGCGAACGGGTTACTGCAGTGGTTTCCACCCGACCAGGTATGTCAGCGAACGAAACTGATGTGATTGAGCATGTAAAAAATCGACTCGCCGGTTACAAAAAACCGAAAAATGTCTTTTTTGTTGAGGTGGTTCAGCGAGCCACTAACGGTAAAGCTGATTACAAATGGGCGAAGGCAAAAGCTGCAGAGGAAGCCGCTAAAGTTGGTGTAAGCGCTTAATCTGTCAAATGGTTAGACTTACTTTACTGCGTAGTATTTGGAACAGTTCTGAATACTACGCAGTATTAGTACCGTCTAACCCTCTGCTTCTACGGTACCTAATTTAAAGAAAACTCCGCTACTCCAAACCCCGAACCAATTCTTTTCCTCGATTGTTTCCTCAACCGCGATCTCAACAAGCCGATAATAGGCAGCTCGTACGATCCGGCCAGTAAGCCCGTGCCTGACGTTCAGATAAGGATTTTGTTCTCCGGTTACAGGACTCGGCTGCATAAAAATTTCGTGCTCTGAGTCCACTACCGTACGATCACCGACGTTATTAACGAATACAAGTTTTTGATTCTTGCCTTCCCCGATACAATCGAAATCAAGCATTTGAAAATGCGCATCCTCAACCTCAATTTCCGCCTGCTCAGCGGGCGTCACTAGATAGGTTTTATTGTCTGAGTCCTTGCGCAAAATACTGGAAAACAGCTTAACCAATTGTTGTCTTTTGATGCGATCCCCTTCGTGATACCAGCTACCATCATGGGCAATACGAATATCAATTTTATAGATCCGATCGGGATGCCATTTATCTACTGGGGGCAACGATTGTTCAGTATCAACCTGACTCAGTGAACTCAACAGAGATTCGGTACTATTAGATTTTTCTATCATATTTTTGCTTCCAAACGGTGCCCGTACCAACGTGAACAAGAGGTAATATGCTAGCATATTACAGATAAAACCCTGATCACCTAATACGTTTGTTCTTACTACTTTAACCTGGATCGTTACAATGACCTACCCCGACATGTGGGCTGACGAATTCCTCCTAAAACCTTCGCTTTGCTACCTGAATCACGCAGCCGTTGCACCTTGGCCAAAACGAACTGCAGATGCAATCACCGCCTTTGCATTGGAAAACACTCAAGAGGGCGCAACCCATTACCCACGTTGGGAAATTAAGGAAAAACAACTTCGCGAACAATTCAAGGCATTGATCAATGCACCATCTATAGATGATATTGCATTACTGAAAAATACCTCTGAAGCCCTATCGGTAGTTGCCCACGGGTTACAGTGGAACACCGGCGACCAGGTAATTATTTCTGACCAGGAGTTCCCATCAAACCGAATTGTATGGGAATCACTGGCGCAATACGGTGTTGAAGTTATAGAAGTGGATCTGAACAATCATGAATCACCGGAACTGGAGATCACTCATGCTGCGACCAACAAAACCAGGCTGATATCGATCAGCTCTGTGCAATATGCGACTGGACTTAAGGTTGATCTAAATGAGCTTGGAGAGTTTTGCTCGGACAATGACATCCTTTTTTGTGTTGATGCAATCCAGAGCATTGGTGCAACCGTAACTGACGTCCAGGCCTGCAAAGCAGACTTTATGATGGCCGATGGCCATAAATGGATGCTTGGACCCGAAGGGCTTGCGCTATTTTTTTGCTCTGCACGAGTTAGGGATCAGCTTAAGCTCTATCAGTACGGCTGGCATATGGTTGAAGATGCCGGGGATTACGATACTAAAGAGTGGCAAATTGCATCCAGTGCTCGTCGCTTTGAGTGCGGTAGTCCGAATATGCTCGCTATTCATGGTCTTAGTGCAAGCTTGTCGCTTCTGTTGGAAATTGGGATGGATACTGTCGAGCATGAGCTTCAAAGACGTATCGATTTTCTATTAAAACAGCTAGATAGCGTCCCTGATTTAGAAATACTCTCGGCCACGGAACCTGAACGGCGAGCAGGAATAATTACCTTTAAATATCATCACATAGACCATAGTACACTTCAACGGTGCTTAATGAAAAACGGTGTGATCTGTGCAAAACGAGGTGGAGGCATTCGCTTTTCACCGCATTTTTACACGCCGGATTCAGTTATTGAACGAGCAATCGAAATCCTGCAACAAAACTAATACGGCGCTGCCTCAGGGTTAAATCGAATACTGTGGTAGCAAGGCTTCACAAAGTAACTAAACTAACGACACATGGTTAACTAAAAGCAGGCGTAGATGAAACTGTTCCGATTCCAAATTATTTCTAAACTTATAATCAGGTGGTTATCAAAGACCCCTAAAACAACCGATTTCCCACTCAGTGATTACGAGCGGGTTCGCCATGAACTCAAGTCCTGTGATGTATTGCTGGTAGAGGGAAAAAGCCGAGTAAGCAGAGTCATCAAACTGCTAACCCAAAGCCCGTGGTCCCATGCTTTCCTGTACGTAGGCCGACTTCATGATATTGAAGATCCAGAGATTCGAAAATTAGTCGCCGCCAGCTACGCGGGGAACTTAGAAGATCAGCTGATAATTGAAAGTGAGTTGGGTGTAGGGACAGTCGTACGGCCACTGTCGCATTACAAAGATAATCACATCAGGATATGCCGACCGCGAAATTTATCTCATGTTGACGGTCAAAAAGTCATTGCATATTTAGTGCAACGGCTCGGAATGGAGTATGACGTGCGACAAATATTCGACCTTGCTCGTTTTCTATTTCCCTGGTTTATCATGCCACGCAGGTGGCGCTCATCATTGTTTACCCATAACGCTGGCTCGGCGACCAGGACCGTCTGCTCAACCATCATTGCCCACGCCTTTCAATCCATTCAGTTTCCAATCCTGCCTTTAGTTAAAAAAGATGCTGAGAATGGCATACAGCTATTCCGGCGAAACCCGAAGTTAATGGTACCAAGGGATTTTGATTATTCACCTTATTTCGACGTTATCAAGTATCCGTTTGTTGATTTTAGTCACCATTCGGGATACCAACTTCTGCCCTGGTCCGGAAAAACAGAACTCACCGGCGAAGAGGCACAAATGTACCTTCGAACCGAAGGAGAAATAAGAGCCGCCGCCGCAGCAAAGGAAGAGGCTGCTTCTAACTAAAGAATATGGACTTCTATTAAAAAAGGTTATATCGCCTAAGTGACACCAAAAAAAAGGGCCGGTAACTAAAAAGATACCGGCCCTTTTTTATAACTTATCGCAGCTTAAATGGTGTTAAGCATTTAGGCCTTTTTTAAAGGACGAAGCTGTACAGGTAGTTCAGCAAAGCCTTTAACAAAAGGAGAGTGATTTCGGACAGGTTCGCCAACCACTTCTACTTTTTCAAAACGTTTCATGATCTCTTCCCAGGTAATACGCAGTTGCATTTCTGCCAGGCGATTACCCATGCAACGGTGAATACCAAAACCAAAGGATAGGTGCTGACGCGGCTTTTCACGGTCGATGATGAACTCATAAGGCTGATCAATGGCATCTTCATCCCGGTTACCCGAAACATACCACATCGCGACTTTTGAACCTTTTTTGATCTTTTGTCCCCCGAGGACTGTGTCGCGGGTTGTGGTGCGCCGCATGTGAGTCAAGGGTGTCTGCCAGCGGATAATTTCAGGCACCATTGTCGAAATCAGATCTGGGTTTGCGCGAAGCTTGTCATACTGCTCGGGAAACTCGTTCAGCGCTAAAACTCCGCCGGACAGTGAATTACGAGTAGTATCATTACCCCCCACAATCAGCAGCATCAGGTTACCCAAAAACTCCATTGGTTGCATATTTCGAGTAGATTCACCATGGGCCAGCATTGAGATAAGATCACCTGAGGGTGGTGCATTTACTCGTTCATTCCAGAGCTTTGTGAATGATTCCAGACACTCCAGCAGGATGGTGGTTTGCTCTTCACGGGTTTCAACCAACGCACCCGGCATTGGAGCAGTGGTAGCCACATCGGACCAGAACGTCAGCTTGGCACGGTCCTCAAAAGGAAAATCAAACAAAGTAGCGAGCATTTGAGTCGTTAGCTCGATTGATACTTTATCGACCCAGTTAAAGGTTTCATTGACAGGTAATGAATCAAGAATACCCGCGATACGCTCACGAATAATAGGTTCCATATTAGCCAGACTGGTTGGCGCTACGATACCTTGAACTGTTTTGCGTTGGTCACCGTGTTTTGGCTCATCCATCGCAATAAACATAGAAACATTCAGGTCATCAAAGGGATCACGCAGACCAATGGTAGGCTCAGAAGAATACACTTCTGGATTTGCTTCTACCTCCATAATGTCTTTGTATTTGGTTACAGACCAATAGGGACCGTTCTCAGAAGCTTTGCAGTAATGTACCGGTGCTTCCTTCCGCAAACGGTCAAAAAACGGCCACATCATGTCAGCTTTGTAAATATCTGCTTGTGATACATCAATATCTTCAAGTGGAATCTCATTAGCATCCCACTTCATCATATCTTCGTAATTTCTCTCTGGTTGGGCGCTCATAGCTACTTACTCTCCGGAACTGTATGAAAGAACACGTTTAAACACCTAATAAGAATAGCCCCGTTTAGTCGAACAATCAAACACTCAGAAACCCTGACGGCTACCATTTAATTCGATAAGGTAGAATAGCCTCCTCCAGTTAAGTCATAACAATAATGGACAATCAGAAAATGAATCTACTGCTAGAACTTCCCCACATGGCCAAATCTGTGGTTCGTGGTGTTTATGAGATGAGACGGCCCCGTGACACTAAACGTTCTACCGGCTGGGTGATTGAGCGCAATACTCGATTGTACCCACAGGACACCGCCATCCTGTTTGAGGGCAAGACGCTCAACTGGCTGCAATTTAATCAGCTAGTCAATCGTTATTCCGACATGTTTAAGACTCGCGGAATTACTCATGGCGATTCGGTTGCAGTGATGATGGAAAACCGTATTGAATTACTCGCTACCGCAATCGGCCTTAATAAATTGGGAGCGATAGCGGGATTACTCAATACCAATTTAAGGGGAGAAGCACTCACCCACTGCGTGAAATCGGTAAGTGCAAAGAAGTTTGTCGTAGGTGAAGAGATGCTGGATGCGGTGGATGAAATCCGCGCCGAACTACCATTAGCAAATGATGCTGGAGACTACATTTTTGTAGCCGACAACGCTGAAACACATTGCCCAGACTGGTGCTTTAATTTTTCAGCAATTATGGACACATTCAGCACCGAAAACCCCGCCGAAACCGATCACGTTACGCTGAACGATCCATGTTTTTATATTTTCACATCAGGCACCACTGGACTACCAAAGGCGGCGGTTATGAGCCATGGCCGCTGGTACAAAGCCGCCAATGGTTTTGGTCGAGTCGGCAGCCATATTAAACATTCCGACCGTTTTTACATCACCCTACCCCTTTACCACAACAACGCACTAACCCTGGCATTTGGGTCCGCTGCAATGGTGGGTGCGTCGGTCTATCTACGTCGTAAATTTTCAGCCAGCCAATTCTGGAATGACACACGAGAGCACAATGTCACAGCTTTTATCTATATCGGCGAGCTCTGTCGCTATCTTCTATTGCAACCAGAAAAACCCGATGATGGCGATAACCCGGTGGTTAAGTGTTTGGGTAATGGTTTACGCCCTGAACTTTGGATGGAGTTTAAAAATCGTTTTAAGATCCATCGGATCTGTGAATTCTATGCACTAAGTGAGGGTAACTCTGCATTCACTAACCTGCTAAACAAAGACAAGACTTTTGGTGCCTGCCTTAGCCCCTATACGGTAGTGAACTATGACATCCATAACGATGAAATCATTTTTAATAAAAACGGATACTGTATTCCCGCGGCAAAAGGAGAAACCGGTTTATTATTGACTGAAATTACCGCCGCGGATGCCTACGATGGTTATACTGACAAAAATGCATCGGACAAGCGCGTACTCCATAATGTACTCAAGCAAGGAGATCGTTATTTTAATACAGGAGATCTGATAAAACAGGTAGATGTGGGTTTCAGTTTTGGCTTACCTCACTATCAATTTGTTGATCGTGTCGGCGATACCTTTCGCTGGAAAGGGGAAAATGTTTCCACTAGTGAGGTTGAATTAGCCGTCAATCAACACCCAGATATTGAGTACTCAAATGTCTATGGTGTAACTGTACCGGGTTGTGATGGTCGAGCAGGTATGGCTGCAATTAAACTGAAGAGCAAAGACTTTAATCCGACCAGCTTTGCCCAAAGTATTGATCAGCAACTGCCGGTTTATGCACGGCCTTTATTTATTCGTATATTAAATGAGATGGAGGTAACCGGGACTTTTAAGTTAAAAAAAGGCACGCTCAAGGAGGAAGGTTTTGATCCAAACCAGGTGACTGAAAAAGTGTTGATGAGGATGCCCGGTGATCAGGGTTTCGAACCCTTAACTGACCAGCTTTATCAACAAATAAAAGATCAAACGTTAAAGTTCTGAACCTGATTCCAGTTTTGAAAAATCAGTAAACAGATACAAATAAATCAAGACAATTAACATCGCGGCAGGCGGCAACATGGCGGTTGTTTTCATACCTAAAGCAGGAATCAACTGCCCCATTACAACGGCTCCCACTGGTGCGCCGCCCATAAAGCCAAGTTGAAATAGTGATAATACCCGCGCCCTGTGGGTCGGCGGCGAATATTCCTGAATAATACTCCGGCCCATGCTCATCGAAATGGAGGCTCCCATACCCCAAATAACCAGCGCCACCAATAACAGTGGCAGCGGTGGTTTGAACGAAAGAGAGAAAATCGCACATCCGCCTAACAGCAACGAGAGCATCAATGCCCTTCCGGGGCGTTGAATACCCTTTATCCGCAACAATACCACCGTCGCTAAAATAGTACCTGTCATAAACAGAATACTGGCTAACGCCATAGTGGAAGATTGGGCACCATAATGGTCCCGAATCAAAATAGGCACGTAGACCATAAAGGTCGACATGTAGAAAAGACCTATCGAAATATTGATGATAATCGCCGGCATCAGCCGCCAATCGGCGATCACGATTTTCAGTCCATCCAATATTGCATGTAAACTTTTTTCAGGTGGCCCACTTACAGCAGTACCGCCTTTGGGTAGCTTATATGCGGTATACACCCCGGTTAATAGCAATGATGCCTGCACCAGCAAAATGGTCACTACACCAATTCGATCCGCACTACCGGCAATCAAAAACCCGACAATCTGGACGCCAAACTGAACACCGCTCGCTTTAATCACGGCTTGCTGCAGGTTTGTACCTGCAACCCGGCTTAGCATTGAATCCCGTGCGGGATTCATAAAAGCCGATATCGTACCAACTACTAACCCGTACCCTATCAACACTGAATAGGAAAGCTGCCCCGAGAACACTAGCGCAGCCAAAGCTAAAGAGGGTAGCGCGATCACGACATGTAGTCGCATCATTATCGACCGCTCATCATGTCGGTCAGCGATAAGACCACCGAACAAAATCAGAAAAAGGTTGGGAATTAATAAACACATCTGCGCAAAGCCAACGCGTTCAGCTGGTTCATTTAGATAAAATGCAACCAACCACGGGTACAGTACCGCCTGAATACCAAAGGGTATAAACCAGGCTGAAACTGTACTCAGGTGCCAACCAAGTGAGCTGGAGTTTTCAGGTGCGCTTGAAGCTTGTGTCATTTATCAATGTTACAGAAGTAAATTTTTATTCTAAAAATAGTGCCCTATTTATGAAGCCAGAAAACGGCAGTGAGCCAGACTCACATCACCTCGACCTTCCTGCCAACATCTCACAGTGAGGTGAACTATACGGCGACCAGGATTATTGATCTGAACCTGGCAATAGGTATCAACGGGTCGAGTACTTCGCAGATACTCAACCGTCATATTGACACACTTTGGCAAATGATCGTGACTGATAATACCGATAACCGCTAACGTAGCTGAACTTTCCATAAAGCCCGCCAGAATACCTCCATGAATTGCCTTGATTGTGGGATTGCCAATCAACTTCTTATCAAACGGCATCCTGAACATCATTTGACCGTTGAGGTTGGTTTCTATTTTGATACCGAGATATTCCGCATAGGGAATGGATTTAACCAGGTCAGCAGCGTTATCTTCATCCAGCAAAAAATTGAATTGATTCATAACTAGTATTTATTTGCCTCCGGTTAATAAACTAGAAAAACGACTGGTCGGTGCAAATGAAGGTCCTTTGGTATTTAACATAAAGGAACCTGTAACATGGGCAACTTCCTCCTTCCCTTCATCATCTAAATAGGCGTAACCCCGAAGGAACGCGACGGATTTTGTTAAGTGATAACACTCAACCGATGCAATCACATCCACATCAGGTTTTGTTGGACGAAGATAATCGACACGCAGGTCAATGGTCGCGATCGGAGAAAACTTTCTCACTGTCGTCATTACACACATGCCACAAACCGTATCTAGCAGGGTGGTAATGACACCTCCGTGCAGAGAACCTGTAGTTGGATCTCCTACAAACTTCTGACTGTAAGGTAGTCTCATCGATGCTTTGCTATCACCAATCGATTCTATTTTAAAATCAAGATCCTTAAATCCTGGATGCCGCTTGGCAAACTTATTGACTGCAAGCTCAATGAATGACTGATCAAACATTTTGTCGCCAAGCTTTTCGAATTTAAACATAAGATGTAAAACCAACTGTTTTAGAAAAATGCGCCATAAAAAATGCCCTGGCGCTTACGCGTCCAGGGCATTCTTGGATGCGAAAATCGCTTACTTACTGCTAGCGACTAGCTGCACTCGGAATATCCTTAAACGGAATACCCTTATCGACACGTGTCTCCTGAGGAATACCTAGCTCTCGCTCAGCAATCACGTTTCGTTGAACTTCGTCAGAGCCACCGGCGATTCGCATCGCAGGAATACCTAGATAAACTTCCTGAAACAAACCATTGTTAAATACGGACTGTGGTCCATGCTCTGTACCGAGATTACCCTGGAGCTCCATTCCAAATGCTGCAATTTCTTGATTCAACGCACCCATTGCAAGCTTAATCACGGCACTTTCGGTTCCTGGCGCTTTACCCTGTGAAATTGAGGATAACACTCGGTTAGAGGTCAATTCCATCGCTTTCATACGTGAGTATAGCTCTGCAATTTTTGCACGCACAGCGTGGTTCTCAACCGCAGGGATACCATCAACATATGTATTTTGAGCAAGACGATTAAATTCTTCGAAAATCCTGTCTGGGCCTAACGCAAAACCGGAACCAATAGACATTCTCTCGTTCATTAATGTAGTGATCGACACAGCCCAACCATTGCCTACTTCATCCAGTCTATCCGCATCAGGAATACGTACATTGGTAAAAAACACTTCATTGAAGTTTGCGCCGCCAGTCATCTGTTTGATTGGTCGAACGTCAACACCTTCCGCTTCCATATCTACGATGAAGTAGGTCAGGCCTTTGTGTTTCGGCGCATTGAAATCACTACGGGTAACGATGATACCGGTTTTGGAATAATGAGCGCCGGAGGTCCAAACCTTTTGGCCATTGATGATCCAGTCATCGCCATCGCGTTCTGCACGAGTGGTAAGACCCGCAAGATCAGAACCCGCTGCAGGCTCACTAAATAACTGACACCAAATTCTCTCACCACGTAAAAGTGAAGGCAGGTATTTGGCTTTTTGCTCCGGTGTGCCGTGAGCCATAACCGTTGGTCCAGCCATTCCCAAGCCAATACCAAAGATGTTTTGAGGCGTATGGTAGTTGCGCTCTTCCTGACTGAAAATAATATTTTCCATAATGGTGCCACCACGGCCACCATACTCTTTTGGCCAAGTAATACAGGCCCAGCCTGCATCCGCTTTCTTGGCCTGCCATGCTTGAGCTTGCTTAACTACGTCGTCTCCATCGTTCTCGGAGAACATTTCATAGCTACCGGTCTCGTTAGGGTCGATGCGTGTTGCATTCGCGTCTAACCAACCGCGTACTTCTGCGCGAAACGCCGCTTCTTCGGGAGTATCGTTAAAATCCATGATTCTTTACCTTTTTGAATGAGGTGTAATTATTTTTGTTATAGGTTGGCTAAATTAAGCTGCTTTTGACTCTAGTATTTTGTAGAGTCGTTCGCGCCAAACCAGTCGGCCACCAATCAGTGCATCGAGGTGACGCATTCTTTTTACAAAAATATGGCAATCTTCTGCCCATGTGAAACCAATACCGCCGTGAACCTGCAGGTTTTCCTGTGCGGCAAATTCAAAAGCTTCTGCAGCAGTTGAGCGCGCCAGTGCAGCCGCTTCTGCTATGTCACCTTCACTGCTTTCGAGTGCCCATGCACCAAAATAGCAGTTAGAACGAGCTAGCTCGTTTCTCATAAACATATCGGAAATACGGTGCTTGATAGCCTGATACGTACCTAGAGGCTTACCAAAAATGTAACGCTCAAGGGAATAATCACGCGCATCTTCCATGCATCGAGTTGCGCCACCGATCTGTTCGAAAGCGATAAAAATGGCCATGCGGCTAGTCAGAGTTTCGAGCAGTTCTGCACCCTTGCCTTCTTCACCTAGTAACTCAGCCTCTGCTCCATTAAGAGTAACCACTGATGATGCCCGCAGCATCTCCATTGATTTAAGAGCCGTAATTTCAACACCGCTCTGTTTCAAGTCAACGATATAAAGAGACAAACCTTTACTACCCTGTGCCGCAACAACAGCGATACCAGCGATAGTCGCATCAATCACAGGCATTTTTTTACCTGTTAATTTTCCGCCACTCTCTTTTGTTTCGATACCAGCCGCATCATAACGGCCACTTTGTTCGTAGTATGCGATGGTTCCGATCAGCTCGCCACTCGCTAGCTGCGGTAGATATTTATGTTTTTGATCATCGGATCCAGCCTGCAAAATCGCTTCAGCGGCACCAACGATTGAAGATGTGTAAGGAGTGTGAGCAAAGCTGTAACCCAGCTCTTCCGCCACTACCACCTGGTTCAGGTAGCCCATACCAGCACCGCCGAACTCTTCAGGGATACCGATACCCTGGTAACCATTTTCGGACATGATGTCCCACAATTCCTTGTTGTATGCAACGCCGCCATCCATATCTTTATGGAGGCCGTCCAATGTTGCCTTGTTGAGAAGCAGCTTTTTAGCGGCATCTCTCAACGCATGTTGATCATCATCAAATAGAAAATTCATCGATGTTAGCTCCGTTGTTTTTATATTAAATTCGCTATCTCTAATGCCCTGCTTCAGTCGAAACGAATTGTTTGGAGGAATCCTTCAACCGAACAGAGCAAAACCCAAAGCGCTATTACGTTCAACCAATGCACATCGGGGCCTAGAGCGTCCAATAGGTTAACCCAGTGGAGCCAAAATCTAAAGTACATTGCAGCCTATTGATTAGGATGCGTACTTTTATTTTTAGCTACTTGGTAACCAATGAAGGTGATCAGCGAGCAAAAAAGAGATTGTTCCGGGATAAAGCTAAATAACAGTGGGTTCTATTTCTAGAGATACTGCAAACCGATCGGATACTGAATCCTGAATCTGTTTAGCCAGTGAGATGATATTGCTACCGGTTGCACATCCATGGTTAACCAGTATCAACGCGTGTTTTTCAAATACACCCGCATCATTTTCGCGAAAGCCCTTCCAACCTGCATTTTCGATCATCCAGCTAGCGGCTAACTTGACTTGCCCATCTCTCTGCGGAAAAGATGCAATATCAGGGTATTGCTCCAATAATTGCAGATACATCTGCTCTGAAACCACTGGGTTTTTGAAGAAGCTACCTGCATTCGCCAGTACTGCAGGATCAGGAAGTTTAGCACCGCGGATCTCTTTAATTACACGACGAACAGTGGATGCATTGGGGTTGACTAAATCTTGTTTGGCGAATTCATCAGCCAGACCCTTATATTGCAAATCCCGCCTACTGCTCGCGTCTTTGAAAAGTTTCAGCCTGACATCGGTAATTACATATCGGTTAGCACCAACTCGTTTAAATAAACTATCGCGGTATGCGAATTCACAATCGTCATGACTAAAACTGAGTAACTTACCTGTTGAAACTTCTATCGCCTGCACAGAGATCAAAAACTGTTCAAGCTCAACACCGTAGGCACCGATATTTTGAACCGGTGCCGCACCAACGGTACCAGGGATCCCAGAAAGGTTTTCCAGGCCAAAATAATTATTTTTAATACAGTAGGATACAAGCTCATCCCAGATTTCACCTGCGGCGATTGACAGAACCACTTGCTCGGAATCCTGCTCAATAACTTCGATGCCCTTTGTGGCTATATGAAGCACAGTGCCCAGCATATCTTTGCTAAAGACCAGATTACTACCAGAGCCCAACACCAGAAATGATTGCTGCTTTTCACGAAGATCGGCTAACGCCAACCCTAATTGATCAGTATCGGTAATCTCAATCAACTGCTGACAGTGAGCATTTATACCAAGGGTATTAAGTGTTTTAAGCGAGGTCCCCATGCATTCAGCCACCATTCAATCATCCAAACCTATTAAACAGGACAGTATCAATGTTTACGCTCAGATTTGGAGTAAAGCGGTTCCTCACCCTCCGGCCTATTTTTAAATCTTCTATGCTGCCAAAGGTATTGGTCTGGGTGGGCGCGTATTGCTTCTTCAACCATCAGGTTGATCCTCGCAGTGTCATTATAATCATCACCACTGGGGAAATTTTCGAGGGGCGCGGAGAATTTTAAGGTAAAGCCGCTGAAATCAGGGTTCCGATAAAAGTTAAAGTAAACCACATCTGAATTTGTCTGCTTAGCATATTCAGAAACGCTCGGAATAGTTGCTGCGGGAATACCAAAAAAAGGTACAAATATGCCTCGCTTGACGCCCAGATCCTGGTCAGGAGCCAATAAAATAGTTTTACCCTGATCAAGCAAACCAAGCATATATTTAATTTTTTTACGCGGGATTAGATGCATATGGTTCAGCCCGCGGCGCTTAGCGCTGACCCATTCAAATACGCCGTTGTTTTGAGGTTTGTAAAGCGCGTTAAAATCTACTTTGGTGGCGCAAAGTCGTGCACACATCTCAAGTGGCACAAAGTGGAAACCAATCATAATGGTTTTTCTTCCCTCAGCTAAGCGCTGTTCAACCAACTCCAAACCTTCAATAGTTGCCATTTTGAGAATTCGCTTATCACTACCCCACCACGCGAGACCAGATTCAAGGAAGCTAACACCGAGAGCCTGGAAATTCCTTTCTAATATTTGTTCGCGTTCAATAGCGCTTTTATCAGGAAAGCAGAGCTCAAGATTGCGTCGTGTAATACGTACTCGGCTGCCACCGAGTTTCATCAACACCCATCCCAATTTCTTACCAATAGCTACAATCCAGCTGTATGGGAAAAATGCGGTAATCCGAATTAATCCGATAACAAACCACATCACCCAATGTTTTGGCGCCAGTAACGGTAGGAGTGAATTGCTTTTTTCTGGAGCCATAATATTTTCAATCAAAAGATATATTTAAGTGCGGTATACCGATAATAAAAAGGGATAGACCAAAGTCTACCCCTTTTTTATACCCTATATTAACGCAGCAAATTTGCTGCGTTAATATGCGTGCTAAGCTGCAACCCAGCCTTGAAGGACCGCTGCTTCTTCACGGACAGCTTCTGGAGAACCCAGCAACTGACGGCTTAAACCAATACGCTTGAACCAGAAGTGCAAACCCATAAGGTCAGTGAAGCCCATACCACCGTGAACCAGTGTGGTATCGTTGGCAATTGGCGTGGACACTTCTGACAGATGAGATTTAACCTGACACGCTAGCAGTGTTGCCTCATCAGCAATCTCCTGCTGACAATGGGCGGCATACCATACCATTGCGCGGCAAGGCTCAAGGTTAGCTGCCATATCAGCACAAGTGTGTTTCAAACCTTGGAAGGATGCAATCACACGGTTAAATTGCTTACGCTCCTTAGCGTATTCAACTGCACGCTCTAGCATACGCTGAGATGTACCCAGTAGATCCGCAGCCAATGCAGTGCGACCCGCATCGACGGTTTTTTGAACCGCAGCGGCTTCTCCGCCCTGGGTTCCGATCAGTTCTGCTTCTACACCATCCAGAACCAATTCAACTACCCCTCGCGTGTTATCAACCGTGTTGAGCCTAGTTTTGGTAAGTCCTGCGGCGCCGGCAGCCACCCAAACAAGAGTGTCTTTACCAGCGGCAAGTATGTATCCGTCAGCACATTCGCCGTCGATTACGAACATCGCTTTACCATTGGCTTTCCCGCCACTAAAACTGACACCAGCATTTTCACGTGCTCCGGTAACTTCGGTCAGACCTAAGCCAACCTTCAAATTACCCGATGAAATTTCCGGCAGCCATTTATTCTTCTGATCATCAGAACCCGCTGCAAGTATCGCTGTAGGTGCCATGATCGAGGTTCCGAGGAACGGCGCCGGGGCCACTACATAACCCAAACTTTCCTGAATGATGGTTGCGTCGAGGAACCCCATTCCTGCACCGCCAAACTCTTCGGGGATCAACACACCCAAAACACCTAACTCAGCCAGGCCAGACCAGATCTTCTCATCGTAGCCGGTACCTTCCAGTACTAACTCACGAATTCGGTCTAAAGGGACCTCTGAATTTACAAACCGACGGATCGACTCGTCGAGCATTTTTTGTTCTTCTGAATATCCAAATTCCACTGTTCTCTACTCCTTTAAGCCGTTTTCTGTGGTTTAGGTTCCCGGGGCATGCCGAGACCGTGCTCACTGATGATGTTCTTCTGAATATGGGAGGTCCCACCGCCAATAATCAGTCCAAGCATGAACATATAGCGGGTTTGCCACATGCCGCTGTTTCGGAGGTATTTACTATCGTCATACAATACGCCCAGCTCACCCAGGGCATCAATCGCCAAACCGCAGATATCCTGATTAAGGTGTGTACCGATCAGTTTCACGACTAGAATAGGCATCAGTTCGACGTTGCCACTTAGGTCGTTAGAAAGCAAACGCATGCTATTGTATTGCATAGCCATAACACGGCCCTGCAGCTTAAGCAGACGATCACGGAAGATCGGGCTATCCATTAACTTAACGCCATTCACGTCCTCTGTTTTCATCAACTCGACAACCTGATGCAACAGGCTGGAAGATTGACGAGGATCACCCAACATACCACGCTCATGCTTGAGTGTTGCGTTAGCAACCATCCAGCCTTCACCGCGATTGGCAACGATCTGATCGGTTGGAACTTTAACGTCTTCGAAGAACACTTCGTTGAAGGTCGCTTCACCGGTCATGGTGACCAATGGCCGAATTTCTATGCCCGGTGTGTCCATAGGCAATAGCAGATAGCTGATGCCTTTGTGCTTGGGTGCATCGGGTTCGGTCCGTACAAGAATGAACATCATGTCGGCAAAGTGTGCAGAGCTCGTCCAGATCTTCTGACCGTTGATGACGAACTTGCCATCTTCAACATGGGCTTTGGTTTGCAGGCTTGCCAAATCACTACCCGCACCCGGCTCTGAATAACCCTGAGCCCAAAATATCTCACCCTCGAGGGTGGGTTTAATCCATTTCTCTTTTTGTTCGTCGGTTCCCAGTTCCAGCAATGTGGGAACCAGCATGGAGATACCCTGCCCCCCAAGGCCTTTGGAAACACCCGCTTCGTCAAATTCTTCATCAATGATGACGCTTTTGAGTAGGTCCGCTTCACCGCCGTACCCGCCATATTCTTTGGGAATAATGCGCGCTGCATAGCCGCGTTCAATTAATAGCTTTTGCCACGCTTTATCTTCTGCGTCGGGCTTATTTCCCTGCTTTGAAGAGTCGGGGGATTTATGGCCGTGCTCTTTTATGAATGCACGGACCTCTTCCCGGTACTCGTCATACTCTTTGCCATAACTTAAATCCATTAAAAACTCCTGTTTCCAATATGGTCTGATTGAATACTGTTGATGTTAACTATTTTTATTTTGAGCCATCTATAGAAGGCTGTTAAGCAACCGCGTCAAGCTAAAGCGATTCAACGCCTAATGCAAGTGTTTTGATCATGAAACTGCTCAAGCAATAAGCTAGATCAAGGTTGGCTTTACCTACCTTTAAAATCTGGCTCCCTCTTTTCCAACAATGCCCTTATACCCTCTTTGCAGTCATCCATTTCAAAGGTTTTAGCTTGACACATCGCTTCCGTAAAGGCGGCAGAGTTGGGATCCCAGTCGCCATTTTTATAGAGCGACTGTTTCATCATGCGCACAGCTACTGGTGCACATATCGCAATTTCCCGCGCCAGCTCCCAACTTTTTTCCAGCACCTGATCAGCGGGAACCGCGTAGTTCATCATACCGAAGCGTTCAGCGGTTGCGCCGTCAATTCTACGGCCGGTGAACAGTAGCTCGGCTGCGCGTGGCACACCAACCAATCGTGGCAACATGTAAGAGATCGACATACCCGAATGCAATCCAAGCCGCGCAAAGTTGGCTCCATACAAGGCATCCTGATTCGCTACCCGCATATCGCAAATCAGTGCCAGCCCAAAACCACCACCAATCGCGTGCCCGGTCAGAGCACCAATAACGGGTATATCTAACCGTGCGATATCAAGAAATGAGCGGTAAGTATGAAGAAGACTTTCATGTCGCATTGCCGGAGCAGGCGTTGGCTCGACCGTTTCTTCTTCAGCTTTTTTGAAACTCCCGTCACCACCAAAATCACCACCCGCACAGAAAGAGGTTCCGCTACCCGCAATAATCAAACAACGCAGATCATTTTCCGCTTTTATCTGTTCAAGCGCGATTGCAAAACCAGCCATCATTTCAGCATTCATACTGTTACGATTGTCGGGACGATTAAGTGTAATCTGAGCGATCTGCTCCTCTATTTCAACGTATACCGCATCGGTTGCCATCATCTGATTCCTTTCATTATTATTGTATTCGCAAAGGAAGTTTATCGATTTTGACGCAGTATTCCTACTTCAGGTTCCATAACAAACTAATCATACTCAGCACTGCGAATAGTATTAAAACCCGAGGCTGGTTCCAGGCATAAGCCGATCCAGATGGCTTCATTAATGCTCTCTTACCAATCTGAATCACCAGCAAATAGGTTACAAAAAATGCCAAGCCGCAGGCGATCATCGGATCAACGGGTACCTTTTGCCCCTGACCGATCTGCCAAAATACCGTAATCGATGCAGCCATGCCCCACAATGCACCTGCAAATCGATATAGCCCTGTCGTTGGCGTCGTAAATATTTTCATCTTTAAATAAGGCTGCTCACCATAGTTCACTGGATCAGTATTCTGGCAGGTAATCGTTGTCGAACTGATCAGGGCAATGCGCGAATCTGAATAGCATCAATCCCCTGCCCGGCAATGACGTCGGATATGACGACCACCTTATCACCAGCACTAAGCCCTTCCTTTTTCTTGAGCACATTAAACGCTGAAGTCAGCGTTTTCTCCGGGTCCTGACTAAAAGTGGTTCGGTACGGAATTACACCACGGCTTAACGAAAGCTGGCGTCGAGTACGGCTATCGTTTGTGAATGCAAATATTTGCACCTGGGTTGGCAGACAGTTGGCCAAATAATTGGCCATATAGCCACGCCGGGTAATAACCACAATACCACTGGCACTCAGGGACTCCGCCATTTCAACCGCTGAGGCAGCAAGGAACTGTTTGTCCTTATCTTTGATCAATACATTCACAAACTGCAGACCACGCGCCTGTTCCGATACCCTGGCGATTCGGTCAAGCGCTTCAATCGCTTTTAAGGGGTATTTCCCCACCGTCGTTTCACCCGAAAGCATCACCGCATCAACCTCTTCGTAGACTGCGTTAGCCACATCAGTGGCTTCTGCGCGGGTGGGCATCGGGCTTTCGATCATCGACTCCAACAAGTGGGTCGCCACAATAACTCGTTTTCCTTTTTCATGGCACAGTCGCACAATTTGTCGTTGTACGTTGGGCAGATTCTCAAAGGGAATTTCAACCCCCAGATCTCCCCGGGCCACCATTACACCGTCCGCCTCTTCAATAATCTCATCGATATTTTCAATGGCTTCCTGATCTTCTATCTTGGCAATGATCTTAATTTTGCCAGCTTTACTGCCCATCAGTTTACGCAGTTCTATAATGTCCTTTGCTTCCCGCACAAAAGACATGGCTATGAAGTCCACCTCCTGCTCAATACCAAATAGAATATCCTTGCGGTCTTTAGCGGTAATACCCGGCAGATTCACCCGAACCCCTGGCAGATTTACGTGGCTTTTGCTCTTAAGCTTACCGCCATCCACCACCCTGCACTGCATGGTTTTATCGCTTTTTTTTAGCACCTCAAGGTTAATCAAGCCGTTGTCCACAGTGATTCGGTCACCAACATTAACTGACTCCACCAGATCACTGTAATCAATATGTATAGACCGTTCCTCAATATTATTCGGAGACACCGAAACCGAGATTAAGTCACCGGTTTTCAAATCAAGCGGGTTTTCAAGCTGACCGGTTCGTATTTCAGGCCCTTGAGTATCCAGCAGTACCGGTACTGGAAACTGCACTTTTTTATTCAGTGTCTTAATAGCCTTAATTACTTTGGCGTGGGACTTATGATCGCCGTGAGACATGTTCAGTCGCACTACGTTCATGCCACTGTTATACATTTTCTCCAGCATATTATAAGAATCGGTAACGGGGCCGATGGTGCAGATGATTTTGGTTTTTCTCATGTAATACTCACTGACAAAAAATGGATAGGCTAAGGGAACTACTTAATGCAATTAGCGCCACTATAGTAGTGGTTGCGGAAGCCACAACCAAGCCCCGCGAGCAAATTGCTTTCCGACACCTGTCAGCGCTACAATAGCGGCCCTAAAAAATGGTGCAATCAATGTGATTCGTCAGCCATATCAAGGGACATTTCGTTAACTATTGTTAACCTTCTGCCAACGATCGCAGAGATCAAAATTACCGCCCGTAGCTCAGCTGGATAGAGCGGCCCCCTCCTAAGGGGCAGGCCAGAGGTTCGAATCCTCTCGGGCGGGCCATTCAAATCTCGGACCTGCATCACTACTCTCGAATAACCCTTACTTACAAAACCAATACAGACGAAAAACATACTCTGTTCATCGCCTCTTTTTCAAAATGTGGAGTAGTATATTTGTAACTTCAGTTCAGTCAGCATGATGGCGACACCCAATCCCTATTCGGAATAGATAACTCGATCAACCATTACCGACAAATATGCCTTCAGCTGAGCTTCGGCCTGGTAAAATCCTGGGTTCGACTAATCAAGGTATTGGTGCCAACGATAGCCAATCCGATTACTACAATTATTGAGTCTAATGTGATTTGAATTGGAATTTTTTGAATGAGGTAACTTTGATAATTTTCCACCCTCTCTAAATAGATTGATCTCCGCAACCACAGAAAACCCTATGTATGGCAAGGTATTTCTCAATGGCTATACGAAGGCGATAACAATCCAGTTTAGTTATCAGTATTAATAACTGGCTGTAGTCAAAAAATAACCCACATTAAAATAGACGTGGATCACAATGGCCGGTGTCACGCTTTGATACTTATCTTTGAAATATCCAAACACAATCGATGGAAAGAAAGTTGCCAAAGCCCACAAAACCGTATGCCCCCAAAGGTGACAAAACACAAACAAGAGGCTGGTTGCCAAATTCGCATAACTGATACCAACCACAGTCCGAGACCCCATCTCATATTGAGAGAGTTTTCCTTGTAACAAACCCCGAAACGCAAGCTCTTCCAGAACGGGGTAAACCACTCCTAACAGTAGCAAGCCGGGATATATTCCATTGCTCGGGCCACTGCGCACACCCGGTTCAACGAAATAAAGGGCCGCCCAAAACAAAAGGGCGGCTATCACAGCCGCCCTAAAGTATGGGTCTCTAATTAGCCTTTCTATCATTTCTTAACGCGAGTTCTCCTTAAGTTTATCAAGTACCCTGTAGCTGCTAATACTAACAAGGGCAAGGTTGGATCAAAAGGTGCTTTTTTATTTAGGCTGCAACCGCCACCGCCAGATGAGGCTGGGGTAGTTCCACCACCCGTGCTGGTAGATGTTGTAGTGAAAGCGGTGGTATACACGTTTGTGACACCGACCGTTAACCCATAGGATCCAGTTCCTGGGCTTGCGTGTGCAACCTTAACGTAATAGGTGCCATCAGCCGGAGCGGTCCACTGAATGAGGGAAACATCTGTTCCATCATAGTGCGAACTACTCGCAAGCTCCGTTGTGGTATCGGTATCGTATAACACCAGTGAAGTTGCCATGGTTGTACTATCCCAGCTGATCAAGTTACTGGTTTGCAAATAGTACACCTCATCTTTCATAGCAACGAATTTATACCAAACCTCACTGTTGTCGACAGCTATGGAACCCCAGGTAATGGAGCTATCCGCAGCAATAAGCGCGGCACTCGCAGAATCTGCAGGCAAGGGCGCTACGTTGGCAGCAGTCACGGTAGCCGATGCGAACCGGCTGAACACAGGTAATGCAACGTTGGCGGCATCCGTATCATCCTCAAGTGCGCCGGATGTATCCAGAGTTGCTGTGCCAGCGGGGTTGGTTACATTAACCTTTACTTGATATTCACCATTGCTGGAATAGTTTGCCAAGGCGCCGGTATAAACGCCGTCATCCGCAATGCGGTCAGGCGATACACCATCATCCAACAAATCAATATCTGGGATAGCAGGAGCCCCCGCTGGCGGAACTATTTCAGCGACCACCGTTGCACCTACCACTGATTCCGGTGCCGTGACTGTTGTCAAAATAGCAATCGGCTGTGGATAGTCCCCTCCTTGCAAGGAGACTGCAACCGCTAACGTGCTATCTGTAGTCACTTCCTGGGTAACCTTACTGGTAACCACACCAGAAGAGGTTGCAGAACTCACCCATTCTCCCGTAGCAGGGCTTTCTACTCGATAAATAGCATAGGTTGAACCGCTAACGTAAGTCACTCCAGCCGGTAAAGTTGCTGGTGTAATGATCAGGCCATCGGGGCGGGTTATGCTGAAGTCCATACTACTGCCTGCGTCCCAGTTAAGGCTAAACTTGGTAGCCCCCGCTTCGGAACTAATTTCAGTAGACCAGGTTTGGGTCGCACCGGCGGCAACATCATTTTCAGATTGACCAACCAACTGCTCGTTACCAACGGTATCACGACGAACCTGCGCATAAACATTAGCAAGTTCAGAGGCCGTTGGAGATGAGGTATAGGTGCCGTTGGTTGCCGAGGCAATTGCAGTTAGCACCGACGCATTCACACCAGACCCTAAACCAATGGTGTAAATAGGAATGTTGTTCTGCTGGTAAAATGTTGTACTTGGCGTTGAAGCCTGACCGTCGGACATCATCACCACATAGCGATTTTGTGAAGCGCTACTTTCAGAAGTTAGCAGCGACTGGGTTGTAGAAAGAGCGGATGAAAAACTAGTTCCCCCGCCTGCAACAAGCCCATCGATCGCGGCTTTAACCAGATTTTTTGCCGCCTGGTCTGTCAATTCAGTTACACCAATATCAATACGCGCAGAGCCATCAAACCCAACAACCGCGACTTTTTCACCGATATTCATCAAATCAACAAACTGCTTCGCTGAGGCTATAGCGGCGGCCATCGGTGCTCCACCCATACTCCCTGAATCGTCAATAACCAGTACTGCTACCGAGCCACTGACGTAGATGATTTCGAAATCGGAATTCCAACCCGTTGAAGGCTTGGTCAGGGGTGTCGGAATGCCAAAGCCATCAAACTCTGAATACCTAACCCGAGGAAATGCCGGCTGAAAGGTGTTGGGGATTTTGTCATTGGTTGGGTTTTTAACCAGCGTTTCCCACGCGGAGGCCTGGTATACACGCCATTGGGCGGTCACTTTTTCGGCTGCCGTGTCGTAATCAGAATCCACGCTGTACCATTGGTATGTACCTTGACGATTCATAATCGTTGGGCGAGCGTTATCCCCCGACAGCGGCTTAGACGGCCGCGTTGAGCTGGACGCAGACCCCTTGTACTCGTCATACAAAGAGTGCGCATAATGACCAAACTCATGGGCTATCGTGTGGCCAATGTACGAGTCGGATCGTGCGCTCCCGCTTGAAAACCCGGTGTAGGTCAATATTCTTCCACCGCTGTGGAATATACCGCCGGCATGTGCGTTAGAGCGCCCGCCGACATTTTTAAAGCGAATGTCAGCGGTATTCATCTGCTCACTGTTAGTAAAGACATACAATTTACGTATTTTTTGTTGGCCCTCGGTCATCGTAAAAACATCCTTAGCGAACTGCTGAAAGGAGTTCTTCAATCGACCATCTTTATCTGCCTGATCCGGTTGCCAATCCAGACTCACTACGAGGTCGAAATAACCTATTTTGGAGGTTGAATCATAACTATGTTTACTCAGGGAGTTGGAGCCCGCATTCCCCAACCCCGGTAGCATCAACAGCGTGCTTAACGCAACTATTGATGCCATCCATTTATTTTTAAATCTCTGCTTCATAACGATACTCCCATATCAATCCAGTGTATTTCTAATAACACGCTTGTTTTCACTCGCGTGCTTCTATTTAGTAAAAACCTACTCGGAAAACCTCTCCTGATTTACGTCGAAAATAGTAAAAATCAGCCTCCCTTTGCTGCTCATAAAATTCATTAAAAAAGGTAACTATTTTAGTTTTTGTTCCGCCGTTTAAGGGTACCAGCCTTGCTGGCACTCGAAGTTCTTGCCATATCGATTCAGATATTACCTTCCTAAATGCCTGTTCCGTAGGCAGTGTTTTGTAGAGTGCATTAATTTCAACTGATTGCTGACGACCAACAGGAACAAGATTTAAATACTGGCTCGACAGCTGCTTACTTTTACAAGTAGATGAATATTTTTCCAGCTGCTTGGCAAGATCTAGTAATTCGATTGGAGTACCAGAATATGCGGGTTCCGCATCTATTATTTTTACGCTCTCCCGATCGGAAAAATAATATTTTATTGATGCTGGATAACCTTCCACTATTAACCCTTCGTCCTCCAACTCAGTTGAGATGTATGCATCGTCAAAGCTTCTAGTAAAGCGAGAGCCCAACTTTGACAATTCATTCACTGGGTATGAAAAAAATCCGACATCGGTAACGCGATTATCTTTCCAAATTACAAGCTGACCCACACCTTTTCCGTCAACTGATATTTGACGAACCTGTCGCGTCGTTCCAGGCTCCCACTCACTGTATGTTTGGATCGTCATGATCACCGAGGAAGTCCTATTTAAATCACTGCCTGTTGCCAATAACGGGATCAGTAATATGAGTAGAAGGAGTTGCTCAAGCTTAGGCGATAGCAGTCGCCGCGCTCCGGAGGGCACAGCCCGAGGTATAAAACAGCTCATATGACAGCCTCCATTATTTGCAGTTATTGCGTCCACACATTCTACATCCCACGCTTTTAGGATACTCTTATAGGTAACAATACGATTGATTCAGATCAAGGGAGTAGTACAAGAATCGCACACTCCCAAACTGGAGCATTAAGGCGGGTTTTTACCAGTCGCTGTATCGATGCATAGGTTCGCACAGTGCTTCCATTGCGCGACCTCGCCAGCTGCCAAGCAATATGCCGTGTATGCGTAAGCCCTGATTATTTTTGAGCCGGTTGATGTTTTCAAATAGATCGACCTGCATGGGAAAACGGCCGTCGCTCAACAACAAAATGTCAGCATTTCGCCATTTTTTTTGCTGCTGTTTTTTTAGTGCCACTAGCAGCGGCTGACATACATTGGTACCACCGGCAAAGGATTGTCGTAAAAACCCGATTAACTCCGATACGGATCCCGTATGGGTATACACTGTATATTCGATCGTCTCATCGCTGCTGCCAAAGCAGTAGATATGACAGTCACGTTGTTCAGTTCGCGCTATGCGGATCGCCTCCAATACCAATGCCTTAGCGATCTCTTCCGGCTGCCCTTGCATAGAGGCAGATGTATCCAGACAAATTATAATCGGCCCTCTTCCATCGACTAGCTTGGAATTGGTAGTCGATTGACTAAGTTGATAGAGGTGTTTTTGAGCGGTTTGGTCTGGTGCTAACCCGCTGTATTGATAACCCAGCAGTAGCTGCTCTGCGCGCTTGGCATGCCATAGGATTTTTAATCGGGGGTGTCCAAGCAATAAGGATTCTGCAGGAAGCATGTTGGTAATGGAATCACTCCTGACAATCCCCCCTGTTTCCATCACAGCCAGAGGTGTATAGATTTCACTAATTGGCCTTTTCGATCCAGTGTCTTGCTCCTGATTATTTGTCATTTCACTAGCGTTTTTATGTCGCCCTAGTGATGCAACGAGTTTGGCTAATTCTGGGGTTTCACGAAGCTTCTGCTGATATCGAAGAATGGAATGTACATCCCCAGTTTGAAGTTGTCCTGGGGTTAAATCCCAGCCAGTTCCCAAAAAACCTGAAAATTGCTTATAAGCACTCGCGATATCTTTCCAGCTTTCTGCAAGTATCTGCCACTGTTCTTGCAGTGCGGAATCACTCTGACCTGCAATATCTTCAGGCGGCTTTAATTTGGTAAATGCATTGTTATCAGACAACTGATTATCCGATGCTAAAAAAGAAATAGCCTCCTTGTTAGAAAGCTCATTTTCACCGATAGGCGTTACGAATTCTGATTCATTAGCGACCTCGCCATAAACGGACTCACCTGATACTGATTGATCCATTTTATCTGGTGGATATAGAGAATCTGCATTACCGGCTTCCGATTGCCACTGGGCCGCCAATTGAGGTGTTGTTTCGACCTTTTCAGCCTTCTCATACTTAGTGGATGGCTGATCTATCCGCTCTGGTTCAGTAGCGGTTCCTCCATCGGTTGCACCGGCTTTCGTTGAAAGGTCTGCTAAATCCTCAGCCGAAAGCTCATCGTTCCGATCGTTACCGGGATCATGTTGTTCGGAACTGGATGGAGGCTCTGATACATCCACATGATCTGCTAGCCCTTCCTCGTCCTTAAAGGAAGAATTTTTATCACGAATTTTTTGCCGCTGGGCTAGCTTGTCTACAAAGCTATCTCCTTTGTGAGCATAGAACTGTTCTGCAGAAGTAATGCCCTCACAGATATCCAGCAGCACGCTGTCTGTAATCGCTTCCTGTTGATAGCAAAGCTCTGCAAGTTCCAGCGTTTCTAATCGCATCAGGGTAGTACGAGCCAATTCAGGTGCGGGCCAATTTAGATCCGTTTCTTCAGGCAAGTTACCCGCCAGTAATGCATCTCGCCACTGCAGGATGCCACGACAACGAGTTATTAAATCACCGTGATGATGCGTAACAATCGCACTGTAAATGGACTCTGGGAGCTGATCCAGAATAGAAAATTTTGCTTCGAATAAGGCTAATGTCATCCAGTGATTGTACTAGCGCACCGGCAGCTGGCGGTAACCAGCCATGACTGTGTCAATACGCTGACAAAGTGTGGAAACCTGCAACTGCGATTGCTTGAGATTTTTGACCGCAATTTGCTGAAAAGATGAGTCGATCCACAGATGCTCAGAGATCTCCTCTTTGACCGAACCTAAGAGACTTGCAAGAATATCAGTCTGTTCGATGAGACCGGTATGAATGTAAGAAAGCTCCTGGGTTTTACTTTGAATATAATCATGAGCGTGTTTAAGCGGTTCCATACTAGCTCTATGCTTATGTTTAACGAGCAAATGATTTTCAGTCAGCCGTACGTATTCATCGATATGTTGCCAGGACCCATCAATATGGGTTTGCTTATAATGAGAATCAAAAAATTTATCCCGTAACTCCTGGTGGGTGTATCCCCTGTTATCATTACTTCGATCCTCCTCCTGCCCCCGAGGTGACAGATAAAGTGGCATGGCATCCCGGTATAGTCTCTCCGTAAAATCAGCATCGGTTGTTAGCTGATCATTTATATCGAAATACAATCGATGCCCAAGCTTATTGACGGACTGAACCTCACTATTCTGATCTTCGTTAAGTGATTGCTCCCAGGTTGAGATGAGTTTCTCGAGTCGTTCGGGGTAAAAGCCGCTACCAATTCCAAGGTGCATTTCATAGCAGCTGACCAATCCTGCCCGCTGCTCGGGTAGGCTCCACAAGCAGTGCTGCACTAACCAGCAATCCCAAATCGAAACCTGTTTTTGACCGTTGGTATAGGCCGATACTTTTAGCAACTTAACGACGTTTCGCCAGCGCCGGTCAGAAATATAATGATTATTCTTTTTCAGATAATCACGCATGACCGAAAGTAGTTGAATCACTTCATCCGGTAATACGATATGTTTGGATTGCTGCTGAATATGCTCTATGTCAGCGGTGGTAAGTTTATCCTGTTCATGAAGAGTACCCGGTGCTGCTTCCGATGGAAGCAACAAAAGTTCCTTAAACTGTAGTTCCGATACCGGTTGTACCTGATAACGTATTAAAAAACGGTCATACAAGGCTTCCAGCTCAGAGTCATCCGGCAACTCATTACTGGCTGCAACCACTGAAACAAGTGGCACTTTTTGGCGCTGGGCGCCATTGTCGAATTCACCTTCATTGAGAATGGTCAGCAACGAATTCAGGATCGCGCTATTTGCCTTAAAAATTTCGTCAATAAAAGCAATGCTAGCGGATGGCAGGTAATGTTCTGTTTGGCGGTGGTACTGATCATTTTCAAGCGCTTTGATGGATAGCGGCCCGAACAACTCTTCCGGAACAGAAAACCGCGTCAGCAATCGTTCGAAGTATTCACCACCAGCAAACAGCTCATGTAGCTTTCGGGCCAATATACTTTTAGCTGTGCCCGGTGGCCCCACAAGTAGACTGTGCTCTCCCGTCAAGGCACTTAATATAATTAGCCGTGAGGGGATTTCTCGCTCAATCAGCCCCTCAGCGAGGGATGAAATCAAACGCTCCAGTCGCACCTTCATTCAACAGATTTCCACACCAAAATATCCTTAATGTGGTTATACATCTGTTTAGGTGAAGTTGTTTTAATGGTGTCGATCAACTCGCCTACCTTAAATGCATGATGCCCTTCTCTAACCACTCCCATCTGCTCAAGGTCCGCCAAACCAGTTTCTCTTGCATGCTCTACAAAACCTTTGTTTTTCCAGAAAAAGGCACCCGGCATAGTGGTGGGTATAACTAATACAAAAAATAGCGAGCGACTAATGGCAACCGCTGCGACCACCAGCGCGGTTAGAACATACCAACCGACAAGTGATCCGGTGCTACCAAAATCAAAACAAACCATCACTGCAGCGAGAACGAGACTTAGTCCGAGAAGTACGTTTCGTGTAATCCAGGATTTTCCATAAGTGGTTGCCTGCTCATAAAAGGATGCAGCACCCTCCCCCGCTTGCCGATTCATATCTCGCTGATGAAAGACATGCCCTACAATTTCAAGCAGTAAACCAGCAAATACCAGGCTACCTAAGGTCATTACTGCCTGATGAATTAATGGTTCCGAACCCAATAAAAACGGCAATGAAATGGCACCGGCCAGTAAAGCACCAAGGTTCATTGTATTGCCATAAAATGCGCTGCCGCTTTGCCAATGATCCCAAAAAGGTCGCGCTTTAATACGATAAATCTTGATCATAAAGTAGAGACCCAAGCTGCCACTAACTACACCAACACCAGCAAAAACATTCGCTAAAGTAGCGAATAATTCACCATCGAATAGTGAGAAAAGAGCATAGCCACAAAAGCCACCAAAGAATCCTGAAACACCGGCAATCTCTCGGCTCAGATTGGAGTATCTGAGATTATTAAAACCACGATAAAAACGGTGAGGTTTTCCTAGGTGCATATTCAGTTTAAACAAACCAAATGCCTGGATAGCGAACATCACGCCCAGTAACGGAATAAAAGCAGCGGATGTTGTGATTGCCAAAATGGTTGAAATCTCTAGCAAACCACCGATTACTAATAGTAAGAAGGCACCTAAAACTGCCTGTGTTCCCAAGGTAAACATGACGTGTGCACTTTCATGGGAACCCAACAATTTTTTCCAGTTCCAGTGCCGTTCTCTTCCTAATTTTTCATCCACTACAGGCGTAAAAACCCCAACGCTATCGTCGCGATGGTATTTAACAGGGGCGGTGTCAGTTCGTGTCATCTCCCGATGGGTCGATCGGGTTTGTTGAAAACGTATATTGGGATGAGTAATTTCAGGATCTGGAAAACCAGGAATCGAAGTTTTATTTTCAACTCTGTTTTCAGGGGTATTTTCGATCACGCCAAAATCCAGCGCATTACCCAGGCAGGCGGAAACACAGGCTGGTTTCAGGTTCACCTCCAGCCGATCGACACACATATTACATTTGCTGACTTCACCTTTAACAGGATCAAGCTGAGGTGCGTTGTAGGGGCATACCCATGTGCAATACCCGCAGCCAAAACAGATATCAGGATCTTGCAATACCGCACCATATTCTGCAAATTTGGTGTACGCACGGGTTGGACAGCCTTTTAAACAAACCGGATCTTCGCAATGGTTGCAGGCCATTGATATATTCAGGCGCTGATAGTCGGGATAGGTTCCACCTTCAACAAAACCTACCGAGCGAAATGCAATATGGGCGGGGTTATCATTTTTTTCGCTGCAGGCGGCCTCACAGGCGTGACAACCGATGCAGTTATCCGCATTCAGAAAAAATCCGTGCTGTTTGTAGCGATTGGGGTTTTCACCAATACCATCATCATTATTGATATTAAGGCTTTCGTCTCTCAGCTCTGAGTCAAGATTGGTCAGATCGATTTTTGCGCCATAACGAGTCTCTTTCTTGGTTTCTTTATCCCACAGAAATGCGTATTCCGGTTCATCACTTCGTACTTTAATCATTGGTTTTGGTGTTGCCCTGTATGTGATTCTTTGTATTTAACTTGCTTACATGCGGAGTTAATTAAAATTCGCGCCTCTCCATACTCATCACCGCTGCGGCTTTTTGGTCTTCCAATTTTTCCAAACGAACCGACGACTGTTTGTACGCTGGTTGTCGTGAATGCGGATCAAGCAGCCCCAGAGTCAATCGGTTTACACAATCGTGAAAGTGAAACGGAACAAAAATCATATTTTTGGGAACACGGTGGGTCAGCTGCGCCATGACGATGGCATCACCTCTTTTCGAAACCAGGCGTACATATTCCTGGGAGCGAATACCCAGTTCATCAGCCGCATCTGGGTTTAATTCCATAAATGGAATCGGGCTGTATTTGTTGTTATTACCGACTTTTCCGGTTTTGGTTCGGGTGTGAAAATGCTCAACCAAACGACCGGTGTTTAACCAAAACGGAAATCTATCATCGGGCACTTCGTTATTATCAATAAAGGGTAGCGGTATCAATTTTGCCATACCATCGGCATACCTGAATGTACCTGGTTCGGTATACAGTCGTTTCCCGCCTGCTTTTATGGGTTCGCCGGTAGCGGCGTCATCACTCGTGTAGGGCCACTGAATACCACGATTCTCTTCAATCAGATCGTGACTCATGCCAGAAATATCAACCAACCGACCCTTCGAGAGGTGGGTCATCTCTTCAAAAACCTGTGCTGGTTTTTCTGGGAATTTAACTTTTTCTGCCTGCTTAAACCGTTTCGAAAGCTCGTTAAAGATAGCCAGATCCGACTTCGAGTTACCATGGGGTTGCGTCACTTGCCGGGTGATATTCACGCGCCTTTCGGTATTGGTGAATACGCCCTCTTTCTCAGCCCAGGTCGCCGCTGGCAAGTACAAGTGGGCATATTGGGTGGTCTCAACATCTGCGTATGAATCCTGAACCACAAGAAAATCCAGTTTTTCCAGAGTCTTACGAATACGTGCGGTGTTGGGCATAGATGTCATCGGGTTGGTCGCAACTAACCACAGACCTTTAATTTCCCCTAACTCGATCGCAGGGAAAATATCGGTCTGAGCCAGACCACGTTTCTTTGGAAAAAATTCAGGATCAACGTTCCAGAATTCGCCAATTTCAGCTCGGTCATCGGGGTTTTCTAACGCTCGATACCCTGGTAAACCGGAGCAGGAAGACCATTCACGGGTACCCATCGCATTGCACTGACCGGTAATCGACAGGCTGGTGCCACCGGGTTTACCGATATTACCAGTCACCAGGTTAAGGTTATTAACCCCAACCACACCATCGGAACCATGGGTGCTCTGGTTGATTCCCATCGTCCAAATACTACTGGCAGCACCCGCTTTCGCGTAAATGCGCGCCACATTACGAATAGTGTCCTCATCAATGCCACAGATTTTGGAGGCCGTAACTGGATCGTATTTGGCAACTTCCATCTCTAGCTGCTCAAACCCTACCGTATTGGCGTTAATGTATTCTCGATCCTCCAAACCTTCATCGAGAATCACGTGAATTAGCGCATTTTGAAGTACAACATCAGTGCCTGGCGTAATGGCCAGATGCATATCTGCCTGCTGCGCCAGCATTGTGACTCGAGGGTCTACCACGATCAGTGGGAAATCACGATGTTCCCGAGCCTCTTTGATACGCCAATAGATAATCGGGTGCTGCTCGGGGAGGTTAGAACCCCAGGCAATCAAGCAATCGGTTTGTTCAAGATCTTCGTAGCAACCCGGTGGCCCATCTGAACCAAAGGAACGTTTATAACCCGATACCGCCGAGGCCATACAAAGGGTTGTATTGCCGTCGTAATTATTGGTGCCGATTACGCCTCGAGTGAGCTTGCCAAGGGTATAAAACTCTTCAGTCATCAATTGGCCGGTTGAAACCACTGCGAAGGAGTCTCGCCCGTAGGTTTCCTGGATCCGGCTAATCTCGGATGCCATGTGATCCATGGCAGAGTCCCAGTCGGTTTCACGATACCCCTGGGAGATATCTTCTCGAATCAGTGGGTTATTACCTCGACCTGATGATTCGAACAGTTCATGTTCGAAAATACCCTTAACACAAAGCTTGCCGCGGTTTACGTCTGCCCCACCAACACCTCGCGACGATACGGGTTTGCCATTGGCGTCGGTACCCACTTCGATGGAACATCCAGTAGAACAATATCCACAAGTGGAGTAGGTCCACTTAACCACCTCCTTGTCTGCAATTTTGATCGGATTCTTTTTGTTTCGGCCGAATAGCATAGGGGCTCCAGTGAGTAGGGCGACATTACCAATAAAGTCATGGATCAATAGCGGCGACTGCCATCAATAGCATGGGTAGTCATACCAACACCATTTAAAGCAAAAAATGTGCCTACTTATCATGCAGACACAGACAACCGATACTCTCTCGAATCCAGCTAGACGCATATAACACTGAAGAATAATCGCCAGGTAGTTTACGCACAGTTCTGCTGCACAGCACAAAAAAAAGACCAGTTATTGTGCACCTTCCACTGGCGAGTCCATCAAATAATTCCCCTATATTTCAAACGGTTAAGGTGGCGGACAACGTTTTATATCGGGTAATTTGATTCGGTACCGTTAACCATAGGCTTGGCAAAAAAAGAAACTACCCCGCCCTGCGCGCAAGCTCTTTTTAAAAACTCTACCAGCGATCAATAATTTGTAAATTTGAAAGGTAGTAACCTTTGCCATGAGGCTAGGTATTTAGTGATTCGTGAGTTGCCGCCCAACCCCTTCAATCGAAAACAATATCCATACGGGCATTAAAGATAACCCGCCTCTAATATACCTGAGTAAGGCAAACCCCATGATAATCACGATACAAAAAAAACAGAAAAAAAAGACAAAAAAAAGGGCGGAATAAATTCCGCCCTTTTAATCTTGAATCGGTAATCAATCAACCGATAAGATCTCAACACTATTGTGATCAGCTCAATTAGAACTGGTTCATCGTGTTGTCTTTACCAGAGGCTTTAAGCGCTGCATCACCAGAGAAGTACTCTTTGTGATCGTCACCCATGTCTGATCCAGCCATGTTTTGGTGCTTAACGCATGCGATACCCTGACGGATCTCTTTACGCTGTACGCCAGCAACATAACCCAGCATACCTTGATCACCAAAGTACTCTTTGGCAAGGTTGTCGGTAGACAATGCCGCAGTGTGGTAAGTAGGTAGTGTGATCAGGTGATGGAAGATTCCAGCTTCGCGGGCAGCATCTGCCTGGAAGGTACGGATCTTGTCATCAGCCGCCGCAGACAACTCAGAGTCATCATATTTTTCGTTCATCAGATCAGCACGATCATATGCAGATACATCTTTTCCAGCTTCTTGCATTGCGTCAAAGATTTGCTGACGGAAGTTCAGAGTCCAGTTGAATGAAGGCGAGTTGTTGTAAACCAGCTTGGCATCCGGGATCACTTCACGGATAGCGTTAACCATTCCACCGATCTGCGAAACGTGAGGCTTCTCAGTTTCAATCCAGAGAAGGTCCGCACCGTTTTGCAGAGAAGTGATGCAATCCAGTACGCATCGAGCTTCACCAGTACCCGCTTTGAACTGAAACAGGTTGCTAGGCAGACGCTTAGGACGTACCAATTTGCCGTTCTGCTTGATCACAACGTCGCCGTTGCCCATGTTATCAGCGGTTACTTCTTCGCAATCAAGGAATGCGTTGTATTGGTCACCCAAATCGCCTGGCTCATTAGTCACAGCGATCTGTTTGGTAAGGCCGGCACCCAAAGAGTCGGTACGAGAAACGATCACACCGTCATCAATACCCAGTTCAAGGAATGCGTAACGAACCGCACGGATTTTCGCGAGGAAATCTTCGTGGGGAACGGTTACTTTACCGTCCTGGTGTCCGCACTGCTTCTCATCAGAAACCTGGTTTTCAATCTGAATACAGCATGCGCCCGCTTCAATCATCTGCTTAGCCATCAGGTAAGTCGCTTCTGCGTTACCAAAACCTGCATCAATGTCAGCAATAATAGGTACAACGTGAGTCACGTGACCGTCGATTTTTGCTTGAACTTCAGCTTCTTTAACTGAATCACCCGCTTCACGAGCAGCATCTAGCTCACGGAACAATCCGCCCAGCTCACGCGCGTCTGCTTGACGAAGGAATGTGTATAGCTCTTCGATCAAACCAGCAACTGAAGTTTTTTCGTGCATAGATTGGTCAGGCAGAGGACCAAACTCTGAACGCAGTGCCGCAACCATCCAACCTGAAAGGTAGAGGTATTTACGATCTGTATTCTCAAAATGCTTTTTGATTGAGATCATTTTTTGTTGGCCGATAAAACCGTGCCAGCAACCTAATGACTGAGTGTATTGTGAAGAGTCCGCATCGTATGCAGCCATATCCTTACGCATAATACCTGCGGTGTATTTGGCAATATCCAAACCGGTTTTAAAACGGTTTTGAGCGCGCATACGTGCTACAGATTCAGGGTTAATCGCATTCCAGCTGCTGCCATTTTCTTTGATCAAAGAACCGGCTGCTGCAATATCGTTTGAGTATTGAGACATGGTCTACCTCGTGGGTTGTATAAAATAAGACATGTAGCTTTGGTTAGTCAGCAACAGAGCTGTACACAGCTGCCGAGCCCCTTCTACAGGTGGCGCACAGTATAGTGACCAAACCGGCATAATTGAAATAAATAGAAGGTATATCCGCTATTTATTTTACGAATAACACATCAATAGTTTTCTCTGGCCTCTCTAGTGTTACTATCTTCGGATTATGTCGACAAAACGGCTCTGAAAGAGAACCGCTTATTCACTCATTAATCAAGGGTTGCCGTGTATGGAAATTACGATTTTATGGTGGTACTGGATTGTGCTCGGTATCGCGCTGATGTTGTCCGAAATCATTCTGCCAAGTTTCACGATATTATGGTTTGGTGCTGCTGCGGTCCTGGTTGGTATCGTCGTGGCGATAGCTCCAGATATATCGCTAGAGCTTCAGGTGGGTATCTGGACCGCTATATCCGTCGCCTTTACGATCATGTGGTTTAAATTTCTAAAGCCTCTTTCCACAGACCGCACCAAAGCGGGCATGTCCAAAGAAGCGATGACCGGTGCAATAGGCCAGGTTACCGACCTGCCCATGGGAGAAAAACGTGGTGAAGTGCGTTTTTCTACGCCCCTGTTAGGGGCTGAAGAATGGCCATTTTTCTATCCCGAAGATGAACCGCCCTTACAACTCGGTGACCGAGTTATCGTTACCGATATTATGGGTAACGCCCTGGTAGTAAGAAAAAAATAACCCTTAAGCTTTCGAGCCAATTTTTAATTAATTGAGGCCTTTGCATGAGAGATGATTTTACTTTCAGGCAAGGCAAAAAGGCGCGCAGAGAGGGAGCTTACAGATGTAAGTGACCGATTGAGCACTTTTTTAACGCAGCATGGAAGCAAAATGGCTTTCATGCAAAGGTCTCTAATCAAAGGAGAAGATCATGAGCGGTACTCTATACGTAGTTTTAGCCATACTCGTCGGTGCATTTGTCACCATTCTAAAAGGTGTGCGACTGGTACCACAGGGTTATAAATGGGTGGTTCAGCGACTCGGAAAATACCACGCAACCATCAATCCAGGCCTGAATATACTGGTGCCCTTTATTGATACCGTCGCCTACAAAGTCACCACCAAAGATATCGTACTGGATATCCCCTCTCAGGAAGTGATCACCAAAGATAACGCCGTGATCATTGCCAACGCAGTGGCCTACATTAATATCGTTTCACCCGAGAAGGCTGTCTACGGTATTGAAAATTTCACCGTCGCCATTCAAACCCTGGTACAAACCTCATTGCGGGCCATTATCGGCGAGATGGCTTTGGATGAAGCCCTCTCCTCAAGGGATCAGATCAAAACTAAATTAAAAACCATGATTTCTGATGATATCGCTGACTGGGGTATTATCTTGAAGACTGTTGAAATTCAGGACATCAACCCCTCCAGCACCATGCAAACAGCGATGGAAGAACAAGCTGCAGCAGAGCGGGCCAGACGAGCCACCGTCACCCGTGCCAACGGTGAAAAAGAGGCGGCAATTCTTGAGGCAGAAGGTCGGCTGGAAGCATCAAAGCGTGACGCCCAGGCCCAGGTGGTACTAGCCAACGCCAGCCAGAAAGCGATTGAAATGGTCACCGAAGCAATCCAGGACAAAGAGCTGCCAGTGATGTATCTGCTGGGTGAGCGATATATCGATGCGGTTAAAGATATGTCCACTTCCGAAAACAGCAAAACCATACTGCTACCGGGCGACATCCCAGCCACTGTCAAAGGTTTGATGGGAAAATAATCGTAGCTCCCTAGGCTATTCAACCCGCCATGATCAGCAAGCTTTACGCAAAGCTCGCATCCATTCCTGGCGGAGTTTGGACGCTTGGTTTTGTAAGCCTTTTTATGGACATCTCTTCGGAGATGATCCATAGCCTGTTACCCATTTTTCTGACCACCGTGCTTGGCGCTAGTATGGTTACAGTAGGCCTGATCGAAGGACTCGGCCAGGCCACCGCGTCAACGGTGAAAATATTCTCCGGAACCCTGAGCGATTACCTTGGCAAACGAAAACTGCTAGCAGGCATTGGTTACGGCCTTGCTACCCTATGTAAACCTCTATTCCCTCTTGCCCAGTCCGCAGACTGGATTCTCTCCGCCAGACTAATTGATCGCGTCGGCAAAGGTATTCGTGGTGCGCCCAGGGATGCGTTGATTGCCGATTTGACCCCCACACAATCCCGCGGTGCTAGCTTTGGCTTGCGCCAGACTCTGGATACAATCGGTGCCTTCGTTGGCCCAATGCTGGCCCTGCTGCTGATGTTTTTACTCGCCAGCGATATCCGTGCGGTTTTTTGGTACGCCACCATACCTGCGCTGATTGCGGTTGCTTTACTTATTTTCGGCGTCAAAGAACCCGTTATTGATCAGCCTTATAAAACACACTGCCACGGCAATTTTTTAGCCACGCTAAAAACCCTCGGCAGCGCCTTCTGGATTGTAGTTATTGTCAGTGGATTACTAACCCTGTCACGCTTCAGCGAAGCTTTTTTAATACTGCGTGCTGAAAATATCGGCTTTAGCATCATCATGATTCCCGTCGTGATGGTGATCATGAATATGGCCTATGCGGTAACCGCTTATCCAGCCGGTGTACTGTCGGATCATTTTAATCGCCAGTCCCTGATTGCGGTTGGCTTTGTTTTCCTGATCGCCGCAGATATCGCACTCGCACTGGCCTCCAATATAATCACCGTGATGCTCGGGATTGCACTCTGGGGTATTCATATGGGATTCACCCATGGCGTACTTTCAGCCTGGGTAACCGATACAGCACCGGAAAAGTTACGAGGCACTGTCTTTGGGATTTTTCATTTTGTAAGCGGGATCACTCTACTATTGGCCAGTGTTATCGCGGGCGCGCTATGGCAGCAACTCGGACCGGAAGCCACTTTTTACGCCGGTGCAGCTATCGCTGCTGTTGCGCTTGCCCTGATGTATTTGTTACTGCCGATCATTCAAAAAATCCACCAAACAAACCACCAAACATGAAATCCACTGAGTGAAAAAACCCGCACGCGATCTGACCCACGGCCCTGTCACGCCGTTGCTGCTTGGAATGGCGATCCCAATGATATGGGGCATTCTGTCGATGATCGCCATCTCCCTGGGCGACGTCTATTTTATCGGTCAGCTCGGCTCAAAAGAGTTAGCCGCGATCAGCTTTATATTCCCCGTCACCATGATATTTGGCCGTTTAAGCCGCGGCATGGGCACCGGAGCAGGCTCCGTAATATCGAGAAGTCTAGGGGCAGGAGACCAACAAAGCGTCGAGCGACTATGCCGCGATAGCCTGATTCTCTCCATTATCGTAATGGTGGTTCTTGCCGCCATAGGGCTGGCCACCATTGATCTGACGTTTAGCTTAATGGGCGCATCGCCGGAAATTCTTATTCTCATTCATCAATATATCGAAGTTTGGTATTTCGGTGCAGTATTCCTGGCCATCCCGATGAGCGGCAACGCCATATTCCGCGCTGCTGGCAATACCCGCACTCCCAGCCAGATCATGGTATTTACATCCATCATCAACCTGGCGATAGCGCCGATTTTAATATTTGGCCTATTAGGATTTCCCCCATTGGGTTTAATGGGTGCAGCCATCGCCACCGTAACCGCCCACGGGATTAGCGTGATTTTCACCCTCTATATACTGATTTACCGAGAATCCCTATTAACCATCAGCATCCCTACCCCCAGTGAGTTTTTACAATCAACCCGCAGCATTCTGCACGTAGGTTTACCTGCAGCCATTAGCGCAATGATCATTCCGCTGTCCGCTGCAGTACTGGTAGGAATCATCGCAAACTACGGCAGCGATGCGGTTGCCGCCTTCGGTATCGTAACCCGCATAGAAGCACTCGCGATGGTACCGCTGATGGCACTCGCAGGAAGTATCGCTCCCTATGTCGGTCAAAATTTTGGAGCCGGTAAATACCACCGAATAGGCCAGGGACTTAAATCAATTTCAATACTAACCGTTGGCTGCGGTCTAATTTTAGCAGCCATACTTTACCTGTTCGCAACACCCATTATCTCAATATTCAATGATGAAATTGCAGTCCTAAGCGTCGCTACCGACTTTCTCACCATCGTCCCCATCTCATTTATAGGTGCCGGCCTGGTGATGGTCACCAGTGCCAGTTGTAACGCACTAGGCAAACCAAGAGCCGCAATCATACTAGCCATCGCACGTTTTATGGTTTTTCTGGTGCCACTAGCATTGCTGATGGGGCACTATTTTGGATACGTGGGAATATTCTGGGCAACATTTTTATCGAATTGTTTTGCGGCAATCATAGCCGTGATCATTCTACGGAACTTGCCAGGAGTTAAACCCAGACGGCAGGTTTGAGTCATATTGCGCATGAAAATACTTACGTTGAGATTTTCCATGTTTTGCGCGTTAATATCCCAATACATGGAAAACCTATCCACCTATGTACAACCAATACGTGGAAAATGGGTTCCGCTTATTAACACTGTTGTTAGTCGGCGCTGCTATGGAAAAATTAATGCACAGTGCAGTTGTAA